>DAIUCJ010000004.1:80319-115423 GCA_036846225.1 Hylemonella sp.
AAGCCCCGGCCAAGAAGGTCGTCGCGAAGAAGGCCCCCGCCAAGAAGGCGGCAGCCAAGAAAGCCCCGGCCAAGAAAAAGGCTCCGGCCAAGAAGCGCACGCCCAATGCGGCCTTCATGAAGCCGCTGACTCCCAGCGCCGCGCTGGCCGCCGTGGTGGGCTCCAACCCGCTGCCGCGCACCGAGGTGGTGAGCAAGCTGTGGGCCTACATCAAGAAGAACGGCCTGCAGGACAAGGTGAACAAGCGCAACATCAACGCCGACGACAAGCTCAAGGCCATCTTCGGCAAGGCCCAGGTCACGATGTTCGAGCTGGCCTCGCTGGTGGGCAAGCACCTCAAATAAACGGCGGCACCCCGCCGATGAAAAAGCCGGCTGCGCGCAGCCGGCTTTTTTTCATCCTCGCCCGCCTCCCGCGGCAGGGCCGCCAAAGAAAGGAAAGCGCGGTCAGCTGCCGTTTCCAGGGTCAGCCTTGCGCCGGCCGCGCCAGCGCCGCCTGCCGGATGGCGCTGAGTGTCGCGCGGGTGGTGATGAGTTCCGGGTCGAGCACGATCTCGATCAGCGTGCCCTCGGTGCGTGCCAGCGCCGCGCGCAGCGCCGGCTCGAATGCGTCCGTGTGCGTGACGCGCTCGGCCGCGTAGCCATAGGCGCGCGCCAGCGCCACGAAGTCGGGGTTGCGCAGCTCGGAGCCGCTGATGCGGGCCGGGTACTCGCGCTCCTGGTGCATGCGGATGGTGCCGTACATGCCGTTGTTGAGCAGCACGATCACGGTCTTGGCCCCGTACTGCACGGCAGTGGCCAGTTCCTGGCCATTCATCAGGAAGTCCCCGTCGCCCGCGATCGTGAACGCCAGCCGCCCGCTGGTCAGGGCCGCGGCGATGCCGGCCGGCACCCCGTAGCCCATGGCCCCGTTGGTGGGCGCCAGCTGGGTCTTCAGCCCCCGGGCCAGCCCGCGGTAGCGCCAGAAGCGGTGCACCCAGCTGGCGAAATTGCCCGCGCCGTTGGTGACGACCACGTCCTCGGGCAGCAGACGCTGCAGCGTGGCGATGATCGCCGGCATGTCGATGGCGCCCGGCAGCGGCTGCGGCTGAAGGTTGGCCAGATAGTCGGCATGGCAGGCCGCGGTCCAGTCCGCCCAGGGCGGCGCAGCCGGCGGCTGCAGGGTCTGCAGGGCCAGGGCCGCCGCGTTCATCGTGGCCTGCACGGCCACGTCGGCGTGATAGACGCGGTGCAGCTCCTCGCCGCTGGCATGGATGTGCACCAGCCGCTGCCGGGTGCGCGGCGCATCCAGCAGGGTGTAGCCGCCGGTGGTCATCTCGCCCAGCCGGGCGCCGACGACCAGCAGCAGATCGGCCTGCTGGACGCGCTGCACCAGCCGCGGATTGGGCGCAATGCCCAGATCGCCGGCGTACTGCGGGTGCAGGTTGTCGAACGTGTCCTGGAAGCGGAAGGCATTGCACACCGGCAGCCGCCAGGCTTCGGCAAAGCGCTGCAAGGCCTGCGCCGCCTGCGGCGTCCAGCCGCCGCCACCGGCGATCAGCAGCGGACGCTGCGCTTTTGATAGCGCACTTTCTATTTGCGACAACGGCTCGGGCCCTATCCAGGCCTGGGAGGCCAGCACCTGCGGCAGCGGCTCGGCCTGCACCGGCTGCGTCAGCATGTCTTCCGGCAGCACCAGCACCACCGGCCCCGGCCGGCCGTTCATCGCCGTGGCGAAGGCGCGCGCCACGTATTCGGGGATGCGGCGCGCGTCGTCGATGCGCTCGACCCGCTTGGCCATGCCCTTGGTGCTGGGGCCGAAGAAAGACTCGTAGTTCACCTCCTGGAAAGCCTCGCGGTCGCGCATGTCGCTGGCCACGTCGCCGACGAACAGCACCAGGGGCGTGGAGTCCTGGAAGGCCGTGTGCACGCCGATGGACGCATTGGTGGCGCCGGGGCCGCGCGTGACGAAGCACACACCGGGCCGGCCGGTCAGCTTGCCGTGGGCTTCCGCCATGAAGACGGCGCCGCCCTCCTGGCGGTTGATGATGAAGCGGATGCGGTCCCGGTAGGCATGAAAGCCGTCGAGCACGGCCAGAAAGCTCTCACCAGGTACGCCAAAGGCGTGGGTTACGCCCTGGGCGACGAGGCATTCGACGAGTAGATGTCCTGCGAGCTGGGTCTTCATGGGGCGCGATTGTGCCCTGCGCGGCCTGCGCGCTCAGACACGCACGCGACGGCCCACGCCTGCGGTGGCGGTGAGCACGCTCAGGACCAGGATCAGCGCCGCCACGAAGAAAGTGGCCCGGACATGCCCGTGGTCCAGCAGCGCGCCAAAGAGCAGCGGCGCCACGGCAAAGCCCACGTCGAACCCCGAGTACACCGTGCCATAGACCCGGCCGGTGGCCCCCTTGGGCGTGGCCTGCTTGACCATCATGTCGCGCGAGGGCGATCCGACGCCGATGACCAGGCCGGTGAGCGCCAGCGCCACCATCGTGCCGGTGGCGCCCAGCCAGCCGCTGGCGCACAGCAGCATCAGCACCGCCCCGCCGCCCATGCACCAGGCCACCACGCGGTCGCTGTGGGCGCCGGGGCGCGCCGCCACGAAGCCGCCGATGAAGATGCCGGCGGCCGCGCACAGCATGTAGGCCGTCAGCGTCAGCGTCGCGGCCTGCAGGCTGACGCCGTGCAGCGCCTGCAGGATGGAGACGGCGTAGTTCTGCACCAGCGCCAGCGTCATCGTGGACAGCAGGAAAAAGGCAAAGCACCACCAGACCACCGGCTGCTTCAGGAAAGCCAGATCGCCGCCGCCCTGCGGGGTCGGCGCGCGCCGCAGCACTTCGGTGCGCAGGCGCTGGCGCTGCGCCACCAGCAGCACCAGCACCGCCGCATACAGCCCGGCGGCGGCCAGATAGGCGCCACGCCAGCCCAGCACGCTGCCCAGCCCGACCAGGAACACCGGCGCGGCCGCCCAGCCCAGATTGCCGGTCAGTCCATGGGCGCTGAAGGCGTGCCCCAGCCGCGGCGCCGAGACCCGCTGGTTCAGGATCGTGAAATCCACCGGATGGAACGGGGCATTGCCCAGCCCGGCCAGCACCGCCACCGCCAGCAGCCCCCCATAGCCCTGCGCCAGCGCAGCCAGCACGCAGGCGGCGATGAACAGGATTTCGCTGGCCAGCAGCACGCGCCAGGCGCCGAGCCGATCCACCACGAAACCGGCGCCGGCCTGCCCCAGCCCGGAGACGACGAAAAACACCGACATCAGGGCGCCGAGCTCGGCATAGCTCAGACCGAACTCGCGCGCGAAAACCGGAAACAGCAGCGGCAGCAGCAGGTGGGCGAAATGCGAGCTGGCATGTGCCAGCCCGACCAGGGCGATGACGGCGGCGTCCTGCCGCAGGGGGACGGCCGGCGCGGCCAGGGTGGCGGTGTTCATGCCGGCATCGTAGCGCAGCGGCCGCCAGCGTGAACTGCGTCACGCCGGCGGCCTGGCGTGGGCAGGCCCTGCTGCAGCGCGGCGCGATTTCGTGAACTACTACCGTGCCGGGTACGGGGTGGCTGCGCACAATGGTCTGCAGCGCGGCCCGTCGGCCGCCGACAGACCAACGAGGGAGCCACGCCATGATCGTCCTGCCACTGAGTCCGGAGCCTGCGCCGGCACCAGCGCCGGCCATGCCGCCCAAAAAGGCGGTGGAGCCATCGTCCGTGAAGGTGCTGGTGCTGGGCTTCAGCCCGGCCGAGCGCAAGCTGCTCGACGGCGTGGTAGCCCTGTCGCGGCGGCGCACGCCGGCGATCGAGCTGCTCGAGCCGCAGCAGTTGGAGCAGGCCCACATCGTGATGATCGATGCCGCCGACAGCGACGCGCTGGCCTGGGCCGCCCTGCAGCCGTCCCTGGCCGAGAAAACCGTGATCTGGGTCGATCCCGCGCAGGCGGTGCGCGACGGCCACCTGGCCACGCGGCGCCCGGTGCAGTGGCCGCTGCTGCCGGCCCTGCTGGGCCAGGCCATCGAACGCGGCGTCGAACACCGCCTGGCCAGCGTGCGCGCGGGCCTGGCCTCCAAGCCGCTGTCGGTGTTCTGATTCCCCGACCCGCCGAAGGCCCTGCTGCCGACTTGGCTGCCGGCGGCGCGGGCATACTGCGCACATGGCCCACGCGCACTCCCATTCCCATGGGCATGGCCGGCACCCGCATGCACACCATGCCCCCCATCACCCCCACCCTGAGCCGGACTTCGACCGCGCGTTTGCGATCGGCATCGCACTGAACACCGGCTTCGTCGCCATCGAAGCCTGGTATGGCTGGCAGGTCAACTCGCTGGCCCTGCTGGCCGACGCGGCCCACAACCTGAGCGACGTCGCCGGCCTGGTGCTGGCCTGGATGGCCGCCTGGGCCGCCCGGGTACGCCCTGACGAACGTCACACCTATGGCTGGCGCCGCGGCTCCATCCTGGCGGCCTTCGCCAACGCCGTGCTGCTGCTGGTGGCCATGGGCTCGCTGGGCTGGGAAGCGCTGCAGCGGCTGGGCCGCCCCGAGCCCACCGAAGGCTGGACCCTGATTTTGGTAGCCGGCATCGGCATAGTCATCAACACCGCCACCGCGCTGCTGTTTCTGCGCGGGCGCGCGCACGACCTCAACATTCGCGGCGCCTTTCTGCACATGGCCGCCGACGCGCTGGTTTCGCTGGGGGTGGTGATCGGCGGCGTGCTCTACCTGTGGCAGGGCTGGGCCTGGCTGGACCCGGTGCTGGGCCTGCTGATTGCCGTGCTCATCGTCGCTGGCACCTGGGGGCTGCTGCGCCAGTCGCTGCACCTGCTGTTCGACGGCGTGCCCGAGCACATCGACCTGCACGCGGTGCACGCCTGGCTGGGCGAGCAGCCGGGCGTGGCGCAGGTCGAGGACCTGCACGTCTGGGCCATGAGCACCACCCAGGTCGCGCTCACGGCCCATCTGGTCATGCCCGCTGGCCACCCGGGCGACGCCTTTCTGCGCACAGCCGCCCAGGAACTGCAGCGCCGCTTCGGCATCGGCCACGTGACGCTGCAGATCGCGCAGACACCGCTGCCGGCCCCGCTGTGCCACTTGGCAACGGCCGATCGGGCCTGAACCTGCCGCAGCCTTGCCGGACTGGGCCCGTACGGCGTACGATGCGGGCTCCTATCCCCATGCGGGTATTCCCAAGGTTCCAAGGGAGGTCGTGACATGGATTTGCTGGACTGGGCACGCGGCCCGCTGCTGGCGCTGGCGCTGGCCATCTTTATCGGGGGCGTGAGCTGGCGGCTGTGGCATTTGTGGCGCCTGCCGCAGCCCGAGCCGGCCGCCCCGCCGCGCCAGCCGGTGGCTGCGCCCCAGCTGCTGCGCGCGGCCTTGCGGCGCATGCTGCCGCGGGGGGGCTTTCACCCCAGCGCCACCCTGGTCACGGTCAACCCTTATGTCTTTCACATCGGGCTGGCCCTCGTCTTCTTCGGCTACGCGCCGCACATTGCCTTCATCCAGCGACTCACCGGCCTGCACTGGCCGGCCCTGCCCGATGCGGTGATGTACCTGGCCGCGGCGGCCACCATCGTCTCGCTGCTGCTGGCGCTGCTGTTTCGCCTGAGCGACGCGGTGCTGCGGCGCATCTCCAGCAGCGACGACTACATCAGCTGGACGCTGACGCTGCTGCCTTTTCTCACCGGCATGGCGGTGGTCGGCGAGCCTTCGGCCGCCCTGCTGGCCCATGGCGAGCCGCTGTACCGCACGCCGCTGGCCATCCACCTGATCAGCCTGGAGCTGCTGCTGGTGTGGTTTCCGTTTGGCAAGCTGATGCACACCTTTCTGGTGCTGCCCAACCGCATGCAACTGGCGCGCTTTCTGGCCCGCCGTGGAGTCCGCCCATGATCGACATGAATGTCTTTCGGCAGTTCCAGCAGGCCATCGGGCAGCTGGGCCAGCTGGCGCAGCCGACGGCGCTCAGCGACGAGGAACGGGTGGAGCGCGCCAAGGCCGTGATGCGCCGCAAGATCGACCGCACGCTGGCCATGGATCTGGAATCTTGCGTGCACTGCGGCTACTGCTCCGAGGCCTGCCACTTCTACCAAAGCACCCAGGACCCGGCCTATACCCCCTCGCGCAAGCTCGATCTGCTGCGCCGCGTGCACGCGCGCGAGACCGCCGCCTTCGCGCCGCTGCGACGCCTGGTCACGCCGGACATCACGGCCGAGGAGCTGCGCCAGTGGCAGGAGCTGGTGTACGACAGCTGCACCGAGTGCGGACGTTGCAGCATGGCCTGCCCGATGGGCATCAACATCGCGCGCGGCGTCAACGTCATGCGCGAGGCCCTGTCCGAAGCGGGCCTGGCTCCGCTGGAGCTGATGGCCGTGGCGCAGGAGCAGCAAGGCCGCGGCACGGTGTTCGGCGTCGGCCCGGCCGAGCTGCAGCGCACGGTGGGTGCGCTGCGCGCGCAGGGCATCGCCATCCCGCTGGATGAACCGCAGGCCGACGTGCTGCTGGTCAGCACCGTCATCGACGTGCTGCTGTTTCAGGACGCGCTGGCCGCGACGGCCAAGGTCCTCAACCACCTGGGTCTGAAATGGACCCTGCGCAGCGCCGGCTTCGAGGCGGCCAATTTCGGCCTGCTGTCGGGCAACGAAGCCCTGCAGCAAGAGGCCAGCCAGCGGCTGATCGAGCAGGCCCTGGCCATCGGCGCGCGCACCGTCATCCTGCCCGAATGCGGCCACGCCTATCCGGCGCTGCGCTGGGAAGGGCGGCTGCCCGACGGCCGCCCGCTGCCCTTCGAGGTGCTGGCCATCTCCGAATTCCTCGGCCGCGAGATTGCCGCGGGCCGGCTGCAACTCCCCGCCGCCGCAAACGGCGCCCCCGCAGCCGTGACCTACCACGACGCCTGCAAGCTCGCGCGCCATGGCGGCGTCATCGCGCAACCACGCACCGCCTTGCGCGCGCTGGGCATCGAGCTGCGCGAGATGAACCCGACGGCGGAGCTGAACTGGTGCTGCGGCGGAGGCGCCGGCGCCTTCCTGATCAACCGTGCCGAGAGCTTGCGCCACCGGGCCTGGGAAATCAAGCGCGAGCAGATCGACACCAGCGGCGCCGATGCGGTCGTGCTCTCGTGCGCGAGCTGCCGGCTGAATTTCCTGGCCGGCGCCCAAGCCGACGGCTGGAACACGCCCATCCTCAGCCTGGTCGAGCTGGTGGCCCGGCAGCTACCGCCCTCTCCCTCCGGCGTGGCCACTCCCGACTGACTGCAGCTCCAACCGCCCGACCCGGCCGCGACCTCAGCGTTCAGCCGGTCCCAGCTGCGCCCGCATTGTGCCCACCACTTGCTGGGCGCCGGCAGCGATGAAGCGTGCATCCGAACCGATGGTGACAAACTGAAAGCCCATGGCCACGCGCTGCAACGCTGCCTCGGTGCCGAAGTTGTGGATGCCAGCCACTACGTCATGGGCCCGGGCGCGATCCAGCACGTGGGCGATGGCCTGGCGCACCGGTGGCTCGGGATCGTCCATATTGGGCCGGCAGCCCAGAGACAGTGCCAGATCGGTTGGCCCGATATAGACCGCATCCAGCCCTTCCACCGACAAAATGGCGTCCAGATTGTCCAGCGCCTGGGTCGTCTCGATCATCGCGAAGGTCACGATGGTGTCGTTGGCATGCTGCGGATAATCGGCCCCCCCATAGAGCAGCGCCCGCACCGGGCCAAAGCTGCGTGTGCCGCGCGGCGCGTAGTGGGTCCAGGCCACCAGCTTTTGCGCGTCCTCGCGCGTGTTGACCATCGGGCAGATGACGCCATAGGCGCCAGCGTCCAGCGACTTCATCAGAATGCCCGGCTCCAGCCAGGGCACCCGCACCAGCGGCACCACCGGCGTGGTCGATATGGCTTGCAGCAGGCCCACCATGGCCTGGTAGTCCACCACCCCATGCTGCATGTCCACCGTCAGTGTGTCCCAGCCCTGATGGGCCATCGTCTCGGCGGCAAAACCGTTGGGAATCGCCAGCCATCCATTGAGAGCCGGCCTGCCCTCGCTCCAGATCCTGCGCAACAAGTTAGGACGCATGGCGCTCCTTGTGTGATGAAGAAAAGTTCGGTTGTCTGCCCCCGGCTCAACGCACCAGCGCCGGCCGCTTGGGATCGAAGGTCCAGCCCGGGATCAGATATTGCATGGCCATGGCATCGTCGCGCGCTCCCAGTCCATGCTCCTTGTAAAGCCGGTGGGCACGCTCCACTTCATCCATGTCCAGCTCCACGCCCAGGCCCGGCCGGGCCGGCACCTCGATCTGGCCGTTGACGATGGGTAGCGGCGCGCGCGTCAGACGCTGGCCGTCCTGCCAGATCCAGTGCGTGTCGATGGCGGTGATCCGCCCTGGCGCGGCAGCTGCAACGTGCGTGAACATCGCCAGCGACACATCGAAATGGTTGTTGGAATGCGAGCCCCAGGTCAGCCCCCAGTCGCGGCAGGTCTGCGCCACCCGCACCGAGCCGGACAGCGTCCAGAAATGCGGATCGGCCAGCGGAATGTCCACGCTCTGCAACGCCAGCGCATGGGCCAGCTGGCGCCAGTCGGTGGCCACCATGTTCGTGGCCGTAGGCAAACCGGTGGCACGGCGGAACTCGGCCATGACCTCGCGTCCGCTGTAGCCGTCTTCGGCACCGCAAGGATCTTCGGCATAGGCCAGAACACCCCGCAGGTCGCGCAGCAGCCTTATGGCGTCTTGCAGCCGCCAGCCGCCGTTGGGATCCAGCGTCACGCGTGCCTGCGGAAAGCGCTCGTGCAAGGCCAGCACGGCTTCCACCTCCTCTTCACCACGCAACACGCCCCCTTTGAGCTTGAAGTCGCTGAAGCCGTAGCGCGCCTGCGCGGCCTCGGCCAGCCGCACGATGGCCTGGGGCGTGAGCGCCGGCTCGTGACGCAGTCGCAGCCAGTCATCGTCTGCATCGGGCTCCGCGGAATACGGCAACGGGGTCTGGCGCCGGTCGCCAACGAAAAACAGGTAGCCCAGCACCGGCACGCGGTCGCGCTGCTGCCCCTCGCCCAGCAGTTGGGCCACCGGCACTCCCAGATGCTGCCCCAGCAGATCCAGCAGGGCCGCCTCGACGGCAGTGGCCGCATGGATGGTGGTGCGCAGATCGAAAGTCTGCAGCCCCCGGCCGCCACGGTCGCGCTCGGCAAAGCGCTCCTGCACCCGGCGCACCAACTGCTGTACGGCGCCGATGGGCTGCCCCAGAATGAGTGTGCGCGCATCCTCCAGCGTCTGTCGGATGGCTTCGCCGCCCGGAACCTCGCCCACACCGGTATGACCGGCGCTGTCGCGCAGGATCAGCAGGTTGCGGGTGAAAAAGGGAGCGTGTGCGCCGCTCAGGTTGAGCAGCATGCTGTCGCGCCCGGCCACGCCCAGTGCGCGCAGCTCGGTCACGACAGGAGTCGATGTGGAAGCAATGGTCATGGAACGATCAATGCGGCGCACACCGCGGCCAGCGGCCGTCACAGGTGCGCCAGAAAATCAGTCAGTAAGACTTGTCGGTCAGTCTGCCGTGATCTTGCGGCTGTGGATCAGCTGCTTCCAGCGCTGGAATTCCGCCGCCTGAAAGGCTGTGAACTGCGCCGGGCTGCTGCCAACGATCTCGAAGCCCAGATCCAGCAGCTTGGGCTTGATGGACGGATCATTGAGCGCGGCGACAATAGCCGCATGCAGCCTGGCTTTGATCTCTGGACTCATACCCCGCGGGCCGGCCACAGCCTGCCAGGAATAGACGTTGGCCTCCATGATCCCCAGCTCCTCCAGCGTGGGGACCTGCGGCAGCAGCGGCGAACGCTGCGCGCTGGTAATGGCCAGCGCCTTGAGCTTGCCGGCGCGAACTTGCGGCAGGGCGGTGTTGATGTTCATGAATGACGCATCGACCTGGTTGCCCAGCAGATCGTTCATCACCGGGCCACCACCCTTGTACGGCACATGGATGCCGGTCGTACCGGTCTGCTGCCAGAAAAGCTCGGCCGTCAGATGGTCGCTGCTGCCGTTGCCAGAAGAAGCAAACGTCATCTTGTTGGGATTGGCCCGCAGATAGGTCAGCACATCGTTCAGGCTGTTGTGCGGAGAGGCCGCCGGCACGACGAGCACATTGGGCGCCTGAACCGCCACGCTGATGTAGTCGAAATCCTTGAGCGCGTCATATGGGACCCTGGCGATCAGGTGCGGCGCAATCACGTAGGGACCCAGCGAGGCCACCAGCAAGGTGTGGCCGTCCGGCGCGGCCCGCGCCACCTGTCCGGCGCCTATGGTGCCGGTGGCGCCAGCGCGGTTGTCCACCACGAAATTCCCGCCCAGCCTCTCCTGCAGCTTGGGAGCCAGCATGCGGGCGATCAGGTCGGTGGAGCCGCCAGGCGGAAACGGCACCACCAAGGTCACGGTTTTGTCGGGCCAGGCCAGAGCAGGAGTGGTCAGGACCAGCGCCAGGCAGGCGGCAGCCAGCGCGCGCAACAGTTGCTTCATCGAATGTCTCCTCACGAAAAGGCGCCTGCAAGCGCCGATGGTTGGTGCATGACCTCGTTTGGTAGCGCTACCAAAGAAAACGGATGGGATGGTAGCGATACCAGAAAGGATGTCAAGAGGCCCGCCCTGAGAGCGTAGAGAGCGCAGTCGCAGTCAGGCGCTTTCGCGTTCGATAATGGAAAATCCCACATCCACCAGCGGCTGCGCCACCGGCTGCCCTTGGGCACGCGCCATCAGGTACCGGGCGGCCAGCTCGCCGATGCGCCCCCCGTTGATGCGCACGGTCGTCAGCGCCGGCGCCATATCCCCCACAAAAGGCACATCGCCAAAGCCGACCACGGCCATATCCTGCGGAATGCGGATACCGCGTACGCGTGCCTCGGTCATCACCCCCAGCGCCAGCAGGTCAGAACTGCAGAACACCGCATCGGCTGCAGGCTCCAGCGCCAGCAGCCGCGCCATCGCCTCGCGCCCGCTGCGCAGACTGCGTGCGGCGCCCACGCTGACCACCGGCACCTCATCCTGCCCATGCGCCTTGCGCTCGTCGATAAAGGCGGTGGCGCGCCGCAGGGCGCGCTCGTCGTCGGCTCGTACCAGCGCGCAGCGGCTGTGGCCCTTGCGGTGCAGAAAGCGCGCCACCTCGCGCCCGATGTCGGCATGGGAAAAGCCGATCAGCATGTCGATCGGCGTGGGTGTCAGGTCCCAGGTTTCCACCACCGGGATGCCACTGGCCAGCAGCCGCGCGCGTGCGCGGCCTGGCGGCAGGATACCGGTAAGAAAAATGCCATCGGGCCGGCGACCGATGATGGCTTCCAGCAGCGCCTCCTCGCGCTCGACCGAGTAGTTGGACTGCCCCAGCATCAGCTGATAGCCGGACTCAAACAGCGTTTCGTTCAGCGCCTCGATGGTTTCCATGAACACCGAAACGACGGTGCTGGGCACGACCGCCGCGATCAGCCGGCTGCGCGCCGAAGCCAGCGCACCGGCCATGCGGTTGGGCACATAGCCGGTGCGCTGCACCGCGTCCTGCACACGCCGCAGCACCTCGGCAGAGACGGCCTGCGGCGTGTTGAGCGCGCGAGAGGCCGTGATCGGCGCCACCCCAGCCAGGGCCGCGACGTCACGCAGGGTAATGGCGCCGCTGCCACGGCGGCTGCGCTTGCGCAGCGGTTTGTCGGTCATGGGCATGCGAAAGGGTGGAGCAGATGCGCGATTGTGCCTTGTAGCAAGGAAAGCTAGAATGGTAGCGGTATCATTCGCCATGCAACCACACCTCGGCATGGCGCGGAACATGGCGCAACGCGCCGCGCCATTACCCACCAACAGGTCCAGATCCACGCGCGAGGAAAATTCTGAATGCCCGCTCCTCTGCTCATCCGCATGCACGAAGTGGACAATGTCGCCGTCGTCGCCAACGATGGTGGCTTGCCCGCTGGCAGCATCACCGCCGAAGGACTGACGCTACGCCAGCATGTGCCACAGGGGCACAAGGTAGCCTTGTCCGACATCTCCGCCGGCACCGCCGTGCGGCGCTACGGCGTACCCATCGGCCATGCTACGCAAGACCTGCCTGCTGGCAGCTGGGTACACGAGCGGGTGCTCGCGCTGCCCGCCGCGCGCCCCCTGCAGGATCTGCCCCGCGCCACCGCTGGCCACCCCGCCCTTCCTCCCCTGAGCGGTTACACCTTCGAGGGCTATCGCAACCCGGATGGGTCGGTGGGCACGCGCAACATCCTGGCCGTGACCACCACCGTGCAGTGCGTCGCCGGGGTGGTGGCTCACGCGGTACAGCGCATCAAGACCGAACTGCTGCCCAGGTATCCGAACGTCGATGACGTGGTCGCGCTGGAGCATGGCTACGGCTGTGGCGTGGCCATCGACGCCGAAGGTGCCGAGATCCCGATCCGCACGCTGCGCAACATTGCCCGCAATCCCAATTTCGGTGGCGAGGTGCTGGTAGTCAGCCTCGGCTGTGAGAAGCTGCAGCCCGAGCGGCTGCTGCCGCCGGGCGCGATTGCGATCGCCCCCGATGCCCAGCAGGCGCTGGACGTGGTCTGCCTGCAGGATGAGCGGCACATGGGCTTCACGGCCATGATCGAGCACATCCTGCAGCAGGCCGTGCCGCATCTGGAGCGGCTCAACGCGCGACGGCGCGAGACGGTGCCGGCCAGCGAGCTCGTGGTGGGCGTGCAGTGCGGCGGCAGCGATGCCCTGTCAGGCATCACGGCCAACCCGGCCGTGGGGTATTGCACCGATTTGCTGGTACGCGCTGGCGCTACCGTGCTGTTTTCCGAAGTCACCGAGGTACGCGACGCAATCGACCAGCTCAGCGCCCGTGCCGTCACCCCGGAAGTGGCGCAAGCCCTGATCGAGCAGATGGCCTGGTACGACGCCTATCTGCAAAAAGGCCGAGTAGATCGCAGCGCCAACACCACGCCGGGCAACAAAAAAGGCGGGCTGTCCAACATCGTCGAAAAGGCGATGGGCTCCATCGTCAAGTCCGGCTCCAGTCCGATTGCCGGCGTGCTGCCTCCTGGCGAGCGGGTCACACAAAAAGGCCTGATCTTCGCCGCCACCCCGGCCAGCGACTTCATTTGCGGCACCCTGCAACTGGCCGCCGGCATGAACCTGCACGTCTTCACCACCGGCCGCGGCACGCCTTACGGTCTGGCCGCGGTGCCCGTGGTCAAAGTGGCCACACGCAGCGAACTGGCGCGGCGCTGGCACGATCTGATGGACATCAATGCCGGACGCATCGCCGACGGCACGGCCCGCATCGAAGACGTAGGCTGGGAGCTGTTTCACTACCTGCTCGACGTGGCCAGTGGCCGCCGCAAAACCTGGGCCGAGCACTGGAAGCTGCACAATGCGTTGGTGTTGTTCAACCCCGCGCCAGTGACCTGAGCCGCCGGGCAGCCGCGGGGCCGTGGCTTTGGGCTATAAAGAGGGTGTCTTCATCACCGCAGGATTGCCGCCATGACGGATCTGTCTGCCTACCCCATCACCCGCAAATGGCCACCGCGCCATCCCGATCGGCTGCAGCTGTATTCCGCCCCCACGCCCAATGGCGTGAAGATCTCGATCGCGCTGGAAGAAATCGGCCTGCCGTATGAGGCCCATTTCGTCAGCTTCGAGGCCAACGAGCAGTTCGCGCCCGAGTTCCTCAGCCTGGCGCCGAACAACAAGATCCCGGCCATCCTCGATCCGCACGGCCCCGACGGCCAACCGCTGGGCCTGTTCGAGTCCGGCGCCATCCTGGTCTATCTGGCCGGCAAGAGCGGGCAGCTGCTGCCGCGCAGCGTGGCCGGCAAATACGAAACGCTGCAGTGGCTGATGTGGCAGATGGGCGGCGTGGGCCCGATGTTCGGGCAAGTGGGCTTTTTCACCGTCTTCGCCGGCAAGGACTACGAGGACAAGCGCCCGCGCGATCGCTACGTGACCGAGGCGCGCCGCCTGCTGGGCGTGCTGAACCAGCGCCTGCAGGGCCGCGCCTGGATCATGGGCGACGACTACACCATCGCCGACATCGCGGTCTTTCCCTGGGTGCGCAACCTGCTGCTGCGCTACAAGGCCGGTGAACTGGTCTATATCGAGGACTTCCCCGAAGTCACGCGGGTGCTGGATGCCTTCACCGCACGCCCGGCCGTGCGCCGGGGGCTGGAAGTGCCCAAGCGGCCCACCTGAGCGGGCCCCTCTCAGCCTAGAAACGGCAGTTGAACAGGGCCGAGTGGGTTGTCAGGGCGTGGGCTGGCAAGGCGCGAGGACGCCGCGGGCTCGCCTGCCCGCAAGGACGAGCAACGCCGCCAGCGCGCGCCATGGCAGCCCAATCGGGCCTGTAGCGCCCTCACTCTTTGGGTGAAAGTCACTCACACCCGCTCCGCCGCCATTTGACAAGGTTGCAGACAGAAAGAGAAAGGGCGCGCTCAACTGCCGTTTCTAGGCTCAGCCCAGCGCTTGCGCTTCGCCGGCGCCCTCTTCCGGGCGCCACCATGACGGCGGCAGCACAGCGGCCCAATCGACCGGCTGGCGGGTATCCACCCGCACGGCCAGGGCTTGCTCCTCGGGCGCCAGCGGCTCGCGCTGCTGCAGCTGCTGCTCCAGCACCGTCAGATCGGCCTCGGACGGATCGTCGCCACGGGCCTGGCGCTGCGCCACGCGCTGGCGCAGCACCTCCGGCGGCGCATCCAGCACGAGCAGGCGGCAGGGCAGGCCCAGCTCCTGCGCCAGCGCGATCAGCGGCTGGCGCTGGCTGCGGCGCAGGAAGGTGGCGTCCAGCAGCACCGGCCAGCCGCCCGTCAGCACCGCGCGCGCCAGCTCGTGCAGCCGCGCGTAGGTGCGCGCGCTCGCCTGCGGGGTGTAGATGCCCTGTGGTAAGACGCCTGCGCTGCGTACCAGCGGTGGCAGACCGTACAGGCGCTTGCGCTCCACATCGGAGCGGATGCGAACCAGTCCCAGCCGCTCGATCAGCGCCTGGGTCTGGCTGCTCTTGCCGGAACCGGACACCCCGCTGAGCAGCCACAGCACCGGCCGGCGCGGCTGGGTGCAGGCATGCGCCAGCCGCACATAGCGCGCGAGCTGCTCCTGCAGGGCCTTATCGGGGCCGCCCAGTTGCGCCAGGCGCAGCGCCACCACCTTGGCGCGGACCATGGCGCGGTAGCTCTGGTAGTAGCTGAGCAGCGGCAGGTCCGCATAGTCGCCGGTGTGCTCCAGATAGCCGTTGAGCAGGCGCCAGCCCAGGTCGGCACGGCCATGGGCGTGCAGGTCCATCAGCACAAAGGCCAGATCGGCCAGCACGTCGATCCAGCGCAGCGCCGGCGCGAACTCGATGGCATCGAACAGCAGCGGCTGCCCGTCCAGCAGCACCACATTGCCCAGATGCAGGTCGCCGTGGCATTCGCGCACCCAGCCCTGAGCACGACGCTGCGCCATGCGTGGCGCCAGCTGGGCGCCCTGCTCCTCGCTCCAGCGCTGCACGGCCCGCACCGTGGCCGCCAGCGGCGCATCGGCCAGCGCCTGCAGCACCGGCGCAAAGTTGTCGGCCACGCTCTGGCGGATGGTGGCCGCATCGCCCCAGGGGCCATCAGGCGGGGCCACCGCCGCCTGCGCATGAAAACCGGCCAGCTGGCGCGCCAGCCGGTCGATGGTCTCATGCGACAGCACGCCCTGTTCGAGCTGGTGCAGCAGCAGGGCATCCTGCGGAAAACGGCGCATCTGCACCCCCCAGTCCAGCACCACCTCGTCGTCGCGCAGCTGCGCCAACGGCCGCAGACGCGGCGCCTGCGGCGTGCCCACCACGGCCACCAGCCCCAGGTAAAGCTGGGCGGCGGTGCGCCGGTTGATGCGCAGTTCCTCCTCGCAGGCGGCGCGGCGCAGGGCCGGCGTGCTGTAGTCGAGGAAGTCCAGCTTCAGCGGCTTTTTGAACTTGTAGGCAAAGTCGCCGGCCAGCAGCACCCAAGAGATGTGCGTTTCGATGCAGGCCATGCCCGCGGCGTCGTGCCCGAAAGCGCCGGGCACCTGCTGCAACCGGGTCATGAAAGACGTGGCCATGCGCGGGCAGCGGTTGAGGACGGTCCGCACATCTTAGCCGGCGCACGCAAAAAGAAACCCGCAGCCTGCGAAGGCAGGATGCGGGGTGCGTGTCCACAGAGCGGCGCGCGGCACCGGCCGCCATGCGGCAGCCTATGCCACGCCGCGCAATGATCCGTGCGCAGCGCTCAACACACAGCGGTCAATAGCTGCGACGACCGCCGCCGAAGCCACCTTCACGGCGGCCGGCGCCATAGCCACCGCCGAAGCCGCCGCTGCGCGGTGCGCGCTCTTGCATCGGGCGAGCCTCGTTGACGACCAGATCGCGTCCCTCCATGGACTGGCCATGCAGCCCGCGGATGGCGGCCTGCGCCTGGTCGGCCGTTGCCATCTGCACGAATCCAAAGCCCTTGGAGCGGCCGCTGTCGCGGTCCATCATGACCTTGGCGGATTCCACCGTGCCGTATTCGGCAAAGCGTTGTTGAAGATCGTCATCGCGCACCGCGTAAGAGAGGTTGCCGACGTACAGTTTGTTGCTCATGATCGAGCCTTTCAGGAAAGGCGCCCTGGACCCTGACGGGCTTGCGGCGCTGGGGAAAATGACAGGACGCACGCCCTGTCAACGAAAATGGCGCCGGGGAGCCGGCGCAGGAGTGCCGCTGTTGCGTGGCGGCAGATGGCGGAACGTGATGCGGCCCTTGCCCAGATCGTAGGGCGAGAGCTCCAGCGACACCTTGTCTCCGGCCAGGATGCGGATGTGGTTCTTTTTCATCTTGCCGCCGCTGTAGGCCACCAGGGTGTGCCCGTTGTCCAGCGTGACGCGGTAGCGCGAATCGGGCAGCACCTCATCGACGCGGCCTTGCATTTCGATCAGTTCTTCCTTGGCCATGGGCGACTCCAGTTCGTCAGTCAGGGGGAAAGTCGCAGCCGTGGGAGACGAGCCTGGGGCCGGACTGCGGATGCAACCGCATCGGAAAGCCGGACGCCGGATTGCCAGCTACCGACCGGGAAAAGGGGCTCGCCGCAGGATGGGGAAGTATGACGGCCGGATGGGGCCAGCGGGATGACCAGCCGGTGAGCGCACCGCAGGCCATGGGTCAGACAGCAGCCGCTGCAACGGAAAGCAATTCACAACGGCTGCCCGCAGTGTAACCGATTGGGCGCCTGCGTGCCGGCCGGCGGCCAGCAGGCGGTTCAACGCCCCATCAGGGCACGCACGTGCGCCGCTGTGCCGCTGGCCAGGCCCTGCAGGCTGTAGCCGCCTTCGAGCACCGATACCACCCGCCCCTGCGCGGTGGCATCGGCGATGCGCAGCAGCTCGCGCGTGATCCAGTGGTAGTCCTCGTCGGTCAATTCCAGCCCGCCCAGCGGATCCAGCTGGTGGGCGTCGAAGCCCGCGGAGATGATGAGGAGCTCGGGCGCGAAGTCCTGCAACGCCGGCAGCATGTCGCGCTCCATGGCCGCGCGAAACGCGGCCGAGCCGCTGCCACGGCTCAGTGGAATGTTGACGATGTTGTTGGCCACACCGGTTTCCTGCCAGGAACCGGTGCCGGGGTAGAACGGCGACTGGTGGCTGGAGCCGTAGAACAGATCCGGATCGTTCCAGAAGCTGTGCTGGGTGCCGTTGCCATGGTGCACGTCGAAGTCGATCACGGCCACTCGTTGCAGCCCATGGTGGGCCCGCGCATGCAGCGCGGCGATGGCCGCCTGGTTGAACACGCAAAACCCCATCGCCCGGTTGGCCTCGGCGTGGTGCCCGCACGGACGGGTGGCGCAGAAGACGTTGCGCGCGCGCCCCTCGACCACGTCATCGACGCCGGCACAGGCCGCGCCCACGCAGCGCAGCACCGCCTGCAGCGTGCCGGGCGACATCACGGTGTCGCCGGCGTCGAGCAGCTGGTAGCCCTGCCGGGGCGCCAGCGCCTTGACTTCCTCCACGTATTCGGGCGTGTGCACCCGTAGCACCTGCTCGTCGGTGCCCAGCGGGGCGTCGCGCCAGACCACGTCCCCGAATTCCGGCTGGCGCAGCGCATCGAGCACGGCCTGCAGGCGAGCCGGCGACTCCGGGTGGTGCGGTCCCGGCTCGTGCCCGAAGCAGGCGGCATGGGTGTAGATCAGGGTGCTCATGGTCCGGTCCTCCGCGGCGACACGATGGCTGCCATCTTAGGCCGCCGCCAGGCCTGGAGGCTATACGTACATGCCGTAAGCCGGCTCGGGGCGGCTTCAGGCGATCGAGACGCCGATCAGCGCGCCGGTGCCGTAGGTCACGGCGGCTGCCACCGCGCCGATCAGGATCTGCCGCAGGGCCGAATAGCCGGCGCTGCGGCCGTTGAACAGCGAAGTGGCCACGCCGATGGCGCCCAACGCCAGCACGCTCAGCCCCGCGCTCCAGAGCATGCCGCTGACCCCGCCGCTGAAGAAAAACGGCAGCACCGGGAAAATGGCCCCCACCGCGAACAGCGCGAACGAGAAAGCCGCCGCGCTCCACGGGTTGCCTCCCATTTCGGCCGGGTCGATGCCCAGCTCCTCGCGCGCCAGCGTCTCCAGCGCCGTGGTCTGGTCACGCATGACGTGCTGCGCCGCGCGCTGCGCGTCCTCGCGCGACAGCCCCTTGGCCTGGAAGATCAGTGCCAGCTCCTTGCTCTCGGCTTCCGGCGTTTCCTGCAGCTCCTCCAGCTCGCGCGCCATCTGCGCCCGTGCGAATTCGCGCGAGTTCGTCACCGACAGCCATTCGCCCAGCGCCATCGAAACGGCGCCGGCCATCAGGCCGGCCAGCCCGGTCAGCAGGATGGTCGCAGCCGGCGCCCCGGCCCCGGCCACCCCCATCACCAGGCAGAGGTTGGACACCAGCCCGTCGTTGGCGCCCAGCACTGCGGCGCGCAGCTCGTTGCCCGAGCCGCGCCGGTGCCAGCGCTCGGACTTCAGAATGTCGCCGCCGGCCAGCCCGCCCGCGCTGCCGGCCGCCGCCCCCAGCACCGCGGCGTGCGAGCGCTCCTCGCTGGACAGCGCCGCCGCGTCGGCCTGGCCGGCGTATTTGTTGCGGTCGCTGACCTCGGCCATGGTCACCGCAGGCAGCACGAAGCCGGGGCCGAAGCGCCGCGCCAGCGCCACCAGCAGCCGGGTGCGCAGGCTGGGGCGAAACGGCGGCGGCGTCACGCCGGCGGCGGCCAGCTTGTCGCGCCAGTGCCGGGCATGTTCTTCCTCGGCCTGCGCCAGCTGCAGGTACAGGTCCCTGCGCACCGGGTCGGCCTCGGAGCGTGCCAGCCCGGTGTAGAGGGCCGCGCCGTCCAGCTCATCGCGCAGATTGGCCTGGTAGCGCTCGATGTCCGGGTTGTTCATGACGCCTCCGCTGCAATTCCATCACCGTTACAGTGCCCAAGCATAGCCGCTGCCGGCCCTACGCTGCCGCCCGCCACAGCCGCAAAAAAACCCGCCGGCGGCGCAGGCCGCACGGCGGGTGATGGCACGCCGGGAGCGTATCAGCCCTTGCTGAAGTGGAACTCCCCGGGCGCGCGCACCGGATCGACATCGACGACGATGGTGTCCTTGGGCGCAAAGCGGCCTTCCAGCAGCAGCTTGGACAGCGGGTTCTCGATGCGCTGCTGGATCGCGCGCTTGAGCGGGCGCGCGCCGAACACCGGATCGAAACCGACCTTGGCCAGCTCGGCCAGCGCACGCTCGCTGACCTGCAGCGTCAGCTCCAGCTTGGCCAGCCGGCCTTCGAGCTGCCGCAGCTGGATGCGCGCGATGCGGGCGATGTGCTGCGCGTCCAGCCCATGGAAGACCACCGTTTCGTCGATGCGGTTGAGAAACTCCGGCCGGAAGTGGTTCTTCAACTCGCCCCAGACGGCTTCCTTGATCTCCTCATACGGCTGGCCCACCATGCTCTGGATCAAGTGCGATCCGATGTTGCTGGTCATCACGATCACCGTGTTCTTGAAGTCCACGGTGCGGCCCTGGCCATCGGTCAGGCGCCCGTCGTCGAGCACCTGCAGCAGCACGTTGAACACATCCGGGTGGGCTTTTTCCACCTCGTCGAGCAGCAGCACGCTGTAGGGCTTGCGGCGCACGGCTTCGGTCAGATAGCCGCCCTCCTCGTAGCCCACGTAGCCCGGAGGCGCGCCGATCAGGCGGGCCACCGAGTGCTTCTCCATGAACTCGCTCATGTCGATGCGTACCAGGTGGTCTTCGCTGTCGAACAGAAAGCCCGCCAGCGCCTTGCACAGCTCGGTCTTGCCCACCCCGGTCGGCCCCAGGAACAGGAAGGAACCAGTCGGCCGGTTCGGGTCCGACAGGCCCGAGCGCGAGCGGCGGATGGCGTTGGCCACGGCGTTGATGGCTTCGTCCTGGCCGACCACGCGCTCGTGCAGCTTCTCCTCCATGTGCAGCAGCTTGTCTTTCTCGCTCTGCATCATCTTGGCCACGGGAATGCCGGTGGCGCGGCTGACCACCTCGGCAATCTCCTCGGCCCCCACCTGGGTGCGCAGCAGCTTGTGGCTGGCAGTGCTGCCGCCGGCGGCCTCCTGGGCCTGGGCTTCCTTCAGACGCTTCTCCAGCTCCGGCAGCTTGCCGTACTGCAGCTCGGCCACCTTGGCCAGGTCGCCCTTGCGCTTGAGCTCCTCGATGCGGGCCTTGACCTGCTCGATTTCCTCGCGCACCTGCTGGCTGCCCTGGGCCTGGGCTTTCTCGGCCTTCCAGATTTCCTCCAGATCGGCCAGCTCTTTCTGCAGCCGGGCGATTTCCTCCTCGATCAATGCCAGGCGCTTCTGCGAAGCCTCGTCGGTCTCCTTCTTCATGGCCTCGCGCTCGATCTGCAGCTGGATGAGCCGGCGATCGAGCTTGTCCATCGCCTCGGGCTTGGAGTCGATCTCCATCTTGATCTTGGCCGCCGCCTCGTCGATCAGGTCGATGGCCTTGTCCGGCAGGAAGCGGTCGGTGATGTAGCGGTGGCTCAGCTCGGCCGCGGCGACGATGGCCGGGTCGGTGATCTCCACGCCATGGTGCACCTCGTATTTCTCCTGCAGCCCGCGCAGGATGGCGATGGTCTGCTCCACCGTCGGCTCATCGACCAGCACCTTCTGGAAGCGGCGCTCCAGCGCGGCGTCCTTTTCGATGTACTTGCGGTATTCATCCAGCGTGGTCGCGCCGATGCAGTGCAGCTCGCCACGGGCCAGCGCCGGCTTGAGCATATTGCCCGCGTCGATCGCGCCTTCGGCCTTGCCGGCGCCGACCATGGTGTGGATCTCGTCGATGAAGAGGATGATGCGCCCTTCCTCCTGGGCGATCTCCTTGAGCACGGCCTTGAGCCGCTCCTCGAACTCGCCGCGGTACTTGGCCCCGGCCAGGAGCCCCGCCATGTCCAGCACCAGCACTTTTTTGTCGCGCAGGGTCTCGGGCACCTCGCCATTGACGATGCGCTGCGCCAGACCTTCGACGATGGCGGTCTTGCCCACGCCGGGCTCGCCGATGAGCACCGGGTTGTTCTTGCTGCGCCGCTGCAGCACCTGGATGGTGCGGCGGATTTCGTCATCGCGACCGATCACCGGATCGAGCTTGCCGGCGCGGGCGCGCTCGGTCAGATCCAGCGTGTATTTCTTCAGCGCCTCGCGCTGGCCTTCGGCTTCGGCGTTGTCCACCTTCTGTCCGCCGCGCACGGCGTCGATCGCCGCCTCCAGGCTCTTGCGCGTCAGCCCGTTTTCCCTGGCGATGCGGCCGATGTCGGCCTTGCTATCGGCCACGGCCAGCAGAAACAGCTCGCTGGCGACGAACTGGTCGCCGCGCTTGATGGCCTCCTTCTCGGCCGCCTGCAGCAGCGTGACCAGATCACGCCCGACCTGCACCTGCTCCTGCCCTTCGACCTGGGGCAGACGTTTGACGGCCTCCTCGGCCGCCTTCAGCAGGCCGCCGACGTTGACCCCGGCGCGCTGCAGCAGCGCGCGCGGGCCGTCGTCCTGACGCAGCATCGCCACGAGCACGTGCGCCGGCTCGATGTAGGCATGGTCATTGCCCAGCGCCAGGCTTTGCGCCTCGCCCAGGGCTTCCTGGAATTTGGTGGTGAGTTTGTCGATCCGCATGAAATCCTCCGGTTGCCAGCCAGCTTTGGGCACACCGGCAGGATTTCAAGGGATGGGAGCAGCTTATTTGTTGACGGACATCAAAATGCCCCGCCGTCGGGCTGCCGGCGGCGCGGCGGGCTCAGTTTCCCGCGGCGTTGCCGGCGGCGATGCCCCAGCGCGCCAGCGCCTGGTCGTCGCTGACGCGCGCATCGACCCAGCGCGCGCCCTCGGGCGTCTGCTCCTTCTTCCAGAACGGCGCCTGGGTCTTGAGGTAGTCCATCAGAAACTCGCAGGCCTGGAAGCTCTGCCCCCGATGGGCCGAAGTCACGGCCACCAGCACGATCTGGTCCAGCGGGCGCAGCGGCCCGACCCGGTGGATGACGCGCACGCCGTAGATGTCGAAGCGCCGCAGCGCCTCGTCGATCATCGCCTCGATGGCCTTCTCCGTCATGCCCGGGTAATGCTCCAGCTCCATCGCGCTGACGGACTGGCCGTCGCTGCGGTCGCGCACGGTGCCGATGAAGGTGCACACCGCTCCGACGCGCGGGTCCTGCGCGCGCAGGGCCGCGATTTCGGCGGCGACGTCGAAGTCCTGGGTCTGGATGGCCACGCGTGCAACCATGGTTTCAACCTCCGGTGACCGGCGGAAAAAACGCCACCTCGCAGTCTGCACGCAGCGCGACCCCTTCATCCGCCATGACCTGATCGACCGCCGCACGCACCGCGCGGCCCCGCGCCAACGCCTGGGCGTAGGCGCCCCCGCGGGCGATGAGCTCGTCGCGCAGCGCCCCCACGGTGGCCGCCTGCGTCTGCAGCGTTTCGCTGGCGCAGCCCAGGCTTTCGCGCAGCGAGGCGAAATAGCGCACCGTGACTTTCATGCGAGCAGCTCCGCGAAGGAAATGTACGACACCGCGTCGCCGCGGCGGATGGCCTGCCCCGGCGGGTTGTCCACCAGACCGTCGCCCCAGACGGCCGAGGTCAGCACCCCCGAGCTCTGGTTGGCAAACAGATCCAGCCCGCCCGCGGCATTGCGGCGCACCCGCAGGAATTCGCGGCGTTTGTCGGGTCGCGGCCAGTCGAAGTCGGCCCGCAGCGTCATGCGCGCCGGCTCCACCTCCCTGACGCCCTGCAGCCGTAGCACAAAGGGCCGCACCAGCAGCAAGAAGGTGGCGTAGCTGGAGACTGGATTGCCCGGCAACCCGATGAAGTGGCAGGCATCCTGCGCCCCGCGCTGCGGGCCTGCGCCCCGGTACAGCTTGCCGTAGGCGAAGGGCTTGCCTGGCTTGATGGCAATCTGCCACAGATCGAGCTCGCCCAGCTGCTGCACCGCCGGCTTGATGTGGTCTTCCTCGCCCACCGACACGCCGCCGCTGGTCAGCACCAGATCGTGCCCGTGCGCGGCGGCGCGCAGCGCCTCCAGCGTGGCCTCGCGCCGGTCCGGCACGATGCCCAGGTCGCTGACCTCGCAGCCCAGCCGCGCCAGCAGCGCCCGCAGGAAAAAGCGGTTGGAGTTGTAGATGGCGCCGGCCGGCATCTGCTCGGGTGGCACTTCGCCGGGCATGACCAGCTCGTCGCCGGTGGAAAACAGCGCCACGCGCGGGCGGCGCGCCACGGCCAGCCGCGCCAGGCCGATGCTGGCCGCCAGCCCCAGGGCCGCCGGCGTCAGACGCGTGCCCGCAGCCAGCACCACCGAGCCCCGCGCCACGTCTTCGCCGGCGCGGCGGATCCACTGGCCCGGCTGGGGTACGGCCCGGATGCGCACCGCTTGGCCGGCGGCATCGACGGGCTCGCAGTCTTCCTGCATGACCACCGCATCGGCACCCGGCGGCACCGGCGCGCCGGTGAAGATGCGCGCAGCCGTCAGCGGCTGCAGCGGCTGCCCCTGGTGGCCAGCCGGGATGCGCTGCGCCACCTGCAGCACCGTGCCGGCCTCGCGCACGTCGGCGCAGCGCAGGGCATAGCCGTCCATCGCGCTGTTGTCCTGGGGCGGCACCTGCAGCGCGGACACCACGTCGCGCGCCAGCACCCGGGCGTCGGCATCGAAGGTGGCGACTTCCTCCACCCCCGGCAGGGGATGGGCGTGCGCCAGCAGGGCGCTGAGCGCTTCGTCCAGCGGGCGCAGGGGGGCACGGGGGGCGTTCATGGGGCGTACACCTCCGGGTTGTAGTCGAAACGCGCGGCGTGAGCAATCAGCCAGTCGGCCACGGCATCCGGCGCGTTCAGGTCCAGCACGTCCAGCCCCGTGGGCACGGGCAGCTGCTGCGGGCTGTCGGTGGCCACGGCGGCGATGAAGTCGTCATCCGGGTAGCGCACGGGCTTGCCGCTGGCGGCGCGCCAGACCTCGATCTTGAGCAGGTCACTGTCCTTGAAGCCCTCGACCAGCACCCAGTCCACCCCGTCATACAGCTCGGCCAGCAGATGGTGCACGCTCAGTTCGGCCTCGCGCTCGAACTCGCGCAGCAGCGCCAGCCGCCGGCTGGAAGCGATCACCACCTCGAACGCGCCGGCCTGTCGGTGCCGCCAACTGTCCTTGCCCGGGTGGTCGATGTCGAATGCGTGGTGCGCATGCTTGACCACGGACACGCGCAGCCCGCGCAGCTTCAGCGCCGCGATCAGCTGCTCGATCAGCGTGGTCTTGCCCGAGCCGGAATAGCCTGCAAAGCCGACGACCTTCATGCCTGTGTCCTGCGCATGCCGCAAGCAGCAGCCGCACCCGCGGCGCGGCTCAGCCGCAGACCCGCGCGATGTAGTCCTTGACCACCTGCGCGTCGGCCTCCACCACCGTGACCCGCTTGGGCAGGTTCTCGATGCCGGCAAAGCGGGCCGGCCGTTCGGGCTCGCGCCCCAGCGCCTCGACCAGGGTGGCGGCGAACTTGATCGGCAGCGCCGTCTCTAGCACGATCATCGGCACGCCGGGCTGCAGCTGCTCGCGCGCCACCTTCAGCCCGTCGGCCGTGTGCGGATCGACCATCACCCCCAGGCGCTGGTAGGTGTCGCGTATGGTGGCGATGCGGTCGGCGTGCGTGCTCCTGCCGCTGGCAAAGCCATAGCGCGCGCGCGCCAGCGCAAAGGCCGGATCGCTGCGCAGATCGAAGCGGCCGGCGCGCGCCAGCTCCTGGGCGAACAGCGCCTGAGTGCGCGCGGCGTCGCGCTCCAGCAGGTCGAAGACGAAGCGCTCGAAATTGCTGGCCTTGGAAATGTCCATCGAGGGACTGGAGGTCTCGTAGGTGTCGGCGCTGCCGCGCACCCGGTAGACGCCAGTACGGAAGAACTCGTCGAGCACGTCGTTCTCGTTCGTGGCCACCACCAGCCGCTCGATGGGCAGCCCCATCATGCGCGCCACGTGGCCGGCGCAGACGTTGCCGAAGTTGCCCGAGGGCACGGTGAAGCTGACGCGCTGCGCATGGCTGCGCGTGGCCTGGAAGTAGCCGGCGAAGTAATAGACGACCTGCGCGACCAGGCGGGCCCAGTTGATGGAGTTGACGGTGCCGATGTGGTAGCGGCGCTTGAACGCCAGGTCGCCGGAGACGGCCTTGACGATGTCCTGGCAGTCGTCGAACACGCCCTTGACCGCCAGGTTGTGGATGTTCTCGTCCTGCAGGCTGTACATCTGCGCCTGCTGGAACGGGCTCATGCGGCCATGGGGGCTGAGCATGAACACGCGCACGCCGCGCTTGCCGCGCATCGCGTATTCGGCGGCGCTGCCGGTGTCGCCGCTGGTGGCCCCCAGGATGTTGAGCTGCTCGCCGCGGCGGGCCAGCTCGTATTCGAACAGGTTGCCCAGCAGCTGCATGGCCATGTCCTTGAAAGCCAGCGTGGGGCCGTTGGACAGGGCCTGCAGATAGAGATCGGTGGGCGCGGAGCCGGCCGGCGCGGCGGACTCCAGCTTGCGCAGCGGCACGATGGCCGGGGTGCCGAAGACTTCGGCGGTATAGGTCTTGCGGCAGATCGTACGCAGGTCCTGCGCCGGGATGTCGTCGATGTACAGCGACAGGATCTCGAAGGCCAGATCCGCATAGGGCAGCTCACGCCAGCGCGCCAGCGTGGCCTCGTCCACCTGCGGATAGCTTTCGGGCAGGTACAGGCCGCCGTCGGGCGCCAGGCCCTCCAGCAGGATTTCGCAGAAGCGCTTGCGCTCGGGATGGCCGCGGGTGCTGAGGTACTTCATCCGTTGAGCTCTTCCTTGCGGATGCGCACGATGGGCGCCAGCACGGTCCTGAGCGCCTGCAGCTGGGCCAGGGCTTCATTCATCGTGCCCTCGCGCGCCTCGTGGGTCAGGATGATCAGGTCGGTCTGCGGCACGCCCTGGCCTTCGCTGTGCACTTCGTCGGCCTCGCGCTGCAGCACCGCATCGATGCTGATGCCGGCATCGGCCAGGATGCGCGTGACCTGGGCCAGCACGCCGGCCTCGTCGGCCACGCGCAGCCGCAGGTAGTAGCTGGTGACGACCTCGCTCATCGGCAGCACCGGCAGGTCGCTCATCGCGTCGGGCTGGAAGGCCAGATGCGGCACGCGGTTCTGCGGATCGGCCGTATGCAGGCGGGTGATGTCCACCAGATCGGCGATGACGGCGCTGGCGGTGGGCTCGGAGCCGGCCCCCTTGCCGTAGTACAGCGTGGTGCCGACCGCATCGCCGTGCACGACCACGGCATTCATCGCGCCCTCCACATTGGCGATCAGCCGCCGGGCCGGCACCAGGCTGGGGTGCACCCGCAGCTCCACGCCGGCGGGCGTGCGCTTGGTCACGCCCAGCAGCTTGATGCGGTAGCCCAGCTGCTCGGCGTATTGGATGTCGGCCGCGCTCAGCCGGGTGATGCCCTCCACGTACGCCTTGTCGAACTGCACTGGAATGCCGTAAGCGATGGCCGACAGCAGCGTGATCTTGTGGCCGGCGTCCACCCCTTCGATGTCGAACGTGGGGTCGGCTTCGGCATAGCCCAGGCGCTGCGCCTCCTTGAGCACGACGTCGAAGTCCAGGCCCTTGTCGCGCATCTCCGAGAGGATGAAATTGGTGGTGCCGTTGATGATGCCGGCGATCCACTGGATGCGGTTGGCCGTCAGCCCCTCGCGCAGCGCCTTGATGATCGGGATGCCGCCGGCCACTGCCGCCTCGAACGCCACCATCACGCCCCTGGCCGAGGCCGCGGCGAAGATCTCGGTGCCATGCACGGCCAGCAGGGCCTTGTTGGCCGTCACCACGTGCTTGCCCGCGGCAATGGCCTCCAGCACCAGCTGCCTGGCGATGCCATAGCCGCCGATGAGCTCGACGATGATGTCGATGTCGGGGTTGGCGATGACGGCGCGCGCATCATTGACCACCTGCACGTCGGGCCCGACGATGGCGCGCGCGCGCGCCACGTCCAGATCGGCCACCATCGTGATCTCGATGCCGCGGCCGGCGCGGCGCTTGATTTCCTCCTGGTTGCGCTTGAGCACGTTGAAAGTGCCCGAGCCCACGGTGCCGATACCCAGCAGACCGACTTGTATCGCTTTCATCATTTCCATCCAGACAGCGGGCGGACGCGGGGCCGCCCAGTACCCTCAGCCGCTCAGGCGCGTGCGTGGCGCTTGCGGTATTGCTCCAGAAACCTGGCGATGCGGCCGATCGCATCGCGCAGATCATCCTCGTGCGGCAGAAAGACGATGCGGAAGTGCTGGTTGTCCGGGTAGTTGAAGCCCGAACCCTGCACCAGCAGCACGCGGGTTTCCTCCAGCAGTTCCAGGATGAACTGCTTGTCGTCTTCGATCGGATAGACCTGCGGATCAAGCCGCGGAAACATGTACAGCGCCGCCTGGGGCTTGACGCAGGACACGCCCGGAATCGCCGTGATCAGCTCGTAGGCCAGATCGCGCTGGCGGCGCAGCCGCCCGCCTTCGCGCACCAGGTCGTTGATGGTCTGGTAGCCGCCCAGCGCCGTCTGGATGGCCCACTGGCCCGGCACGTTGGAGCACAGCCGCATCGTCGAGAGCATGTTCAGCCCGTCGATGTAGTCCCTGGCCATCTTCTTGTCGCCGGAGACCACCAGCCAGCCGGCACGGTAGCCGCAGGAACGGTAGCTCTTGGACAGCGAGTTGAAAGTCAGCGTCAGCACGTCGTCGGACAGACTGGCCAGCGCCGTGTGCCGCACGCCGTCGTAGAGCACCTTGTCATAGACCTCGTCGGCCATGATGACCAGGTTGTGCTCGCGCGCGATCTCCACGATGCCCTTGAGCAGCTCGTCGGAATACAGCGCGCCGGTCGGATTGTTCGGGTTGATGACCACGATGCCCTTGGTGCGGGGCGTGATCTTGCGGCGGATGTCCTCCAGACTGGGCATCCAGCCGTTGTCCTCGTCGCACAGGTAGTGCACCGGCTTGCCGCCCGAGAGGCTGACCGCCGCTGTCCACAGCGGGTAGTCGGGCGCCGGCACCAGCATCTCGTCGCCGTCGTTGAGCAGGCCGTTGGTGGCCATGACGATGAGCTCGCTGGCACCATTGCCCAGATAGATGTCGTCCAGCGTCACGCCCTTGATGCCCTGTTCCTGCGTGTACTGCATCACGGCCTTGCGGGCGACGAAAATGCCTTTGCTGTCGGAGTAGCCAGCCGAGTTGGGCAGGTTGCGGATCATGTCCTGCCGGATTTCCTCGGGCGCCTCGAAGCCGAACACGGCCAGATTGCCGATGTTGAGCTTGATGATGCTGTGCCCGTCCTCCTCCATCTGCTTGGCGCGCTCCATGATGGGGCCGCGGATGTCGTAGCAGACGTTGGCCAGCTTGTCCGATTTGCGTATGGTCTTCAAAGTCCCTCCGACAGACGCGAAACGAGGCGAAACCTATAATTTGACCACAGAAATTCGGCACCCATGAAGCTGCATCCCGACCGGCCCTCTGTCCAGCACATCAGCGGCCACGGCCCCGGCTGGATCGCGGTCGATGGCGTGCGTTACCAGAGCAGCCTGCTGGTGGGCTCGCGGGGCGAACGCGAGCTGTGGAACTGCCGCCGCTTCGAGGAACTGCAGGCCAGCCACTTCGACGCGCTGGCCGCGCTGCAGCCCGAAGTGGTGCTGCTGGGCAGCGGGCTGCGCCTGCGCTTTCCACCGCCGGCCTGGCTGCAGGCGCTGGCGGCGCGGCGCATCGGCCTGGAGACCATGGACACGGCCGCGGCCTGCCGCACCTACAACATCCTGGCGGGCGAAGGACGGCATGTGCTGGCCGCGCTGCTGCTGGAAATCCCCGAGAGCGGACTGCCCGGCCAGATGGCCGTTTCGGGGTAAAATTCGCTATTGAGCCTTGCTCCGCGCCTTGCTGCCGGGATCGTTGCCGCAGACTGCGAGCCGGCCGCCGCTGTCACACAAGAACTGAGTCCTATGGCGATTGTTGTCAACAAACCCATCCCGGAATTCGAAGCCAACGCCACCGGTGGCATCAAAGTTTCCAACACCTCGCATCTGGGCCAGATTCTGGTGCTCTACTTCTACCCGAAGGACAACACCCCGGGCTGCACCACCGAGGCGATGCAGTTCCGCGACAAGTACAAGGACTTCGTCAAGGCTGGCGCCGTGGTCTTCGGCGTCTCGCGCGACAACATGAAGTCTCACGAGGACTTCAAGGCCAAGCTGGAGCTGCCGTTCGAGCTGATCGCCGACACCGAAGAGAAGATGTGCCACATGTTCGGCGTGGTCAAGAACAAGATCATGTACGGCAAGAAGGTCAAGGGCATCGAGCGCAGCACCTTCCTGATCGGCCCCGACGGCATCCTGCGCCAGGAATGGCGCGGCCTGAAAGTCCCGGGGCATGTGGACGAAGTCCTCAAGGCCACCAAGGCCCTGAAAAAAGCCATGGCCGCGGCCACTCCCGCGCCGGCTGCCGCCTGAAAATCCCTCGCACGGCACGCCCTGCCGGCCCTGATGCTTTTGAGCAACAGGGTCATGGCTGCGTCACCGGCTCATGCATAATGGGCCGCATGCCGTTGAGGATCGCAACTGCACACCGCGCTGAAAGCCGCCCCGCTGCTCCGGGCGGCTTTTTTGTTTTCCGCACGGCCCCCGTCCCCGTCCCTTCCCGGATCGCTCATGCCACTGCCTCCCGCTCCGACCCAGCGCGCTGCCCTGCTCGCTCCTGAAGCCTACGCCGCCACTGCCCGCAGCCGGGCCCGCCCCAGCCGCAAGACCGCGGCGCCATCCGAACCACCGCCCGGCGACGACGCCACCGCCCACCCCGGCCGCAAGCGGCCGTCCCTGGCGCTGGCTGCCGCAGAAGGCGTCACGCCGCCGCAGGCGCGGGCTCCTGCCGCGGTGGTGGAATTGCCGACAGCGCCTCCGCGCAGCGGCGCGGCCACCACAGCCAGCCGCTCACGCGGGCGTCGCGCGGCCGCCAGTGGGCCGGCCAAGCTCTTCGTGCTGGACACCAATGTGCTGATGCACGATCCGATGTGCCTGTTCCGCTTCGAGGAGCACGACATTTTTCTACCGATGATCGTGCTGGAGGAACTGGACGGCCACAAAAAGGGCATGACCGAGGTCGCCCGCAACGCGCGGCAGGCCAGCCGCCTGCTCGACGCGCTGGCGGCTGCCCAGGGCGCCGACATCGACGCCGGCCTGCGCCTGGACAGCACCGGCCACACGGAAGCCTGCGGCCGGTTGTACTTCCAAACCCAGCCGCTCAGCCACACCCTGCCCGCCAGCCTGCCGCAGGGCAAAGCCGACAACCAGATCCTGGGCGTGGTGCAGGCCCTGCGGCAGCAGCACGCCGGGCGCGAGGTGGTGCTGGTGTCCAAGGACATCAACATGCGCGTCAAGGCCCGCGCGCTGGGCCTGGCCACCGAGGACTACCAGAACGACAAGGCGCTGGAAGACGGCGACCTGCTCTATGCGGGCTCGCTGGCGCTGCCGGCCGATTTCTGGACCACCGAAGGGCAGACGGTAGAGAGCTGGCAGCAGGGACCCCACACCTACTACCGCATCACCGGGCCGCTGGTGCCTCAGCTGCTGATCAACCAGTTCGTCTATTTCGAGGCGCCCGGCGAGCCCAGCTTTTACGCCCGCGTCACCGAGATCCGTGGCAAGAGCGCCGTGCTGCGCACGCTCAAGGACTACACCCATCTGAAAAACGCCATCTGGGGCATTGCCGCGCGCAACCGGGAGCAGAACTTCGCACTGAACCTGCTGATGGATCCGGAGGTGGATTTCGTCACGCTGACCGGCACCGCCGGCACCGGCAAAACCCTGCTGGCGCTGGCCGCCGGGCTGACGCAGGTGCTGGACGAACGGCGCTACACCGAGATCATCGTCACCCGCGCCACCGTCAGCGTGGGCGAGGACATCGGCTTTCTGCCCGGCACCGAAGAGGAAAAAATGGGCCCGTGGATGGGCGCGCTGGACGACAACCTGGAAGTGCTGTCCAAGACCGACACCAGCGCCGGCGAATGGGGCCGCGCGGCCACGGCCGAGCTGATCCGCAGCCGCATCAAGGTCAAGAGCATGAACTTCATGCGCGGACGCACCTTCCTGAACAAGTACGTCATCATCGACGAGGCACAGAACCTCACGCCCAAGCAGATGAAGACGCTGGTCACCCGCGCCGGCCCTGGCACCAAGATCGTCTGCATGGGCAATCTGGCCCAGATCGACACGCCCTACCTGACCGAAGGCTCCTCGGGACTGACTTTCGCGGTCGATCGCTTCAAGGGCTGGCCGCACAGCGGGCACATCACGCTGGCGCGCGGCGAGCGCTCCCGGCTGGCCGACTACGCCAGCGAGGCGCTATAGAAATTGCACCGACAGACCTAGCATCCATGCGGCCTGCGGGCATTTTCGATCAGAAATCGCCGCTGCCGTAGCCGGCGGCCAGGTTTTCGAAGCGCGTCAGCGGCTTCAGGAACGCCAGCTTGACGGTGCCGGTCGGGCCGTTGCGCTGCTTGGCGATGAGGATTTCGGCCACCCCCGGCTCCTTGCAGGCGTCCTTGGTGTAGTACTCGTCGCGGTAGATGAACATGATGATGTCCGCGTCCTGCTCGATCGCGCCGGATTCGCGCAGGTCGCTCATCATCGGCCGCTTGTCCGGACGCTGCTCGACGCTGCGGTTGAGCTGCGACAGCGCGATCACCGGGCAACCCAGCTCCTTGGCCAGCATCTTCAGGCCACGCGAGATTTCGCCCAGCTCGGTGGCGCGGTTTTCGTTGTCGCTGCTGGAGCCGCTCATCAGCTGCAGGTAGTCCACCACGATCAGGCCCAGCTTGCCGCACTGCCGCGCCAGCCGCCGGGCGTTGGCGCGCAGCTCGCTGACCGTCAGGCCCGGCGTCTCGTCGATGTGCAGCGAGATGTTGCGCAGCTTCTCGATGGCTTCGGTCAGCCGCGGCCACTCCTCGTCGGTGAGCTTGCCGGTGCGCAGGCGGCTCTGGTCGATGCGCCCGATCGAGCCGACGATACGCACCGCCAGCTGCGCCGCCCCCATCTCCATCGAAAACACCGCCACCGGCAGCCCCTCGTGCAGCGCCACGTGCTCGGCGATGTTGATCGCGAAGGCCGTTTTGCCCATCGAGGGCCTGGCCGCCAGCACGATCAGGTCGCCCGGCTGCAGTCCGGCGGTCATGCGGTCCAGGTCGTAAAAGCCGGTGGGCACGCCGGTGATGTCGTTCGGGTTGTCGGCCATCTCCTGCACGCGGTCCAGCAGGCTGACGACCAGACTGTCCATGGACTGGAAGCCGCGCTTCATGCGCGAGCCTTCCTCGCCGATGTTGAAGATCTTCTGCTCGGCCTCGTCCAGGATCTGGGCCACCGGCCGCCCCTGGGGGTTGAAGGCGGTGGTGGCGATCTCGTCGCTGGCGGCCACCAGCTTGCGCAGGATGGCGCGCTCGCGCACGATCTCCGCGTAGCGCCGGATGTTGCCGGCGCTGGGCACATACTGCGCCAGCGAATTCAGGTAGGCCAGCCCGCCCACCTCCTCGGCCTTGCCCAGGCTTTGCAGATGCTCGAAGACGGTGATCACGTCGGCCGGCCGGCTGGCGTTGATCAGCGCAGCCATCGCCGAATAGATCAGGCGGTGTTCGTAGCGGTAGAAGTCGCCCTCGCCCAGCAGATCGCTGACGCGGTCCCAGGCTCCGTTGTCCAGCAGCAGACCGCCCAGCACGCTGGACTCGGCTTCATTGGAGTGGGGCGGCACGCGCAGCTGTGCGATCTGGCGATCCGGCCCGTAGCCTTCGTCAACGGGCGTCAATACGGCGGACATGCGGTTTTCCTTGTAGGGATGGATCGTACGCCGGCCCCCAGCCGGCGTCGAGGGACAAGTCTGTGAACAAGCCTGTGGAAAGCGGTGGACAGGCTGTGCACCGGGCAGCGCCAGCCTTGACCAAGAAAAAAGCCGCCGGACCCAAGGGCCTGGCGGCTTGCGCTAGACGGATGCAGCCGGTGCGTCAGGCCGTCTCGCCGTACACCGCGATGTTGATCTCGACGACCACGTCGGTGTGCAGGGCCACGCTGACGCTGCTCTCGCCGACCATCTTGATCGGACCGTTGGGCATGCGCACCTGCGCCTTGCTGACCTTGTAGCCCAGCTTGTTCAGCTCTTCGGCGATGTCGTAGTTGGTGACAGAGCCGAACAGGCGGCCATCGACGCCCGCCTTCTGCGTCAGCTTCAGGGTGGTGCCGGCCAGCTTCTCGCCCAGGGCCTGGGCTTCGGCCAGCTTGGCCGCGGCGGCTTTCTCCAGTTCGGCGCGACGGGCTTCGAACTCGCGCTTGGCCTCTTCGGTGGCGCGCTTGGCACGGCCGGTGGGAATCAGGAAATTGCGCGCGTAGCCGTCCTTGACCTTGACGATATCGCCCAGGTTGCCGAGGTTGACGACCTTGTCGAGCAGGATCACTTGCATGGTCAGGCTCCTCAGATCTTGTGCTGGTCGGTGTAGGGCAACAGCGCCAGGAAGCGGGCACGCTTGATGGCGGTGTTGAGCTGGCGCTGGTAGATCGCGCGGGTGCCGGTCAGGCGCGCCGGGATGATCTTGCCGTTTTCGGCGATGAAGTCACGCAGCGTGTCGATGTCCTTGTAGTCGATTTCCTCGACACCGGCGACGGTGAAGCGGCAGAACCGCTTGCGCTTGAACAGCAGCGACTGGGCATTGCGCTTGGGGCGCTTGTCCTTGTTGGACTTCTTGAACGTGGCCATGGGGCCTCCTGTTGCTTAAATCGGATGAAACGCTTGGATGTGGAACACCAGGTGTTTGCCGGTACGCGGAGTGGCGACGAATCCCTGAAAGCACCAGCGGCTGCCTATGGGCTGCCGCTGCAGGCTCTCAGCCAGGCTGGCAAAAGCCACTGCCTTGGCTCGGGCCACCACCTGCCTCTGCTGCCCGGCTTCCGGCTGCTGCGAGACGTGTTCGAGCAGCAGGTCCAGCGCTGGCAGTCCGGCCGGGGTGTAGCGCAGAGCGGAACGCTCGGCGATGACGGCCGTCAGGGTCAGCTGGTTGGCGTCGAGGGTCACTCCTGGCGCAAACGGTCAGCCCTGCAGCTCCGCCTGTTGTGCCTTGCGGGCGTCTTCGCGCTCGACGGTCTTCATCATCGCCGAAGGGCCGGTCTCGGCCTTCTTCTTCTTGACCGTCAGGTGACGCAGCACGGCGTCATTGAAGCGGAAGGCATGCTCCAGTTCGTTCATCACGGCCTGGTCGGCCTCGATGTTCAGGCACAGGTAGTGGGCCTTGGCCAGCTTGTTGATCATGTAGACCAGCTGGCGGCGGCCCCAGTCTTCCACGCGGTGGATCTTGCCGCCGCCGGCGGTGATCATGCCCTTGTAGCGCTCGAGCATGGCGGGCACCTGCTCGCTCTGATCCGGATGGATCATGAGGACGATTTCGTAATGACGCATCAAAGCTCCTTTTGGCTGAACGCCGCCCTAACCACAAGGCCAAGGCGGCGGAGGATAGCCGCCCCCGGCGTCCGGAACGGGGTGCGGCAAGGTGGAAAGCTCGCCATTATAGCTGGAAGCGCCGCGGCCGCGCCCCGGCCAACCGGCGCGCCTGGGAGCCGGCACCGCAGGCGCTTTAGGGAAACGCTGATCAAGTCCCCGCGCTGCGGCGAGATCGTCCTGCGTGGGGC
>DAIUCJ010000005.1:0-105905 GCA_036846225.1 Hylemonella sp.
GGCGTTGCGCGGTGCTCGCTTCCTCGCCTATCTGCTCGATATGTCTCGGTCGCTGCGCGCCGCGCGCCTTGCATCTGGCCATCCTCGCGACGTTTTTCAACGGCCTGCTAACGGGCTGGCAGGTAGGGCCGGCAGGCATGGGGCGGTCCATGGAAGGCGCGGCCCTGGCCGGCGCGGCTGCGCCGGCTGGCAGAATGAGGGGCTGCAGCCGATTCGGGCATGACCATGCGCACCGATACCGATTACCCCCGCCCCCTGCCGCGCGGCGCGTTTCGAGCTTTCCGCTCGATCACGACCCGCTGGATGGACAACGACATGTACGGGCATGTCAACAACGTGGTCTATTACAGCTGGTTCGACACGGCGGTCAATGCCTGGCTGATCGAGCAGGGGGTGCTGGATCCGCACGCAGGGGCCGTCATCGGTCTGGTGGTGGAGACCCATTGCAACTATTTCGAGCCCCTGGCCTTTCCGCAGACGATCGAGGCGGGCATCCGGGTGGCGCGGCTGGGCCAGTCCAGTGTGCGCTACGAGGTCGGGCTGTATGCGCAGGGCGCGGAGTTCGCGGCCGCGCAGGGCCATTTCGTCCACGTCTATGTCGATCGCCAGACCCGCCGCCCCACTGCGCTGCCGGCGGCCCTGCGTGAGGCGCTGGAGCGTCTGGCATGACGGCGGCGATGACGGTCGATGAGGCGATACGCACGCGCCGCTCGATCCGGGCGTTTGCGTCCAGGCCGGTGGATGCGGCCCTGATCGAGGAAATTCTGGATCTGGCCCGGCGTGCCCCTTCGGGCACCAACACCCAGCCGTGGAAGGTGTATGTGCTGCGAGGCGCCAGCCGGGATGCGTTGGTGCAAAAGGTCTGCGCGGCGCACGATGCGCTGCGAGCCGATCCGTCCCTGGCTGTCGAGTACCAGGAGGAATACGACTATTACCCCCGGCAGTGGGTCAGTCCCTATCTGGAGCGCCGGCGCGAGAACGGCTGGGGGCTGTACGGGCTGCTGGGTATCGGCAAGGGCGACAAGGACCGCATGCACACCCAGCACCAGCGCAACTTCCGCTTTTTCGACGCGCCGGTGGGCTTGATGTTCACCGTCGACCGGGTGATGGGGCGGGGCTCGCTGCTGGACTACGGCATGTTTCTGCAAAACATCATGCTGGCCGCCCGTGCGCGGGGATTGCACACCTGCCCACAGGCGGCCTGGAACGCCTTTGCCCGCATCATCCTGCCGCATATCGGCGCCAGCGAGCAAGAGATGCTCGTCTGCGGCATGGCCCTGGGCTATGCCGATGAGGACGCGGTGGTCAATACCTTCCACACTCCGCGCGAGCCGGTGGCCCATTTCACGCGCTGGCTGGATTGAAACAAACATTTTCCCCAACGTACCGAGAACGACACCATCATGAACAAACCGAAGATCCTCGTGGCGCGCGCCGTGTTTCCCGAAATCGTGGAGCAACTGTCCCGGCATTTCGAGGTCGAGGCCAACCAGGACGACGCCGTCTGGAGCAAATCCGAGCTGACGACCCGCCTGGCCGACAAGGACGGCGCCTTCACCACGGGCAGCGACCGCATCGACGCGGAGGTGCTGGCAGCCTGTCCGCGCCTGCGCATCTGCGCCAACATGGCCGTGGGCTACAACAATTTCGATCTGGAAGCCATGACCGCGCGGGGCGTGCTGGCCACCAACACGCCGGATGTGCTGACCGAGACCACAGCCGACTTCGGCTTCGCGCTGATGATGGCCACGGCCCGGCGCATTTGCGAGAGCGAGCATTTCCTGCGCGCCGGCAAGTGGACCAAGTGGAGCTATGACATGTTTGCCGGCTCCGACATCCACGGTGCCACGCTGGGCATTCTGGGCATGGGCCGCATCGGCCAGGGCATCGCCAAGCGCGGCGCGCATGGCTTCGGCATGAAGGTGATCTACCACAACCGCTCGCGGCTGGATCCGGCCGCCGAGGCTGCCTGCAAGGCCACCTACGTCAGCAAGGAGGAACTGCTGCGCACGGCGGACCACCTGGTGCTGGTGCTGCCCTACACACCCGCTTCGCACCATGCCATCGGCGCGGCCGAACTGGCCCTGATGAAGCCGACGGCCACGTTGGTCAATATCGCGCGCGGCGGCATCGTCGATGACGCCGCCCTGGCCCAGGCGCTGCGGGAAAAGCGCATCGCCGCAGCCGGCCTGGATGTGTTCGAGGGCGAGCCCAAGGTCCATCCGGATCTGCTGACGGTTCCCAATGTCGTGCTCACGCCGCACATCGCCAGCTCCAGTGTGCCCACGCGCAAGGCCATGGCCCAGCTGGCGGCCGACAACCTGATTGCCTTCTTCGAGCGCGGCCAGGCGCTGACGCCGCTGAACCCGCAGGTGCTTCAGCGGGCCTGAGCGGGCTGGGCCGCTGGGCCGCTGCGCCAGCGCCCGGCTGCCTGGCGGGTGACTTCGGCCAGCAGCTGCTCGCGCGCCTGGCATTCGCGCAGCCAGCGCGCGTCGTTGTGGCCGCGCTCGCTGTCGCGTCGCAGCAGCTCCAGCCCGGCCTCGGCACCCGGCTGCGTGGCATAGGGCGCGATGCGATCCAGCGTGGCCAGGATGTGCTCCTTCAGCGGCAGGTGGGTCCCGCTGGCCGGGTCCACATAGACCGCATCCAGCCCGAAGCGGCAGGCCTGGAAGCGGTTGTAGGTATAGACCAGGTAATCGTCCTCGTCGGGCCTGAAGGGCTGCTCGTGCAGGAACCAGGCCGCCAGGGCCTGCACATAGGCCGCCAGCGCGGCGGCGCGTTCGACGGTCAGCGGCGTGTCGAACACGCGGATCTCGATCGTGCCGTACTCCGGCTTGGGCCGGATGTCCCAGTAGAAGTCCTTCATGCTGCGGACCACGCCGGTGCGCGTCATCTTGTCGAAGTAGGCGTTGAAATCGTCCCAGTTCAGCACGAAAGGGGCTCGGCCCGACAGCGGGAAGGCGAAGACCGAGTTCAGGCGGGCCGAGTCGAAGGCCGTGTCATGCCCCTGCACGTAAGGCGAGGAGGCCGACAGCGCGATGAAGTGCGGGATGTAGCGCGACATGCGGTGCAGCATCAGCAAGGCGCTGTCGGCGTCGGGGCAGCCCACGTGGACGTGCTGCCCGAAAATGGTGAACTGCTTGGACAGGTAGCCGTACAGCTCCGACAGCTGGCGAAAGCGCGGCTTGTCGTAGATGCGGCGCTCGTGCCACTGCTGGAACGGGTGGGTGCCGCCGCCGACCACGGCGATGTTGAGCTTGTCGGCACATTGCACCAGGGCGTCGCGGATCTGCCCCAGCTGCTCCAGCACCTGGGCCGGCGTCGTGCACACGCCGGTGGAGATTTCGATCATGCTGGAGGTCATCTCCGGCACCACGCTGCCCGGCAGCTTGCGCCGGGCCAGCAGCCGCAGCATGTCGTCGGCATAGGGCGCCAGATCGTAGTCGTGGGTGTTGACGAGCTGCAGCTCCAGCTCCACGCCCAGCGTCAGGGCTTGCGAGTGGCTGAACGGTTCAAGCGGCATCGCGGCTGTCTCCGGGTTCCTTGAGGCGTACGGGGCGGCCCGTGGGGGTCTGGCCGGCTTCGCCGGCGCGCTGCAGCGCCAGCGTGGCCATCAGGGCGCCCAGCACCTCCATGAACAGAATGAGGGGCAGGGCGATGGCGGCCACGCGCACGCCCGGCTCCGGGGCGAATTCGACGAACTGCGACACCAGCAGCAGCGCGACGGCCGACATCGGCCACATCGCGGCGGCGGTCCACAGGGCCTGCCGGATACTGGCGCCGCTGCCCCAGCCGCCCAGCGCGATCGCGGCCGCCTTGGCCAGCGTGCGCGCCAGCACCAGAGCGGCCATCAGGCTCCAGGCTTCCCAGGCCCAGGGGGCCTGGGCGGCAGCCATCGAGACCAGCACGAACAGCAGAATGGTCAGGCCGCCGGCTGCGGTGCCGAACTGCCGCGGCCCATACCAAGGGCGGGGGTGGGTGGCCCTGAGCATCACGCCGGCCAGCAGCGCGGCCAGCGGCGCCGAGCCGCCAAAATGCGCGGCCAGCGCCGCGCCGGCGGCAATCAGCGCCAGCTGCAGCACGGCTGTGTTTTCGCTGGCCGGGCTCATGTACCGCAGGGCCTGGCGCAGCGCATAGGCGAGCACGCCCCCGACCAGCAGCGAGGCGGCGATCGACAGCAGGGCCGGCTGGAAGGCATCGGCCAGCGTGGCGGGCGAACGCCCCAGCAGCCGCGCCAGCACCCCGCCCAGGGTGAGCACGTAAAACGTGTTCAGGGCGGCCAGCGTCAGCGTGCGCTCGGTCACCGGCCCGCTGGCGTGCAAATCGGCGGCCACGCGCATCAGCACCGCCGGCGAGGTGGCCACCAGCAGCAGGGCCAGCGGGGTGTGCAGGGCCGCATCGACTGCAAACGCATTGAGCACCCAGCGGGCGGCCAGATAGGTCAGCATCGCTTCGGCGGCGCTTTGCAGCAGCAGCATGGGGTTATGGCGGAACCAGCGCAGGCTCAGCCGCGCGCCGGCCTCGAACAGCATGATCGCCAGCCCCAGTTCGACCAGAAAGCGGGCGATGCCGTCCAAAGGCCAACTGGCCGCCGTATAGCCGGAAAAACCGGCCAGCGCGCCGACGACCGAGTAGCCCAGCACCTGGGGCAGCCCGAGGTAGCGCTGCGACAGGTGACCGGCCGCAGCGGCCAGCGCCAGCAGCAGCGCCCATTGCACGATGGGCAGGCCGGCGGAAGGGCGTATCCATTCGGAGCCTTGCAGCATCAGATCGATCATGTGGGTTCCTTGTCGATGGGTATGGTACGCAGGGGCGGCACCGGCTTACCAGGCTGTTGAAAAACTGCTGCGGTAGGCCATCTGCGGCGTTGCGCGGTGCTCGCTCCCTCGCCTATCTGCTCGATATGTCTTGGTCGCTGCGCGCCGTGCGCCTTGCATCTGTCCATCCTCGCGACGTTTTTCAACGGCCTGTTACAAGGCTGCCAGCGGCGTGCGCGCGGCCCGGGCGTCGACCTGCATGGCTGCCAGCAGCAAGTCCAGGTCGGCGTTGAGACGGTTGAGCACCTCCACGGGCAGCGCCTGCAGGGCGCGGGGCAGCACGCCCACATAGTGCCCATCGACCCGTTGCAGGACTTTTTCACCGGCGGCCGTCAGTCGCAGCTGCAGCACGCGCGCGTCCTGCGCGCTGCGCGCGGCCTGGATCAGCTGCCGCTGCAGCAGCGTGCGCACGAGGTTGCTGGCCGTGGACTGGTGGATGTCCATGGCCTGAGCCAGGTCACCAACGCGCAGGCCCGGGCGCTCGCGCAGCAGCGACAGCGCGCGCAGCTGGGCCGCGCCGGTGCCGGCCGCCTGCTCGACCTGGCGGAACTGCGCGCGCACGGTGGCGTAGATCTGGCGAAAGCGCCGCAGCGCTTCCACATCGGGTGCGGCGGCTGCGCTGGATGGTTGCGGGGCGCTGCCTGTGCGGCGGCGTGCCCGCACAGGCGGCATGGTGGCCGGCGTGCGTGTCATGGGTGCCATTGTATTGGTACAAATGTATATCCGGGGCATCCGGCTGCATGCGCCGGCGGCGTGGGGGCACGAGCAGGCCGGTGGGGCGGCGGCGATCGCGCACAATACGAGGCCCGGCTGCAAGGCCCGGGATGCGCACCATCGAGCGCAGGAGGAATGCGGTTTGAATACGGAACTTGTCTGGGCCCTGCTCGGGCTCGGCGTGCTGAATCTGGCGCTGGTGCTGGTCGTGCTGCTGCGGCGCAGCGATGTGTCGGCCCTGCGTGCGCTGGAGCAGCTGCGCATCGAAGGGCCGGCCCTGCAGGAGCGCATGGCGCGCGAGCTGCGGCAGGAAATGAATGAGACCGCGCGCACGACCCGTCTGGAGCTGATGCAGAGCCTGGCGACCTTTCAGCAAAGCCTGGTGCAGCAGGCCGCCGAGTCCACCCGCACCCAGAATGCCCAGATCGACGCTTTTGGCCAGCAGCTGGCGCTGCTGCAAAAGACCCTGGCCGATACGCTGGCCACCCAGCTGGCGGCCCTGAGCGAGGCCAATGCCCGCCGTCTGGCCGAAGTGCGCGCCACGCTGGAGGCGCAACTGGCCCAGCTGCAGCAGACCAATGCCGCCAAGCTGGAGGAAATGCGCGCCACGGTGGACGAGAAGCTGCAGACCACGCTGCATGCGCGACTCGGTGAGAGCTTCAAGCAGGTGGCTGAGCGTCTGGAGCAGGTGCACAAGGGGTTGGGCGAGATGCAGACGCTGGCTGCCGGCGTGGGCGATCTCAAGCACCTGCTGACCAACGTGAAGACCCGCGGGATGTTCGGCGAGGCGCAGCTGGCGGCGCTGCTGGAGCAGGTGTTCGTGCCGGATCAGTACGCCGCCCAGGTGCCCACGCGTCCCGGCAGCAAGCATGTGGTGGACTTTGCCATCAAGCTGCCGGGCAAGGCGCAGGACGGCGCGCCGCTTTGGCTGCCGATCGACGCCAAATTTCCCAACGAAGACTACGAGCGCCTGCTCGAAGCCCAGCAGCGCGCCGATGCCGCCGCCGCCGAAGCGGCGGCCAAGGCGCTGGAGACGCGCATCCGGCTGGAAGCCAAGTCCATCGCGGAGAAATACGTGGAGCCGCCGCACACGACGGACTTCGCCATCCTGTTCCTGCCGACCGAAGGGCTGTATGCCGAGGTGTTGCGCCGCCCCGGCCTGATGGAAGCCTTGCAGCGCGAGTACCGGGTGACGCTGGCCGGCCCCACCACGCTGCTGGCCATGCTGAACTCGCTGCAGATGGGCTTTCGCACGCTGGCGCTGGAGAAGCGCTCCAGCGAGGTGTGGCAGGTGCTGGGCGCGGTCAAGACCGAGTTCGAGAAGTTCGGCGGCGTGCTAGCCAAGGTCCGCTCGCAGACCGAAACGGTGCTCAACACCCTGAGCAGCGCCGAGGTGCGCAGCCGCGCGATGGGCCGCGCGCTGCGCCAGGTCCAGGCGCTGCCGGAGGAGCAGGCGCAGGCGCTGCTGCCGCTGGAGCGCGAGGCCGACGAAGGGTGAGCGCGGCGGCAACCCGAGGGGCCGGGCTGGCCCGCCTGATCGGCGGGCACATCTGCCTGCATGCCTGCATGGCCGGTCTGCGCATGGCAGCGCCCCTGCTGGCGCTGCGGCAGGGCTACAGTGCGCTGGCCGTGGGCATGCTGATGGCGCTGTTTGCGCTGACCCAGGTGTTTCTGGCGCTGCCGGCCGGGCGCTATGCAGACCGCCATGGCCTGCGGCGCCCCATCGGCCTGAGCGTGGCGGCTGCCACGCTGGCCACCGGTCTGGCGGCGCTGTGGCCGGTTTTTCCGCTGCTGTGCCTGGCTGCGCTGGCCAGCGGCGGGGCCACGGGCGCGGCGGCCATCGCGCTGCAACGCCATGTGGGGCGCGCCGCGCGCGATGCCACCGAGCTCAAGCAGATGTTCAGCTGGCTGTCGATCGGGCCGGCCACCTCCAACTTCCTGGGGCCGCTGGCCGCCGGTCTGCTGATCGACCATGCCGGGGCCTGGCTGGGCGCTGCGGCCGACGATCTGAGCGGCTTTCGCTGCGCGTTCGCCTTGCTCGCCGTCTTGCCGCTGCTGACCTGGTGGTGGGTACGCGCCACCCCCGAGCCGGCACGCGCGGCGCCGGCGGCTGCGGCCGGTGCGCGGCGCGCCTGGGATCTGCTGCGGCTGCCCGCGATGCGCCGGCTGTTGCTGGTGAACTGGCTGCTGTCGTCGTGCTGGGATGTGCACACCTTCGTGCTGCCGGTGCTCGGGCACGAGCGGGGTTACAGCGCCTCGGTCATCGGCACGTTGCTGGGCGCGTTTGCCGTTGCCGCTACGCTGGTGCGCCTGGCCATGCCCTGGCTGGCCGCGCACCTGCGCGAGTGGATGGTGATGGGCGGCGTGATGCTGGCGGCCGGGCTGATCTTCGCGGTCTATCCCTGGCTGCCCAATGCCTGGAGCATGGGGGTGTGCTCGGCGCTGCTGGGGCTGGTGCTGGGCTCGGTGCAGCCGATGATCATGAGCGCGCTGCACCAGATCACGCCGGCCGACCGGCAGGGCGAGGCGCTGGGCCTGCGGCTGATGTCGCTCAACGGCTCCAGCGTGGTCATGCCGCTGCTGTTTGGCAGCATCGGGGCGGTGGTGGGCGTGTCGCTGGTGTTTTGGGTGGTCGGCGCCGGCGTGGGGCTGGGCAGCCGCCTGGCCTGGGGATTGCGGCAGCAGCTGGCGCAGGGCCACGCGGCCGCGCGGCCCTGAGCGCCCGGGCTGCGCGCGTTCAGCCCTGGCCGTTTTCCAGCCGGTAGAAGGACTGGATGGCGTCCCAGGCTGCCTCCGGCGTGTCCACGATGGTGAAGAGCCCGATGTCCTGGGGCGAGATCACGCCTTCTTCGACCAGGAAGTCGAAATCGACCAGCCGGCGCCAGAACGCGCTGCCGAACAGCACCACCGGGACGGGTTCCGATTTGCCCGTCTGCACCAGCGTCAGCACCTCGAACAGCTCATCGAGCGTGCCGAAGCCGCCGGGAAAAGCCACCAGCGCCTTGGCGCGCATCATGAAGTGCATCTTGCGCAGCGCGAAGTAGTGGAACTTGAAGCACAGGCTGGGCGAGATATAGGGGTTGGGGTGTTGTTCGTGCGGCAGCGCGATGTTCAGGCCCACGCTGAGCGCGCCGGCTTCGTGGGCGCCGCGGTTGGCTGCTTCCATGATGCCGGGGCCGCCGCCGGTGCAGATGTACAGCCGCTCGGCATGGGGCAGGCGCGCGCTGTGCTCGGCGACCAGGCGGCCAAAACGGCGGGCCTGCTCGTAGTACGCGGCATGGCGCAGGTCGCGCTGGGCCCGCGCGAGCGCATCGGCATCGCCGCTGGCCTGGGCCTGCTGCAGCCGCTGCTGGGCCAGCTCGGGCGAGGCAAAGCGCGCACTGCCGAAGACGACGATGGTGTTGGTGACGCCTTGCTCCTGCTGCTCCAGGTCGGGCTTCATCAGCTCCAGCTGGAAGCGGATGCCGCGCGTTTCCCGGCGCAGCAGGAATTGCGGGTCGGCGAAAGCCAGCCGGTAGGCGTCGGCCGCAAGCGGGCGGCCGCTGTCGGCATGGGCTTTGAGGTCGGCCCAGGCATCGGCCAGGGTGCGGGTGTGGATGTCGTGTGCAGCTTTCATGGCAGGGCAGAGGTGTCAGGGCAAGGCGGCTGCGATGGCAGGCGCCATGCTCACCGCATTGCTGGGGTGGGCGATGCAGTCGGTGCTCCAGACCTGGCCGATGCCGGCCTCGCGCAGCAGCTGCAGGGCATCGCCGGCGAAGAGGGCGTGCGTGACGGCCACATCCACCGAGGCCGCGCCGGCATCCAGCAGCGCGCGAGCGGCCTGCGCCAGCGTGTGGCCGCTGCTGGCCACGTCGTCCAGCAGCACGACGGCGCGGCCGCGCAGCTCGATGGCCGGCAGCGCGATCTCCACCTGCCGGTCGCCATGGCGCACCTTGCGGCAGACTGCGTGGTCCAGGCCATGGCGTGCCGCCGCCTGCGCCACCCACTGGGCCGACTCCTCGTCCGGGCCGATCAGCAGCGCCCCGGGGCGCTCGCGCACGATCAGGTCGGCCAGCACCGGGGCGCCGCTGAGGACGATGGCGCGGGCCAGCGGCACGGCCTGCTGCAACGTGGCGACGCGGTGCAGGTGCGGATCGACGGTGACCAGCGCATCGAACAGGCCGGCCAGAAAGCGCCCGACGATGCGCTGGCTGACCGCTTCGCCGGGCGCGAAGGCCATGTCCTGCCGCATGTAGGCCAGGTAGGGCGCCACCAGCGTGAGCTGCTGCGCGCCCAGCTCGCGCGCGGTGTGCGCGGCCAGCAGCAGCTCGACCAGTTTTTCGTTCGGCTGCGCGAGCGAGCGCAGCAGCACGACGTGGGCGGGCAGGGCAGCCGGCAGTCGCAGCCGGAGCTCGCCATCGGGGAAGCGGTGGCGGTCGATGCAGGCGGTGGCGATGCCGGCGGCCGCGGCAATGCGCGCCGCGCTGGCCGCTTCCTCGGCAAAGTGCAGCAGCACAGTGGGCGCCATCTCAGAACTCCACATAGACGTGCGGCACCTGCTCGGCCGTGCCGATGCGGTAGCCGCTGGAGCGGGCGCAGGCCTGACGGGCGAACTCCAGGTCCGAGGGGTAGCTGGCATGCACGCGGTACAGCAGGTCGCCTTCGCGCACGGCGTCGCCCAGCTTGACGGCCAGATCGACGCCGGCCTCCTTGACCTTGGGCGCTCCGGCAAAGCGCGCGATGCGCGCCAGCTGCAGGTTGTCGATGCCGACGATGACGCCGCTGGCGGGGGCGCGGACTTCGAAGGTGAGCGCGCCCAGCGGGGGGTGATGGTGATCGAAATGGCGGCTGCCCTGGGCGGCGATGAGATCGTTCATCTTCTTCAGTGCCCGGCCCGAATCGAGGATGTCGCGGGCGATGGCAAAGCCATCGCCGCCGCGCACGTCGGGGTCGGCTTCGAGCATGCGCCCGGCCAGCCGCAGGGCCTTCTGGCGCAGGTCCATCGGCGCGCGCGGGTCGTTCTCGAGCACCCGCATCACATCGCGCGCTTCCAGCACCGGGCCGATGCCGAAGCCGATGGGCTGGCGCCCGTCGGTAATCACCACGTCCAGCGAGAGTTTGAGATGGCGTGCCACATACTCGAACAGCCGCCGCAGGCGCTGCGCTTCGGGCATGGAGCGCACCTTGGCTGTCGGTCCGATGGGAATGTCCAGCACCAGGTGGCTGGAGCCGGCGGCGATTTTTTTGGACAGGATGGATGCCACCATCTGGCCGGGCGAGTCCAGCGCCAGCGGCCGCTCGACCGAGATCAGCACGTCGTCGGCCGGCGACAGGTGGGCCGTGCCGCCCCAGGCCAGGCAGCCGCGGTGCTGCTGCACGATCTGCTGCAGCCGCTCGATCGGCAGTTCCACATCGGCCAGCACTTCCATGGTGTCGGCGGTGCCGGCCGGGGAGGTGATGGCGCGCGAGGACGTTTTGGGGCAGAGCATGCCGTGCGCGGCCACGATGGGCACCACCAGCATCGAGGTGCGGTTGCCCGGGATGCCGCCGATGCAGTGCTTGTCCACCACCAGCGACTCCTGCCAGTCCAGCCGCTGGCCGGCTTCGATCATGGCTTCGGTCAGGTACTGCACTTCCTGACGGTCCAGCTCGTCGCGGTGGGTGGCCACGACGAAGGCCGTCAGCTCGATCTTGGAGTAGTGGTGGGCCGTGATGTCGCGCACGATGGCGCGGAAATCCTCCCGCTGCAGGCGTTCGCCGGCCAGCTTGCGGTGCAGCGCCCCGATCGATTCGGGCGGTTCGGCCTGGGCCACCGTGACATGCTGCCCCTCGGCCACGTCGAGCTGGGCAAAAGCGGCGCGCGACAGGCCCAGTTCGCCGCAGGCCACGATCGACGCGTCATCGACGACGTTGAGCGTGGCCAGGATGCGCTGGCCGTTGGTGCGCACCTCGACCTTGGACAGGGCCTTGAACCCTTCGGCCCGGTAGACCTCGCAGTCGCGGTGCATGTAGGCCACGTTCTCGTGGTAGGTGTCGATGAGCACGCGGCGCAGGACCAGCTTGGACAGGCCGGAGCCATTCGCTGCAGGAAGTGTGGATGCAGAGTCGGTCATGGCGCAAGCCTACACCGAAAGAGGGACTGCAAACGAACAAGGCTCCCGCAGGAGCCTTGTGTGCCGTGAGATCGTGCCGGTTCAGACGCGCTTGCGGTATTCGCCGGTGCGGGTGTCGATCTCGATCTTGTCGCCCTGATCGACGAACAGCGGCACCGACACTTCGAAGCCGGTGGCGATCTTGGCCGGCTTCATCACCTTGCCCGAAGTGTCGCCCTTGACGGCCGGTTCGGTCCAGGTGATCTCGCGCACCACGGTGGTGGGCAGTTCCACCGAGATGGCCTTGCCCTCGTAGAACACCACTTCCACCGGCATGCCGTCTTCCAGGTAGTGCAGGGCGTCGCCCATGTTCTCGGCTTCGACCTCGTACTGGTTGTAGTCGGCGTCCATGAACACGTACATCGGATCGGCGAAATAGGAGTAGGTGCACTCCTTCTTGTCCAGCACGATCTGGTCCATCTTGTCGTCGGCCTTGAAGACGACTTCGGTGGCCATGTTGTTCAGCAGAGCCTTGAGTTTCATGCGCACGGTAGCGGCATTTCGGCCACCGCGGCTGTATTCGGTCTTGAGCACGACCATCGGTTTGTTGTCGTGCATGATCACGTTGCCGGCGCGGATTTCCTGAGCGATTTTCATGATGCTTGGGCGAGTTGGAGGAGGGGCCGCAGGGGCCGGGAGACCGGCGGCGCGCGGCTTTTGGGCTGCAAGCAGGCGCAAACCCCGCGCCAGCCTGTGCAAAGCTTGAGATTTTAGCCGTATTTCAAAAGTTCCCGGCCGGCGCGCGCAGCCGCTGCACCCACTGCAGCAGCTGGGTCAGCAGGTCGGCCTGCGCCAGCAGGCGCGTCCGGGCCGCGGCCGCCACCGGCTGCCAGTGGGCCGGATCGGGCGGGGGGAGTGGGGCAGCGTGCAGCCCGTTCCAGACGGCATGGAATTCGCGCAGCGTCGGCGGGGCCTGCAGCCAGTCCAGAAAGGCGTGCAGCTTGGCATGGTGCGCCCCGTCGTGCTGCGGGTAGATGTGCCAGATGAACGGCCGGTTGGCCCACAGCGCGCGCACCAGCGAGTCTTCGCCGCGTACGAAATTGAGGTCGCAGGCCCACAGCAGGTGGTCGTAGTCGTCCTGGGTCAGCCAGGGCAGGTAGTGGACGGTCAGGCCTTCGGGCTGCGCGCAGGCCCGCACGGCCTCAGCCGCCCGCCCGGCCGTGACCAGCAGCGTGGCGCGCAGGCCGGCGAGCTGCTGCAGCAGAGCGGGCAGGGCAGGCGGCTCGTAGCAGAACAGCGAGACCCGCAGGCCGCTGCCGGCCTGGCAGCCCTGCGCGGCCAGCCAGGCGCTGGCATCGAAGCGTGCCTGCCGCGCCGGCAGATCCGGCTCGCGCAGCAGGCCGCCGGTGCGGGGGGTGAAGCCGGGGTAGAAAAAGATTTTTTGCAGTCCCCGTCCGGGCCCGTGCATGACGGGCGAGGGCAGGCCGTGGCAGCGCTCCACATAGGGCTCGGCGCTCAGGTATTCCAGGTTGAACCACGCCGCCGCCGCGCCGTCGGCACGGCGCCAGTCCACATAGCGTTGCACGAATTCGGGTGGAATCTCGCAGCCAAAGGCTTCGACCAGCACCTGGCCGGGGGGCAGTTCGCCGGGCCAGGTGAGCGGCTGCGCCCACGGCAGCACCTGCACCCCGGGGCAGCCCTGGGGGGCCATCCAGGCCAGGGCCTGGGCATCGTCCACCCACAGGCGCACCAGGTGGCCGCGCGCGGCGAGCTGGCGTGCCAGCCGCCAGCTCACGCCCAGATCGCCGTGGTTGTCGATGACGCGGCAGAAAATGTCCCAGCGCAGTGCAGCCGTCATGCGGCCGGATTGTCCACAATACGGCGCATGCAAGAGCAACAGGAACAGGGTCAGGCAGCCGTGGACGCGGCCGCCGGCGTGCCGGCCCACAGCCCCGAGCTGCTGGCGCAGGTGGCCGCCTTGCCCGCGCTGCCGGGGGTGTACCGCTATTTCGACGCCCAGGGCACGCTGCTGTATGTGGGCAAGGCGCGCAACCTGAAAAAGCGCGTGGCCAGCTATTTCCAGCGCAGCCACGACGGCACGCGCATCGGCCACATGGTGGGCAAGATCGCCCGGCTGGAAACCACGGTGGTGCGCTCCGAGGCCGAGGCCCTGCTGCTGGAAAACAACCTGATCAAGACGCAGAACCCGCGCTACAACATCCTGTTTCGCGACGACAAGAGCTACCCCTACCTCAAGATCACCGTCGCCCAGGGCGACGATTCGAAAGCGCCCGCCGCCTGGCCGCGGGTGGCTTACTACCGCGGGGCGGTGGACAGGCGCCACCATTACTTCGGGCCTTATCCGAACGCCTGGGCCGTCAAGGAGGCCATCGAGCTGCTGCAGAAGGTGTTTCGCCTGCGTACCTGCGAGGACACGGTGTTTGCCAACCGCACCCGCCCCTGCCTGCTGTACCAGATCAAGCGCTGTTCGGGGCCCTGCGTGGGGCGGGTGACGGCGGCGGACTATGCCCGGGACGTGGCCCATGCCGAGGCGTTTCTGCGCGGAGAAACCCAGCAGGTGCTCGAACAGCTGCAGGCCCGCATGCAGCAGTACGCGCAGGATCTGGCGTTCGAGCAGGCCGCCGAGCTGCGCGACCAGGTCGCGGCCCTGTCGCGGGTGTTGCACCAGCAGGCGGTGGAGAGCACCGATGACCGCGACGTGGACATCCTGGCCGTGCAGGTACAGGGCGGGCGCGCCTGCGTGAACCTGGCCATGGTGCGCGGCGGACGCCATCTGGGGGACCGCGCTTATTTTCCGGCCCATGTGGACGACGCGATGGCCTTGCAGGCTGCCGCGCAGGAGGATGTCGATGCCTTGCCGGTGGAGGCGCGGGTGCTGGAGGCTTTCATCGCCCAGCACTATCTGGCGCTGCCGCCGGTGCCCCTGCTGGTCACCAGCGCGCCGGTGCGCGCCCAGCTGCTGCAGGCGCTGGCCGAGCAGACCGGGGTGAAGATGCGGGCCATCCACCAGCCACGCGGCCAGCGCCGCATCTGGCTGGAGATGGCGCAGACCAATGCCAGCCTGCAGCTGGCCCGGCTGCTGGCCGAAGAGGGGTCGCAGCAGGCGCGCACCCGCGCGCTGGCAGAGGCGCTGGCCCTGCCGCAGGACCGGCTGGATGAGCTGCGCATCGAGTGCTTCGACATCTCCCACACCGCCGGCGAGGCCACCCAGGCTTCCTGTGTCGTGTATCACCACCACAAGCTGCAAAGCAGCGAATACCGGCGCTACCGGATCGACGGCATCACGCCCGGTGACGACTATGCCGCCATGCGGCAGGTGCTGATGCGGCGCTATGCGCGGCTGGCGCAGGCCTGGCGCGAGGGGCGCGGACTCGAAGGCGGCGAGGCCGCTTTGGCCACCGAGGGCACCGATCGCCTGCCCGATCTGGTGCTGGTCGATGGCGGGCGCGGGCAGGTCGGCGTGGCGCGGGAGGTGTTCGAGCAGCTGGGGCTGGATCTGTCGCTGATCGTTGGCGTGGAGAAAGGCGAGGGCCGCAAAGTCGGGCTGGAGGAGCTGGTGTTCGCCGACGGGCGCGAGAAGGTCTATCTGGGCAGAGACTCGGCCGCGCTGATGCTGGTGGCGCAGATCCGTGACGAGGCGCACCGGTTCGCCATCACCGGCATGCGCGCGGCGCGCGCGCGGGTGCGCACCGGCGCAAGCCGCTTGGAGGACATTCCCGGGGTTGGGCCGAAGCGGCGCGCCCGGCTGCTGCAGCGCTTTGGCGGCGTGCGCGGCGTGGCGGCGGCCAGCGTGGAGGACTTGATGACGGTGGAGGGCATTTCGCACGAACTGGCCGAGGCTATCTACCGGGCCCTGCATTGAGCCGTGCCACAATGCGGCCCATGTTTTTCACCATCCCCACGCTCATGACCTGGACGCGCATCGTCGCGATCCCGCTCATCGTGGGGGTGTTCCAGCTGCCGCTGGAGCCGGCCACGCGCAATCTCATCGCCACGGTGATGTTCGTGCTGTTCGCGCTGACCGACTGGCTCGACGGCTACCTGGCGCGCCGGCTCAACCAGATCTCTGCCTTTGGCGCCTTTCTCGATCCGGTGGCCGACAAGTTTCTGGTCTGCGCCAGCCTGCTGGTGCTGGTGGACCTGCAGCGCACCGATGCCTTCGTGGCGCTGATCATCATCGGCCGCGAAATCGCCATTTCGGCGCTGCGGGAATGGATGGCCCAGATCGGCGCGGCGCGCAGCGTGGCCGTGCACATGCTGGGCAAGGTCAAGACCACGGTGCAGATGGTGGCCATCCCCTTCCTGCTGTACGACGGCTCGCTGTTCGGCCTGATCGACACCCGAGCCTGGGGGCAGGTGCTGATCTGGGTGGCGGCGGTGCTGACCATCTGGTCCATGGTCTATTACCTGCGCAAGGCGCTGCCCGAGATCCGGGCACGGGTGAGGTAAGCCCGGCATGGGGGTGAGAGCGCAAGACGACGCGCTGCTGCGCGCCATGCCTTGGGTCTTCGTGCTGATCTGGAGCACCGGCTTCATCGTCGCGCGCTACGGCATGCCCCACGCGCCGCCGCTGACCTTTCTGGTCTGGCGCTATGTGCTGTCCATCGTGTGTTTTTTGCCGTGGATCTGGCTGGCCCGCGTGGCCTGGCCGGCCACGCGCGGGCAGTGGCTGCATCTGGCCGTCACCGGCGTGCTGATGCATGCGGGCTATCTGGGCGGCGTCTGGTCCGCCGTCAAGGCCGGCATGGGCTCGGGCCTGACGGCGCTCATCGTCGGCCTGCAGCCCGTGCTCACGGCCATCTGGCTGTCGGCGCGGGGGTCGCGGGTGACGCCGCGCCAGTGGGCTGGCCTGGGCCTGGGTCTGGGCGGCCTGCTGCTGGTCGTGTGGGACCGGATGGGCGGAGGCGAGGTCAACGGCCTGAATCTGGGCATGGCCGTGCTGGCGCTGCTCAGCATCACCGCCGGCACGCTGTACCAGAAGCACTTCGTGGCGCCCTGCGACGTGCGCAGCGCCAATGCGGTGCAGCTGCTGGCCGCGCTGCTGGTCTCGCTGCCACTGGCCTGGCTGGAGCCGGAAGTCATGCGCTGGATCGGCCCCGATGGCGGGCTCAACTGGGAGTTGCTCGGGGCCATGGCCTGGTCGGTGCTGGGGTTGACGCTGGGGGGCAGTTCCCTGCTGTACCTGCTCATCCAGCGCGGCGCTGCCACCTCGGTGACCAGCCTGCTCTATCTGGTGCCGCCGACGACGGCGCTGATGGCCTGGCTGCTGTTTGGCGAACCGATCACGTGGCTGGTGGTGTCGGGCACGGCGCTGACGGCCGTAGGCGTCGGGCTGGTCGTGCGTGCACCGCGTTGATGCAGCGCACCGAAAGGGGATGCCGGACCCCTGGGTTTGTCCTGTCGCAAACCGTCGCAATTTTCCCCGGCGGACAGCGAACTTGCTCACGGATTGCGTCTAGAATTCGCCCCCGCGCTGTTGCTAATGCCGCATGTGCCGATTGACACGGGGTATCTCCGTCGCTCTAATCCCATGCAGCAGTTCCAACTGCAGACGATGCGACCGGCTGGCCCAGCGGCTCAACGGATACAGAGGTCCATCGAGAGACAGACTGATCAATCAACGCAGCATCCAACAAGGGGATCTTTGTGAACAAGACCGAACTGATCGAGCACATCGCCAAACATGCCGACATCTCCAAGGCGGCCGCCACCCGCGCGCTGGAAGCCACCATTGGTGCCGTCAAGACCACCCTGCGCAAGGGCGGCTCCGTCTCTCTCGTCGGCTTTGGGACCTTTGCCGTGGGCAAGCGCGCCGCCCGCACCGGCCGCAATCCCCGCACCGGCGCCACGATTAAAATCAAGGCTGCCAAGGTGCCGAAGTTCCGTCCGGGCAAAGCCCTCAAGGACGCGCTGAACTGACCGTCGCTGACGGTGGGGTGCTTAGCTCAGCTGGTAGAGCGGCGCCCTTACAAGGCGTAGGTCGGCGGTTCGATCCCGTCAGCACCCACCACTACGGCAAAGGCGAACGGCAGGTTCGCCTTTTTTGTTGTCGAGCATCCGGCAGCGGCTGGATGCGCCATGGAGAGCGCGCTCATGTTTGAACACGTACGCAAGCACAACAAGATCCTCATGGTCTTGCTGTTTTTGCTGATCATTCCCTCTTTCGTGCTCGTGGGCATCGACGGCTACAACCGTTTCCTCGAGAAGGACAAGACGGTGGCGCGCGTGGGCCGCAGCGACATCACCCGCGGCGAGTGGGACGCCGTGCATCGCCAGGAAGTCGAGCGCGTGCGCCAGTTGATGCCCGGCATCGATGCCAGGCTGCTGGACTCGGAAGCCGTCCGCTACGCCACGCTGGAGCGGTTGGTGCGCGAGCGCGTGCTGACGCTGGCCGCGCAGGATGCGCGCGTCGGCGTCAGCGATGCACGGCTGGCGCGCGAGCTGCAGTCTATCCCGGCGATCGCCCAGCTGCGTCGCCCCGATGGGACGCTGGACATGGAGCGCTACCGTCTCCTGCTGGGCAGTCAGGGCATGAGCCCGGAGTCATTCGAGGCGGGCGTGCGCCAGGAGCTCAGCTTGCGCCAGGTGCAGGGCATATGGATGCAGACCGCTCTGGTTCTGTCCACCCCCGCCGATCTGGCGCTGGCGGCCTACCATGACCGGCGCGAGGTGCAGCTGGCGCGCTTTGCTACGGCCGACTACATGGCCCGTGTGCAGCCGACCGATGCCGAGCTGGAGGCGTTTTACCAGGCCAATCAGGCCCTGTTCCAGGCGCCCGAGCAGGCCGACATCGAATACGTCGTGCTCGACATCGACGCGGTGCGCCGCACCATCCGCATCGACGAGCAGGAACTGCGCAGCTATTACGAGCAGAACGCGGCCCGCCTCAGCGGCCCGGAGGAACGCCGTGCCAGCCATATCCTGATCGCGGCGGCCAAGGACGCGCCGGCCGATGCGCGCCAGAAGGCGCGTCAGCAGGCCGAGGAACTGTTGGCGCAGCTGCGCCAGTCGCCGCAGCGTTTTGCCGAGCTGGCGCGCAAGTATTCGCAGGACCCGGGTTCGGCGGCCAAGGGCGGCGATCTGGACTACTTCGGCCGTGGCGCCATGGTCAAGCCCTTCGAGGATGCGGTCTTCTCGCTCAAGAAAGGCGAGATCAGCCCGGTGGTGGAAACCGATTTCGGCTACCACATCATCCAGCTGACCGACATCAAGGCTCCCCGGCAAAAGACCTTTGCCGAACTGCGCGCCAGCCTGGAGGAGGAGCTGCGCACCCAGCAGGCCCGGGCTCGCTTCGCCGAGGCGGCAGAAACCTTCACCAACACCGTCTATGAGCAGTCCGACAGCCTGCAGCCGGTGGCCGACAAGCTCAAGCTGACCATCCAGCGCGCCAGCGGCTTGCGGCGCGAACCGCTGCCCGGGGCCGCGGGCGTGCTGGCCCAGGCCAAGTTCCTGCAAGCCGTGTTCAGCCCGGACGTGATCAACAGCAAACGCAACACCGAGGCGGTCGAAACCGGCCCGAGCCAGCTTGCCGCGGCACGCATCGTGCACTACAGCCCGGCGCGTACCCTGCCGCTGGCTGAAGTGAAGCCGGCCGTGCGCGAGCGGGTGGTGCGCGCGCGCGCGGCCGAGCTGGCCCGCGGCGAAGGGGAGCAAAAGCTCGCGGCCTGGAAGGCGGCGCCGGCCGACGCCCGGCTGGGCGCGGCCCAGGTCGTCTCGCGCGAGCAGCCGCGCGACCTGCCGGCCGCCGTGCTGGATGCGGTGCTGCGCGTCGATGCGACGCAGCTGCCGCAGCTCGTCGGCGTGGACCTGGGCGCGCAGGGCTATGTGGTGGCGCGGGTCAACAAGCGGCTCGAACGCGAGGCGCCTGCCGCCGAGCAGCAACGCCAGGAGCGCATGCAGTACGCCCAGTGGTGGGCCGAGGCCGAAGGCCGGGCCTACGAGCAATGGCTGAAACAGCGCTACAAGGTCCAGATCAAGGTGCCGCGTCCCGCCGCAGGTACCACGCCGGCGTCCTGAGCGACTGAGGTTATAATGCCAGGCTCACGGTGGCTGTAGCTCAGTTGGTAGAGTCCCAGATTGTGATTCTGGTTGTCGTGGGTTCGAGTCCCATCAGCCACCCCAGAGAAATTCCCCCAAGCCCGCTGCAAGCGGGCTTTTTTACGTCCCGGATTCGGTGCCGAACTGCTGCTGCACGGCTTGCAGCGAATTCCGGATACGCTGCACCATGGCCGAGTCGCCGGCGGCGCTGAGGATGAGCGTTGCGGTCGAGCGCGTCATGCCCACATAGAGCAGGCGCAACTCCTCGTCGAGTGCAGCACCCGGAAAAGGCAGGGTTTCCAGTACGGCACTGACTGAATGCAGCAAGGCAGCGCGTGCTCCAGGAAATTTTCCGAACCGATGGAGGAAGCAGCTGACTGCCAGTGACGCGCATCTGCGTTACATTCGATGGGCATCCGTAACCGGAGGTGTGAATGGAGCCCAAGACCGAGACTTTGAACCTTCGGGTGAGCCCAGAGCTGAAGAAACTCGTGCGCTTGGCCGCAGCGCGGGATCATCGCACCATCGCGAACTTCATTGAGGTCCTCGTGCGCGAGCACTGCGACCGACTCGGCATTGGCGCCAGCCAGAAGCACACAAAGCCGACGCCGGGCCACTGAGCATCAAGGGAGGACTGCTTGGACGTTTTTCAGTTCCGTGAGCACCTGGTCGACGAATACGCTGCTTTCAGCCGCAGCTTTACTCGTCTGCGCTCTGACGACATCCGCGAGTTCGTTGACCGGGAGTACGCCAGCCAGCGCTACTGGCCCGAGCCCCTCATTCAAATCAACCCGACCTATCGTTCGGGCGGTACGGTCGATGAACTGGTGGCTGGGGGACAGCTCAGCCCCGAGTGCTCGGCCATCTTCCGCCTGGGCAAGTCGGCAAGCTCCGCCGGCGTCACGCTTCCTCTGCACCAGCACCAAGCCGAAGCCATCAGTCTGGCTCTTGCTGGCGAGAGCTACGTTCTGACCACCGGCACCGGCTCGGGCAAGTCGCTGAGCTACTTCATTCCTATCGTTGACGCCTGCCTCAAGGCGAAGAAGTCCGACCCCACGCCACGCACCCGCGCCATCGTCATCTATCCGATGAACGCGCTGGCTAACTCTCAGCTCGAGGAGCTCAAGAAGTTCCTGGGCTCCGACCCTGCCACGCGCGCGGTGAGCTTTGGCCGCTATACGGGGCAAGAGAGCGATGAAGAGCGGCAGGCCATGGCCGCCACTCCGCCGGACATTCTGCTGACCAACTTCATGATGCTCGAGCTGCTGATGACCCGGCAGAACGACATTGACAAGGCGGTCATGCGCAACGCCAAGGGCTTGCGCTTCCTGGTGCTGGACGAACTCCACACCTATCGAGGGCGCCAAGGCGCCGACGTGGCGCTGCTGGTGCGGCGCGTTCGCGAGGCGCTGTCTGACAACCTCATCTGCATCGGTACCTCGGCCACTATGGCCTCCGAGGGCACGCAGATGGAGCGCAACGCCGTGGTGGCCAACGTTGCCCGGCGCCTGTTCGGGACGGCCATCCCGGACCGCAACATCATCACCGAGACCCTGCGGCGCATGACCCCCGAACACGAAACGCTCGACAGCGTCCGCCCACGTTTGGGTGACGCTATCCGGGCAGGTGTTCCGACGGGGCTAAGCTACGACGCAATGGCCGCACACCCCATGTCGGTCTGGGTGGAGCTCACGCTGGGTCTGACCTACGAGGACGACAAGCCGCGCCGGGCCAAGCCCCGCACCTTGGCGGACGCAGCCATGGCGCTGAGCGCCGACTCTGGCGAGCCGTTTGAGACGTGCCTAAAGTATTTGAAGCAGTTCATGCTGCGCGCCCACGCGGTCACCGACGGGGCTGGCAAAAGCCTGTTCGCATTCAAGTTGCACCAGTTCATTTCGGGCGGCGGCAAGGTCTACACAACGCTGGAGGCGCCCGGCCAGCGCGCCATCACGCTCGACGGACAGCAGTTTGTTCCCGGAGACGACCAGCGTCAGCGTCGGTACTACCATGCCCACTTCTGTCGCGACTGCGGGCAGGAGTACATTCCCGTCTGGGATAGCGACGGTCCTGAAGGTCGAACCTTTGACGTTCGTGACATTGAAGAGCGTCAGCACGACGATGAGCAGGTCAAGTATGGATTCCTGATGCCCGACGGTCGGGATCTTTGGGAACCCGAAAACCTGGAGCGCTACCCAGAGTCCTGGCTCGAAGAGGGCGCCGATGGGCAGTGGCGTATCAAGGCTGGTCAGCGCAAATTCGTGCCGCAGCCCGTCAGGGTGCGGCCTGACGGCTTGGTCACCAGTGAAGGGGGGCTGCAGGCCTGGTTCATTCCCGGCTCTTTCCGTTTCTGCCTGGTCTGCGGTGTGTCGCACAGCTCTGCTGGCAAGGATTCGCTGCGGCTGACGTCTCTGTCGGCCGAAGGCCGCAGCTCGGCCACCACCATGCTGACTCTGTCGGCTCTGCGCTACCTCTACGAGCAGGACCGGCAGCTGTCTGCCGAAGCTAAGAAAGTGCTCGGTTTCTCCGACAACCGGCAAGACGCCGCCCTGCAGGCCGGGCACTTTAACGACTTCCTGCAGGTGCTGCTCATCCGCTCAGCCCTGCTGTCGGCCACGCAGAAGGCTGGTGGCAATGGGTTGACCGAACGCGAAGTTGCTAATGCGGTCTTCGAGGCTCTGGGCTTTCACCGCGACGACCCGGCCGTGCGCGCGGAGTACATGCAGCAGCCCGAGCTCAAGGGCAACACCCGCCGACAGGTGCAGGAGGCCATGCGTGGCATCCTGGGCTACCGCGCTTTCTACGACCTGCGCCGCGGCTGGCGCTTCAACAATCCCAACCTCGAGCAGCTCGGGCTGGTGCGCATCAACTACCAGGACCTCGACGAGCTAGCCGCTGACGCTGGTGAGTGGGCAAACGCACCACGGATTCTGCAGGTCGCGCGGCCCCAGGAGCGTGCCAGGGTACTGCGGGAGCTATTCGACTTCATGCGCCAGGGTTTGTGTATTGCCACGCGCTACCTGGATCGCACCGAGCTGGAGCAGCTGCGCATCCAAAGCTACGCTAACTTGCGCGAGCCTTGGGGCTTCACGGAAGACGAACGGCCGGTACCCGCTCGCTGGTTCGTGATCACGCGCCCAAAAGAAGAGGCCGACCGCCGCGGCCGTCGGGTCAATTTGGACGATTTTCTTGTGATCGGTTCCAGCCGTTCCCGCCTGGGTCGCGAGCTGCGCAAGGGCAGTGTCTGGGGTGGCGCCAATCCTTACTGTGGCACCATCAATGACCAGACTTGGCCGGACGTGCTGGGGGCGCTTTTGAAGGCCGCTGAATCTTACGGCCTTGTCCGAAGGGAAGAAACCGACGTCGGTCTGACTGGCTGGCAGCTCAACGGCACGGCTCTGCGGTGGGAATTAAGCAACGGGCAAAGTCAGCGGCAGGCCGAAGACAACGCTTTCTTTCGCGCCCTCTATCGCAATATTGCAACCCTTCTGGACAATCCGGCACACCAGCTCTTCGACTTCGAAGCCCGCGAACACACCGCCCAGGTCGAGCAGGACGACCGCCTGGAGCGCGAGGCCCGCTTTCGCTTTACGGAGAAAGACCGCGACGAGTGGCGCAAGAAAAACGGCACAGAGCTTGAGAGACTGCCGGTGCTGTTCTGTTCGCCGACGATGGAACTCGGTGTTGACATCTCGTCGCTGAACACGGTCTACATGCGCAATGTGCCGCCCACCCCGGCGAACTACGCGCAGCGCAGTGGCCGCGCAGGCCGCGCAGGCCAACCGGCGCTCGTCATCACATACTGCGCCAGTCAGTCGCCCCATGACCAGTATTACTTTCGCGATCCTGTTCGCATGGTGCATGGGCAGGTAAACACTCCGACGCTGGACCTGGCCAACCTGGAGCTTATCAAAAGCCATATGCATGCCATCTGGCTGGCTGAGACCGGCAAGCGCCTGGGCAACAGCGTGCGCGACCTGCTGGACATGAACCAGCCACAGACCTTGCCCATTGCTGGTGAGGTGGCCACTGATCTTGACAATACGCAGGCCAGGCGCCGGGCCCACGAGCGGGGGCTACGCGTTCTTTCGATGTTGGCCAGCGAGCTGACACCGCGCAACGCCCCTTGGTACACCGAACACTGGGCGGAGTCGGTGTTTCAGCGTGCCTATAAAGAGTTCGATGGCGCTCTGCAGCGCTGGCGCGACCTGTACCGGGCCACCGCACAGGCCATCGAGCTCAACTTCAAGATTGAAAACAACCCTGCCGCTAGCGAGCGCGAGCGGCGTGAAGCCCAGCAACGCCACAACGAGGCGCGCAAGCAACGCGACCTGTTGCTGGCTGGCGACAGCGCCTTTAGCTCCGACTTTTACACCTACCGCTATCTGGCGTCACAGGGTTTCCTGCCGGGCTACAACTTTCCCCGTCTCCCGCTGCTGGCCTACCTGCCTGCCCGGCGTGGTTCTGTTGGTCGGGAAAGTTTCCTGTCGCGCCCGCGCTTTTTGGCGCTGGGCGAGTTCGGCCCCTACAGCCTTATCTACCACGAAGGCAGTCAGTACCGCGTAACCAAGGCGCTGCTGACCATCACCGGGCAAGACCAGGTCAGCGAAGGCGCGCGGCTGCCGACCGAGGTAGCCCGCCTGTGTCCGTCGTGCGGCTACGGCCACTTCCGGTCGCAGCGCGATGCTGACCGCTGCGTATCGTGCGGCGCCCCGCTGGCAGAAGCGCAGGAAGTCAAGCACCTGTACCGCATCGAGAACGTCTCGACCAGGCGTGCCGAGCGCATCACCGCCAACGAAGAGGAGCGGGTGCGCCAGGGCTACGAGATGCAGACCACCCTGCAATTCGCTGAAGCCGAAGGCAGGCTGCAGATGATCACTACGCTCGCGGAAGATGCCCAAGGCCCTCTGCTGCAGTTGCAGTATGGCCCAGCTGCAACCGTCTGGCGCATGAACTTTGGCTGGCGGCGTCGAAAAGACAAGGCCATTCAGGGATTCATGATCAACCCGGCAACTGGCCACTGGGTTGGTGGGGTTGACGACGGCAGCGGCGAGTCAGGGGGAGAAAGCGATGATCCACCCGACAGGACCCCGCCGCAGCGCATCGTCCCTTATGTCGAAGACCGTCGCAACATACTCATCGTGCGGCCGCACCACCGCCTGGGCGTGCTGAAGGCCGAGACCCTGACCACCTTACAGTACGCGCTCAAGCGCGGTATCGAGGCGTTCTATCAGCTCGAAGAGAGCGAGCTCATGGCCGAGCCGCTGCCCACGCGCGACAACCGCCAGTCCATTTTGCTGTTCGAAGCTGCAGAAGGCGGAGCTGGTGTGCTCACGCGGCTGGCCACCGAGCCCGACGCGCTGGCAGCCGTGGCCGCCAAGGCGCTGGAGGTGATGCACTTCAAGGCGCCGCCGGCGGGTCAGGCCTGGCAGCGAGACAGCCTGGTTGAGGAGCTGGACTACAACGGCGAGCCGTACTGCGAGGCTGGCTGCTACCGCTGCCTGCTGTCGTACTACAACCAGCCCGACCACACACTTATTGACCGCAAGGACAAGGCAGCAGGCGGCTTGTTGCTGGATATTCTTTGCCGCTTGACCCAGGCCCGTACCTATCAGGGGACTCAGGGACGAGCTCCGCAAGAGCATGACGCGCAACTGGCCCGCACTGCAGGCAGTACGCTGGAACGAGCCTGGCTCGACCATGTCGCCGAGCATGGCTACCGCAAGCCTGACCGCGGCCAGCACACCATTGCTGGCGCCAATGGTGATTCCGTAGCCTGCGCAGACTTCTTCTACGACGACTTGAACCTGGCCGTCTTCGTCGATGGCCCGAACCACGAGACCGAGGCCCAGCGCGCGCGTGATGCCGCGATCGACCGCAAGCTGGACGAGCTGGGCTACCTTGTGGTCCGCTTCCCGAAGGAAACCGGGAGCTGGGAAGCCATCTTCAAGAACAACGCCGATCTCTTCGGGCCCGGCAAACCATCCGCACCATGAACGCACCTTTGCTCGAGTTCCTCCCCGGAAGCCTTGTTTCGGCCCGCGGGCGTGAATGGATCGTCCTGCCCGAGTCCGACCAGCAGACTTTGCGCCTGCGCCCCCTTGGGGGTGGCGAGCGCGACGAAACGCTTGTCTACCTGCCGCTCGAGCGCCAGCCCGTTCAACCTGCGACTTTCCCCTGGCCAACCATCGACCAAGCGCGCAACCACTCGGCCAGCCAGATGCTGCTCGATGCCTTGCAGCTCAAGCTGCGCAGCGGCGCGGGGCCATTTCGCAGCTTCGGCAACATCGCCGTGGAGCCCCGCGCCTACCAGCTCGTGCCGCTGCTGATGGCCCTGAAGCTCCCAACGGTGCGCCTGCTGATTGCCGACGACGTGGGCATCGGCAAGACCATCGAAGGCGCCCTGATTGCGCGCGAGCTGCTCGACCGTGGTGAAATTCAGCGTTTTACCGTGCTGTGCCCGCCGCACCTGTGCGAGCAGTGGCAGCATGAGCTGGCCAGCCGCTTCCATATCCCGGCGGTCGTCGTCCGCTCCAACACCGCCGACCGGCTCGAGCGCGAGCTTCCGCCCGGGGCCTCGCTGTTTGACGCCCATCCCTTCACCGTGGTGAGCCTGGACTACATCAAGTCCGAGCGCCGCCGCGAGGCCTTCCAGCGCTTCTGCCCGGAGTTCGTCATCGTCGATGAGGCGCACACCTGCACCCAGGCCGGTCAAGGCCGGCAGCAGCGCTACCAACTGCTCAAAGGCCTGGCCGCCCAGCCAGACCGGCATCTGGTGCTGCTGACCGCCACCCCGCATAGCGGCGATGAGGAGGCCTTTTTCAACCTGCTTGGCCTGCTGCGGTCTGAATTCACCCAACTCAAAGATCTGCCACCGGGCCAGCGCAGTGAGCTGCGCGAGGCCTTGTCGCGCCACTTCGTGCAGCGCCGCCGCCCCGACATTGCCGAATGGCAGGACACCTCGATGTTCCCGGAACGCAAGTCGGCGGAAATCACCTACCGGCTGACCGGCGCCTGGGGGCAGCTGTTCAACAACGTGCTGGCCTATGCCCGCGAGCTGGTGGAGCGCTCCGAGGGCCAAGGCCTGCGCGAACAGCGCATGAACTGGTGGGCGGCCCTTGCGCTGCTGCGCTGCATCTCGTCGTCCCCGGCGGCCGCCGTCAACGCCCTGCGCACCCGCCTGCTCGGCGTTCATGGCCAGGCCCAGGCAGCCGATACCGTATCGCTCGAAGAATTCGAAGCCCAGGCCGCCGACCGGGTGCTGGACGGCACCGAAGACGCCCTGTCCACCGACGACATGGAACCCGGCGCCCAAACCGAAGACAGCCTGCGTCTGCAAGAGCTGATGGCCAGCGCCCAAGCCCTGGCCGGCCAGCAGAACGACCCCAAGCTTGCCAGGCTGCAGGAGCATCTGGCCGTCCTGCTCAAGGACGGATTCCAGCCGGTCGTGTTCTGCCGCTACATCGCCACCGCACACTATCTGGCGGCCGCGCTGCAAGAGACCTTCAAGTCGGCAACGGTCAAGGCCGTGACCGGCGAGCTCACTCCCGACGAGCGCGAAGCCGCCGTTGAATCGTTGGGCGAGAGCGACACACGCATCCTGGTTGCCACCGACTGCCTGTCTGAAGGCATCAACCTGCAGAGCCTGTTTACGGCGGTGGTCCACTACGACCTGAGCTGGAACCCCACCCGCCATGAGCAAAGGGAAGGGCGGGTGGATCGCTTCGGCCAGAAAGCCCGCGAGGTCCGCAGCACCATGCTCTACGGCGAGGACAATCCCGTGGACGGCGCCGTTCTGCAGGTCATCCTGCGCAAGGCCGAGAGCATCCGCAAGGAGCTGGGCGTGCTCGTGCCCATGCCCGACGACGAGGGCAAGCTCACCCAGGCCCTGATGAACGCGGTGCTGCTGCGCAAGGGAGCGCCGCTCAATGCGCAGTCGCAGCTCGACCTGTTCGGCGAGCCGGCCAAGGCCATAGACCTGGCCTGGCAAAGCGCGAAAGAGAAGGCCAAGCAGAACCGCAGCATCTTTGCTCAGCGCCGCTTGAAGCCCGAAGACGTGCTGCCCGAGTGGCGCAAGACGGCCGCCGTCCTGGGCGGTGAAGCCGACGTGGAGCGCTTCGTCCGCCGCGCAGCCGCCCAACTTGGCGCGCCGCTGCAAGCGGTGAATTCGGGGGCAGGGCAGCACTTCAAGCTGTTGACCGAGCACCTGCCTGCTGCGGTCCGGGAACGCCTCGCCGTCGAAGGCATTTCCGGCACGCTGCGCATCGACTTCCACCAGCCTGCCGCGCAGGGCGCCACCTTCATCCACCGCACGCACCCGCTGGTGGCTGTGCTGGCCGACACCTTGCTGGAGCAGGCGCTAGATGCCACAGTGGCCAGCGACGACGCAGCCGCCGTGGCCCGCGCCGGTGCCGCCTTCGTCGGCGCCGTCAGCCTCAAGACCACGGTGCTGCTGCTGCGCATACGCCATCAGCTCACGGTAACCCACGGCAAGTCCACCCGCCTGCTGATGTGCGAAGAGGCGGTGGCCGTGGCTGCCGCAGGCTCTGACGCCTTTGCCGAACTCACTCCTGAGCGGACTCGCCAGCTGCTCGGCGCCGAGGCTACCCGCAACATGCCCGCCCCGCTGCGCGACCGCCAGCTCCAGGCCGCGCTCGATGCCCTGCCCGGCTGGCAGCCCCAGCTCGAAGCCATCGCCAAAGCCCGCGCCCAAGCCTTGCTGGCCGACCACCGCCGCGTGCGCGAAGCAGCCGAGGGCCGCGGCAGCTACCAGGTAACCGCCAGCCTGCCGGTGGACGTGATGGGTCTGTATGTGCTGCTGCCCGACACGGGCGCTGCCAACAACGCCGTGGGAGCCTGACGCCATGGCCAAACGACTCACCCACCAGCTGGCCTACCGCGCCATCGCAATCGTTGGCGGGCTCATCCCCGCTGAAGAGCTCACCCGCCTGACCCTGCTGGCCGACCCCAAAGCCACCGAGCAGACCGAAAGCCACTACGGCATCCCCAAAGGCCTGAAGCTGCGCGACGAAATCGCCCGCGACTTCAAGATTGCCCTCAACCTCTGGCAAGACTTCCAGGCCCTGCGCCAGCGGCGGGACGTATCCGCCCACGAAGTCACCGTGCGCGAGTGGCTGCTGCCGCTGCTGCGCGACGTGCTGCACTTTCACGACGCTGCCCGCTGCCCCGCCATCGAGAAAGCGGGCCACCAGTACGCCGTGGGCCATGCCGGCAACGGTGGCCGCGTGCCGCTGGTGTTCGCGGGCTTTGACGAACCGCTGGACGCCGCCGCCGAGCGCTTTGGCGAGACCAACCCCGACACCGGTCGCACCCGCCGCCGCAGCCCCTTCATGCTGGCGCAGGAGGCGCTCAACGCCAGCGACGCATCGCTCTGGGCCATCGTGAGCAACGGCTTGCAGCTTCGCATCCTGCGCGACAACCCGAGCCTCACGCGCCCCGCCTACATCGAGGTGGACCTGGAAGCGCTCTTCAACGAAGAGCTGCTGGCCGACTTCAGCGCCTTCTGGCTGCTGGCCCACGCCAGCCGCTTTGGCGCAGCCGATTCGCCGCCCAGCGACTGCCCCTGGGAGCGCTGGCGCTCGGCTGGCCAGCAGGCCGGCATCGCGGTGCGAGGGCAACTGCGCTACCAGGTGGCCGAGGCGCTGCGGGCGCTGGGCACCGGCTTCCTCAGCAACCCCGCCAATGGCGCCCTTCGCGCCGCTTTGCAAGATCCGGCCAGCGGCTACGACCGGCAGGCCTTCTTCGAAGAGCTGCTACGGCTGGTGTACCGCCTCATCTTCCTGGCCACTGTGGAAGACCGCCGTGACCGCGGCACGGGCGAGCGCCTGGTCTTCACGCCGGACGCCGCCGACGATGCCAAGGCCCGGTATCTCGCCGGCTACTCCATGACCTGGCTGCGCGAGCGGGCCGTGCGCCGCAGCCAGCACGACCGCCATGCCGACCTCTGGCAGGCGCTCGTCATCACCTTCGGCGCCCTGGCCCGCGGCGAGCCCGCATTGGGCCTGCCGGCGCTCGGCGGCCTGTTCGACGCCGACCAGTGCCCGCGCCTGGACGCCGCACACATCGAAAACCGCCACCTGCTGGCAGCCGTGTTCCAGCTCGGCTGGTTCCGCGCTGAAGGGGGGCTCTCGCGCGTGAACTACCGCGACATGGGCCCCGAAGAGCTGGGCAGCGTCTATGAAAGCCTGCTGGAGCTCGTGCCCGACCTGCAGGGCCTTGCCTCGCCCGTCACGGCGCGCTTGGCGTTTGTCGGCGACGAACAGACCGAAGCCAGCACCAAGGGCAACACGCGCAAGCTCACCGGCAGCTACTACACCCCGGACAGCCTGGTGCAGGAGCTCATCAAGAGCGCGCTGGAGCCCGTCATCGCACAGACGGTCAAGGCAAATCCAGAACGTCCCGTCGAGGCGCTGCTGTCGCTCACCATCTGCGACCCCGCCTGCGGCAGCGGCCACTTCCTGCTGGCTGCCGCGCGCCGCCTGGCCGACGAGGTGGCGCTGCACCGCGCCGCTGCCGAGCGCGAGGGTGGCGCCCCCACGCCCGCCGACTACCGCCACGCCCTGCGCGACGTGGCCAGCCGCTGCATCTACGGGGTGGACAAAAACCCCATGGCCATCCAGCTCGCCAAGACCGCGCTGTGGCTGGAGGCCTACTCGCCTGACCGGCCGCTCTCTTTCCTCGACCACCACCTGCGCGTGGGCGATGCGCTGCTGGGCGTGCTCGACCCCAAGGTGCTTGCGCACGGCATCCCGGATGAGGCCTACACCGCCCTCTCGGGCGACGACAAGGCCGTGGCCAGCGCGCTGAAAAGGCAGAACAAGGCCGACCTCGCGAGCTGGCGTCAGATGGCCGGTGGCGACCTGCTCACCCAGGCGGGCCTGGCCGCGCAGGCGGTCAGCGTGGAGCAGCTCGCCGACGACACCCCCGAGCACCTGGCCGCCAAGCGCCGGGCCTGGGCGCAGGCCGAGGCCGAGACGCGGCGCAGCACTTTCGCCCGCCTGGCCGACCTGTACGTGGCCGCCTTCCTCGCGCCCAAGGCAGGCGGCACGCAGGACACCGTGCCGCTGTCGGGCTACCTGTGGCGCGTGCTCAGCGGCCAGGCGCCGAAGGCTGCCGTGGAAGACACCGCCCAGGCCCTGTGCCGCCAGCACAGCGTCTTCCACTGGTGGCTGGCCTTCCCGCAGGTGGCCGCGCGCGGTGGCTTCGACGTGATGCTCGGCAACCCGCCGTGGGAGCGCATCAAACTGCAGGAGGAAGAGTTCTTCGCCACCCGCAGCCCGCTGGTGGCCCAGGCCCGCAACAAAGCCGAGCGCGCCCAGCGCATCCAGTGGCTGCGCGAAGGGGTGCTGCTGCACCGCGTCAACCCCGATCTTGAGCGCGCTGAAGGGCTTACACCGCCCAACCGGGCTGAGATGGCGCTGTACGCCAGCTTCATTGCCGCGCGACGAGGGGCGGAGGCCGCCAGTCTGTATGCCCACGACGGTCGGCGCTACCCGCTCACCGGCGTGGGCGACGTCAACACCTACGCCCTCTTTGCCGAGACCTTCCTGCAAGCCACCGCCCCCACCGGGCGCGCGGGCTTCATCGTGCCCACCGGCATCGCCACCGACGACTCCACCAAAGCCTACTTCGGCCACATCGCCAGCAGCGCCCGGCTGGTGAGTCTCTTCGACTTCGAGAACAGCGAGGCGGTCTTCCCTGCCGTCCACCGCAGCTACAAGTTCTCGCTGCTCACGCTCGGCGCCGCGCCGCAGGCCGAGTTTGTGTGCTTTGCCACGCAGGTGGCGCAGCTGGCCGACCCGCGCCGCCGCTTCACCCTCGCGCCCGAGGACTTCGCCCTCATCAACCCCAACACCCGCACCTGCCCGGTCTTTCGCAGTGAGCGGGACGCCGAGCTCACGAAGAAGCTCTACCGCGCCGCCCCGGTGCTCATCCGCGAGGCCGTGGTCGATGCCGAGGGCCGGGTGCTCGCGCCCGAGGTCAATCCGTGGGGCATTCGCTTTCAGGCGATGCTCCACATGTCCAACGACAGCGGCCTGTTTCACGACGCCCCTGCCGCGCCGGGTCAGTCCCGGCGGCTGCCGTTGTACGAGGCCAAGATGATTCACCAGTTCGACCACCGCTGGGCGACCTATGTGGATGCGCAGGACAAGCCGGGCGGCGTGGACACGGCCGACGTGAGCGCGGCGCAAAAGGCCGACCCCGCCTACACCGTGCGCCCGCGCTACTGGGTGGACGAGCGCGAGGTGCTCGCGCGCATCGCCCGCGTGCCTGCCCGCGTGGCGCGTGCGTGGCTCACCCTGCACGCCGCGCGCGGGTCGGGCGATGCCGCTGCGCAGGACAGTGCGCAGGCCGAGCTGCTGCTGGCCCTGGCCCAGTGGGTGGCCGGCGACTTGTTCCACGCCGCCGCCGGCCCCGCCCCCAGCCCGGCGGGCTGGAGCCCACAACAGGCCCAGCGCCACGTGGCCGCGGTGGAGCAGGGGCTCAAGGCCCGCTTTGCGCGGCTGCATGTCGCCCTGCGCGCCGAGGGCCTGACCACGCGCAAAGCCTTGGCCGACTTCCCCAAGTGGGCGCAGCAGAACGGTGACGTGCGCCTGGCCGACGAGGAGCTCGCCGCGCTGGCCCAGGCGCTGCAAGCCCCCGCCAGGCTGGATGCGCTGCAGACGCTGCTGGACGACTGGATGGACCGTAAAAGCCCGCGGTGGATGCTGGTGATGCGCGGTGTCGCCCGTGCAACTGACGAACGAACTTTTATCAACGCGGTAGTTGAACGCTCCGCACTCGGTAACAGTGCGCCACTCTTTCAATTGCCGGCGACCACTGCCGCGCCACTGGCTGCAAGCCTTTTAGGCTCACTCAACAGTCTCGTCGCGGACTTCGCAGCGAAATCCAAGGTTGGCGGCATCAACATGAACTTCTTTCTCGTAAAGCAGTTCCCAGTCCTCCCCCCCTCCCGCTACACCCCCGCCGACCTCGCCTTCATCGTCCCGCGCGTGCTGGAGCTCACCTACACCGCGCACGACCTGCGGGCTTGGGGCGAGGACCTCGCCGCCTACGACCCCCGCCCCGTAGCCGACCAAGGCCGCCCTTTCGCTTGGGACCCCGAGCGCCGCGCGCAGCTTCGCGCCGAGCTCGATGCCTGCTACGCGCGCCTGTACGGCCTTACCCGCGACGAGCTGCTCTACATCCTCGACCCCGCGGATGTGATGGGCGAGGACTACCCCAGCGAAACCTTCCGCGTACTCAAGGAGAGCGAGATTCGCGCCTACGGCGAGTACCGGACGCGGCGACTGGTGCTGCAGGCTTGGGATGAACTGCATCCGCTGGGACCGAGGGCCTCATGACCGCTTCGGTCGCTGATGACGCCACCAAGGTGAAGTTGGGCACGACTGGTGCGCCGCCAACCTATCTGAGCCATCTGAAGCCAGTCGATGAACTGTCGCTCGCCACCGGCGAGAGGTGCCAGGTCTGGGAGCTTGCAGTACCTAAGGACGATGCTTGCCTCAGCGAATGGGCCTGCAGGTTCCGGCAGTGTTACTGCCCGGATAGTCAGCTCGACCTACTTCGCGAAGGCACCGGAAAGACCCGAGCAGAGTACCTGCTTGAGCTCGTGTTTCCGGACCAAAGCAAAGCACCCGGGCCCGGGGTTCGCTCGGGCGACTTTGCAGAGCTGCTGATAGCTGACTTCGTCGAGTTTCTGCTCGGCTACTGGGTGCCCCGCGGGAAGTACGCGGAAAAGGGAAGCCGCAACGAGTCCGTCAAGGGGGTCGATATCGTCGGCTTTAAGTGTCCGAACGCCGAGCAACCGAACCCGAGCGATGAGCTGCTGACCTTCGAAGTGAAGGCACAGCTGCGGGGAGGCAAATACGACGAGCGTCTCCAAGTAGCGGTCGATGACTCCGCAAAGGACTACCTGCGTGCTGGGGAGACGCTCGCTGCGATGAAGCGCAGGCTTCTGAACATGGGGGACAGCAGTGCCGCAAAGGTCGTGCAGCGCTTTCAGAATGCAGCCGACCGGCCGTACCTCCTCCTATCCGGCGCTGCAGCCGTCCTGTCGGACGACGCGTTCGATGCGGCGGGGCTTTCCAAGACTTCTACCGCGAAGCACAACAATGCGCGGGGCTTGCGACTCGTGGTTGTCAAGGGGGAGGGTCTGATGGACCTTGCCCACGCGCTTTATCAGAGAGCTGCCGATGAGGCCTGAAGCGAACAGTCGGCGCTACCTAGGCATCACGCGCTCGAAGGGCAAGATGTACGAACTGGGGCTACCTGAGGAGTCCCACATCGCCGTCCCCCAGGATGTTGAGCCCGAGGCGCTGTTCCCCTTGTCCATCGGCACGTTGATGGATGCCGCCGTCGGCTTGAACGATGCCGCGGAGGACCCACCGGGCATCTCAGACGAACTGCGCGCGGAGCTGGGGTTTGCAGCCAGCTTCTTCGACGCCTACTTGGGGTCGCGCTTCAATGACGGCGTTTCGCACGAAGTCAGTCTGTTCGCATCTGCGAGCTACTTCCTCGGCCAACGGCCAGGGAGCAGCTTGGTTCTCGCTCGGCGCCTCACTCTGGAAGGTTTGAACACCATCGAGCAGGCCGTTATCTGGGCCCTTCGTTCTGAGTGGCATAAGACGCCGGACCTGTCAGCTCATCCGAGTGGAAGCTTGGTTCCAGGGCTAGTTCAGGAGCTCAAAGCACACTTCGTGGACGGGGCCAGCACCGACGCCGTCATGGCACGGCTATCCCAGCTGCGCACCTGGGCCTACGCAAACGGAACCGCCAGAGAAGTGGTTCTGGCAGAGGTTACGGCGGCGGTGGTGAAGATGCGGTTGGCCAGCTCGTCATGGAAGTTGCTCCCTGCCTTCAGCGGGTTGACAAGCGACGCCTGGGCTAACGCCATCCGCCGGCCCGGGTTTCCGAAGGAGCTTTGGCCGTCACAACGGCTCCTCGGTAAGGCGGGCATCTTCGCTGGCCGCTCGGGCGTCGTGCAGATGCCGACCAGCGCAGGCAAGACGCGCTCGGTGGAAGTCATCCTTCGAAGCGCCTTCCTCGCGGACCGGACTAGGGTCGCGGTCCTTGTAGCGCCGTTCCGGGCCTTGTGCCATGAGATTGCGACTTCATTCCGTCAGTCCTTCCGGAACGAGGACGTCAGGGTCAACGAGCTATCGGACGCCCTACAACTCGACTTCACCGACCAGCTTGCCGAACTGTTCGGCGCTGCGCCACCGAGCACACGCTATCTTCTCGTGTTGACGCCGGAGAAGCTGCTTTACGTTCTGCGGCAAGCGCCCGAGTTTGCCACGCATCTAGGTCTTGTGGTCTACGACGAGGGTCACCAGTTCGACTCGGGCAAGCGTGGCATCACGTATGAGCTGCTGCTGGCGGAAATCAAGAGCCAAGTTGCCGCCACCGTACAGACGGTTCTCATCTCGGCTGTCATCAAGAACGCGACGGCTGTCGGCTCATGGCTCATTGGCGCAGACCCGAACGTTGTCGATGGAACGGGGCTTCTGTCGACAGCACGTTCGGTTGCCTTTGCCACCTGGAGCGAGGCTCTGGGCCAACTTTGGTTCTTCGAGTCAGGCGACTATCAGAAGCGAGACTACTTCGTCCCTCGCAGCATTGAAGCTCAAGCCCTTGAGCTCCGCGGCAAAGAGTCCAAACCTCGTGCCTTCCCCGAACGAGGGGAAGGTGCCTGGAAAGATGTGTCTCTTTACCTTGGTATCCGTTTGGCTCCCAACGGCGCTGTCGCCATCTTCTGCGGACGGAAGGACACCGCATCTGGCCTTGCGGCGCGCGCTGTCGACGTGTACGCGCGAGGGTTCTCTCTGACGCCGCCATCCCAAGCCTCGAATCCGGATGAGGTACAGCGGCTCGTTCACTTGGCTTCCCAGCACTTCGGAGCCGATTCGGTGCTGGCTAAGGCTGCCGCACTGGGCGTGTTTGTCCACCACGGGACGACGCCGCAGGGGATACGTCTTTCGATCGAGCATGCGATGCAGCAGGAGCTCATCAAGCTCGTTATCTGCACATCAACCCTAGCTCAAGGCGTCAACCTGCCGATTCGCTACTTGGTGGTGTCTGGAGTGAACCAAGGCGCCGACCGAATCAAGACGCGTGACTTCCAAAACCTCATCGGCAGAGCGGGGCGCGCAGGCATGCACACGGAGGGTCTAGTCATTTTCGCGGACCCCCGAGTCATGGACAAGAGACGGCAGGAGCGATGGCGACTTGATGCTGCCATTGAACTGCTGACGCCGGAGAAGGCCGAGGACACATCCAGTTCGCTCTTGATGCTCGTATCCCCGCTCCGCACTGCTGATGAGCGAGGGGAGCTGCCGGTCGCCCAGGCCGTTGTGACGCTGGCCTACTTCCTGCGGGGCGACGCGCTGCGTGAGTGGGCGAAGGGTGTCCTGCAGGCGACCCCGATGCCAGGGGAGAGTGAACGGACGCTGGTGCGCCAGATTTCCAAGCGGCAGGCCTTACTGGTCGCGCTGGAGAGCTATCTGATGGCAAATCGTGGCACCGATACCTCAGACGAGTTTCTGACGAGAGCACGGAGCCTCGCGGAGTCCACGCTCGCCTTCGCTTTGGCCAATGAGGCACAGAAGCAGGATTTGCTTCAGCTTTTCGAACTGACCGCGAGGCATGTTGAAGCGATAGCCCCCGCTCAATCGCAACAGGCGAAGTTTTCAAAGACGTTGCTAGGGGCAGTGGATGCAGCCGCTGTTGAGCAATGGGTGCTGCAAAACGAGGTAACAGTTGCTGGACTTACTGAACCTCGTGATTGGCTCGTCGCCCTTTGGCCGCTGCTGGTTGCCGTTGCCGACAGCAAGCTTTTGCCGGCTATGGAGCCAGACGGTCTCGCTCTCGAGCTCGCCAAGCGCTGGATGGACGGGGCGACCTACGGTGAACTCATCGCATATGTGAGTGCCAGTGGCGGCACTAAGGCCAAGGGCGAGGATGGCAGACAGCGCCTCTCAGATGCAGACGTGTTGGGATTCCTGGAGGGCGACCTGGGATTTGACTGCCCATTGGTCATCTCGGCCGTCGGTGAGTTCGTGGCGGAGCTCCCCACGGTCGACGGTGCGTGCCGTGACAGGTTGAACGCTTTCCAGAAGTGCCTCAAGTACGGTCTACCCGATGCGCTGAGCATCTCAATCTACGAGGTCGGTTTCGCCGACCGCTGCATCGCGCAAGAGCTGACTGCTGAGCTGCGGGCGGCAGGCTATGAAGGGGCCCACGTCGACGGGGCCTTGGCAAATCACCGAGACGTCTTCGTCGCCGTCTTGACCCGATATCCAAGCTACTTCGAAACAGTCCTAGACGGGCTCTGACAAGTACACGGTTGATTGATATGAGCGAAACCCTTTTCAAAGAAGTCCGCTACACCCTGGGCGGACTCATCAACGGCATCAGCATGGGCCAGATTGGCCTGCCCGACATTCAGCGCCCCTTCGTATGGAGCAACGCCAAGGTCCGCGACCTGTTCGACTCGATGTACCGCGGCTACCCGGTGGGCTTCTTCCTGTTCTGGGAGACCGGGGCCGACGGCGTGGAGACCAAGGTCATCGGCGATACCAACAAGCAGAAAACGCCTTCTTTGCTCATCGTTGATGGGCAGCAGCGGCTGACCTCGCTCTACGCGGTCATCCGGCGCGAGGCCGTGCTGCGCGAGAACTTCGAGCGGGAGCGCATCCGCATCGCGTTCCGGCCACAGAACGGTACCTTCGCGGTACCCGATGCCACGACCGAGCGCGACCCGGAGTACATCCTCGACATTTCCGAGGTCTTCAATCGCCCCACGCACAAGACGATTGCCGAGTACCTGAAGCGGCTGTCTTCGGCGAGGGAAGTGTCGGATGCGGAAGAAGAGAAGGTTGCCGAGGCCATCGGCCGCCTGGCAGGGCTGACGAACTTCCCCTTCATCGCGCTGGAGCTGTCGCAGCAGTGCACCGAGGAGCAGGTGGCCGACGTCTTCGTGCGCATCAACAGCGAAGGCAAGAAACTCAACCAGTCGGACTTCATCCTGACCCTCATGTCGGTGTTCTGGGACGAGGGCCGCACCGAGCTGGAGGCCTTCTGCCGCGCTGCCCGGCAGCCCGGGCCCGCGGGGCAGGCCAGCCCGTTCAACGCCATCTTCCAGCCCGACCCGGACCACCTGCTGCGTGTCGACGTCGGCGTCGCTTTCCGCCGCGCGCGGCTGGAGCACGTGTACTCGCTGCTGCGAGGCAAGGATCTTTCCACCAGCGAGTCCAGCCCCGAGAAGCGGGCCAGCCAGTTCGGCAAGCTGCGCGATGCCCAGTCACGGGTGCTCAATCTGACGTACTGGGCTGACTTCCTGAACGTGGTGCGCGCCGCGGGCTACCGCAGCGCCAAGCACATCAGTTCGGTCAACGCGCTGGTCTTCGCCTACCAGCTGTACCTGCTGGGGCGCACCGAGTACGGCGTGGAGGGTTTCAAGCTCAAGAACGCCATCGCGCGCTGGCTGTTCATGTCGTTGCTGACGGGGCGCTACACCACTTCGCCGGAATCACGGATGGAGCAGGACCTCGCCGAGCTGCGGGACATGACCTCGGCCGAGCAGTTCCTGGCGCGGTTGGCGACGGTGGAGTCGGCCACGCTGACGGACGACTACTGGACCAAAACCTTGCCGCTGGAGCTGGCCACGTCCGCAGGACGCAGCCCAGCGCTGTTCGGCTTCTATGCGGCGCAGACGCTGCTGGATGCCCGCGCGCTGTTCTCGTCCATGAAGGTGGTGGACCTGCTGGACCCGCCGGCCCAGGGGCAGAAGAAGCCGCTCGAGCGGCATCACCTGTTCCCGCGGCAGTACCTGAAGGGCAAGGGCGTGGAGAGCGTCCGGGATATCAACCAGATTGCCAACTACGCGCTGGTCGAGTGGGACGACAACATCGCCATTTCGGACGCTGCGCCCAGCCAGTATTGGCCCAAGTACGCGGAGCGCTTCGACCCCGAGACCTTGGCGGCCATGATGCGCTGGCACGCCTTGCCGCAGGACTGGTGGACGCTGAGCTACGAGGACTTTCTGGTGGCGCGGCGGCCGCTGATTGCCGATGTGATTCGCCAGGGCTATGTGAAGCTATCCGGAGGTGGGTGATGACCCCGCTGGACCGCTTGCGCTTGGAGAAGGCCGCCGCCGACTGCGGCTTCGAGATGACGGCGGTCCCGCACCCCGACGGGCTGGAGCTTCGTTCTGCACGGTTCCCGGAGACGGTGCTGGTGCGTGTGGCGGGGGAGAAGAGCTTTGAGGTCAGCGCTTCGGACCCGGTCATCCTGAACCAGTCGGCTGGCAGCGGCCCCTTGAAAGTTGAGGGGTACGGCGAGCTCTACGCCTTGCTGCGCAAGACGGCGGCCCATGCCCGTACCAAGCCCAACCGGGTGGCGGACGAGTTCAAGAAGAAGACGGCGGCGATGCCAAAGACGACCGAGGCCGAGCGGCTGGTCGTCCAGCGGGTAGGGCAAGGGCTGTTCCGCGCTGCGCTGTTGGACTACTGGCAGGGGAAGTGCTGCGTCACCGGTCTGGACGTGCCGGAGCTGCTGCGAGCCTCGCACATCCGTCCCTGGGCCCAGTGCGAGACCGACGAGCAGCGGCTGGACGTGTTCAACGGACTGCTTCTGGCGCCGCACCTGGACGCGCTGTTCGACGCCGGGTTAATGACTATCGATGCCGCGGGAGTGGTGCAGCTGTCGGCCAAGCTGACCGCCGAGCGGCGCACTGCACTCGGTCTCCACGGCGAACTCAAAGTCGCCGCCTTGCGCGCCGAGCACCACGCCTACCTCGACTTCCACCGGCTGAACGTCTGGGACGGCTGAGGACGCTGCAAGGCGCCAGTCTGATGGGGTTTGACAGCCAGCCAGATAATATGCATACTTATTAAATGCGAAGGGCCTCGCCGGCACACCGCACACCACCCACATCAGAGCAGGAGCAAGCCATGCAGTTTTATCTGAACGGCGTCCGCGGACGCGATCCCTATGTGGCCGAGCCTTCGGCTTATGCGCAGGCCCATCCCCATAGCGATGCGGTGCCGCCGGAGCTGGATGTGCTGATCGTCGGCAGCGGGCCCGCTGGCCTGACGCTGGCGGCGCAGCTGGCGGTTTTTCCGGACATCCGCACGGCCCTGATCGAGCAAAAGAGCGAGCCGCTGCATTTGGGGCAGGCCGACGGCATTGCCTGCCGCACGATGGAGATGTTCCAGGCCTTCGGCTTTGCCGACAAGGTGCAGAAGGAAGCCTGCTGGATCAATGAGGTCACGTTCTGGAAGCCGGACGAGCGCAACCCGGCGCACATCGTGCGTCACGGCCGGGTGCAGGACACGGAGGACGGGCTGTCGGAGTTTCCGCACGTGGTGCTGAACCAGGCCCGGGTGCATGACTTTTATCTGGAATTCATGCGCAATGCGCCGACGCGGCTGCAGCCGCACTATGCGCGCAAGCTGCTGGAGGTGCGGGTGGATCCGGCCGGGGGGGACTATCCGGTGACGGCGCGCATCGAGCGCACCGACGCGGCCCATGCGGGGCAGATCGAGACGGTGCGCGCCCGCTATGTGGTGGGCTGCGACGGCGCCCGCAGCGCGGTGCGCAAGTCCATCGGGCGCGAGCTGGTGGGGGATGCGGCCAACCAGGCCTGGGGGGTGATGGACGTGCTGGCGGTCACGGATTTTCCCGACATCCGCCACAAGGTGGCCGTGCAGTCGGCCAATGGGGGCAACCTGCTGGTGATTCCGCGCGAAGGCGGCTATCTGGTGCGGCTGTACGTGGAGCTGGACAAGCTGGGCGAAGACGAGCGGGTGGCCCAGCGCAGGATCACGCTGGAGCAGCTCATCGCTGCGGCCCAGCGCATCCTGCACCCTTACACGCTGGACGTGAAAGAGGTGGCCTGGTGGTCGGTGTATGAGATTGGCCACCGCATCTGCGACAAGTACGACGACGTGCCCGAGGCCGAGATGCCCGAGCGGCTGCCGCGCGTCTTCATCGCCGGCGATGCCTGCCACACCCACAGCCCCAAGGCGGGCCAGGGCATGAACTTTTCGATGCAGGATACTTTCAACCTGGGCTGGAAGCTGGCGGCCGTGCTGCGCGGGCGCTGCGTGCCGCAGCTGCTGCACACCTACTCAGCCGAGCGCCAGCACATGGGGCAGGCGCTGATCACGTTCGACCGCGAATGGGCGCGCATGATCAGCGATAAGCCGGCCGACGGCGGCAGCGGCGGCGTCGATCCCAAGGAGTTCCAGAAGTACTTCCAGCAGCATCTGCACTTCACCGCCGGCATGGGCACGGTCTATCGGCCCTCGATGATCTGCGGCGACGCCCGCTACCAGGAGTTGGCCCGGGGTTTCGAAGTGGGGCGGCGTTTCCACTCGGCGCCGGTGGTGCGGCTGACCGATGCCAAGCCCATGCAGCTGGGGCACGTGCACGAAGCCGATGGCCGCTGGCGGCTCTATGCCTTTGCCGGCGCGCAGGATCTGCAGCGCCCGGATGCCGGTCTGCTCGGGCTGTGCCGCTTTCTGCAGGAAGCGGCGGACTCACCGGTGCGCCGCTACACCCGCACCGACGAGGACATCGATGCGGTGTTCGATCTGCGCGCCATCTTCCAGCAGCCGCACAGCCAGGTCGCCATCGAGCAGCTGCCGCCCATACTGCTGCCGCAAAAGGGCCGCTACGGCCTGCGCGACTACGAAAAGCTCTACACAGCCGATCACAAGCACGGGCCGGACATTTTCGATCTGCGCGGCATCGACCGCGCCCGCGGGGCGCTGGTGGTGGTGCGGCCGGACCAGTATGTGGCCCATGTGCTGCCGCTTGAGGCGCACGCCGAGCTCGCGGCGTTCTTCGCCGGCTTCATGCGGCCGGCTTGCTGACGCAGGAACGGCCGAGAAGGCGAGCCGGCCCAGTGGCCGTGTGGCTGGCCCTGCCGCGCGCACCGCGCGCCGCAGGGTTTGCTGCGATGCGGCGCGACTATTTGGCCCAGCCGTCCTTCAGGCCGGTGATGCGGTTGAACACCAGCCGGCCAGGGCGGTGGTCCACCCGGTCGGCGACGAAGTAGCCGTGCCGCTCGAACTGGAATTTCTCGTCGGCGTCGGCCTGCGCCAGTGAGGGCTCGACCCAGGCCTGCACGGTCTGCAGGCTGTGCGGGTTGAGGCTGGCCAGAAAGTCCTTGCCGCCGGCGTCGGGCTGCGGGTCTGTGAAGAGCCGGTCATACAGGCGCACTTCGGCGGCCACGCCGTCGCTGGCGCCCACCCAGGTGATGACGCCCTTGACCTTGATGCGGTCGGCTCCGGGCGTGCCGCTCTTGGTGTCGGGGATCAGCTCGGCGTGCACTTCGGTGATGCGCCCGCTGGCGTCCTTCAGGGCCCCCTTGCACTCGATGACGTAGCCGTATTTGAGCCGGACCTTGTTGCCGGGAAAGAGGCGGAAGAAGCCTTTGGGCGGGGTGTCCTCGTAGTCGCTGCGCTCGATCCACACCTCGCGGCCCAGCTGCATGGTGCGCTGGCCCCATTCGGGGCGGTGCGGATGCACCGGGGCCGTGCAGGCTTCGGTATGGCCGGCGCCCATCAGGGCGTCCCAGTTGGTCAGCACCAGCTTGACCGGATCGAGCACAGCCATCGCACGCGCGGCCTTGGGGTCGAGGTCGTCGCGCAGCGCCGCTTCCAGCGCGCCGTAGTCGATCCAGGCGTAGTCCTTGGTCACGCCGATGCGTTCGGCAAAGAGCTGGATGCTCTCGGGTGTGTAGCCGCGGCGGCGCAGCCCGACGATGGTGGGCATGCGCGGGTCGTCCCAGCCGCTGACATGTCTTTCGCTGACCAGCTGCGCCAGCTTGCGCTTGCTGGTGATCACGTAGGTGAGGTTCAGGCGCGCGAACTCATGCTGGTGCGGCAGCAGGAAGATGTTGGGGTGGTGCTGGTCCAGCGCGCGCGCCAGCAGCGGGGTGAACTGGGCCGTTTCGCTGCGCAGCAGGGCGAAGAAGGCCGGCAGATCGTGCAGCACGGCGTCGCGGTCGTGCTCCCATTTGGCAAAGAGCGCGCGCATGCGCCCCTCGGCTTCGCTGGCATAGAGCTGGTCGGCGTGGTTGAAGCAGTGCAGCGCGAATTCCTTCTGCGCTTCCAGGCCCTGGGCCTCGATCGTGTCGATCAGGCGCCGGGCCTGCTCGAACTGCGGCGCGCGCAGGATCGGCACGATGCGCGCCAGCACCCAGTCGTAAAAAGGCCGCTGGTCCTCGAACTCCAGCGTGCAGATGCTGTGCGTGATGTTTTCCAGCGCGTCCTCGATCGGGTGGGCGTAGGTGTACATCGGGTAGATGCACCAGGCCCTGCCGGTGTTGTGGTGCTCGGCGTGCTTGATGCGGTAGAGGGCCGGGTCGCGCAGGTTGATGTTGGGACTGGCCATGCTGATCTTGGCGCGCAGCACGGCCGCGCCGTCGGGCAGCCGGCCGGCGCGCATCTCGCGAAAGCGCGCCAGGTTCTCCGCCGGGGTGCGGTTGCGGTAGGGGCTGTCCTTGCCTGGCGTGGTGAAGTCGCCGCGGTTGGCCCGCATTTCCTCCGGCGTCTGCTCGTCCACATAGGCGTGGCCGGTCTCGATCAGGTACTCGGCCGCGCGGTACATGAAGTCGAAATAGTCGCTGGCGTAATAGAGGTGGCTGTCGCCGTGCGCGTCCCAGGAAAAGCCCAACCACTTGACGGCGTCCAGGATGGAGTCCACGTACTCCTGCTCCTCCTTCTCCGGGTTGGTGTCGTCAAAGCGCATGTGGCAGACGCCGCCATAGTCGCGCGCCAGCCCGAAGTTCAGGCAGATGCTCTTGGCGTGGCCCACGTGCAGATAGCCGTTGGGCTCGGGCGGGAAGCGGGTGCGGATCCTGGCCGGGTCGGCGACGGCGCCGGGGGCCTGGGCATGTTCGGTGGCGGTGCCGGGCTTGTGGCCCCAGATGCGGCCGCGGTAGGTGCCGGCGGCCAGGTCGTGCTCGATGATCTGGCGCAGAAAGTTGCTGCTGCGGGCCGCTTCCTTGCGGCTGTCGGGCGCTGCGGAAGCGCCGGCTGGTGCAGAGGCGGAATGCGTGGGCGTGCTCATGGACCGATTTTAGACGTCGGTCCCGCAGGGACAGGCCGGGTTTCATCCGGCCCGCGCCGGCAGCCTGGCATGGCGGCGGAAGCCGGATCGGCCCGCTCCGTGTTCGCCGCCCGGGCTTACCCAGCCGCCGGGCTTACCTTTTGTAACCTGCTGCCGCGCCGCGCTGTCGGTTGCTTCGGGCGCTGCCGCGTTGCAGGAGCAGGGCTGCAGGGGTGCCATGCGGGCACCGGCCCTGTTATAGGAGCAAGGTCATGAAGAATTCGCGCCGTTTCCTCTCCGCTGCCGCGCGGCTGTCGGCAGCCGGCCTGCTGGGGGCAGCCACGCTGGCGCATGCGGACGGCGGGCGCTACGACAGCGCCGAGGTGTACTGGTCCATCGCCATGGCGCAGCCGGGGCTGCGGGTGGCCGTGACGAACGCCCCGATGGCACCGGTCTGGGTGGGGTATGGCCCTGTCCATTACCACATCCACAGGCCGGCGCCGGTGATCGTGCCGCCGCCGCAGGTGGTGGTGCTGCCGCCCCCGCCTCCGCCGGGCTGGCATCATGGGCATGGCCATCACAAGCATCGGCACGGGTATCCTGCCGTGGGCTATGGCCCCGGCCCGTGGCATCCGCACCCGGGCCGCTGAGCGGCTGCAGGGCCCGGCCCGGGCCTTTACACGGGCATTACATGGCGCTCACGGGGCGCCATTTTTTCGTTCCTACAATCCCCCGCATGAAGAAAAACGTCCTGATCGGGGCGGCCGCAGCCGCCGTGGCGCTGGCTGTCGGCGCAGGGGCCTGGTGGTGGCTGCGCAGCGATGACGCGGCCGTGCAGTACCGCACCGGCAAGATCGAGCGGGGGAACCTGCAGGCGGCGGTGTCGGCCAGCGGGGCGGTGAGCCCGGTCACGCAGGTCACCGTGGGCACGCAGGTGTCGGGCCAGGTCAAGGAGATCTACGTCGATTTCAACTCCGAGGTCCGGGCCGGGCAGCTGATCGCGCTGATCGATCCGGAGCAGTTCGAATACCGCGTGCGCTCGGCCCAGGCCGACGTGGATGCGGCCCGGGCCGTGGTGCTGACCGCTCAGGCCAATGTGGTGGCCGCGCGCGCGCAGCTGTCGCGGGCGCAGACCGATCTGGCCGAGGCGCGGCGCACCCACGAGCGCAACCTGATGCTGGTGAGCAAGCAGTTCATCGCGCAGAGCGAGGCCGACAAGTCCCAGGCGCTGGTCAACACCAGCCTGGAGGCCGTCAAGGCCGCCGAGGCCCAGCTGGGCGTGGCCGAGGCCCAGGTGCGCAGCGCCGAGGCCAACGTCAAGCAGCGCGAAGCCGCGCTGGCGCAGGCCCGGGTGGACCTGGCGCGCACGCGCATCACCTCGCCGGTGGGCGGCATCGTGATCAAACGCTCGATCGAGAAGGGCCAGACCGTGGCGGCCAGCCTGCAGGCGCCGGAGCTGTTCGTGATCGCGCAGAACCTGCGCGACATGCAGGTCGAAGCCAGTATCGACGAGGCCGACGTTGGCCGCATTCGCGCCGGGCAGAAGGCCACCTTCACGGTCGATGCCTTTCCGGGCCAGACGTTCGAGGGGCAGATCGCGCAGGTGCGCAAGGCCGCGGTCAACGTGTCCAACGTCGTGACCTATGTGGCGGTGGTGACCTTCTCCAACCCCGACGGGCGGCTGCTGCCGGGCATGACGGCCAATGTGCGCGTGGTCACCGATACGCGGGAGAACGTGCTCAAGGTGCCCAACGCCGCGCTGCGCGTGCGCTTGGCCGGCGTGGAGCCGGCGGCCGCCCCTGCGTCGGCGGCTTCGGCGCCACCGGCCGCGCCGGCTGCCGGCGGGGCCCAGTCGGAACTGCGCAACCGCCTGGTGCGCGAGCTGCAGCTCGACGCCGCCCAGACCGAGAAGGTGGACGCCATTTTTGCTGCGGCGCGGCCGCGCTTCATGCAGCTGCGCGAGCTGCCCGAGGCCGAGCGCGCCCGCGCGCGCGAACGCATCACCGCCGACGTGCGCGCGCGCATCGCCGAGGTGCTCAACGACGAGCAGAAGAAGCGCTACGCCGCGCTGCAGGCCGAGCTGGCCGGGCGCAGCATCACCCGCGGGCGCATCTACCTGCTCGATGCCCAGGGCCGGCCCAAGGCCCTGAGCGTGCGGCTGGGCATCACCGACGGCACGCACACCGAGCTCGTCATCGCCCCGGGCAGCCCCGAGGCGGCCGAGCTGCAGGAAGGCACGGTGGTGGTCACCGGCGTCAGCAGTGCATCCACCTCGCCGGCCGGCGCGCGCAGCAGCACGGCCGTGGGGCCGCGCCTGATGTTCTGAAAGGCCGGCGACGGTGGCCCTGATCGAAGCGCGCGAGCTGGTCAAGACCTACACCATGGGGCACACCACGGTGCAGGCGCTGCGCGGCGTGTCGCTGGACGTGGAAGAAGGCGAGTTCGTCGCCATCATGGGGGCATCGGGCTCCGGCAAATCGACGCTGATGAACATCCTGGGCTGCCTGGACAGCCCGAGCGGCGGCACCTACCACCTGGCCGGGGAGGCGGTGGAGCGCATGAGCGCGGACGAGCTGGCCTCGGTGCGCAACCGGCGCATCGGCTTCGTGTTCCAGCAGTTCAACCTGCTGCCGCGCACCAGCGCGCTGGAGAACGTGGAGCTGCCGCTGGTCTATGCCGGCGTGCGCTCGGCCGAGCGGCGCGCCCGCGCGCAGGCGGCGCTGCAGGCCGTGGGGCTGGGCGAGCGGGCGCTGCACACGCCCAGCGAGCTCTCGGGCGGGCAGCAGCAGCGCGTGGCCATTGCGCGCGCGCTGGTCAACCATCCGCAGCTGATCCTGGCCGACGAGCCCACGGGCGCGCTGGATACGCAGACCAGCGAGGACATCATGCGCATCCTGGCCGGGCTCAACGCCCAGGGCATGACGGTGGTGCTGGTCACACACGAGGCCGACATCGCGGCCTGGGCGCGGCGCAAGCTGGTGTTTCGCGACGGGCGCATCATCGAGGACCTGCGCCAGCCGGGACGCCTGGTTGGCCCCGGCATCGCCCCTGCAGCGTCCGCTGCGGATGCGGCGCAGCCCGCACAGGCCGTGGAGCCGCAGCCATGAACGCCTGGGCCGCCGTGCGCACGGCCTGGCATGCGCTGGCCGCCAATGCGCTCCGCAGCGTGCTGACCATGCTGGGCATCATCATCGGGGTGGCGGCGGTCATCACGATGATCGCGGTGGGCAATGGCGCCACCGCCCGGGTGCAGGAGCAGATGAAGGGGCTGGGCTCCAACGTCATGCTGGTGCTGCCGGGCAGCCTCAGTGCGGCGGGCGTGCGGCAGGGGGCGCAGACGCGCTCGCGCTTCACCGAGGAAGACGCCCAGGCCATCGCGGTGGAAATCCCGGAGGTGCAGGCGGTGGCGCCGTCGTCGCGCACCACGGCGCAGGCGGTGGCGCAGAATGCCAACTGGAACACCACCATCTTTGGCACCACGAATGAATACCTCGAGGTGCGCGACTGGTCGCTCGCCAGCGGACGCCTGTTCGAGGCGGCCGAGCAGGCCGGCTCGGCCAAGGTGGCCTGGCTGGGCCAGACCGTGGCGCGCGAGCTCTTTGGCGACGAGGACCCGATCGATCAGGTCATCCGCATCCGCGGCGTGCCGTTCACCGTGGTCGGCGTGCTGGCTCGCAAGGGACAAAACAGCATGGGGCAGGACCAGGACGATGTGGTCATCATCCCCATGTCCACCTTCCGCAACCGCATCTGGAACCCCGGCGGCAACGTCAAGCGCATTTCGACCATCCACGTCAAGGTGCGCGAGGGGCAGGACATGAAGGCGGTGGAGGAGAGCGTGCGCCAGCTGCTGCGCCAGCGTCTGAAAGTGCCCGACGGAGGGGACGACACTTTCAGCGTGCGCAACCTGTCGGAAATCCTGCAGGCGCAGGAGGAGGCCAGCCGTGTCATGACGCTGCTGCTGGCCGCGGTGGCCGGCATCAGCCTGCTGATCGGCGGCATCGGCATCATGAACATCATGCTGGTCAGCGTGACCGAGCGCACCCGCGAGATCGGCCTGCGCATGGCCGTGGGCGCGCGCCCGCGCGACATCCTGGCGCAGTTTCTGGTCGAGGCGGTCACGCTCTCGCTGCTCGGTGGGGCCGCCGGCGTGCTGCTGGGGGCGCTGGCCACCTGGGGCGTGGGGGTGTTCACCGGCTGGCAGGTCCAGATGACGCTGGGCGCGATCGCGCTGGCCGTGGGTTTTTCGGCCCTGGTGGGCGTGTTCTTCGGCTTTTATCCGGCCCGCCGCGCCGCGCGCCTGCTGCCGATCCAGGCGCTGCGGTATGAGTGAATGGACGTGGCGGCGATAATCCGCCCTTTCGTGCGGAGTCTGCGTGGATACTGCGTTGCTGATCAAGGCCGCCCTGATGGGCATCGTCGAGGGCCTGACCGAATTCCTGCCCATTTCCAGCACCGGCCACCTGATCCTGGCCGGTACGCTGCTGGGCTTTCATGACGAGAAGGCCAAGGTCTTCGACATCGCGATCCAGACCGGCGCCATCCTGGCGGTGATCTGGGTGTACTGGCACAGGCTGCGTGCCACCGCGGTGGCCTTGCCGACGAGCCGGCAGGCGCAGCGGTTTGCCGTCAACGTCCTGATTGCCTTTGTGCCGGCCGTGCTGCTGGGGCTGCTGCTGGGCAAGGCGATCAAGGCGCATCTGTTCACCGCCGAAGTGGTGGCCACGGCCTTCATCGTGGGGGGCTTGATCATTCTGTGGGCCGAGCGGCGGCAGGCGGATCCGCAGACGGCGCCGCGCATACACGACGTGGACCAGATGGGCTGGCGCGATGCGCTCAAGGTCGGGCTGGTGCAGTGTCTGGCGATGATTCCGGGCACCAGCCGCAGCGGCGCCACCATCATCGGCGGCATGCTGCTGGGCCTGTCGCGCCGGGCGGCGACTGACTTTTCCTTTTACCTGGCCATTCCCACGCTGATCGGCGCCGGCGCTTACAGCCTGTACAAGGAGCGCGCGCTGCTGTCGCTGGCCGATCTGCCGCTTTTTGCCGTGGGGCTGCTGTTCTCGTTCGTGAGCGCCTGGCTGTGCGTGCGCTGGCTGCTGCGCTTCATCGCCACGCACAGCTTCAACGGCTTTGCCTGGTACCGCATCGCCTTCGGGCTGGTGGTGCTGGGCACGGGCTACAGCGGGCTGGTGAACTGGTCGGCCTGAATGGACAACCCGCTCGGCCCTGTGCGACTGCCGTTTCGAGGCTGAGCGGAGCCGGCCCGGTTCAGGCCGGGTGTTTCTGCAGCCAGACGTGGTGCAGGTTGCGCAGCGCCGCCTCGATGGCCGCAGCCGTGGCGATGGGCTGCTCCATCGGGAAGAGGTGGGAGCCGTCCAGCATCATGATGCGGCCTTTGGTGACCTTCTCGGTCAGGGCCATGCCGACCTGCTTCATCTCTACCGAGTGCCGCCCGCCGATGAAGGCCGCCGGGCATTTGAGCGGGTGGCGCTTGAGCAGCCGCTCCAGATTGTCCGGCAGGGTGTTGTAGATGGCGGTCTCGATCTCGGGGCGAAAGCGCAGCACGCGCTTGCCGTCTTCCTCTAGCGTGCCGTGCTCCACATAGTCGCGCAGCACCTGCGGGTCCCAGTGGGCGAAGGCTTTTTTGTGGCGGAAGTGCGCGATGGCCGTCTCCACGTCGGGCCAGCTGCTGCGCCGCGCCTTGCTGATGGCGCCGGGCGAGATGGCGCCGATGATCTGGGTGCGCTTGGCCAGCCCCACGCTGGTGGCGCGCCAGCCGCCCAGGATGGGCGAGTCGATCAGCAGCACGCCGCAGGCCAGATCGGGCCGGCGCGCAGCCGCCATCAGGCTCAGGAAGCCGCCAAGCGAATGGCCGACCAGAAAGGCCGGCTCTGCTGCGGCTCCGAGCTGTGCTGAGGCGAAGTCGATCAGCTGCTGCGCCAGGTGCGGCCAGTTGTTGGTGACCGGGTAGCGCGGGTCGTGGCCGTACTGCTCCACCGCCTCGACGCGCAGGCCGCGGCGGCGCAGCTCGGCGAACAGCACCCGGTAGGTGCCGGCGGGAAAGCTGTTGGCGTGGGAAAAGATGATCGGGGGCAGCGGGGTGCTCATGGGGTCTTGACCAGCTTTTTCAGGGCGTACAGCGCGTCCAGCGCGTCGCGCGGGCTCAGGGCGTCGGGGTCGATTTCGGCCAGCCGGGCCTCCACCGCGCTGGGCAGGGGCGGCTCGGCTGCCGCAGGGGCGGCGAACAGGTCCACCTGGGCCTGGGTCTGGCTGGCCGAGGCTTCGAGCGCGGCCAGCACGTGGCGGGCGTGGTGCAGCACCGCCGCCGGCATGCCGGCCAGGCGCGCGACCTGGATGCCGTAGCTGCGGCTGGCCGGCCCGGGCTGGATTTCGTGCAGAAAGACGATGTCGTGCCCCGACTCGGCGGCGCTGACGTGCACATTGACCGCGTGGTGGTGGCGGGCGGGGAACTCGGTCAGCTCGAAGTAGTGCGTGGCAAACAGCGTGAAGGCCTGGGTTTTGTCGTGCAGCTGGGTGGCGATGGCGCTGGCCAGCGCCAGCCCGTCGAAGGTGGAGGTGCCGCGGCCGATTTCGTCCATCAGCACCAGCGAGTGCGGCGTGGCCGTGTGCAGGATCTGCGCGGCCTCGGTCATCTCCAGCATGAAGGTGGACTGGGCGTTGGCCAGGTCGTCGGCGGCGCCGATGCGGGTGTGGATGGCGTCGATCGGCCCGAGCCGGCAGCTTGCGGCCGGCACGTAGCTGCCCATCGAGGCCAGCAGCACGATCAGCGCGACCTGGCGCATGTAGGTCGATTTACCGCCCATATTGGGGCCGGTGATGATCTGCATGCGCGTCTTGACGTTCAGGCGCGTGTCGTTGGCGATGAAGGGCCCGGCGTTCGTTTCGGCCAGCCGTGCCTGCACCACCGGGTGCCGTCCGGCGCTGATGTCGATGCAGGGCTCGGCGCAGAAGGTGGGGGCGCACCATTGCAGCGTGAGCGAGCGCTCGGTGAGCGCGCACAGCGCATCCAGCGCCGCCAGCGCGCGGGCGTTGCGCGCCAGCGCCGGCGTGTGGGCGTCCAGCTGCTCCAGCAGCTGCTCGTACAGCCATTTCTCGCGCGCCAGCGCCCGCTCCTGGGCCGACAGGGCCTTGTCCTCGAAGGCCTTGAGCTCGGGGGTGATGAAGCGCTCGGCGTTTTTCAGCGTCTGGCGGCGGCGGTAGTCCTCGGGCACGCGGTCCAGGTTGCTGCTGGTGACTTCGATGTAGAAGCCGTGCACCTTGTTGTACTGCACGCGCAGGTTGGCGATGCCGGTGCGCGCGCGCTCGCGGGTTTCCAGCTCCAGCAGGAAGCCGTCGCAGTTGTTCTGGATGGCGCGCAGCTCGTCCAGCTCGGCGTCATACCCGTCGTTGATCACGCCGCCGTCGCGCACCAGCGCCGCCGGCTCCGGCAGCAGCGCGCGCGCCAGCAGCGCGGCGCAGTCCGGCGGCGGCAGCAGGTCCGTGGCGATCTGGGTCAAAAGGCCGTCTTGCCGAGGAATGACGGGAACAATGCGCTCTATTTTTTGTAGCGTCTGGGTCAGCGCGACCAGCTCGCGCGGGCGCGCCTGGCGCAGCGCGATGCGCGCGGTGATGCGCTCGACGTCGCTGCAGCCCTTGAGCTGCTCGCGCAGCGTCTGCCAGGGTCCCTCGCGCAGCGCGCCTATGGCCTGCAGCCGCGCCTGCGCGATCGCGCGGTCACGTGGCGGCTCCAGCAGCCAGGTCTTGAGCAGGCGGCTGCCCATGCCGGTCATGCAGGTGTCCAGCAGCGAAAAGAGCGTCGGGCTGTCTTCGCCGCGCAGGGTCTGCACCAGCTCCAGGTTGCGCCGCGTCGTCTGCGGCAGGGCGATGAGCTGGTCGTTGCGCTGCACCCGCAGCTGGCGCACATGGCCGAGCGCGCGGCCCTGGGTGTGCTCGGCGTAGGCCAGCAGGGCCGCTGCGGCCGCATGGGCCTGGGGCAGCGCGTCGGCCCCCCAGGCCGCCAGGCTGGCGGCCTGCAGCAGCTTGAGCAGTTGGCTGTGGCCCAGCGCGCTGTCGAACTGCCATTCGGGGCGCGGCGTCAGCGCCACGCCGCTGGCCTGGCGCAGTGCCTGCAGGCGCTGCTCGAAGGCCGGGCTGCTGCCGGCGCTGTAGAGCAGCTCGCCCGGCGCGATGCGCGCCACCCATTCGGGTAGCTCCTCCGGCGCGCACTGCGCCAGCTGGATTTCGCCCTGGGTCAGCGCCAGCCAGGCCAGCCCCAGCGCATGGCGCGGCCCTTGGTGCACGGCCAGCAGCACCGATTCGGATTTGTCATGCAGCAGCGCGGCGTCGGTCAGCGTGCCGGGGGTGACCACGCGCACCACCTTGCGCTCCACCGGGCCCTTGGCTGCGCCGACTTCGCCGACCTGCTCGCAGATGGCCACCGACTCGCCCAGCTTGATGAGCCGCGCCAGATAGGTTTCGACCGAATGGAACGGCACGCCGGCCATCACGATGGGCCGGCCGGCCGACTGGCCACGGGTGGTCAGCGTCAGGTCCAGCAGGCGGGCGGCTTTTTCGGCGTCGTCGTAAAACAGCTCGTAGAAATCCCCCATGCGGTAGAACAGCAGGGTGTGCGGATACCCGGCTTTGAGCGCCAGGTACTGCTGCATCATCGGGGTGTGTTGGGCGTAATCGGCCGGCAGTGACATCCGCGCGAGTCTAAGGCAACGTAGGGGCAGCCCGTGCGGCTCGCGGCGGGGGAAATCCGGCAGGCCGTGGCCGTTTGTTCGGCCCCCGGGCTGCGGCATGTGGACTTTTGAACGTTTGCGCACAGTGCGGGCTTGACAGGCGCGAGGGGCCGATGGGGAGTCGGCTAATATCGCCGCACCCGACAGCAGGGCGCGGCCGTGCGGCACATGCACTGCCGGCGCCACCGGTCGGCTCCGACATGAGCCACGAGCAGGACACCATCGAACAGCTGCGCGCCCGTCTGCACGAGGCCGAGCAGCGCCTGCGCGAGCGCGAGCAGGACTGGGTGCGGCTGCAGCAGCAGCGCCACCATGGCGAGCAGCTCTTTGCCGCCGCATTCGCCGCCGGCCCGGTGGCCATGGTGCTGTCGCGGCTGGACGATGGCCTGATCCTGGACGTCAACCGCGAGTACCTGAGCCTGACCGGGCTCGCGCGCGAGGAGGTCATCGGCCGCACCGCGCTGCAGCTGGGCCACTGGCCGGATGTGGCCACCCGCGAGCGGGCGATCGCGCAGCTGCGCGCAAGCGGGCGGCTGCGCGACTTCGAGCTGGTGATCCATTTCCCCGCCCGCGGCAAGCGCCTGGTGCGGCTGGACGGCGCGCTGATCGACGTCGGCGGCGTGCAGCACGGGCTGCTGTACCTGAAAGACATCACCAGCGAGCGCATGGCCGAGGAGGCCCTGCGCATGGGCGAGACGGCGCTCAGGCAGCTCAACGCGCAGCTGCGCCAGCAGCTGGGCCTGCACGAGCTGACCGAGCGGCTGGCCCAGGTGGGGCACTGGATGGCCAGCGCCGACGGGCAGACCATCAGCTGGTCCAAGGGGCTGCGCGCCATTGCCGGCGTGCCCGACAGCCCGGCCGAGCGCACCAGCGCCGAGGCGCGCAGGGTCATCCACCCGGACGATCTGCCGCTGTTCGTCGAGCAGCGGCAGCGCATGGACGGGGTGCCGTTCGAATACCGGGCCATCCGCGCCGACGGCAGCGTGCGCTGGCTGCGCACCAGCCTGCACCGGCTGCAAGGCGAGGACGGCCGCGCCGTGGACTTTGGCATCGTGCAGGACGTCACGACCGAGCACGAAATCACCCGGGCGCTGCGCCAGCAGCTGGCCTTCATCGAGAACATCACGAGCCACATCCCGGACGTGCTGTTCCAGTACGAGCTGCGGCCTGACGGCAGCGGCTGGTTTCCCTTCATCAGCGCCAGCGTGGCGCAGCAGTTCGGCGTCACGCCCGAGCAGGCGCGCGAGGATGCGCGCCGGGTTTTTGCATTGATCCACCCCCAGGACCGGCGGGCTGTGTTCGAGGCCATGCGCGCAGCCTACCGAGATGGCGGACAGTGGCGGCAGGAGTTCCGCATCAGCCGTTCCGACGGAACGGTGCGCTGGTTGCTGGGCAATGCGGTCACCCGGGTGGCGGAGGACGGCCGGCTGGTGGCCTATGGTTCGACCAGCGACATCACCGAGCGTCGCCAGGCCGAGGCGCGGCTGCGCGAGAGCGAGGCGCGCTTTCGCAGCCTGACCGATCTGTCGTCGGACTGGTACTGGGAGACCGACGCGCAGTTCCGTTTCACCGACTTTGCGGGTTATCGCGCGGGCAAGTCCATCATCACCCGCGACGAGAGCATAGGCAAGACGCGCTGGGAGCTGGGCGCGCTGAACCTGACCGAGGAGGACTGGGCGGCCCACCGCCGGGTGCTGGAATCGCACCAGCCTTTCCGCGACCTGGAACTGCAGCGCCTGGATGCCGAAGGCAAGGTCTATTGGGTGTCGGTCAGCGGCCTGCCGGTGTTCGATGAGGAAGGGACTTTCCGCGGCTACCGCGGCATCGGGCGCGACATCACCGCGCGCAAGCTGGCTGAGGACGAGACCCAGCGGCTGGCTTTCTATGACACGCTCACCGGCTTGCCCAACCGCCGGCTGCTGATGGACCGGCTGGGCCATGCCCAGGTCACCAGCGCGCGCAGCCGCCGCCACGGCGCGCTGCTGTTCATCGATCTGGACAACTTCAAGGATCTGAACGACACCCTGGGCCACGACGTGGGCGACCTGCTGCTGGAGCAGGTGGCGCTGCGGCTGGTTTCATGCCTGCGCGAAGGCGATACCGCGGCGCGCTTCGGCGGCGACGAGTTCGTCGTGATGCTGGAGGATTTGAGCGAGCAGGAAGACGAGGCCGCGCGCCAGGCCGAGGTGGTGGCCGGGAAAATCCTGGCGCGGCTCAACGCCCCCTACGAGCTGCTCGGGCGCGAGCACAGCAGCTCGCCCAGCATCGGCATCACGCTGTTTGGCGGCACCGGCGCCAGCGTCGAGGAGCTGCTCAAGCGCGCCGACGTGGCCATGTACCAGGCCAAGGCCGCCGGGCGCAACACGCTGCGCTTTTTCGACCCACAGATGCAGGCGGCGGTTCTGGCGCGCGCCGCGCTGGACGCCGACCTGCGCCAGGGGCTGCAGCGCAGCGAGCTGATGCTGCACTACCAGCCGGTGGTCGATGGCTACAACCGCATCGTCGGCTACGAAGCCCTGCTGCGCTGGCGGCATCCGCGGCGCGGCCTGGTGCCGCCAGGCGAATTCATCCCGATCGCCGAGCAAAGCGGCCTGATCCTGGCCGTTGGCCAGTGGGTGCTGCGCACGGCCTGCCTGCAACTGGTGGAGTGGGCCCGGCAGCCGGCTACCGAGCGGCTGAGCATCGCGGTCAACGTCAGCGCGCGGCAGTTCCGTCAAAGCGATTTCGTCGAGCAGGTCGGCGCCGTACTCGACGAAACCGGAGCCGACGCTTCTCGCCTGAAGCTGGAGCTCACCGAGAGCCTGCTCATCAGCGACGTGGAAGACGCCATCCGCAAGATGGGGGCGCTGCGCGCGCGCGGCGTGCGCTTCGCGCTGGACGATTTCGGCACCGGCTATTCCTCGCTGGCCTACCTGAAGCGCCTGCCGCTGGACCAGATCAAGATCGACCAGAGCTTCGTGCGCGACATCCTGAGCGACCCCAACGACGCGGCCATCGTGCGCACCATTCTGGCGCTGGCGCATGCCATGGATCTGCAGGCCGTGGCCGAGGGCGTGGAAACCGAGGGACAGCGCCAGTTCCTGCTGGACAACGGCTGCACGGTGTTCCAGGGCTATCTGTTCGGCCGCCCCGGGCCGCTGGGGCAGACGGTGCTGCCTGGCTGAAGCCGGCCGGGGTGGCCGGGCCGGCTGCGCCGGTTGGAGGGCCTGCCGGCAACCCGGTGGCTCGCGTCCGAAGCCAAGCCGCTGGCCTGTGCGGCGCGGACCAGGTTTATTCGAAAGCGCCCAGGTCGCGTTCGTCGGCAGGGTCTGCAGACGGCCGCCGCAGCTGCTCGGCGTTCTGGCGGGCCTGGGCCTTCTCGCCGGCGGCGGCAAACTTGCTGTACTTGCGCAGGATGGGCACCAGCTGGCCGTAGATGCGCGGATTGCCGGCCAGGCATTCTTTCTGTTCCAGGAAATCGGGCTCGCCGGTGAAGTTGCCGATCAGGCCGCCGGCTTCGGTCACCAGCAGCGAGCCGGCGGCGATGTCCCAGGGCTGCAGGCCGGTTTCGAAAAAGCCGTCGGTATAGCCCGCGGCCACATAGGCCAGGTCCAGCGCCGCGGCCCCGGGGCGGCGCAGGCCGGCGGTGCGCTGCATGATCTCGCCCATCATCGCCAGATAGGCCTGGAAGTTGTCGCCCTTGCGGAAGGGAAAGCCGGTGGAGATCAGGCTTTGCGCGAGCTGGGTGCGCTTGCTCACGCGGATGCGCCGGTCGTTGAGGAAGGCGCCGCGCCCGCGGGTGGCGGTGAAGAGGTCGTTGCGGGTGGGGTCATAGACCACGGCCTGTTCGATCTTGCCGCGCACCGACAGCGCGATGCTCACGCAATAGACCGGAAAGCCGTGGATGAAGTTGGTCGTGCCGTCCAGCGGATCGATGATCCAGAGGTACTCCGAATTCTTGGCGCCGCGGCTGCGGCCGGACTCCTCGCCCAGCACCGCGTGGCCGGGGTAGGCGCCGAGCAGGATGTCGATGATGGCCGCTTCGCTGGCATGGTCCACCTCGGTGACGAAGTCGTTGACCTGCTTTTGCGACACGCGCACCGACTCGATGTCCAGCGCGGCGCGGTTGATGATGGCGCCGGCGGCGCGGGCGGCCTTGATGGCCACGTTGAGCATGGGATGCAGGGTGGACGACATGGGTTGTGGCTGGCTGGTGGGGCCGCGGTACGCGGCCAACGGCAGACGCAAGAACGGGGCGGCCCATGCGGGCATGGAACCGGCCGCCCGGCGATGCGGGCAGCGACGACAATAGGGGGCCGATTTTACCCGTCCGTCCCCGTCGCATGCAGACCGCCGCTTCCGTGCCCCTGTGGCGCACCCGTTTCGTGCTGATCCAGCCCAGCCATGCCGGCAACGTGGGGGCGGTGGCGCGGGCCATGAAGGTCATGGGTTTTGACGATCTGGTGCTGGTGGCGCCGCGCTGGAGCGACGTGCTGCAGCGGACCGAGGCCATCGAGCGCGCCAGCGGCGCCACCGACGTGCTGGCGCGCGCGCGCGTCGTGGCCACACTGGAGGAGGCGCTGCAGGACATGACCCATCTGTGCGCCACGGCGATGACGCCGCGCGATTTCGGGCCGCCCACGCGCGCGCCGCGCGAGCATCTGGCCGAGCTGGCCGCCACGGGCCACGCCGGCGGCCAGGCGCAAGGCGTGGCGTTTCTGTTCGGCCCGGAGCGCTACGGCATGCGCAACGAGGACGTGTACCGCTGCCATGTCTGCCTGCGCATCCCGGCCAATCCGGCCTACGGTTCGCTCAATCTGGCCGCTGCCGTGCAGCTCATGGCCTACGAGTGGCGGCTGGCCCTAGGCGGCTTTGCGGTGCCGCCGGCCGCGGCCGAGCCGGCGCGGGCCGATGGGGCCCAGGTGGCCGGGCTGCTGGCGCATTGGGAGCAGGCGCTGGCCGCCATCGGCTACCTGGATCCGGCCGCGCCCAAAAAGCTGATGCCGCGCCTCAACGCCCTGTTCAACCGCGCGCAGCTCACGCACGAGGAAGTCCATATCCTCAGAGGTGTCGCCCGGGCCATGCTGCAGACGGCTGCCAAGGCCAGGGACTAAACTGCGTGCCATGTTTCATCGACTGCGTTCCGACATCCAGTGCATCCTCGAGCGCGATCCGGCCGCGCGCAGCGCCTGGGAAGTGCTGACCTGCTACCCGGGCCTGCATGCGCTGATCCTGCACCGCCGGGCCCACTGGTGCTGGAACCACGGGCTCAAGTGGCTGGGGCGCTTCATCTCGCACATCGCGCGCTGGCTCACCGGCATCGAAATTCACCCGGGCGCGAAGATCGGGCAGGGCGTGTTCATCGACCACGGCATGGGCGTGGTCATCGGCGAAACCGCCGAGGTGGGCGACGGCTGCACCATCTATCACGGCGTCACGCTGGGCGGCACCTCGCTCTACAAGGGCACCAAGCGGCACCCGACGCTGGGGCGCAACGTGATCGTGGGCGCCGGCGCCAAGGTGCTGGGCGGCTTCACCGTCGGCGACGGGGCTAAGATCGGCTCCAACGCGGTGGTCGTCAAGCCGGTGCCGGCCGGCGCCACGGCCGTGGGCAACCCGGCGCGCATCATCGAGGCCGAAGGCGACCTGCGGCGCGAGCAAGCCGCCTCGCGCATGGGCTTTTCGGCTTACGGCGTGACGCAGAGCGACGACCCGCTGTCGCAGGCGCTGCGCGGGCTCATCGACAACGCCGCCGCGCAGGAGCACCAGATCGCGCTGCTGTGGCAGGCCATCGAAAAGCTCTCGGCCGGCTCGCCGCCGGCCGAATGCGTGCCGGGCGAGGCGGCCCGCGAAGAGCACTTCGAGAAAGAGCGCCTGCAGCAGCTCATCGGCAAATGAGCCGCGGCGGGCCGCCGCCTCAAGCTTGGCGCGGCGGGCGCTGGGCCGACTTGGGCCGGAAAGCCTTGCAGACCGCGTCGTGGGTTTCCAGATAGGGGCCGCCGATCAGGTCGATGCAGTAGGGCACGGCGGCAAAGATGCCGGGCACCACCGGCTGGCCCTGGGCGTCCTTGAGCCCTTCCAGCGTTTCCTGGATGGACTTGGGCTGGCCCGGCAGGTTGATGATCAGGCTGCGGTCGCGGATCACCGCCACCTGGCGCGAGAGGATGGCCGTCGGCACGAACTTCAGGCTGATCTGGCGCATCTGCTCGCCAAAGCCCGGCATCTCCTTGTGCGCCACGGCCAGCGTGGCTTCGGGCGTGACGTCGCGCGGCGCCGGGCCCGTGCCGCCGGTGGTCAGCACCAGCGCACAGCCGGCATCGACCAGCTCGATCAGCGTGGCGCTGATGCGGTCCTGCTCGTCCGGAATCAGCCGCGCCTCGAACGTGATGGGGTTTTTCAGGGCGCGCGTGAGCCAGTCCTGCAGCGCCGGCAGGCCCTTGTCCTCATAGACGCCGCTGGAGGCGCGGTCGCTGACGGAGACGATGCCGATCTTGACGGGGTCGAATTCACTCATGGGACGGTGCTTCCTCGGTGGAGGTCAGTTGCTCTCGAATGAGCTGGAACAGCTCGCGGTAGGCGCGGCCCTGGCGCGGCGCCAGCCCCTGGGAGACGGCGGCGCGGTCCGGCGGCGGGGCGTCCTTGCGTGCCTGGCGCACCAGCGCGCGCAGTTGCTGCGTATCGGTGGCCGGGTGCGCGGCGATCCATTGCGCGACGGCCGCGTCGCTGGCCAGCAGCCGCTCGCGCCACTGTTCGGCCGCGTGCAGCAGGGCCGTCTCGCGTGCCGAGGGCTGGCGCTGCTGCTGCAGCGCGGCGCGCGCGGCTTCCTGCGTGGCCGCATCGAGCTGGCGCATCAGCTTGCCGACGTACTGACCCTGGCGGCGCCGGCCCTCGAAATCGGTGATGCGGCGCAGTTCCTGCAGCGCCTCCAGCAGCCTGTCGGGCAACTGCAGGCGCTCCAGCAGGTCGGCGCGCAGCGTCAGCAGCGCTTCGCCCAGCTTCTGCAGCTCGGCGCTTTCACGCTTGAGGTCGGTCTTGCTGACGGCCGCATCGCCCTTGCGCTCGCGCTGCAGTTCCAGATCCAGCTCGCTGCCGGCGGCGACGAACTGGCCTTTGACGTAATAGCCTTTGCGGGGTTTGCGCGACATGGGGGATTGCGGAGCCAGGCAGGGAGGGGCCGATGGGGACAAGTATCATAGCGGCCGCCATGAACCACACCGCTACCCACGCCGCCAGCGGCTTTGCCTACCGCCGCGAAGATTTCGAAGACCTCGTCGATGCGGCGCTGGCGTATGCGAAAAAGCTCGGCGCCAGCGACGCCGGCGCCGAGGCGTCCGAGGGCTGTGGCCTAAGCGTGTCGGTGCGCCGCGGGGAGCTGGAGAACGTCGAGCGCAACCGCGACAAGTCGCTGGGCGTGACCGTCTATCTGGGCCAGCGCCGCGGCAATGCCAGCACCTCCGACTTTTCCCGTGCCGCCATCGAGCGCACCGTGCAGGCGGCCTATGACATCGCCCGCTTCACCGCCGAAGACCCCGCGGCCGGCCTGCCCGATGCAGAGGACGTGGTGCGCCACGACGAGGCCGACCGCGACCTCGATCTCTTTCACCCTTGGGACCTGACGGGCGAGCAGGCCGCCGAGATCGCCCGCGCCACCGAGGCCGCGGCCTTCGGGGTCGATCCCCGCATCGCCAACAGCGAGGGGGCTGCGGTGTCGGCGCAGCAGTCGCATTTCTTCAGCGCCCACACCCATGGCTTTCGCGGAGGCTATGCCAGCTCGCGGCATTCGATCTCGGTCTCGCCGATCGCCCAGCAGGGCGATGACATGCAGCGCGACTACTGGTACAGCTCGCACCGGCATCCGGAGGACCTGGCGCTGCCCGAGGCGATAGGCCGCTATGCGGCCGAGCGGGCCCTCAGCCGCCTGGGCGGGCGCAAGATCGCCACCACCGAATGCCCGGTGCTGTTCGAGTCCCCGCTGGCTGCCGGCCTGCTGGGCGCGCTGGTGCAGGCCTTGAGCGGGGGCGCGCTCTACCGCAAGAGCTCCTTCCTGCTGGACTCGCTGGGCCGGCAGGTGCTGCCCGCGCACATCGACCTGATCGAAGACCCCTTCCTGCTGCGGGGCAAGGGCAGCTCGCCGTTCGACGAGGAGGGCGTGCGCGTGCGCCGCCGCGCCGTCATCGAAGCCGGCTGCGTGCAGGGCTATTTCCTGAGCAGCTACTCGGCGCGCAAGCTGGGCATGAAGACCACCGGCAATGCCGGCGGCTCGCACAACCTGATCCTCACCTCGCGCCTGACCCGCCCCGAAGACGATCTGGACGCGATGCTGCGCAGGCTGCACCGCGGCCTGTTCGTCACCGAGCTGATGGGGCAGGGCGTGAACTACGTCACCGGCGACTACTCGCGCGGCGCCAGCGGCTACTGGGTGGAAAACGGCCGCATCGCCTACCCGGTGCACGAGATCACGATCGCCGGCAACATGAAGGACATGCTGCGCGGCATCGTGGCCGTGGGAGCCGACGCCTACAACTACGGCGCCAAGACCGTGGGCTCGATCCTCATCGAGCGCATGAAGGTGGCCGGCAGCTGAGTGGCCGCCGTTCGCGCTGCGGGGGCAGCCGCCGGGTCAGCTGTCCAAGGCGGCTTTCACGGCGGCCGATACCTGGGCCATTTCGGCCTTGCCGGCCAGGCGGACCTTGGCCGCGCCCATGACCTTGCCCATGTCGCCGGGGCCCTTGGCGCCCAGCTCGGCGACGAGGGCGCGCACCTCGGCGGCGATTTCCTCGGCCGTCAGGCGCTGCGGCAGATAGGCCTGCAGCACCTCGATTTCGGCGTTTTCCTTGTCGGCCAGATCCTGCCGGCCGGCCTGCTGGTAGGCAGCCACGGAGTCGCGCCGCTGCTTGATGAGCTTGTCGATCACGCCGATGGCGCCCGCATCGTCCAGCGTGATGCGCTCGTCCACCTCCTTTTGCTTGATCGCGGCCAGCAGCAGGCGGATGGTGCCCAGGCGCGCGCTGTCCTTGGCGCGCATGGCGGCCTTCATGTCGTCATTGATGCGGTCTTTCAGGCTCATGGCGGTTGGCTTTCGGTGGGGCGGAAAAACGAAACCCGTGCCAGGCGTCCCGGGCACGGGTTCGGTGGGGTGTCCGGTCGCAGACCCCGGCGCTGTCAGTACAGCTTCTTGGGCAGCTGCATCGCGCGGATGCGCTTGTAGTTGCGCTTGATGGCGGCGGCGCGCTTGCGCTTGCGCTCGGCGGTGGGCTTTTCGTAGAACTCGCGCGCACGCAGGTCCGTCAGCAGGCCCAGTTTCTCGATGGTGCGCTTGAAACGGCGCAGGGCCACGTCAAACGGCTCGTTCTCTTTTACGCGGATAGTCGTCATTACGTAATGATTTCCGAGTTGGGTGCCCAGAGGGTGGTCGGGAAGATCGGGCCCGGCCGCCGTGTGCACGATGATCCCCGCCCTGTAACTAGTATGGCCGGCGGGGTTATGCCAGCAAAGCCCGCAATTATAGCGGGATGGCCGCGGCCGGCAACCGTGCATGGCCCACCGGTCTTTTGCCGCGTGGAGGCGGTCCCGGTGGGGCGGCGCCTTGGTGTCGTCATGGCGCGGCCGGGGCCACGGCCATCCCCATGGCGTGGCCGCTGGACCAGGCCCACTGGAAGTTGTAGCCGCCCAGCCAGCCCGTCACATCCACGACTTCGCCGATGAAGTACAGGCCGGGCTGCCGGCGTGCCTCCATGGTCTGGCTGGACAGTTCGCGCGTGTCCACCCCGCCGGCGGTGACTTCGGCCTTGGCATAGCCCTCGGTGCCGCTGGGCGTCAGTTCCCAGCGCTGCAGCCGCAGGGCCAGCGCGGCCAGGGCCTTGTCGGCCGCTTCGTTGACCGGGCGCTGCCAGACCGGGTCCTGCTGCACCCAGGCCTCGGCCAGGCGGGCCGGCAGCAGCGTGGCCAGTTCGTTGACGATCAGCCGGCGCGAGCGGCGCTTGGCCTGGGCGAGCCAGGCGGCGGCATCCTGGCCGGGCAGCAGGTCGATGCGCAGCGGCGCTTGCGGCATCCAGTAGCTGGAGATCTGCAGCACCGCCGGGCCTGAGAGGCCGCGGTGGGTGAACAGCAGATCTTCCAGGAAGGCCATGCGCGCCTTGCCGCTGCCGGTCTCGACCTGCACCGGCAGCGCCAGTCCGGCCAGGCCGGCGTAAGGCGCCCAGGTCGTGCCGTCGAAGGTCAGCGGCACCAGGGCCGGGCGCGCAGGGACGACGCGCAGGCCGAACTGGCTGGCGATGCGGTAGCCGAAATCCGTGGCGCCGATCTTGGGGATGGACAGGCCGCCGGTGGCGATGACCAGCGCGCGGGCGCGCACGCCGCCACGGTCGGTGTCCAGCTCGTAGCCGGCCGCGCCGTGCCGCACGGCATGCACCGCGCAGGGCTGCCAGCGCGTGACGCCGCCGGCGGCGCACTCGCGCAGCAGCAGCTGGATGATGTCGTCGGCGGAGCGGTCGCAAAACAGCTGGCCTTTGTGCTTCTCGTGGAAAGGGATGCCATCGCGCTGCAGCAGCGCGATGAAATCCGCCGGCGTGTAGCGGCTCAGCGCCGAGCGGCAGAAGTGCGGGTTCTCGCTGATGAAGTGCCGGTGCGGCTGGCGCGGGTCCAGGTCGCGGTTGGTGAAATTGCAGCGCCCGCCGCCGGAGATGCGGATCTTCTCGGCCACCCGGGCTGCGTGGTCGATGACCAGGACCCTGAGGCCGCGCTGCCCGGCCACGCCGGCGCCGAACAGGCCGGCCGCTCCCGCGCCGACCACCACCACGTCGAATTGCTGCATGGCGCGCAGTGTAGGCGCTGGCGCCGCGCGTCCCGACGGTCCTTGGCATAGAATGGCCGCTGCTCCGGGGTGTCGTCCGCGCGCGGATGGCTGAGACGGTGAAGCCGAACCCGTGAACTTGACTCGGATCATGCCGACGTAAGAAGAGCGGTTGCAGTGCGGGCCGGCCCACGGCTCAAGCCGCACCTTTCGGAGCATGACGACGCATGAATGACGAAAGGCTGTGGTGGCAGAAGCTGCATTTCCCGCGCAAAGCGATACATCGGCGGACGCATCGGCGCTGACGGCCGAGTTGCTGGACTTCATCGGGCGGCCCGGCGCCACCGATGAGGAGTTCAACGCGTTGGCGCTGCGTTTGTTTGCCCATCAGTTCCGGCACAACCCGGCCTTGCAGCGCTACTGCCAGCAGCGCGGGCGCACGCCCCGCACCGTGCGGCGCTGGCAGGACATTCCGGCCGTGCCGATCAGCGGCTTCAAGGACCTGACGCTGAGCTGCGTGCCGCCGGCGCAGTGCGAGCGCGTGTTCATGACCAGCGGCACGACGCGCGGCGATGTGCGCGGCCGCCACTACCACCCGCATCTGCAGGTCTATGACCGCTCGATGGTGGTGAATTTCCGCCAGCGCTTCATGGCCGGCCGCGCGCGCATGCGCATCGGCGTGCTGTTCCCGGACGAGCAGACGCTGCCCCATTCCTCGCTGGCGCATTACCTGGCGCTGGCGCTGCGCGAATTCGGCACGCCCCACAGCCGCTATTTCCTCGGCCCCGAGGGGCTGCAGCTGGACGCGCTGTGCGAGGCGCTGCAGCAGGCCCAGTCCAGCGGCGAGCCGTTCGCCCTGCTGGGCGCGAGCTACGGTTTCGTGCATCTGCTCGACGCCCTGGCCGCACGCGGGCTGCGCTTTCGTCTGCCGGCAGGCAGCTGGCTGCTGGATACCGGCGGCTTCAAGGGCCAGTCGCGCGAGATGCAGCCGCAGGACTTTTACGAAGCGCTGGCGCAGACTTTTGGCGTGCCGCGCAGCGCCTGCATCAACATGTACGGCATGACCGAGCTCAGCACCCAGTTCTACGACGACGGCAACGCCGTGTGCCCGTCGGTCAAGTCCGGCCCGCACTGGATCCGCAGCCGCGTGCTCGATCCGGTTAGCGGGCAGGAGGTGGCCGCGGGCGAGCGCGGCATTCTGGCGCACACCGACCTGGGCAATTTCAATTCCGTACTCACCATCCTGACCGAGGATGTGGGCGTGCAGGTCGAAGGCGGCTTTCTGCTGCTGGGACGTGCCCAAGGGGCGCAGGCGCGCGGCTGCTCGCTGGCGGTGGACGAGTTTCTGCAGGCCGCGCGCGCATGAAGATCCAGGCCGCCCATGTGCCCGGCTTGCCAGCGCAAGCGCTGGACTGGCATACCCTGCCGTTCGGCACGGGCGCGCAGGCGGTGGACGTGCGGGTGCCGCGGCTGACGCCGGCGCAGCTGCAAGCCCTGGCCACGCAGGTGCGCGAGCGCGGCGGCGCCGTGCTGCGCGCCATGCCGCTGGCGCAGATCGTGGCCGCGATCGACCGCGCCGTCGCGCGATTGCTCAACCCGGCCGATCCTTGCCGCATGGAGCTGGATCTGCTGCTGCCGCGCATCACCGGCTTCGATGCCGAGATGGTGCGGCTGGGCCTGAACGCCAGCCTCAAAACCTTTCGCGCGCCGCAGCTGCAGCGCTTTCTGGCCGAGGATTTCCCCAATCCGGCCGTGCTCGACGCCTTTCAGCCCGCCCTCAAGGGCGGCATGGTCCGCGCCTACGGGCCGCGCCTGCTGGCCCAGGTCTGGGCCGGCAATGTGCCGGGCCTGCCGCTGTGGGGCCTGGTTTGCGCTCTGCTGGTCAAGGCGCCGGTCGTGGGCAAGGTGGCCAGCGCCGAGCCGCTGTTTGCCCCGGTGTTCGCCCGGCTGCTGGCCGAGGTCGAGCCGCGCCTGGCCGATGCGCTGGCCATCGTGTGGTTCCCCGGCGGGGACACGGCCAGCGAGCGCGCGCTCTTGCAGCAGGCCGATGTGGTGCTGGCCTACGGCGGCAACGACACGCTGGCCGCGCTGCGCCAGCAGGTGCCGCCCATGGCCCGTTTCCTGCCCCATGGCCACAAGCTCAGCGCCGGCCTGGTCGGCGCCGGCGCGCTGGACGTGCAGCAGGCCCAGGCCACGGCCCGGCTGGCGGCGCTGGACGTGGTGCGTTACGAGCAGCAGGGTTGCTACTCGCCGCATACGTTTTACGTGGCCCGGGGCGGCCGCGTGTCGCCGCAGGAATTCGCCCAGGCGCTGGCCGGCGAGCTGGCCGCGCTGCAGCACAAGTTCGCGCGCCGCACGCTGACGCTGGAGGAAGCCGCCAGCGTGGCAGCCTGGCGGCAGGGGCAGGAGCTGCGCGGCCATGCCGAGGGGGGCGTGCAGCTGCTGGGCGCAGCCGGTGCCCCCTGGGCCGTGGCCTTTTCCGACGAAGCGGCCCCCCTGCAGCCCTGTGCGCTCAACCGCACGGTGCAGGTGCAGGCGGTCGATACGCTGGCCGATGCCGTACCCCTGCTGGCAGCCCAGCGCGGCCTGCTGCAGACGGTGGGCGTGGCCGCCGCTCCGCAGGAGCTGCATGCGCTGGCGCCGCTGCTGGGCGAGGCCGGGGTGACGCGCATCTGCGCGCTGGGCCGCATGACCGCGCCCGAGGCCGGCTGGCACCACGATGGCCGCTACAGCCTGCTCGATCTGGTGCGCATCGTCGAGCTGGAGGCTTCGGCGGAAGCCGCGGCCGAAGCCTATGCGCCCTACCGGGATTGAGTCGGATGGACGCAGCGCACGCCTCTGCCACTGTCGTTGCTGCCGCGCCGTCCGGGGCAGAGGCCGGTTCGGCCTCGAACGGGCAGCCGGTTCCGTTTCTGCAGATGCGGCAAGTCACTTACACCTACCCCGGCTGGCCGCCGGTGGTGCAGCAGGTGGACTGGGACATCGCGCCGGGCGAGTTCCATTGCCTGGTCGGGCGCAGCGGCTGCGGCAAGACCACGCTGCTCAAGCTGGCTGCAGGGCTGCTTGCGCCCCAGCAGGGTGAAGTGCGGGTGCAGGGGCGTTTGCTGCAGGGGCCGGGCCCGCAGACGGGCTTTGTGTTCCAGCAGCCCACGCTGCTGGAGTGGCTGACCGTGCGCGACAACGTGCTGCTGCCCCTGAGCCTGCACGGCCGGCCTGCGGCCGAGGCGGTGCGGCAGGCCGAAGCGCTGCTGCAGCAGCTGGGACTGGGCCGCCAGCTGGACCACTACCCGCGCCAGCTCTCGGGCGGGCAGCAAAGCCGGGTGGCGCTGGCGCGCGCGCTGCTGCCGCAGCCGCCCATCCTGCTGATGGACGAGCCGTTTGCCGCGCTCGATGCCCTGACGCGGGAGGAGCTGCAGGACGAACTGCAGCGCCTGTGCCGCGCGCGCGGCACCTCGGTGTTTTTCGTCACGCACGACATCGGCGAGGCGGTCTATCTGGCCGACCGGGTCGCGGTGATGCGCGCTGGCCGCATCGGCCACGACATCCGCGTGCCGCTGCCGCGGCCGCGCACGCAGGCGTTGCGCTACGAAGCGCCCTTCAACGCCCTGTGCGCCGAGCTGCGGCGCGCGATGGACCCGCAGGAGGGGGCATGAAGCATCCCCGAGTGCTCGCGCTGCTGTTGCTGCTGCTGCTCATCGGCGCGTGGGAGTGGGCGGTGCCGGCCCTGGGCTTTTCGCCGCTGGTGCTGCCTGCGCCCAGCGCGGTGCTGGCCGCGCTGTGGCGGGCCCTGGCCAGCGGGTTTCTGTGGCCGCATCTGGGCCAGACGGTGCTGGAGCTGCTGCTGGGGCTCGTACTGGGGGTGGCGCTGGGTTTCGCCGGCGGCGTGCTGCTGGGCGAGTCCACCGCGCTGCGGCGCGTGCTCATGCCCTATGTCGTCACCAGCCAGGTGATCCCGAAGCTGGCGCTGCTGCCGCTGTTCATCGTCTGGTTCGGCTTCGGCACCGTGCCCACGGTGGTCATGACGGCGCTGATCTGCTTCTTTCCGCTGCTCGAAAACACGATGACGGCGATCGCGCACATCGATGCGGCACGGCTGGATCTGTTCCGCATGCTGGGCGCCACGCGCTGGCGGACGCTGTGGCGGCTGAAGGTGCCTGCCGGACTGCCTGCCATCCTGGCCGGCCTGCGGGTGGCGGTGGTGCTGGCGCTGGTGGGCGCGGTGGTGGGCGAATTCATCGGCGCCAGCCAGGGGCTGGGCGCACTGATCATCGCCACCCAGGGCTCGATGGACACGCCGCTGATGTTCGCGGTGCTGCTGGTCATCACCGTGCTGGGCCTGCTGCTGTACGAAATCACGCTGTGGATGGAGCGCCGGCTCCTGCGCCCTTATTTCCCACCTTCCGATTGACGAGGATCCGATCATGAACAAACGACAGACGCTGCGCTGGCTGGCTGCCGGCGCCACCGCCTCCCTGCTGGCGCCCTGGGCCACGGCCCAGGGCCGGCTGGACAGGATCACCATCGCCGGCTGGGGCAAGCCCATCAGCGAAATCACCAACCTGCTGGTCGAGGAAGACAAGGGCTTTTTCCGCGCCCGCGGCATCGAGCTGGTCTATCTGCCGGGCGCCGGCGGCGGCGATGCGATGCGCAACCTGCTCAGCGGCCAGGGCGATGTGGCCTTCACCGACCCGGGCTCGGTCTATGCCGCGCTGGACCGTGGCGAGAAGCTGCGCATCATCTACGACATCTATCCGCAGAACGTGTTCAACGTGGTGGCGCTGAAGTCCAGCGGCATCCGCACCCCGGCCGATCTCAAGGGCAAAAAGATCGGGGTGTACAGCCTGTCCAGCGGCACGCGCACGCACCTGGCACTGCTGCTGAGCCAGGCGGGACTGAGCGAGCGCGATGTGACCATCGTGCCCACCGGTCTGCTGAACTTCGCGCCCCTGATGCAGGGGCAGGTGGACGCCACCGCCGCCACCGACACCGGCCTGGTGGTCGGGCGGATGAAGGGGCTGGGCGAGGTCCACGTGATGGAGGTGCGCGATTTCCTCAACCTCTCCAGCGACGTGTTCGTGGTGCGCGAGGAAACCTACCAGACGCGCAAGGAAGTGCTGCGGCGTTTTCTGGCCGCCTACCGCGATAGCGCGCAGTGGATGATGGACCACCCGCAGGAGGCGGCCCGGCTGGCCGTGCGGCGCGCCATCGACGGCCAGAACGAGGCCGTGAACCTGGAAGTGATCAGGCTGCGCAACGCCTCCAGCGTGTCGCCGCTCACTCAAAAGCAGGGGTTGGGCGCCATCGATGTGGACATGCTGCAGAAAGGGGCCGATGCCTGGCGCCGCATCGGGCTGATCCAGCGCGAGCTGCGCATGAAGGACGTGGTCGCCACCGACCTGCTGCCGGGGCGCTGAGATGCGCTTTCAGGGGCAGGTGATCCTGGTCAGCGGCGCCAGCCGCGGCATCGGCGCGGCGATTGCGCGCGCCTTCGCGGCCGAGGGCGGCTACGTCGTCGTCAACTACCTGCGCAACGAAGCCGCGGCGCAGCAGGTGGTGCAGGACTGCCGCGCCGCCGGGGGCGACGCCTGGGCGCTGCAGGCCGACGTCACCGACGCCGCGGCCGTGCAGGCCCTGGTGGCGCAGGTGCAGGCCGAACTCGGGCCCATCGACGTGCTGGTGCACAACGCTTTCGCCCCGTACCGCTTCGATCCGCAGCAGCGTCAGCGCTTCTGGGAAACCGGCTGGAGCGACTACCAGACGCAGTTCGACGGGGCCGTGCGCTCGGCCTACCACCTGTGCCAGGCCGTGCTGCCGGGCATGCGCCAGCGCGCCGGCGGTCGCATCGTGTTCGTCGCCACCGATCTGGTCGAGCGCCCCGTCGTGCCTTATCACGACTACGGCACGGCCAAGGCGGCGCTGGTGGGCTTCATGCGCCATCTGGCGGCCGAGCTGGGGCCGCTGGGCATACGCGTCAACGCGGTGGCGCCGGGCCTGGTCTATCCGACCGATGCCAGCCGCGCAACCAGGGAGGACGTGCAGGAAACGCTCGTCGCGCAGACGCCGCTTCGGCGCATCGCCCGCCCCGAGGACGTGGCCGGCCCGGTGCTGTTCCTGGCCTCGGACTGGAGCCGGTTCGTCACCGGCCAGCTGCTGCTGGTCGATGGCGGGCTGGTGATGAAATGACCGCTTAGCCGGTGGGGCAGGCCGTCTGGCCTACACTGCCTGCTGATCCCTTCTGTTGCCCATGTCCGCTTCTGAATCCCTGATCCTCGGCATCGAGTCCTCCTGCGACGAAACCGGCGTGGCGCTGGTGCAGGCCACGGCGCAGGGCGTGCCGCGACTGCTGGCCCACGCCCTGCACAGCCAGGTGGAGATGCACCAGGCCTATGGCGGCGTGGTGCCCGAGTTGGCCAGCCGCGACCACATCCGTCGCGTGCTGCCGCTGACCACACGGGTGCTGGCCGAGGCGGGCCGCTCGCTGCAGGACATCGACGTCGTTGCCTACACCCGCGGGCCCGGGCTGGCTGGGGCGCTGCTGGTGGGCTCGGGCTTAGCCTGCGCGCTGGGCGCGGCGCTGGGCAGGCCGGTGCTGGGCGTGCACCATCTGGAAGGCCATCTGCTGTCGCCGTTTCTGAGCGCCGATCCGCCCGCTTTTCCCTTCGTCGCGCTGCTGGTCTCGGGTGGGCACACCCAGCTGATGCGGGTGGACGGGGTAGGGCGCTACGAGCTGCTGGGCGAGACCATCGACGACGCGGCGGGCGAGGCTTTCGACAAATCGGCCAAGCTGCTGGGGCTGGGCTACCCCGGCGGGCCGGCGCTGGCGCGCCTGGCCGAACAGGGCGATGCGCAGGCCTTCAAGCTGCCGAGGCCGCTGCTGCACAGCGGGGATCTGGACTTTTCCTTCGCCGGCCTCAAGACCGCGGTGCTGACGCAGGTCCAGCGCCTGGGCGATGCGCTGCCTGCGCGCAAGGCCGATCTGGCCGCGTCCACGCAGGCGGCCATCGTCGAGGTGCTGGTGAAAAAGTCGCTGGCCGCGCTGCAGCAGACGGGACTGCAACGCTTGGTCGTCGCCGGTGGGGTGGGGGCCAACCGGCTGCTGCGCGCGCAGCTCGATGCCGCCTGCGCCCGCCGCCGCGTGCGCGTGCATTACCCGGAATTGCATCTATGCACCGACAACGGCGCGATGATCGCGCTGGCGGCGGCCATGCGCCTGCAGGCCGGCCTGCAGCAGGCCAGCCGCGCCTACACCTTCGAAGTCCAGCCGCGCTGGCCGCTGGAAGCGATCGGGCAGGCGGCCTGAAGCGGCCTGCAAGGGCAGGCCCGCCGCACCCAAGCGGCATGCGCGGCACATGCCGGGACGTCAGCATCGGGGCGCGCTGGCGTGGCGGTTGATCGAACGCGCCGGCTTGTTTAAACTGTGTTTAAACAACGGAGGGATCATGGCCGAAGCCGTTCTGGACATCAAGCAGTGGGGCAACAACCTGGGGGTGCGGCTGCCCGCTGCGGTGGCGCGCGAGGCGCATCTGCACGTGAACCAGCGCGTGCGCGTGTCGGTGCAGGGGCATCAGGTGGTGATCACGCCGTTGACCGACGCGCCATTGACGCTGGAGCAGCGTCTGGCGCGCTTCGATCCCGCACGTCATGGTGGCGAGGCCATGGCTGCGCCCCCCGCCGGGGCCGAGCGGTGGTGACGCGCAGGGCGGCGGCGGTCCGCGTGGCTGCCTGGGCGCCTGACCGGCAGGACATCATCTGGATCGACTGCAATCCACAGGCCGGGCGGGAAATGCGGGATGTGCACCCTTTTCTGGTGCTCTCGCCACGTCTGTTCAATGAAAAGACCTCGCTGGTCATCGGCCTGCCCATGACGACGGCGGCTTACAACGCCGACAATCCCTTCGCGGTGGCCGTGGGCCAGGCGTCCGGACGCAAGGCTGGGCAGACCAGCTATGTGCTCTGCCATCAGCCCAAGTCTTTCGACTGGCGCCTGCGGGGAGGAAAGCCCCATCCGCTGGGGCGGCTGGGAGATGTGCCGTTTGCCGAGGTGTGCGAGCGGCTCAACCAGATCGTGCAACTGGCCTGATTCCCGGCTATGGCAAAGCAAAGGCCGCGCGGGCGCGGCCTCGGTGCCAGCTTGCGGCGGCCTTAGTTGATGGCCAGCTTGATGGCCTTGCTCTCGGGCTGCACTTTGGCCAGCCTGAGCGTGAGCACGCCGTTTTCCAGCTTGGCTTCGCTGCGGGCCACGTCGATGTCTTGCGGCAGCTCGTAGGCGGCCTTGTACACGCGCGGGGCGCCGGCGACGGTTTCGATGCGCACGATATTGCCTTCGATGCCCACCGACAGCTGCTCGCGCGAGACGCCGGGCACGTCGAAGGTCAGCTCATAGGCGTCGTTTTCCGCGCGGGTATCGGCCGCCGCGGGCTCGTGGAAGAAACGGTCGAAGGCACGCAGCGCGGGCTCGAAGGTGGCGCGGCGGATCACGGGGACGAACAGCATGGATGCACTCCTTATTCACTCGGTTCGATCGGATGGCCGCATCGCAGGGATGGACACGGCCGTTTGCCGCATAACTGGGTATGGCAGGGCCCATTTCAAGAGCCGTCGCGCTGGGGTGCGGTCTGGGGCTGAGGCGGTGCCGGGCTGCCGCGATGCGGGCGGGCGCGCCGGCAGCGGGTGTGCGGCGGTGCACAATGCGCAATACGTTCCCTGTTTCCTTCCGCTTCTCCATACCCATGCGCCAGATCGTCCGCGAGCTCGAAGAATCCCGTATCCGCGAAGTCGCCAATGCCGGGTTGGGACGGGACGATGTGCTGGCGTTCTGGTTCGGCGAGGGGGACGAGGTGACGCCCGAGGTGGTGCGGCAGGCGGCGATCGCGTCCTTGCAGCGTGGCGAAACGTTCTACAGCCACAACCTGGGCCTGCCCGAGCTGCGCGCGGCCCTGGCCGAACACCTGTCCCGCCTGCATGGTCCGGTTGGGGCGGACCGCATCGCCATCACGTCCGGCGGGGTGAATGCGCTGATGGTCGCGCAGCAGGCGCTGCTGGAGCCGGGCGACGAGGTGGTCATCGTCACGCCGGTCTGGCCCAACCTGACGGCGCAGCCGCGCATCCTGGGCGCGCGGCTGACGGCGGTGCCGCTGCGTGCCCGCCATGGGGCGTGGACGCTGGATCTGCAGGCCCTGCTGGATGCGGTCACGCCGGCCACCCGACTGCTGGTGCTCAATGCGCCGTCCAACCCCACGGGCTGGACGCTGACCCGCGATGAGCAGCGGGCCATTCTGGCGCATTGCCGGCGCACCGGCACCTGGATCCTGGCCGACGAGGTCTATGCCCAGCTCTACTACGAAGAGGCAGAGGGCGGCCAAGGGCGCGCCGGCCGCTGTGCGCCGAGTTTTCTCGACATCGCCGACCCCGGGGACCGGCTGATGGTGGTGGGCAGCTTTTCCAAAGCCTTCCTGATGACCGGCTGGCGCCTGGGCTGGCTGGTGGTGCCTGCCGCGGCCACGCACGATGTGGGCAAGCTGATCGAGTTCAACACGTCCTGCGCCAGCGTGTTCGTGCAGCGTGCCGCGGTGGCGGCGCTGGCGCATGCCGCCGAAATCGTGCCGCCGCTAGTGACGCACCTGAAAACCTGCCGTGACACGCTGGTGCCGCTGCTGCAGGCCGTCCCCGGGGTGGAGCTGGCCACGCCGCCGGCCGGCATGTATGCGTTTTTCCGGCTGCCCGGGCACCCGGACGGGGTGGAGACGGCCAAGCGTCTGGTGCGCGAGGCCGGGCTGGGCCTGGCGCCGGGCGAGGCTTTCGGCCCCGAATCCGCCGGCTGGCTGCGCTGGTGCTTTGCCTCGCGCCAGACCGACCGGCTGCGTCTGGGGGTCGAGCGTCTGCGCGGCTGGCTGGCCGGGCAGAGCCCGGCTATGCGGGCTGGGCTATAATTCAGGGGCTTTGCATAGTGCAAAGGCGCACGCCGGTCGCCCTTCCAGCTTCCGGCGCAAGTCGTAACCCGGGATCGGGCCCCTCAAGCGGGGCAGATCCCCATCCTGAGGAAAATCCATCATGATCTCGTCCGCCGCCAAGGCCGAAGTCGTCAAGGCCAACGCGCGCAGCGCCAACGACACGGGCAGCCCCGAAGTCCAGATCGCGCTGCTGACCGCTCGCATCAACGAGCTGACGCCCCATTTCAAACAGCACGTCAAGGACCACCACGGTCGTCGCGGCCTGCTGCGCCTGGTCAGCCGCCGGCGCAAGCTGCTGGACTACCTGAAGTCCAAGGACGCCGATCGCTACACCGCGTTGATCAACAAGCTGGGTCTGCGCAAGTAAGCGGTACATACAGATGAACGAAGGCGCCTGAGATCAGCACGCTGGCTCAGGCGCTTTTCACTTCGGAGACGGCCCCAACAGAGCGAAGCTGTGTCATTCCAGAGGAAATCGGTGCGGTTTCCGTCGTTCTCTGGAATGGCATCGTGTTCTGTGCGGCGACCTCCGGCCCCCGAAGAGGCGGCTCAGTCCTCTTCGCAACGCACAGGAGCAAACGATGAGCATGTTCAACAAAGTCACCAAAACCTTCCAGTGGGGCCAGCACACGGTCACGATGGAAACCGGCGAGATCGCCCGCCAGGCCACCGGCGCCGTGCTGGTCAACATGGACGACACCGTGGTGCTGGCCACCGTGGTGGCTTCCAAGTCCGCCAAGCCGGGGCAGGATTTCTTCCCGCTGACGGTGGACTATCTCGAGAAAAGCTATGCCGCCGGCAAGATTCCGGGCAGTTTTTTCAAGCGCGAGGGGCGTCCCAGCGAATATGAGACGCTGACTTCGCGCCTGATCGACCGGCCTATCCGTCCGCTGTTTCCGGATGGCTTCTTCAACGAAGTGCAGGTGGTCGTGCACACCTTGTCGCTCAATCCGGAAGTCGATGCCGACATTCCGGCCATGATCGCCACCAGCGCGGCGCTGGCCATCTCCGGCATTCCGTTCAACGGCCCGATCGGCGCGGCGCGCGTGGGCTACATCAACGGTGAATACGTGCTCAACCCGGGGCCGACGCAGCGCGCCAACAGCCAGCTGGATCTGGTGGTGGCCGGCACCGAGGCGGCCGTGCTGATGGTGGAGTCGGAGGCGCAGCAACTGTCCGAGGAGGTGATGCTGGGCGCCGTGGTCTTTGGCCACGAGCAGGGCAACATCGCCATCAACGCCATCCATGAGCTGGTGCGCGAGGCCGGCAAGCCGGCCTGGGATTGGCAGCCTGCGCCCAAGGACGAGGCGCTGATCGCCAAGGTCACCGCGCTGGGCGAGGAGAAGCTGCGCGCGGCCTACCAGATCCGCAACAAGCAGGCCCGCACCCAGGCCTGCCGCGAGGCCTATGCCGCCGTCAAGGCCGGTCTGGCCGAACAGGGCGTGGAGTTCGACGAAGTCAAGGTCGAAGGCCTGCTGTTCGAGATCGAGTCGCGCATCGTGCGCGGCCAGATCCTGGCCGGTGAGCCGCGGATCGACGGGCGTGACACGCGCACCGTGCGTCCGATCGAAATCCGCACCGGCGTGCTGCCGCGCACCCACGGCTCGGCGCTGTTCACCCGTGGCGAAACCCAGGCGCTGGTCATCACCACGCTGGGCACCGAGCAGGACGCGCAGCGCATCGATGCGCTGGCTGGCGAGTACAGCGAGCGCTTCATGCTGCACTACAACATGCCGCCCTTTGCCACTGGCGAGACCGGTCGCGTCGGCAGCCCCAAGCGCCGCGAGATCGGCCACGGCCGCTTGGCCAAGCGCGCGCTGGTGGCCGTGCTGCCCAGCAAGGAAGAGTTTCCTTACACGATGCGGGTGGTTTCCGAGATCACCGAATCCAACGGCTCCTCGTCGATGGCCTCGGTCTGCGGCGGCTGCCTGTCGCTGATGGATGCGGGCGTGCCGCTGAAGGCCCATGTGGCCGGCATCGCGATGGGTCTGATCAAGGAAGGCAACCGCTTCGCGGTGCTGACCGACATCCTGGGTGACGAAGATCACCTGGGCGACATGGACTTCAAGGTGGCCGGCACCACCAACGGCATCACCGCGCTGCAGATGGACATCAAGATCCAGGGCATCACCAAGGAAATCATGCAGGTGGCGCTGGCCCAGGCCAAGGAAGCGCGCATGCACATCCTGAGCAAGATGCAGGAGGCGGTGAGCGAGGCCAAGACCGAGGTGTCGCAGTTCGCGCCGCGCCTGTACACGATGAAGATCAACCCGGAGAAGATCCGCGACGTCATCGGCAAGGGCGGCGCCGTCATCCGCGCCCTGACTGAGGAGACCGGCACCCAGATCGACATCGCCGAGGACGGCACGATCACCATCGCCTCGACCGACGCGGCCCGCGCCGAAGAGGCCAAAAAGCGCATCGAGGCCATCACGGCCGAGGTCGAGGTGGGCAAGGTGTACGAAGGGCCGGTCACCAAGATCCTGGACTTCGGCGCCCTGGTCAACGTGCTGCCGGGCAAGGACGGCCTGCTGCACATCAGCCAGATCGCCCACGAGCGCGTCGAGAAAGTGACCGACTATCTCTCCGAAGGCCAGATCGTCAAGGTCAAGGTGCTGGAGACCGACGACAAGGGGCGGATCAAGCTGTCGATGAAGGCGTTGCTGGACAGGCCCGAGGCGGCCGCCCGTTCCGAGGGCGAGGGGGCCTGAGCGGGGCTTTCCGTCCAGCGCCGTGCCGCCTGCGCGCAGGTGGCGCGGCGCTCAACCGAGGCAGAGCATGAAAGCGATAGAAATCACGACTTACGGCGCGCCCGACGTGCTGCGTCTGGGTGAGCGTCCTGACCCCGTGCCCGCTGCCGGCGAACTGCTGATCCGCGTGGCCGCCAGCGGGGTCAACCGGCCGGATGTGTTTCAGCGCCAGGGCAACTACCCGGTGCCGCCCGGCGCTTCGGACATTCCGGGCCTGGAGGTGGCTGGCGAGATCGTCGGCGGCGATGCGCAGGAGCTGGCGGCCGCCGGCTTCAAGCTCGGTGACAGGGTGTGCGCGCTGGTGGCTGGCGGCGGCTATGCCGAGCTGTGCACGGCCCCGATTGCCCAGTGCCTGCCCTATCCTCGGGGTCTGAGCGATGTCGAAGCCGCTTCGCTGCCCGAGACCTTCTTCACCGTGTGGAGCAATGTGTTCGACCGCTGCCATCTGCAGCCGGGCGAGACCCTGCTGGTGCAAGGCGGCTCCAGCGGCATCGGCGTGACCGCCATCCAGCTGGCCAAGGCCTGGGGGGCGACGGTCATCGTGACCGCCGGCAGCGACGACAAGTGCGCGGCCTGCCTGAAGCTCGGTGCCGACCATGCGATCAACTACAAGACGCAGGACTTCAAGGAAGAGGTCAAGCGCATCACCAACGGCCGCGGTGTCGATGTGATCCTGGACATGGTGGCCGGCGACTATGTGGCGCGCGAGGTCGAGAGCCTGGCCGAAGACGGCCGCATCGTCATCATCGCCGTGCAGGGGGGCACCAAGAGCAGCTTCAACGCCGGACTGGTGCTGCGCAAGCGGCTGACCATCACCGGCTCGACGCTGCGGCCGCGCCCGGTGGCTTTCAAGGCGGCCATCGCCAAGGCCTGCCGCGAGCACGTCTGGCCGCTGATCGAGGCCGGCAAGATCAAGCCGGTGATCCACAGCACTTTCAAGGCCGTCGATCCGTCCGAGCCCACGGGCAGCGGGGCGGCCAAGGCCCACGCGCTGATGGAGTCCAACCAGCACATCGGCAAGATCGTGCTGACCTGGAGCTGAAAGCCATGGCCCGCAAGCTGATCGCCGGCAACTGGAAGATGAATGGCAGCCTGGCTGCCAACCAGACGCTGCTCAAGGGCATCCTGTCCGGGCTGCATAACCCGGGCTGTGACATTGCCGTCTGCGTGCCGGCTCCCTATCTGGCCCAGTGCCAGGCCCTGCTGGCCACCAGCGCCGTGGAGTTGGGGGCGCAGGATGTGTCCGCGCACGAGGCCGGCGCCTACACCGGCGAGGTGTCGGCGACCATGCTGAAGGATTTCGGTGTGCGCTACTGCCTGGTCGGGCATTCGGAGCGCCGCCAGTACCACGGAGAAACCGACGCCACGGTGGCGGCCAAAGCCCAGCGCGCGCTGGCGCACGGCATCACTCCCGTCGTCTGTGTCGGAGAGACCCTGGCCGAGCGCGAGGCGGGCAAAACCGAGGAAGTGGTCAAGCGCCAGCTGGCCGCGGTCATCCATCTGGTCGGGCACTGCGTCAGCGAAATCGTCGTGGCCTACGAGCCCGTGTGGGCCATCGGCACCGGCAAGACGGCCACGCCGGAGCAGGCGCAGGCCGTGCACGCGGTGCTGCGGGCCCAGATCAAGGCCGCCACGCCGCAGGCCGCCCGCGTCAAGCTGCTCTATGGCGGCAGCATGAACCCGGCCAATGCGGCCGCGCTGCTGGCCCAGCCCGACATCGATGGCGGGCTCATCGGCGGGGCCTCGCTCAAGGCGGCCGATTTTCTGCACATCATCGCCGCCGCGGCCTGAGGGGGCTGCGGCGCATCGTTAGCCATTCAGGAGTCATCATGAGTTTCGTCGTTTCCATTCTTCTGACGGTGCAGTTGCTGTCGGCCGTGGCCATGATCGGGCTGGTGCTGATCCAGCACGGCAAGGGCGCCGACATGGGCGCCGCATTCGGCAGCGGGGCTTCGGGCAGCCTGTTCGGTGCCAGCGGCGGCGCCAACTTCCTCTCGCGCACCACGGCGGTCCTGGCCACGGTGTTCTTTGCCTGCACGTTGCTGCTGGCCTATTTCGGCAACGCCAAGCCGGCTGCTTCGGGCAGCGTGCTGGAAGCGCCGGCCGCGGTCACGCCCGCCGTGCCCGATAGCGCGCAGCAGATTCCGGGCGGCAACACGGCGCCGGCTGCCGTGCCCGCGCCCTCGGCCCCTGCTGCCGGGGCCGCCCAGATTCCGACCAAGTGATGGGGATGCCGTGATGATCACGGCATCAGCAAACTGAATCGCTCCGCAGAGGGAGGCGGGGTCTTTTCAGAGTAGAATCTGCGGCTGTTTGCTGTGCGTCGCTTGATGCGGCGCGCGGCAGATGAAGAGACAAGCCGTCGTGGTGGAATTGGTAGACACGCTATCTTGAGGGGGTAGTGGCGCAAGCTGTGCGAGTTCGAGTCTCGCCGACGGCACCAGACAACTGACCGCCCGGGTATGGCCCGGGTGGCCCAACGGCGATCAGCAATCAAGATGAGCCTCGATCAGTACCTGCCCGTTCTCCTCTTCATCTTGGTCGGCATCGCCGTCGGAATACTCCCCCAGGTGATTGGCTACGTTCTCGGTCCCAATCGCCCCGATCCCGCGAAAAACTCCCCCTACGAGTGTGGCTTCGAAGCCTTCGAAGACGCGCGCATGAAGTTCGATGTGCGCTACTACCTCGTGGCCATCCTGTTCATCCTGTTCGATCTAGAAATCGCCTTTCTGTTTCCCTGGGCCGTAGCGCTCAAGGAAGTCGGTGCGGTGGGCTTCTGGGCAGCCATGGTGTTCATCGCCATCCTGGTCGTGGGTTTCATCTACGAGTGGAAAAAGGGCGCGCTGGACTGGGAATGAGCGCCTGCGCTGCGGGCTTGAGCGGTGAGGACGGATTGCGAGGACGACAGCCATGATCGAAGGCGTATTCAAGGAAGGCTTCATCACCACCAGCTACGACACCGTCGTCAACTGGGCCAAGACCGGTTCGCTGTGGCCGATGACGTTCGGACTGGCCTGCTGCGCGGTGGAAATGATGCATGCCGCCACCGCCCGCTACGACCTGGCGCGGTTCGGGGCTGAGGTGTTTCGCGCCAGTCCGCGCCAGTCCGACCTGATGATCGTGGCTGGCACGCTGTGCAACAAGATGGCCCCGGCGCTGCGCAAGGTCTATGACCAGATGAGCGAGCCGCGTTACGTGATTTCCATGGGCTCGTGCGCCAACGGCGGCGGCTACTACCACTACAGCTACTCCGTCGTGCGCGGCTGCGACCGCATCGTGCCGGTCGATGTGTACGTGCCGGGCTGCCCGCCCACGGCCGAGGCGCTGATCTACGGGATCATCCAGCTGCAGCAGAAGATCCGGCGCACCCAGACCATCGCCCGCGTCTGAAGGATACCTCCGATGGCCGTCATACCCGTCTCCCCCGAAGCTCTGAAAGACACCGTCGCCGCCGCTTTGGGTGGCAAGGCGCGGCGCATCGAGGTGCGCCTGGGCGAGGTCACCGTCGAGGTGGCCGCCAGCGACTACCACGAGGCGGCGCGGCTGCTGCGCGATGCACCCGGCTGCCGGTTCGAGCAGCTGATCGATCTGTGCGGTGTCGATTACTCCACCTACGGCGATGGGGCCTGGGAGAGGGAGCGCTTTGCCGTCGTCGTGCACCTGCTGTCGGTCAGCCTGAACCAGCGCCTGCGGCTGCGCGTCTTCGCGCCCGATGACCAGTTTCCGGTGCTGCCCACGGTAACCGACATCTGGAGTTCGGCCAACTGGTACGAGCGCGAGGCTTTCGATCTCTTCGGCATCGTCTTCGAAGGACACGAGGACCTGCGCCGCATCCTGACCGACTATGGCTTCATCGGGCATCCGTTCCGCAAGGATTTTCCGCTGTCGGGCCACGTCGAAATGCGCTACGACGCCGAGTTGAGGCGCGTGGTCTATCAGCCGGTGACCATCGAGCCGCGCGAGATCACGCCGCGCGTCATCCGCGAAGACGGCTACGGCGGCTTGAACTGAGGCAGGTTTGCAACATGGCTGAGATCAAGAACTACACGCTGAACTTCGGGCCGCAGCATCCGGCCGCACACGGCGTGCTGCGGCTGGTGCTGGAACTCGACGGCGAAGTGGTGCAGCGTGCCGATCCCCACATCGGTCTGCTGCATCGCGCCACCGAGAAGCTGGCCGAGCACAAGACCTACATCCAGTCGCTGCCCTACATGGACCGGCTGGACTACGTGTCGATGATGTGCAACGAGCAGGCCTACTGCCTGGCCATCGAGAAGATGCTGGGCATCGAGGTGCCGTTGCGCGCCAAGTACATCCGCACGATGTTTGCCGAGATCACCCGGCTGCTCAACCATCTGATGTGGCTGGGCTCGCATGGCAACGACTGCGGCAGCTCCACCATCCTGATCTACTGCTTCCGCGAGCGCGAGGACCTGTTCGATATGTACGAGGCGGTCTCGGGCGCGCGCATGCACGCGGCCTATTTCCGGCCGGGCGGCGTCTATCGCGACCTGCCGGACACGATGCCGCAGCACAAGCCGAGCAAGGTGCGCAGCGCCAAGTCGCTGCAGGCCATCAACGCCAACCGCCAGGGTTCGCTGCTGGATTTCATCGACGACTTCACCCAGCGCTTTCCCAAGTACGTCGATGAATACGAAACGCTGCTGACCGACAACCGCATCTGGAAGCAGCGTACCGTGGGCATCGGCGTCGTCTCGCCCGAGCGCGCGCTCAATCTGGGCATGACCGGTCCGATGCTGCGCGGCTCCGGCATCGCCTGGGACCTGCGCAAGGCGCAGCCTTACGACGCCTACGACCGGGTCGAGTTCGACATCCCGGTGGGCAAGACCGGCGACAGCTACGACCGCTACCTGGTGCGCGTGCAGGAGATGCGCGAGTCCAACCGCATCATCAAGCAGTGCGTGGACTGGCTGCGCGCCAATCCGGGGCCGGTGATCACCGACAACCACAAGGTGGCGCCGCCCAGCCGCGAGGCCATGAAGTCCAACATGGAAGAGCTGATCCACCACTTCAAGCTCTTTACCGAAGGCTTCCGCGTGCCCGAAGGCGAGGCCTATGCGGCGGTGGAGCACCCCAAAGGCGAATTCGGCATTTACATCGTCAGCGATGGAGCCAACAAGCCCTACCGGCTGAAGATCCGCGCGCCGGGGTTTGCGCACCTGTCCACGCTGGATGAGCTGGCCCGCGGCCACATGCTGGCCGACGCGGTGGCCATTATCGGCACGCTCGATATCGTGTTCGGAGAAATAGACCGATGATCTCGGAAGCCATGAAGGCCCGCTTCGCCCGGGAAGTGGCCAAGTATCCGGCCGACCAGAAGCAGTCGGCCGTGATGGCCTGTCTGGCCATCGTGCAGCAGGAGCTGGGCTACGTCAGCACCGACAGCGAGGCCGCCGTCGCCGAGTACCTCGGCATGCCGCCGATGGCCGTGCACGAGGTCACGACCTTCTACAACATGTACAACCAGCGGCCGGTGGGTAAGTTCAAGCTCAACGTCTGCACCAATCTGCCCTGCCAGCTGCGCGACGGCCAGAAAGCCCTGCAGCATCTGGCGCAGAAGCTGGGCATTGCGGTCGGGGACACCACGCCCGATGGGCTGTTCACGCTGCAGCAGAGCGAGTGCCTGGGGGCCTGCGCCGATGCGCCGGTGATGCTGGTCAACGACCGCACCATGTGCAGCTTCATGAGCAACGACAAACTCGACCGCCTGATCGACGGTCTGCGCGCGCAAGGGGGGCAGTGATGTCGGTCGAGCAATTCCTGGCGCAGTTCGCCGCCACCGGCGAACAGAGCTGTTTTCATGGCCGCCACATCCAGCCCCAGATCTATGCCGGGCTGGATGGCCGCAACTGGCGGCTGAAGGATTACGAAGCCCGTGGCGGCTACCAGGCCCTGCGCAAGATCCTGGGCAAGGACGGCGGCGAGGGCATGAGCCCGGATCAGGTAATTGCCACCGTCAAGGAGTCGGCCCTGCGCGGCCGCGGCGGAGCCGGCTTTCCCACGGGCCTGAAGTGGAGCTTCATGCCGCGCCAGTTTCCGGGGCAGAAGTACCTGGTGTGCAACTCCGACGAGGGCGAGCCGGGCACCTGCAAGGACCGCGACATCCTGATGTACAACCCGCACATCGTGATCGAGGGCATGGCCATCGCTGCCTATGCGATGGGCATCACGGTGGGCTACAACTACATCCACGGCGAAATCTTCCAGGTCTATGAGCGCTTCGAAGAGGCGCTGGAAGAAGCCCGCCAGGCCGGCTATCTGGGCCCCAACATCCTGGGCAGCGGCTTCAGTTTCCAGCTGCACGCCCACCACGGGTTTGGCGCCTACATCTGCGGCGAAGAGACCGCGCTGCTGGAATCGCTGGAAGGCAAGAAGGGCCAGCCGCGCTTCAAGCCGCCGTTTCCAGCCAGTTTCGGCTTGTATGGCAAGCCCACGACGATCAACAACACCGAGACCTTTGCCGCAGTGCCCTGGATCATCCGCTACGGTGGCCAGGCTTATCTGGAAGTCGGCAAGCCCAACAACGGCGGCACCAAGATCTTCTCGGTCAGTGGCGACGTGGAGCGCCCGGGCAATTACGAGATTCCGATGGGCACCCCTTTTGCCAGGCTGCTGGAGCTGGCCGGCGGCGTGCGTGGCGGCCGCCGGCTCAAGGCGGTGATTCCCGGTGGCTCCTCGGCGCCGGTGCTGCCGGCGCACATCATGATGGAGTGCACGATGGACTACGACTCCATCGCCAAGGCTGGCTCCATGCTGGGTTCGGGCGCCGTCATCGTGATGGACGAGACCCGCTGCATGGTCAAGTCGCTGCAGCGCCTGAGCTATTTCTACATGCACGAATCCTGCGGCCAGTGCACGCCCTGCCGCGAGGGCACGGGCTGGCTGTCGCGCGTGGTCGATCGCATCGAGCATGGCCAGGGGCGACCGGAGGATCTGGATCTGCTGGACAACGTGGCCGAAAACATCCAGGGCCGCACGATCTGTGCGCTGGGGGACGCGGCGGCCATGCCGGTGCGCGCGATGATCAAGCACTTCCGCCCCGAATTCGAGTACCACGTGGCCCACAAGACCTGCATGGTCCCGGCCTATGTCTGAGCCCCTATCCCGAGTACACGACATGGTTGAAATCGAACTCGACGGCCAGAAGGTGGAGGTGGCGGAAGGCAGCATGGTCATGCATGCGGCTGAGAAAGCCAAGATCTACATTCCCCACTTCTGCTACCACAAAAAGCTCAGCATCGCGGCCAACTGCCGCATGTGCCTGGTCGATGTGGAAAAGGCGCCCAAGCCCATGCCGGCCTGCGCCACGCCGGTCACGCAGGGCATGATCGTGCGCACCAAGTCCGACAAGGCCATCAAGGCCCAGAAGTCGGTCATGGAATTCCTGCTGATCAACCACCCGCTGGACTGTCCGATCTGCGACCAGGGCGGCGAATGCCAGCTGCAGGATCTGGCGGTGGGCTACGGCGGCGGCAGCTCGCGTTACCAGGAAGAAAAGCGCGTCGTTGCGCCCAAGGACGTGGGGCCGCTGATCTCGATGGAGGAGATGAGCCGCTGCATCCACTGCACCCGCTGCGTGCGTTTCGGCCAGGAGATCGCCGGCGTCATGGAGCTGGGCATGAGCCATCGCGGCGAACATTCCGAAATCGAGACCTTCGTGGGGCACACGGTCGATTCGGAGCTGTCGGGCAACATGATCGACATCTGCCCGGTCGGCGCGCTGACCAGCAAGCCCTTTCGCTACAAGGCCCGCACCTGGGAGCTGTCGCGGCGCAAGTCGGTCTCGCCGCACGACTCCACGGGCGCCAACCTGATCGTGCAGGTCAAGAACGACCGGGTGCTGCGCGTCGTGCCGCTGGAAAACGAGGCGGTCAACGAATGCTGGATCGCCGACCGCGACCGTTACTCCTACGAGGCGCTCAACGGGGCGGACCGTCTGACGCGTCCCATGCTCAAGCAGGGCGACCAGTGGCAGGAAGTGGACTGGCAGACCGCGCTCGAATACGTGGCCAACGGCCTGAAGCAGATCAAGGACCAGCATGGTGCTGCCGCCATCGGCGCGCTGGTGAGTCCGCACAGCACGCTGGAAGAACTGCATCTGGCGACCGCGCTGGTGCGCGGCCTGGGTTCGGACAACATCGACCACCGTCTGCGCCATGCCGAGTTCCCTCGCTACGAGGGCGTGCGCTGGCTCGGCCTGCCGATTGCTGCCCTGAGCCAGCTGCAGCGCGTGCTGGTCGTGGGCTCAAACCTGCGCAAAGACCATCCGCTGTTTGCGCAGCGCATCCGTCAGGCCGTGCGCCATGGTGCGCAGGTCAGCGCTATCACCTCGCAGAAGTTGCTGAAATCGGCCGATGCCTGGGCCATGCCGCTGGCCCACGCGCAGGTCCTGCCTGCTGCCCAATGGGCGCAGGCCCTGGCCGACGTGGCTGCCGCCATCGCGGTCGAGCGGGGCGTGGCCGCGCCGGCCGCCGGAACGGCGACCGCCGCCGCGCAGGCCATCGCCCAATCGCTGCTGGCTGGCGAGCGCAAGGCCCTGCTGCTGGGCAATGCCGCCGCGCATGCGGCCAATGCCTCGACTCTGCTGGCGCTGGCCAACTGGATCGCGGCCCAGACCGGCGCCAGCGTCGGCTACCTGACCGAAGCCGCCAACACCGTGGGCGCGCAGTGGGTGGGCGCCCAGCCGCAGGGCAGCGGGCTGAACGCCGCCCAGATGCTGGCCGGCGGGCTCAAGGCCGCCGTGCTGCTGAACGTGGAGCCCGAGCACGACAGCGCTGCCGCCCAGGCGGCAGCCACGGCGCTGGGCCAGGCCGAGATGGTCGTCACGCTCAGCCCCTTCAAGACCAATCTGGGGTTCAGCGACGTGCTGCTGCCGATCGCGCCTTTCACGGAGACGTCCGGCACCTTCGTCAACGCCGAGGGGCGGGTGCAGAGCTTCCATGCCGTGGTCAAGCCGCTGGGCGAGACGCGACCGGCCTGGAAGGTGCTGCGCGTGCTGGGCAGTCTGCTGGGACTGCCGGGCTTTGATTTCAACACCTCGCAGGAGGTGCTGGCGGCCGCCACCGCCAGGCCGGTCAACCTGTGCAACGCCACGCAGGCGCGCATCGATCTGGCCGCGCCGGCCGGCGAGCCGGTGGTGGCTGCCATCTACCAACTCGACGGCCTGGTCCGTCGCGCGCCGTCGCTGCAGCAGACGGCCGATGCCCGTGAGGGAGTGTCCGCATGATCGACGCGCTGTACAACTGGGGCTACAACCTGGTGGCGGCCGGCTGGTGGGCGTCCATGGCCTGGCCGGTGTTCTGGAACCTGATCAAGATCGTCGCGGTGCTGGCGCCGCTGATGCTGGCCGTGGCCTACCTCACGCTGTGGGAGCGCCGGCTGCTGGGCTTCATGCAGGTGCGTCTCGGGCCCAACCGCGTCGGCCCCTATGGCCTGCTGCAGCCCATTGCCGACGCCTTCAAGTTGCTGACCAAGGAAATCATCCAGCCCACGGCCGCCAACAAGGGGCTGTTCGTGCTGGGGCCGGTGCTGGCCATCACGCCGGCGCTGGCGGCCTGGGTGGCCATCCCGTTCGGACCGGATGTGGCGCTGACCAACGTCAACGTCGGTTTGCTGCTGATCATGGCCATCACGTCCATCGAGGTCTATGGGGTGATCATCGCCGGCTGGGCGTCCAACTCCAAATACGCTTTCCTGGGCGCGCTGCGCGCCTCGGCGCAGATGGTGAGCTACGAGATCGCCATGGGCTTTTGCTTCCTGGTGGTGCTGATGGTCTCGGGCAGCATGAACCTGACCGACATCGTGCTGCAGCAGGACCAGGGCTACTTCGCTAGCAAGGACCTGAATTTCCTGTCCTGGAACTGGCTGCCGCTGCTGCCCATCTTTCTGGTCTATCTGATCTCCGGGGTGGCCGAGACCAACCGCCATCCCTTCGACGTGGTCGAGGGCGAGGCCGAGATCGTGGCCGGTCACATGGTCGAGTACTCCGGCATGGGCTTTGCCATCTTCTTCCTGGCCGAATACGCCAGCATGTGGCTGGTGTCCATCCTGGCGGTGATCATGTTCCTGGGCGGCTGGCTGCCGCCGATCGACAGCGCGCTGTTCAATGCCATTCCGGGCTGGATCTGGCTGGGCCTGAAGACCTTCGTCGTGGTGTCGATGTTCATCTGGATCCGCGCCACTTTTCCGCGCTTCCGCTATGACCAGATCATGCGCCTGGGCTGGAAGATCTTCATCCCGGTCACCCTGGTGTGGCTGCTCGTCGTCGGCATCTGGATGCAGACGCCGTGGAACATCTGGAACTGAGAGGGCGGATCATGGCTGCAGCCTCCACTTTCTCCATCAAGGACTTTCTCAAGAGCTTCATGCTGGTGGAGCTCTTCAAGGGCATGGCGCTGACCGGACGCTACGCGCTGGCGCGCAAGGTCACTCTGCAATACCCGGAAGAAAAGACGCCGCTGAGCCCGCGCTTTCGCGGTCTGCACGCGCAGCGCCGCTATGAAAACGGCGAGGAGCGCTGCATCGCCTGCAAGCTGTGCGAAGCCGTCTGCCCGGCGATGGCCATCACCATCGAATCGGAGCAGCGCGCCGACGGCACCCGGCGCACCACGCGCTATGACATCGACCTGACCAAGTGCATCTTCTGCGGCTTCTGCGAGGAGGCCTGCCCGGTGGACGCCATCGTCGAGACGCACATCCTCGAATACCACGGCGAAAAACGCGGCGATCTGTACTTCACCAAGGAGATGCTGCTGGCCGTGGGCGATCGCTATGAGAAAGAAATTGCCGCAGCCAAGGCGGCCGACGCCAAGTACCGCTGAGGCGTCACGAACGAGCGAAACACGACCATGGACGTCAAAACCGGCTTCTTTTTTCTGTTCTCGGCGGTGCTGCTGTTTGCGGCGCTGCGGGTGATCACCGCCCGCAATCCGGTGCATGCCGTGCTCTACCTGATGCTGTCGTTTTCGCAGGCGGCGGCCATCTGGCTGCTGCTCAAGGCCGAATTCCTGGCCATCGCGCTGGTGCTGGTCTATCTGGGCGCGGTGATGGTGCTCTTTCTCTTTGTCGTCATGATGCTGGACATCAAGATCGACCAGCTGCGCCGCGGCTTCTGGCGGCATCTGCCGCTGGCCGCCACGCTGGGGGCCGTCGTGGTGCTGGAGATGGCGGCGGTGCTGCTGACCGGCTTTCGCGTCACCGAGGAGCCGGCCATGGTACAGGCCATCGGCCAGGCCGTGGAGTCCGACAATGCCAAGGACCTGGGCATTCTGCTCTACACCGAATACGTCTATCCGATCCAGATCGCGGCCATCATCCTGCTGGTGGCCATGGTGGCGGCCATCGCGCTGACCCTGCGCCGGCGCAAGGACAGCAAGTTCGTCGATCCGTCCGAGCAGGTGCGCGTGCGCGCGGCCGACCGGCTGCAGATCGTCAGGATGGAGCCGGTCCGTGGCCCTGCCGCAGCCGCCTCTGAGGAGCACAAGTCATGACGCTGACGCTGGGACACTACCTGACGCTGGGGGCGGCGCTGTTTGCGATTGCCGTCGTGGGCATTTTCCTCAACCGCAAGAACCTCATCGTGCTGCTGATGGCCATCGAGCTGATGCTGCTGGCCGTCAACCTGAATTTCGTGGCCTTCTCGCATTATCTGGGCGACATGCACGGCCAGGTGTTCGTGTTCTTCATCCTGACCGTGGCGGCCGCCGAATCGGCCATCGGTCTGGCCATTCTGGTGCTGCTGTTCCGCAACAAGTCCAGCATCAATGTGGATGAACTCAACGATCTGAAGGGCTGATGGCCCGCCCTCCTCAAGGTACTGGAAGATGAGTCAAACCCTCAACGCATCCACGCTGCTGGCCGTGCCGCTGGCGCCGCTCATCGGCGCGGCCCTGGCCGGCATCTTCGGCACCCGGCTGGGCGGCAACTGGCTGGGGCGGCGCTGGTGCCATGCGCTGACCATCCTGGGCGTGCTGGTGGCTTTCATCCTGTCGCTGGTCGTGCTCAAGGACGTGATAGGCGGCGCACGCTTCAATGCCACGATCTACGAGTGGATGGTGGTCGGCGGGCTGAAGATGGAAGTCGGCTTCATGGTCGATGGCCTGACCGCGATGATGATGTGCGTGGTGACCTTCGTTTCGCTGATGGTGCACATCTACACCATCGGCTACATGGAAGACGACGAGGGCTACAACCGCTTCTTCGCCTACATCTCGCTGTTTACCTTCTCGATGCTCATGCTGGTCATGAGCAACAATCTGCTGCAGCTCTTCTTCGGCTGGGAGGCGGTGGGCCTGGTGTCGTATCTGCTGATCGGTTTCTGGTACCACAAGCCGACGGCCGTCTTTGCCAACATGAAGGCTTTCCTGGTGAATCGGGTTGGCGATTTCGGCTTCATCCTGGGCATCGGCCTGATCGCCGCCTATGCCGGCACGCTGAACTACACCGAGGTGTTCGCCAAGGCCGGCGAGCTGGGGCGGCTGGCGTTTCCCGGCACCGAGTGGATGCTGGTCACCGTGATCTGCATCTGCCTGTTCATCGGCGCAATGGGCAAGAGCGCGCAGTTTCCGCTGCATGTGTGGCTGCCGGATTCGATGGAAGGCCCGACGCCGATTTCCGCGCTGATCCATGCCGCCACCATGGTCACGGCCGGCATCTTCATGGTGGCGCGCATGTCGCCGCTGTACGAGCTGTCGGATACGGCGCTGAACTTCGTCATGGTCATCGGCGCGATCACGGCGCTGTTCATGGGTTTCCTGGGCATCATCCAGAACGACATCAAGCGCGTCGTGGCCTACTCCACGCTGTCGCAGCTGGGCTACATGACGGTGGCGCTGGGGGCTTCGGCTTATTCGGTGGCGGTGTTTCACCTGATGACGCATGCCTTCTTCAAGGCGTTGCTGTTTCTGGCGGCCGGCTCGGTCATCATCGGCATGCACCACAACCAGGACATCCGCTACATGGGCGGCGTGCGCAAGTACATGCCCATCACCTGGATCACGGCGCTGCTGGGTTCGCTGGCGTTGATCGGCACGCCGCTTTTCTCCGGCTTCTACTCCAAGGACGCCATCATCGAGGCCGTGCATTTCAGCCGGCTGCCGGGCGCTGGTTTTGCGTATTTCGCGGTGCTCGCCGGCGTCTTCGTGACGGCGTTCTATTCCTTCCGCATGTACTTCCTGGTCTTTCATGGCCAGGAGCGCTACGACCAGAATCCGGATGCGCACCACGACGACCACCACCACGACGCCCATGACGACGGCAAGCCGCACGAGTCGCCCTGGGTGGTGACGGTGCCGCTGGTGCTGCTGGCCATTCCGTCGGTCGTGATCGGGTACCTGACCCTCATGCCCATGCTGTTTGGGGATTTCCTGCAGGACGCCATCCGTGTCGATGCGGCGGCCCATCCGGCCATGGCCCGTCTGGCTGAAGCCATCCATGGTCCGCTGGCCATGGCCGGCCATGCGTTCGGCACGCTGCCGCTGTGGCTGGCGCTGGCCGGCGTGGCGGCCGCCTATTACATGTACATGGTGAATCCGGCGCTGCCGGCTGCCATCCAGCGCCGGGTCCAGCCCCTGTACACGCTGCTGGAGCAGAAGTACTACATGGACTGGATCAACGAGCACATCCTGGCCCGGGGCGCGCGGGCGCTGGGCGTCGGGCTGTGGAGGGGGGGGGACCAGGCGGCCATCGACGGCGCCGTGGTCAACGGCTCCTGGAAGCTCGTGGGCTGGGTGGCCGGCGTGGTGCGCTGGCTGCAGTCCGGCTATCTGTATCACTATGCGCTGGCGATGATCATCGGGATCCTGGCGCTGATCACCTATTTCGTGACCTGGCCCACGCTGCAGGCCTGGCTGGGCCGCTGAGGCGCGAAGGAGAAGAACACAATGGGTTTGTTGAGCCTCGCCATCTGGCTGCCGATCGCCTTCGGCGTGCTGTTGCTCGCGCTCGGGCGTGACGAGCAGGCGCACTCGGTGCGCTGGATTGCGCTGATTGGTGCGCTGGCCAGTTTCCTCGTCACCATCCCGCTGTACACCGGCTTCACCCTGGGCACGGCCGAGATGCAGTTCGTCGAATTCCTGCCCTGGATGGAGCGCTTCAATGTGCACTACCACCTGGGGGTCGATGGCATTTCGCTGTGGTTCGTGCTGCTGACGGCCTTCATCACCGTCATCGTCGTCATCGCCGGCTGGGAAGTCATCACCACCCGCGTCAACCAGTACATGGGGGCCTTTCTCATCCTCAGCGGGCTGATGATCGGTGTGTTCGCGGCGCTGGACGGCGTGCTGTTCTACGTCTTCTTCGAGGCCACGCTGATCCCGATGTACCTGATCATCGGCGTCTGGGGCGGCCCGAACAAAATCTATGCGGCGTTCAAGTTTTTCCTCTACACGCTGTTGGGCTCGCTGCTGCTGCTGATCGCGCTGATCTATCTCTACGCGGCTTCCGGCGGCAGCTTCGACATCGCCACCTGGCATGCGCTGCCGCTGGACGGCACGGTGCAGACGCTGCTGTTCTTCGCCTTCTTCGCGGCATTTGCCGTCAAGGTGCCGATGTGGCCGGTGCACACCTGGCTGCCCGATGTGCACGTGGAGGCGCCGACCGGCGGCTCGGCCGTGCTGGCGGCGATCATGCTCAAACTCGGAGCCTACGGCTTCCTGCGTTTCTCGCTGCCCATCGCGCCCGACGCGGCCCGTGAATGGGCCTGGCTGATGATCGCGCTGTCGCTGATCGCCGTCATCTACGTCGGCCTGGTGGCCATGGTGCAGCAGGACATGAAAAAGCTCGTGGCCTACTCGTCGGTGGCGCACATGGGCTTCGTGACACTGGGCTTCTTCATCTTCAACGAGCTGGGCGTGGCCGGCGGTCTGGTGCAGATGATCGCACACGGCTTCGTTTCCGGTGCCATGTTCCTGTGCATCGGCGTGCTGTATGACCGGGTGCATTCGCGCCAGATCGCGGCCTACGGCGGCGTGGTGCACACCATGCCGCGCTTCACGGCCTTCGCGCTGCTGTTCGCGATGGCCAACTGCGGCCTGCCGGGTACGGCCGGCTTCGTCGGTGAGTGGATGGTGATCCTGGGAGCCGTCAAATACGATTTCTGGATCGGGCTGGCGGCAGCCACCGCGCTCATCTTTGGCGCGGCCTACACGCTGTGGATGTTCAAGCGCGTGTATCTGGGCCCGGTGGCCAACGACGAAGTGAAGGCGCTGCAGGACATCAACAGCCGTGAATTCCTGATGCTGGCGGTGCTGGCCGTGGCCGTGCTGTGGATGGGGGTCGATCCCAAGCCCTTCACCGATGTGATGAACGCCTCGGTGGCCGAACTGCTCAGGCACGTCGGGCAGTCCAAGCTGAACTGATCGAGAGAGAGCCAAGATGACTGAAAAACTCGGCTGGATTGCGGTGTTTCCGGAGATCGTGCTGGCGGTGATGGCCTGCGTCATCCTGCTGGTCGATCTGCGCGTCAGCAGCCGCCTGCGGACCACCACCTACGTGCTGACGCAGCTCACGCTGGCCGCAGTGGCGGTGCTGCAGTTTCTCTACGCGAGCTCCGGCGCGGCGCTGTATGCGCTGGGTGACACCGTGATCAGCGATCCGATGGGCAACTGGCTCAAATGCTTCGCGGCGCTGGCGGTGATGGTGACGCTGGTCTATGCCCGGCCCTATGCGGCCGACCGCGACATGCTGCGAGGCGGCGAGCTCTTCAGCCTGAGCCTGTTCGCGCTGCTGGGCATGTACATCATGATCTCGGGCAACAACTTCCTGCTCATATACCTTGGGCTGGAGCTGCTGACGCTGTCGAGCTACGCGCTGGTGGCGCTGCGGCGCGATCACCTGCTGGCCACCGAGGCCGCGATGAAGTATTTCGTGCTGGGCGCGATGGCTTCCGGCTTCCTGCTCTATGGCCTGTCGATGATGTACGGCGCCACCGGCACGCTGAACCTGCACGAAGTGTTCCGCGCGATCCACTCCGGCATGATCAATCCGCAGGTGCTGACTTTCGGCTTGGTGTTCGTCGTCGCCGGGCTGGCCTTCAAGCTGGGCGTGGTGCCATTCCATATGTGGGTGCCCGATGTCTATCACGGCGCGCCCACCGCCATCACGCTGATGCTGGGCGGCGCGCCCAAGCTGGCGGCCTTCGCCATCTCGATCCGGCTGCTGGTCGAGGGGATGCTGCCGTTGTGGTTCGACTGGCAGCAGATGCTGATGCTGCTGGCCATTGCCTCGCTGCTGGTGGGTAACCTGGCCGCGATCATGCAGACCAACCTCAAACGCATGCTGGCTTTCTCGACCATCGCCCAGATGGGCTTCGTGCTGCTGGGGCTGATGTCGGGCGTGGTCGAGGGCAATGTGTACTCGGCGGCCAATGCCTACAGCTCGGCCATGTTCTACGTGGTCACCTATGTGCTGACCACGCTGGCGACTTTTGGCGTGATCCTGCTGCTGGCCCGCGAGGGCTTCGAGAGCGAGGAAATCGCCGATTTCGCCGGGCTGAACCAGCGCAGCCCGCTGTATGCGGCCATCATGGGCATCTGCCTGTTCTCGCTGGCCGGCATTCCGCCGATGGTGGGCTTTTACGCCAAGCTGTCGGTGCTGCAGGCCCTGGTGGCCACTGGCAGCACGCTCAACATCGCGCTGGCCGTGTTCGCGGTGATCATGTCGCTGATCGGCGCGTTCTACTATCTGCGTGTGGTCAAGGTCATGTACTTTGACGACCCGATCACCGCCACCACCGTCGCCGCTCCCCTGCAGGTGCGGGCCGTGCTGTCGGTCAACGGGCTGCTGGTGCTGGTGCTGGGCATCCTGCCCGGCGGTTTGATGACGCTGTGCGCGCAGGCTGTCGTGCAGATGCTGGGGACCTGAGCGCCATGCAGACATCCTGGGCCGTCTGGTTGGTGGTGCTGGCTGCGCTGCTGGCCGCCAATCTGCCTTTTCTCAACGAGCGGGTGCTGGCGGTCGTGCCGCTGAAGACACCCAAGAACCTCGCGCTGCGCCTGGCCGAGCTGGTGCTGCTGTACTTTCTGGTGGGTGCGCTGGCGCTGCTGCTGGAGCAGCGCATGGGGCGCATCAACCCCCAGGGCTGGGAGTTCTATGCGATCACCGCGGCGCTGTTTGCCACGCTCGCTTTTCCCGGCTTTGTCTGGCGCTATCTCTACAAGCGCCACGGCTGACACACCGTGCCGGCAGACGATACCCATCTGATCGAGACGCAGCAAAGCAGCCGCGAGCTGTTCAGGGGGCATTTCCTGCATGCCTACGCCGACACGGTGCGCCTGCCCGATGGCCGGCTGGCTGTGCGTGAATACGTCAGGCACCCCGGTGCGGTGATGGTCATCCCGCTGCTGCAGCACGAGGGCGAGCTGCGCGTGGTGCTGGAGCGCCAATACCGCTACCCGGTACAGCAAGTGATGATCGAGTTCCCGGCCGGCAAGCTCGATCCGGGCGAGGCCGTGTGGGCCTGCGCGGTGCGCGAGCTGCAGGAGGAAACCGGCTACCAGGCTGCCGAATGGGCTCGCGCCGGCGTGCTGCACCCGGTGATTGCGTATTCGACCGAGTTCATCGAAGTCTGGTTCGCCCGCGGGTTGACGCCAGGGCCGCGCCGGCTGGACGAGGGCGAGTTTCTCGACGTATTCAGCGCCACGCCAGCCGAGCTGCTGGACTGGTGCCGCAGCGGGGTGGTCACCGACGCCAAGACCCTGACCGGGGCCCTGTGGCTGCAGAACGTGCTCAGCGGGGCCTGGACACTGGACTGGCAGCGCACACCCGGCTAACAGGCCGTTGAAAAACTGCTGCGGTAGGCCATCTGCGGCGTTGCGCGGTGCTCGCTTCCTCGCCTATCCGCTCGATATGTCTCGGTCGCTGCGCGCCGTGCGCCTTGCATCTGGCCATCCTCGCCACGTTTTTCAGCGGCCTGCTAAGGGCTGAGGGCAAGGCGTCGTTTCTCGGCTGCGCTGCTCGTGTGCCTGCCGCGGGGTGGGCGGCCGTCTGCGCGCAGCGCGGCCCGATCTCTACAGCCCATATCCACGATAATCGCGGCTTTGCTCCTGCCGCGACGGTGGTGCCGGCTGTGCCGGTGCCGATCCGCACAGAATCCGCTCATGAAGGTTTACAACCTGCAGTGCCAGGCCCAGCACCAGTTCGAAGGCTGGTTTGCTTCCGAAGAGGACTATGCCCGCCAGCTCGAGCAGGGCATGCTGGAGTGCCCGCTCTGTGGCGACAAGGCCATCCAGCGTCTGCCCAGCGCGCCGCGGCTCAACCTGGGGGCGGCTGCTTCTGCCAAGGAGGCGCGGCTGCCCGCTGTTGCCGAGGCGTCGCAGGCCGAGCAGGCGCTGTTGCCGCCCGAGCGGCTCAAGGCCCTGCAGGCAGCCTATCTGCAGCTGGCACGGCAGGTCGTGGCGCAGACCGAGGACGTGGGCGAGCGCTTTGCCGAGGAAGCCCGCCGCATCCACTATGGCGAGGCCGAGCAGCGCGGCATCCGCGGACAGGCTTCCCGGGAGGAAACCCGGGCGTTGCTGGAGGAGGGCATCGCCGTGATGCCGCTGCCGCTGCCCAAGGGCTTCAAAGGCACGCTGCAGTAGGGCGAAGGCGTACCGGCAGGCTGCGCTGCTGGCAGGCCAAGGCGCAGCTCAACGGACCGATTCCAGGTTTAGGTTTGGAAGCTCAGTGCCGCGCCAGCACCTCGGCGAGCTTGTCGCCCAGCTCGTCGATATGGAATTTGGCGATGTAGGCATCGGCCCCGGCGCTTTGGGCCTGCAGTTCGCTGGCCGAGCCGGTCAGCGAGGAGTGCACCACCACCGGGATGCTGCTGGTCTGCACGTCGGCCTTGATCTGGCGCGTCAGCGTGAAGCCGTCCATTTCCGGCATTTCCAGATCGGTCAGCACCAGGGCCACCTTGTCGCGCACGGGTCTGCCTTCGGCGCGGGCCTGGGTGGCCAGCTGCTGCAGCTGCTCCCAGGCTTCCTTGCCGCTTTTGGTCATGATGTAGGGCGCGCCCATGGCCTGCAGGCCTTTTTCGATGATGCCGCGCGCCATCGGCGAGTCATCGGCCACCAGCACCACGCTGCCTGCCGGGACGCTCAGGCGCTTGCCCGGGCTGGCTTCCGAGCGGGCCTGCTCGGGCATGACTTCCTGCAGGATGCGCTCGACGTCGATCACCTGGGCCAGGCGCGAATCGGGCGCGTCGCCGTCGATGCGCGCGATGCTGGTGACGAGCTGGCCGCCGCGCCCTTCGGCCGACAGCACGTGTTTCCAGTCCACGCGCACGATCTCGGTCACTTCCTCGACGGCGAAGCCCTGGGTGGTGCGCGCGAATTCGGTCACCAGCAGAATGCCTTCGCCCTTGCGCGGGGTGCAGCCGGCCAGCGCCGGCAGGTCGATGACCGGGATGATCTGGCCGCGGATGTTGGCCACGCCCAAGACGTGGGGCGGGGCGGTCACCATCTTGGTCAGCGTGGGCATGACCATGATCTCGCGCACCTTGAAGATGTTGATGCCGAAAAGCTCGCGCCGTTCCGAATTAGCGGCCTGCCCCAGATGGAACAGCAGCAGCTCGAACTGGTTGCCGCCGGTGGCGGCCGTGCTTTCGGCGCGGGAGGTGGTGGATGTGACCATGGTGCGAGAAGGATGGGGGACAGCCGCGAGCGTAACGCCTCAGGCCCGGGCGGGCAAGCGCGGCGCAGGGCTTGCCTGTGTATTCGTGCGCAAGTTCCGGGTGGCCGGTTGTTGCCGGCCGGCGCAGAATGCGCGCCATGGAGGAAGCAGCACCGCCCCTGTCGCCGGCACGGCAGTACGCCATCGTGGCGCAGGCCATCCGCTATCTGCAGGCCCATGCCCGACGCCAGCCCACGCTGGCCGAGCTGGCGCAGGCCTTGCATCTGAGCGAGTTTCACCTGCAGCGGGTGTTCAGCCAGTGGGCCGGTGTGTCGCCCAAGCGCTTTCTGCAGTATCTGGGCAAGGAGCGCGCGCTGCAGGCCTTGCGCCAGGCGCCGGATGTGCTGGCGGCCAGCGTGGAGGCTGGTCTGTCCGGCCCCGGACGGCTGCACGACTTGCTGGTGACCGTCGAGGCGATGAGTCCGGGCGAAATCCGCCGGGGTGGCGCCGGCCTGCGTGTGCACTGGGGGCTGGGCGAGACGCCGCTGGGGCCGGCGCTGCTGGCGTGGACGCCGCGCGGCATTTGCCACCTGGCTTTCATCGACGACGCCGGCGAAGCGCCCGCCCGGGCTGCGCTGCAGGCCGCCTGGCCGGCGGCGCAGCTGGTGCATGACGCGGCGCAGGCGGCCGAGTGGTTGCAGCGCATTTTTCCTTCCGTGCCGCAGCCCGGGCGGCTGCATCTGTTGCTGCGCGGCACGAATTTCCAGATCAAGGTCTGGGAGGCGCTGCTGCGCCTGCCGAGCGGGCACTGCGCGTCCTACAGCCAGCTGGCCGCAGCGGCAGGAGTGCCGCGCGCGCAGCGGGCGGTAGGCAGCGCAGTGGCGGCCAATGCCGTGGCCTACCTGATTCCCTGCCACCGGGTGATCCGTGAAAGCGGCGCAATCGGACAGTATCGCTGGGGGGCCGAGCGCAAGGCGGCCCTGCTGGCCTGGGAGGCGGCGCGCGCGGCAGCCAGCCCCGTCTCGGCCGGCTGACGATCCAGCCGGTCTCAGCGCCGGGCTTCGTGCAGCAGGCCGCGGGCCATCTGCAGGAACTGCTCGGCCTTTTTTTCGTCCAGCGTGAGCTTGATGAATTTGTGGCAGCGGTCCACCGCGGCGGCCAGTTCGGTGGGGCTGTCGGGCGCTTCCTGCAGCTTCTGCAGCACCTTGGTGGCATCTGGGCCGAGCAGTTCGCGCGTCATCGCCAGCAGCATCTGCCGTGGCGGCAGCTCACCGGACGCAGCTCCAGTTCCCGCCGGGGGCGCGTCGGCCTGCGCCGGCGCACGCTTGCCCGGGATGGCTTGCACGTAGCCCTCGCGTACCAGCCAGGCGATGCTTTCCTCGGCCTTGGGGGCCTGGGCCGCGCGGCTCATCAGCGTGGAGATGCTCAGCGTGCCATCGGCCATGATCAGCAGCGCGCGCAGGTGCTGCGGCAGGCCGTGGGAGCGGCTCTTGATCTCCTCGATCCCCTTGGCGGTCTTGATCAGGATCTGAGTGGTGTCCATGGGCCGCGCCGCTTCAACTCGTCACTTCCTCGATGATGCGGTAGATCAGGCGAATCGTGATCAGCACATAGACCGCGCCGAAGAAAAAGATCAGCGCCACCACCACGTGGATGATGTCGTTGGGCAGCCGGTCGAAAAACGGGGTGACGAAGTAACCCAGTGTGAACAGCGTCACCAGCGTGGTCAGCAGGCTCCACTGCCGGCCCACCACGCCACCGGGCACGCTGGCACGCAGCCGGTAAACGGTGACCAGGCAAAAGAGCATCACCAGGATGGCGGCGACGTTGATCAGCAGAATCAGAAGGGTGGGGGTCACGGGCGGTCTCCTGCAGGTTTTCTTGTCGTTGGCTGGATAGCCTGCCCCCCATGGTAGGGGCAGCGGCCTGAAGGTGGAACGCCGCTCAGGGTAAATCCCGAGCCGTCCCGTTTCGGCACGTCCGGGCGGCAGCTCCTTCCTTTTCGCCTTGGGGCGCGCTGGGTCCGCCGCGCAGGCAGGGGCGCCGGCACTTGACCTGCGTCAAGCCTGCTGCCTGCCGACGCGGGCACAATGGCCGCATACCCCAACAGGAGAGCCATGCATGAAACAGCCGATCCAGATCCAGTTCCACGGCCTCGCGCCGTCCGAAGCCGTCGAAAACCGCGCCCGTGAGCTGGCGCTCAAGCTCGAGCAGCTGGCCGCGGATCTGATGGCCTGCCGGGTCATGATCGATCTGGAGCAGAAGCACCAGCACCAGGGGCGCCCTTTCGGGGTGCGCATCGACCTGACCCTGCCCGGGCACGAGCTGGTGGTCAACCGGGTGCAGCACGAGGATGTCTATGTGGCGCTGCGCGAAGCCTTCGACAACATGCGCCGCCAGCTCGAGCAGGTGGTGCGCCAGCGCCATGACCACGGGCGCACCCAGGCGCGCCACGGCGCGGCCTGATGGCCGGCGGGCCGCCGGATGTTGATGTGCATCAAGAACGATGCGATGCGGTCTTGAAAGCGAAACCGGGTGCCACCATAGTGGCAGGCAGTGATGCGGTGCGCGTCACATCTGCCTGAGCAACAAGGAGGAAGACCAATGAGTTCGCTGATTCCGCGTAGCAGCCTGTTCGACGACTTTTTCCGTGACTTCACGGCGCCGGGCTTCTTCATCAAGCCCCTGCACGGCGAGCCCTTGCCCAGCCCGGGGCAGATCAAGATGGACATCAAGGAAAACGGCAACGCCTACACGGTGTCGGCCGAGATTCCGGGTGTGAAGAAAGAGGACATCCATGTCACGATCGACGGCGGCATGGTGATGGTGCGCGCCGAGGTCAAGCAGGAAGACCGGCAGACCGAGGGCGACAAGGTGCTGCGCAGCGAGCGCTATTACGGCTCGGTGTCGCGCGGCATTTCGCTGCCGCAGGATGTGGACGAGGCCCAGGCCAAGGCCAAATACGAAAACGGCGTGCTGACGCTGACGCTGCCCAAGAAGCAGGGCGGTGGTGGGCAGAAGCTGCGGATCGAGTAAGCGCGCTCTGCCGGCGTAGAGAGAAGGGGAGCAATGGCTCCCCTTTTCGTTCGCTACGGCGCTGGCATGGTGCCCTGCGCCCACTGCCGCGCCAGCGCCAGCACCTGCGCCAGGGCGTCGGGCGCGTCGCAGGGCACGACGCGGCGCTGCGGCATTGCGCGCAGCCAGGTCAGCTGGCGCTTGGCCAGCTGGCGGGTGGCGGCGATGCCGCGTTCGCGCAGCTGCTCCAGTGCAAAGGGCGCGGTGGCGCCCTGCGCTTCGTGCGCGTCCAGCAGCTCCCAGGCCTGGCGGTAGCCCACGCTGCGCAGCGCGGGCAGGCCGATGTGCAGGTCGCCGCGCGCGCGCAGGCGCCGCACTTCGTCCAGAAAGCCGGCCGCCAGCATCGCTTCGAAGCGCTGGGCGATGCGCGCGTGCAGCCAGGCGCGGTCGGCCGGCTCCAGCGCGATCAGCGTGGTGGCGCGAGCCGCGGCGGATGCGGACCGCCCGCCGGCGCGGGTGTGAAACGCCGACAGGGGCCGGCCGCTGACGCGATAGACCTCCAGCGCGCGCTGGATGCGTTGCGCATCGTTGGGCGCGAGGCGCTGCGCGGTCAGCGGGTCCACTTCCATCAGTTGGGCGTGCAGCGCCGGCCAGCCCAGGCGGCGGGCTTCGGCGTCGATGGCTTCGCGCACCGCTGCGTCCGCCGCCGGCATGTCGTCCAGCCCTTCGAACAGCGCCTTGAAATACAGCATGGTGCCGCCTACCAGCAGGGGCAGGCGGCCGCGCGCATGGACCGCGTGGATGCAGGCGGTGGCGTCGCGCACGAATTCGGCGGCGCTGTAGCTTTCGGCAGGATCGCGGATGTCGATCAGGTGGTGCGGCACGGCCGCGCGTTCGGCCGCGCTGGGCTTGGCGGTGCCGATGTCCATGCCGCGATAGACCAGGGCCGAGTCCACGCTGATGATCTCCACCGGCAGCTCCGCGGCAAGGGCCAGGGCCGCGGCCGTCTTGCCGCTGGCCGTGGGGCCGGCCAGCGCCAGGCAGCGGGGAAATTCAGTGCTCGCTGCTGTGGCCATACCGGCGCACCAGGGTCCAGGCCGAAGCGGCGATCGCCACGCTCCAGAAGCAGATGCCCAGCATCAGCGGGCGCGCGGAGCCATCCATGGCCACGCCCAGCCAGCTGCCGGTGGCGAAGGCCGCGACCATCATCGCAAAGCCGTTCAGTGCCGAGGCAGCGCCTGCGGCATAGGGAAAGGGCCCGACGGCGCCGCTTTGGCTGCAGGGCTGGTGCACGCCGTGCGCCAGCATGTAGAGGTAAAAGGGCAGCATGATGGCCCAGCCGCTGTGCAGCCCGGCATAGGCGAAGACGCCCAGCAGCAGGCCGCCGCTCAACGTGAAGCCGGCGGCCACCGCCACGGTGCGGCGCACGCCCCAGCGTGGCAGCAGGCGGCGGCACAGCAGCGTGCCCACGATGTAGGTGCCGGAGACGGTGGACATCAGCAGCCCGTAGGCCGGACGCGACAGCCCCAGCACTTGGATGAAGACGAAGGACGAGGCGGCCAGCATCGTGAACAGCCCGCCGTAGGAGGCGGCCGCCAGCGATGACCAGGCCCAGAACGTGGGGTGGCGCAGGATCTGCGCCCAGGTGCGCAGCAGCGTGGCCGGCTGCAGCGCCTGCGGATTGCGCTGGCGCAGCGTCTCCTCGAAGCGCCACAGCACCACGGCCAGCGTGGCCGCGCCAAAGACGGCCAGCGCCAGCAGCGCGGCGCGCCAGCCGGCGGTGCCCGCCAGCAGCCCGCCCAAGGGGCCGCTGGCGCAGGCGATCACGCCCAGGCCCGTCAGCCCCTTGGACATGACGCGCGCGCCTTCGGTGGGGCGGTAGAGGTCGCGCACGATGGCGCGCGCGGCCATCACCGCCGCCCCCATGGCCGCGCCCTGCACGATGCGCGCGAGGATCAGCGCATCCATGCTGGGCGCCAGCGTGCTGAGCACCGAGGCCGCCACATAGGCGGCCAGGCCACCCAGCAGGATGGGGCGGCGGCCATAGCGGTCCGACAGCGGGCCCCAGACCAGCTGCGACAGGCCGAAGGCCAGCAGCAGGGCCGACAGCGTGAGCTGCGCCTGCGCCAGCGTGGCGTGCAACTCGGCGGTCAGGCCGGGCAGGCTGGGCAGGTACAGGTCGGTGGTGATGGGCTGTAGGCCCAGCAGCAGTGACAGGATCAGCACGATCCGCGCCGCCGGCATCGACGGATGCGGCGCAACGGGGGAAGCAGGGGGCATGGACATCGGAAATCCTTCACAGTTTAGGGCATGCAGGGGGGCGAGCCTTGGGTGGGCTTCACGTATGCTTGCGTACGTCGCGTGGGTCACAGGAGTTGTACGTGCTGGACAAGATCAAGATTTCGCAGCGTTTCATGGCCGTGGTGGCCGTTTACTGGCTGACGTTTGCCATCGTGCTGGCCGTCAGCATCTGGGGGCTGCACTCGGCCAAAGAGAGCCTGAAGATGGTGCACGAGCAGGCCATGCAGAAGATCCTGCTGGCCGAGGCCTCAGCCAACTCACTTACCCAGAACCGCCTGCAGGTGCTGCTGTCGTTTCAGCACGCGCCCGACAACCCGCTAGTGAGCATCCACGACCACCCGCTGAGCGCGCATACCGATGCGATTGCGGCCAACCGAACCCGCGCCAACGAGCTTTTCCGGGAGATGGAGGCCCGGGTGGTCAGCACCGAGGAAAAAGCCCTGCTCGATGCCGCCCGCGCGGCGCGCGAGCCCTGGCGGGCCAAGCTGGATGCGACCGTCAAGGCCATCCAGAGCGGCGACTTCAGCGCAGCCACGATGGCGGCCTTCCTGAAGGCCGGTCGCGAGGAGGGGGAGACGGCCATCCGGGCCATGAATGCCATCCGGGATTTCCAGATCAAGCAGGCCGATGAAGCGTCGCAGACCGCGCTGGCCCATTACCGTCGGGCCTGGGTGGTGTTCATCCTGGTGGTGCTGCTGGGCCTGGTGCCGGGCACGGTGCTCACGCTGCTGCTGCTCAAGCGCATGCGCCATGGCTTTGAGCTGGCCGACCAGACGGCCAGCGCCATCGCCCAGGGCGATCTGTCGCGGGCGGTGCCGGTCAGCGGTGGCGACGAGATCGGCCGCCTGCTGCAGCTGCTGGAGGAGATGCGCCTGAGCCTGCAGCGCGTCATCCGCGAGGTGCAGCGCGGCTCCGATGCGATTGCCAGCGCCGCTTCCCAGGTGGCTGCCGGCACGCTGGACCTGTCCAACCGCACCGAGCAGCAGGCCGGCTCGCTGGAGGCCACGGCCTCGGCCTCCGAGCAACTGTCCAGCACGGTGCAGCACAACGCCGAGAACGCCAACCAGGCCAACCAGCTGGCGGCGGCGGCCTCCCAGGTGGCCAGCCGTGGCGGCGAGGTGATGAGCCAGGTGGTGCAGACCATGGACGGCATCAACACCTCTTCGCGCAAGATCGCGGACATCATCACCGTGATCGACGGCATCGCCTTCCAGACCAACATCCTGGCGCTCAACGCCGCGGTCGAGGCGGCCCGCGCCGGCGAGGCCGGCCGCGGCTTTGCGGTGGTGGCCGGCGAGGTGCGCGCGCTGGCGCAGCGCAGCGCAGAGGCGGCCAAGGAGATCAAGCAGCTCATCGAGGACTCGGTGGCCAAGGTGGGCGTGGGCTCCGAGCAGGTGGCGCAGGCCGGCGCGACGATGCAGGAGATCGTCAGCGGCATCAAGCGCGTGGCCGACATCGTGGGCGAGATCGCCTCGGCCAGCCGCGAGCAGGCTGCCGGCATAGGCCAGATCAACGCCGCCGTCACCCAGCTCGACAGCGTCACGCAGCAAAACGCGGCGCTGGTGGAAGAAACGTCCGCGGCTTCCAGCGCCCTGCAGGAGCAGGCGCGGCAGCTCGCCCAAATGGCCGCTTCGTTCAAGCTGGCCGATGGGCAGGCCGGCGGCCCCGTGCCGCAGCTGCCACGCTGAGCGCGGCCTCAAACCACGCCCTGCGCCCGCATGGCTTCGGCCACCTTGAGGAAGCCGGCCAGGTTGGCGCCAGCCACGTAGTTCACGCGGCCGTCAGGCTGCTGGCCGTGCGCCACGCAGGTTTGGTGGATGGCGCGCATGATGGCGCGCAGCCGCGCATCCACCTCCGCCTCGGTCCAGCTCAGGCGCATGGCGTTCTGGCTCATCTCCAGGCCCGAGGTGGCCACCCCGCCGGCATTGCTGGCCTTGCCGGGCGCGTACAGGATGCCGGCCTGCCCGAACACCCGCACCGCGGCGAGCGTGCTGGGCATGTTGGCGCCCTCGGCCACGCAGCGCACGCCGTTGGCCACCAGGGCGCGGGCATCGGCTTCGTCGAGCTCGTTTTGCGTGGCGCAGGGCAGGGCCACATCGACCGGCACGCCCCAGGGGCGCGCGCCGGCCAGATAGCGCGCGCCGATGCGCTGGGCGTAGTCGCGCACGCGGCCGCGCTCCTCGTTCTTGATCTGCTGCAGCAGTGCGAACTTCTCCGGCGTGAAGCCGGCTTCATCGACGGCAGTGCCGTCGGAGTCGGAGACGGTGAGCACGCGCGCGCCCAGCTGCATGGCCTTTTCGATGGCGTGCTGCGCCACGTTGCCGGCGCCGGAGACGGCCACACGCAGCCCGGCCAGCCCAAGCCCCTGGCGCTGCAGCATCTCTTCGGTGAAATAGACCAGGCCGTAGCCGGTGGCCTGCGGCCGCAGGGCCGAACCGCCATAGGCCAGTCCCTTGCCGGTGAAGCTGCCGTCGGCGCGGTTGGCCAGTTTTTTCTGCATGCCGCTGAGGTAGCCGATCTCGCGCGCGCCCACGCCGATGTCGCCGGCGGGCACGTCGGTGTCGGCGCCGATGTGGCGGTACAGCTCGGTCATGTAGGCCTGGCAGAAGCGCATGATCTCGCCTTCGCTGCGGCCGCGCGGGTCGAAATCGGCGCCGCCCTTGGCCCCGCCCAGCGGCAGCGTGGTCAACGCGTTCTTGAAGGTCTGCTCGAAAGCGAGGAACTTCATGATCGAGAGGTTCACGCTGGGGTGAAAGCGCAGCCCACCTTTGTACGGACCGATGGCCATGCTGTGCTGCACGCGGTAACCGCGGTTGACCTGGACCTGGCCCTGGTCATCGACCCAGCTGACTCGAAAGACCACGATGCGATCGGGCTCGACCAGCCGTTCGAGCAGAGCGTCTGCCGCCAGCTGCGGGTGCTGCTGCAGGTAAGGCCACAGGCTGGCCATGACTTCGGAGACGGCCTGCAGGAATTCCGGCTGCTGCGGGTGACGTCGGGCGAGCTGCTGCAGGAAATCGTCGAGACTGGGCAGGGACGTGGGCATGGGCATGGCTGTGTGCGCGGACAGGCAGTGGTTGACGACGGCGGCATTGTGCCGCCAGCCGGCAGGTAGGGGCGGCGACGGGGCGTTTCAGCGCCCGCGCAGAAACAGCGCGTCCAATTCTTTGAGCGTGAGCTGGCGCCAGGTCGGGCGGCCGTGGTTGCACTGGTCGGCGCGCTCGGTTTCCTCCATCTGGCGCAGCAGCGCGTCCATTTCCGGCAGCGTCAGGCGCCGGTGGGCGCGCACCGCGCCGTGGCAGGCCATCGTGGCCAGCAGCTCGTTGCGCGCGCGCTCCAGCACCGAGCTGGCGTCCAGCTGGGCCAGCTCGGCCAGCACGCTGCGCGCCAGCTCCACCGCATCGCCCTGCGCCAGCGCGGCCGGCACCGCGCGCACGGCCAGCGTGCGCGGCGAAAAGGGGCTGATCTCCAGCCCCAGCGTGTGCAGCGTATCGGCGTGCGCTTCGGCGGTGGCCACCTCCTGCGGCGTGGCGGCGAAGGTGGCCGGGATCAGCAGCGGCTGGCTGGTGATGCGCTGCAGGTCCAGCTGGCGCTTGAGCCGCTCATAGACGATGCGCTCGTGCGCGGCGTGCATGTCCACCAGCACCAGGCCCTGGGCATTCTCGGCCAGGATGTAGATGCCGTGCAGCTGCGCCAGCGCGCGGCCCAGCGGCCAGGCGGCGCCGGCATCTGACGTGGCAGCGGCAGCCGGCGGCAGCGCGGCGGCGTCCGTCAGCGGCTGGGCTGGCGCGGGCACGGCGTCCGCAGGCTGCCACAGCGCGCCCAGCTCGCGCACCTCGTGCCCACGCACAGACTCCGATGCTCTGAAATCGATAGCGGGTTGCGCCCATCCGGTAACGGCCTGCGGCCGATTTGGCATGGAACTGTCGGAGGGCGCGGCGGCAGCGGCCGCATGGGCGGCTGCCGCGCGCGGAGCCGCCAGCGCCTGCTCCAGCGCGTGCCGCACGGCCTGGTGCACCTCGCGGCTGTCACGAAAGCGCACCTCGATCTTCGTGGGGTGCACGTTCACATCGACGCGCGCCGGGTCGATCTCCACGTGCAGCACATAGACTGGCTGGCGCTGGCCGTGCAGCACGTCCTCGTAGGCGCTGCGCACCGCGTGGGCCAGCACCTTGTCGCGCACATAGCGGCCGTTGACGTAGCAGAACTGCTGGTCGGCGCGGCTGCGTGCCGCATCGGGCAGGCCGGCGCGGCCCCACACCCGCAGGCCGGGCCAGGGACTGAGCGGCGAGCCCGGGGTGCTGAAATCCACCGGCAGCGACTCGGCGATGAAATCGGCGCCCAGCACATCGGCCATGCGCTGGGCGGCCCCTTCAGGGCCAGGGCAGGCGCGCCACTGCTCCACGAGCCGGCCATCGGCCCAGATGGCAAAGCCCACGTCCGGCCGCGCCAGCGCATGGCGACGCACCGCCTCCAGGCAATGGGCTTGCTCGGTGGCTTCGCTCTTGAGAAACTTGCGACGCGCCGGCGTGCTGAAGAAGAGCTCGCGCACCTCCACAGTGGTGCCCGGGCCGCGCGCGGCGGGCCGGATCTCGCCGCTGCGCCCTTCGATCTGGAAGGCGGTGGACTGCTCGCGCGGGCGCGAGACGATGCTGACTTCGGCGATCGAATGGATGGCCGCCAGCGCCTCGCCGCGAAAGCCCATGGTGCCCACGGTCTCCAGTTCCTGCAGGCTGCCGATCTTGCTGGTCGCATGGCGCCTGAGCGCCACCGCCAGTTCCTCGCGGGGAATGCCGTGGCCGTCGTCTTCCACGACGATGAGGCGCACGCCGCCGGCGGCCAGCCGCACGGTGATCTGCGTGGCGCCGGCATCGAGCGCGTTGTCCACCAGCTCGCGCACCACCGAGGCCGGCCGCTCGACCACTTCGCCCGCGGCGATCTGGCTGATCAGCTCATCGGGCAGTTCGCGGATGGGGCGGCGCGGGGCAGTGGGGGCGGGTGCATTCACGCGGGCATTGTAGGGTGGGC
>DAIUCJ010000006.1:0-101052 GCA_036846225.1 Hylemonella sp.
TGGTGCGGGAGCGTTTGGCCTTCAGGCCCAGGTGCTGGGCTGCCAGCAGCAGGTCATCGATCCGCGGGGCTTCGTTGGCAGACCAGCCGAGCTGGTGGGCCAGAGTGGCCGGGTCGGCAGCGATCTGGTGGAAGCGGGCAATGGCGCACAGGGCCAGCAGCGGGGCGGCTATCGGGCGCGGCGGCGCGGCGGGATGGGTTGATTCTGTGCTGGGTTCTGCCTGGCCTGCCATCGAGGCCGAATGCGTCGTGCTCACAAAGGATCCTCACCTGCCTGGGCCCATAGGGGGCCTTTTCTGATTGTTCGGGTCGCGCTCCCGAACTTAGCAGCCGAGGCTTGCACTGGGTATCCCCCGAATGGGGGATAGCTGGCACAACGGACGCCACAGCTGCCATTCTGTTTGTCCATTTCGGCATAAGCCGTTGCCTGCAAAGCCCTGTCCGCTATTGTTTTGATAGTGATGGGGGCCGTTTGTCACACCTGCGGGCTGGGGCGGTCCGTCGCCCCGCGCCCACATCCGGGTCGCGCGATTGACCGGCACCCCTAGCCGCCTACGGCAAAGTGTGGCGTTCTGGCCATATCCAGCCCGTTTTCCGGTGGGCGGATCATGAAATCCCTGCCCGATGCGCTGGCGCAGCCGCATAATGGCTTGGCGCATGGGCCTACAGGCTTTTGTGTGCGTGAAACAGCGGTGATCCGCCGGTTCTGCGTCTTCTTCGGGTTTTCTTGCCGTGTTGCTCGCGCTTATCGGACTCCATCGCCTTTTCAGTGTTTTTTCGAGGAGCTCCGAAATGGGCAACAAACTGTACGTGGGCAATCTGCCTTATTCCTTCCGTGACGACGACCTGCAGCGCGCCTTTGCGCCGCACGGCAACGTGACCAGTGCCAAGGTGATGATGGAGCGTGACACCGGCCGCTCCAAGGGCTTTGGTTTCGTCGAGATGGGCAGCGAAGCCGAGGCCCAGGCCGCGATCAACGGCATGAACGGCCAGCCCCTGAGCGGGCGCAGCGTGGTGGTCAATGAAGCCCGGCCGATGGAGCCGCGCCCGCCGCGCAGCGGCGGCTACGGCGGCCGCAACCGCTACTGAAATCCCCGGCGGCCCCGGGTCCGCCGCGCGCTGCGCCGCCGCGGCGTCATGGTTTTTCCCGATTCCACAGGCCTTGTGGGCCGTTGTCGGCTGTGTCCATAATGGCCAGGTACCGGGCGGGGAGGCCCGGTGCGGAATTGCGGTGACCATCCGAGTTCGCGTCGTTCGTCCAGCCCGTTGCGATCGGATGGCGTTGCCCGGGACCCATCGCGCGTATCACAGAGGTCTTTCAGGAGTCCCTTGCATGGGCAACAAACTTTATGTGGGCAATCTGGCCTACTCCGTGCGTGACAGCGAGCTGCAACAGGCGTTCAGCCAGTTCGGCACCGTCACCAGCGCCAAGGTGATGATGGAGCGCGACACCGGCCGCTCCAAGGGCTTTGGTTTCGTCGAGATGGGCAGCGAAGCCGAGGCCCAGGCCGCGATCAACGGCATGAACGGCCAGCCCCTGAGCGGGCGCAGCGTGGTGGTCAATGAAGCCCGGCCGATGGAGCCGCGCCCGCCGCGCAGCGGCGGCTACGGCGGCAGCCGGCGCGAAGGCGGCTATGGCGGCGGCAGCGGAGGCTATGGCGATGCGGGCGGCGGTGACGGAGGCTTTCGCAGCCCCTATGGCAACCCGCGCGGCGGTGGCGGCGGCCGCCGCGGCGGCGCTTACTGAGTGAGCGCGCGGCTGTACGTCCCGGCAAGCCCCCGCTCGCGGGGGCTTTTGCTTGGAGCGCGTCAGAACTTTTCTGGACGCAGCACCGCGACGTCGGCGAAAAACAGCGTCAGCCCGTAGTGCGGCGCGTAGCTGGCCAGCACATGGGCGGCGATGGCGTCGGCCACGGCCTGGTCGCAGATGATCTTCATCTCGATGGTGCGGTCGGCCTCCCAGTAGCCCTCGCGGATGCCCTGGTTGCTGCCGCCGCGCACGTCGTGCACGGTGTAGCCGTGGGCGCCGGCGGCGCGCGCATCGGCGACCAGGCGCTTTTCCAGCGCAGCTTCGGCGATGATGACCAGCAGCTTCTTCGGATGCTTGTCCATGGGTCGTCTCTCTCAGGTCAGCCGCTGGGCCAGCTGGAAATACAGCGGGATGCCCAGCACGATGTTGAAAGGAAAGGTCACGCCCAGCGCCGCCGTGATCGACAGCGCCGCGTTGGCCTGGGGCACGGCGATGCGCATGGCCGTGGGCGCGGCGATGTAGCTGGCGCTGGCTGCCAGCGTGGCCAGCAGCGCGACCCCGCCCACGCTCAGCCCGAGCAGGCGGCCAACCAGCGCGCCGGCCAGCGCCAGCACCGGAGGAGCCACCACCGCGAACACCACGATGCGCAGGCCATGGCGGCGCAGTTCGCCCAGGCGGCCACCGGCCACCAGGCCCAGCTCCAGCAGAAAGAGCGCCAGCACGCCCTTGAACGGATCGACGAAGACGTTGCGGATCGGGGCCGTGCCGGCCTCGCCCATGACCGCCCCGATCAGCAGTCCGCCTACCAGCAGCAGCACGGACTTGCCGAGGAACACGTCGTGCGCCAGTTCGCGCCAGTTCACGGCGGCCCCTGTGCCGCCACCCAGCCGCGCCAGCAGGATGCCGGCCAGCAGGCCCGGCGCTTCCATCAGCGCCACCCACAGCGCGGCATGGCTTTCCACTTCGACGCCGCGCTTTTGCAAATAGGCCTGGGCCACGGCGAATGTGACCACGCTGACCGAGCCGTAGTGCGCCGCCAGCGCGGCGCTGTCGGCCGCATTCAGGCCCAGCCGGCGCAGCACCGGCACCAGCGCGAAAGGAATCGCAAAACCCAGCGCCACGCAGGCGGCCACCTGCGGCGCCAGCGCCAGCAGCGACTGCTTGCTCAGCTCGATGCCACCCTTCAGGCCGATGGCCAGCAGCAGATAGATGGAAAGGGTTTCATACAGGGCCTCGGGCAGGCGCAGATCGCTTTTGGCCAGGCGGGCGAGCACCCCGAGCAGAAAGAAAAGCACGACGACATCCAGCATGGCCGCCATCATGCCAGCAGAAGCAACGGCTTGCGGCCCCCGGCCGGTCAGACCGGCCGGCTCATGGGGACCTCATGGGGACGCATGGCCTGCGCGGTGCTTGCGCGGGCGGCCCTGCAGCAGGCGGTCGAACCAGGCGTTGGGCAGCACGCGCAGCAGCTTGGTGAGCACGGCCATCTGCCAGGGAATGGTGCGGTAGCTCACCCCGGCGTCGATGGCGCGCAGGGCCCGGCGGGCGAAGGCGTCGGCGCTGAGCAGAAAAGGCATGCGGTAGCGGTTTTTGCGCGTCAGCGGCGTGTCCACGTAGCCGGGGCTGAGCGTGACCACCTGCACGCCGCTGCCGCGCAGCTCGCCGCGCAGGCTCTCGCAATAGCTGATGACGGCGGCCTTGCTCGCGCAGTAGGCGCCGTGTCCGGGCAGGCCGCGGATGCCGGCCACGCTGGCGATGCCGACCAGGCGGCCGCTGCCGCGCTGGCGCATCGGCACGATGAAGGGATGGAAAGTCGCGGCCAGCCCCACGTTGTTGACGGCGAAGATGCGCGCCATCACGTCCAGATCGGCGCGCTCGGCCGTATCCATGCCGATGCTGATGCCCGCGTTGGCCACGACCACGTCGGGCAGCCCCTGCTGGGCCATGCAGGACTGGGCGGCGGCGATCACGGCGTCGATGTCGGCCACGTCGGCGGCATACAGGCGGTAGCGCGAGGGCGCCCAGCCATGGGCCTGCGCCCACTGCTGCATGGCTTCGGTGCGCCGCGCCAGCAGGGCCAGCGTCCAGCCGGCCTCGTAATAGGCCTGGGCCAGGGCCTGGCCGATGCCGCTGGAAGCGCCGGTGATGAAGACCAGCCCGTTCATGGCCGCGGCCGCAACGTGCCGCGCACCTGGCCGCGCAGCTCGATGACCTGCAGGTCGTCGCGGTAGTCCAGGCTGTCGGCGGTGATCACGTCCTGCCCGCGCCGCAGTTCCACCGGCTTGTGCGACTTCAACCGGTCTTCGTCGAGAAAGGCATGCAGGAATTCGCCGCGCAGGCTCAGCGGCGGCGGCGCCGCGCCCGAGGGGTCGGCCGCGGCTTCGCGCACGACGCGCACGTCGCCGATCAGCTGGACTTCGCTGCCGTCGCTGTTGACCAGCGCGCGCCGCGCCGTGGCCTGCAGCACCTGGCCGCGGTCGCCGAAGCGGCGCAGGCGGACGTCCTCGATCTCCAGCACGTCGGTGTGCGGGTAATGCCGCGCCTGCTGGCCCTGCAGCGCGCTGCGCAGCCGGCCCTGGGCGTCGAAAGTCCTGACGCCGAAGCGTTCCATCACATAGTCCGGGTCCTCGCGCGGCGCCGTGGCCGCAGCCGGCGGCGGCTGCAGCTGCGGCGTGCTGCGCACCAGCCAGTACGTGCCCAGCGCCAGCAGGCCCATGGCCATCAGCGGCAGGTAGATGGACAGGCGGTCCCAGGCCTGGCGCAGCCGGGCGATCATGCGCAGGCCTCCTGCAGCAGGTCTGCATAGCGGCCGGCGGCCACCAGCAGCAGGTCGCAGAACTCGCGGGCGGCCCCGTGGCCGGCCGCGGCCGCGGTGATGTGGTGCACGCGCGCGCGCACTTCCGCATGCGCCTGCGGCGGCGCCACGGCCAGGGTGCAGCGCGTGAGCACCGGCAGATCCGGCCAGTCGTCGCCGATGGCGGCGGCCTGCTGCCAGCTGCAGCCGATCTCGCGCAGGATGTCTTCGGCCGCCGGGCGCTTGTCTTCGGTGCCGTAGCGCACGTGGCGCACGCCCAGCGCCTGCAGCCGCAGCCGCAGCGCGGCGCTGTCGCGGCCGGTGACCACGGCCGGCACGATGCCTGCGCGCTGCAGCAGCTTGATGCCGTGGCCATCCAGCGTGTGGAAGCGCTTGAGCGTCTCGCCGGCTTCGCTGATGTAGAGGCTGCCGTCGGTGAGCACGCCATCGACGTCGAAAAAAGCCACGCGCACGCCCTGCGCCTGCAGCAGCAGCTCGGGCGCGAACGACAGGGTGGCCGCGGCGCTCATATGACCTTGGCGCGCATGAGATCGTTGCTGTTGAGCGCGCCGCACAGCCGCCCCTGCGCATCGACCACCAGCACGCTGGTGATGCGGCGGCGCTCCATCAGCTCGGCGGCTTCGACGGCCAGCGCGTCGGGGCCGATCGTGACCGGATCGGGGTGCATGAAGTCCCGGGCATGGCCGCTGCGCACATCGACGCCGCGCTCCAGCAGGCGGCGCAGGTCGCCATCGGTGAAGATGCCCAACACGCGCTCTTGCGCATCGACGATGGCCGTAGCCCCCAGCCCCTTGGCGCTCATCTCGCGCATCAGGGCGGTGAAGTCGGCCTGCGGGGCCACCCGCGGCACCGCGTCGCCGCTGCGCATGACGTCGCGCACATGGGTGAGCAGTTTGCGTCCGAGCGCGCCGCCCGGATGCGAGCGGGCGAAGTCCTCGGCCTTGAAGCCGCGGGCATCGAGCAGGGCGATGGCCAGCGCGTCGCCCAGGGCCAGCTGGGCCGTGGTGCTGGCCGTGGGCGCCAGGTTCAGCGGACAGGCTTCCTTGTCCACCGCGGTGTTGAGCACGATGTCGGCATGCCGGCCCAGCGTGGACTGCGGCTGCCCGGTCAGCGCGATCAGGGGCACGCCCAGCCGCTTGAGCAGCGGCAGGATGGCGGTGAGCTCCTCGGACTCGCCGCTGTTGGAGATGGCGATCACCGCGTCGGCGGCGGTGACCATGCCCAGATCGCCATGGCTGGCCTCGGCCGGGTGGACGAACATCGCGGGCGTGCCGGTGGACGCCAGCGTGGCCGCCATCTTGCGGCCGATGTGGCCGCTCTTGCCCATGCCCATGACGACCACGCGCCCCTGTACCTGCAGGAGCCGCCGCACGGCCTGCACGAAGGCGCCGTCGAGCCGCTCGCGCAGCCCCAGCACGGCGGCGGCCTCGATCTCGAAGGTCTCGCGCGCCAGCTGCAGCACCCGCTGTGCATCCGGCGCGGGCGCGCCATCGGTGGTTGCATCCATGCCTGGATTCTAGTGGGCTGCCCTGCTGGGCCGCGCAACGGACTTGCTAGTATCGGGCCATGAGCAGCCTGGAGCTCACGCTGATTTATCTGCTGGCCGCGGTGCTGGGCGTCGTGGTGTTCCGCAGCCTGCGGCTGCCGCCGATGCTGGGCTATCTGGCCGTGGGCGTGCTGATCGGCCCCAACGCGCTGGCGTTGGCGCAGAACTCCGATGCGGTGCGCCATCTGGCCGAGTTCGGTGTGGTGTTCCTGATGTTCGCCATCGGGCTGGAGTTCAACCTGCCGCGCCTGCGCGCCATGCGCCGCCATGTGTTCGGGCTGGGCCTGCTGCAGGTGGCGCTGACCATGGTGGCCACCTGGGCCGGCTCGCTGCTGCTGGGCTGGCTGCTGCCCGAGCTGTGGCCGATCAGCTGGCAGGGCGCGCTGGTCATGGCCGGCGTGATGGCCATGAGCAGCACGGCTATCGTGGTCAAGCTGATGGCCGACCGGCTGGAGCTGGAGAGCGAGCATGGCAAGCGCGTCATGGGCATCCTGCTGTTCCAGGATCTGGCCGTGGTGCCGCTGCTGGTGCTCATTCCCGCGCTGGGCAGCCCGGCCCACGCGCTGCTGCAGGCGCTCGCGCTGGCGCTGCTGAAGGCCGCCGTGCTGCTGGCGCTGCTGCTGCTGGGCGGGCAGCGGCTGATGCGGCGCTGGCTGACGGCGGTGGCGCGCCACAAGAGCAATGAGCTGTTCATGCTCAATCTGCTGCTGATCACGCTGGGCCTGGCCTGGCTGACCGAGCTGGCCGGCCTGAGCCTGGCGCTGGGCGCCTTCGTAGCCGGCATGCTGATCGCCGAGACCGAATACAAGCACCAGGTGGAAGCCGACATCCGCCCCTTCCACGACGTGCTGCTGGGGCTGTTCTTCATCACCATCGGCATGATGCTGGACTGGACCATCCTGCTGGCGCGCTGGCCGCTGGTGCTGCTGCTCATCGTGGCCTCGCTGCTGCTCAAGCTGGTGCTGATCACCGCGCTGGCGCGCTGGATGGGCGCCAGCATGGGCGTGGCGCTGCGCACCGGCCTGTACCTGACGCAGGCCGGCGAGTTCGGCTTCGTGCTGCTGGCGCTGGCGCAGGAAAAAGGGCTGATCGACGCGGCCCTGCTCAACCCGGTGCTGGCCTCGATGGTGCTGTCCATGCTGTTGACGCCGTTCATCATCATGGCCAGCAACGCCATCGTGATGAAGCTGGTGGCCAGCGAGTGGCTGCAGCAGTCGCTGCAGATGACGCAGATCGCCCGCCAATCCATCGGCACGGCCAATCACGTCATCATCTGCGGCTTCGGGCGCTGCGGCCAGAACCTGGGCCGCATCCTGGAAAGCGAACACATCCCCTATCTGGCGCTGGATCTCGATCCGGACCGGGTGCGCCAGGCCGCCGCGGCTGGCCACCCCGTGGTTTATGGCGACGCCTCGCGGGTGCAGGCGCTGGTGGCCGCGGGCCTGTCGCGCGCCAGCGCAGTGGTCATCACCTACCTGGACGTGCCCGGCGCCCTCAAGGTGCTGGCCACCATCCGCGCCCAGGCACCGCGCGTGCCGGTGGTGGTGCGCACCCAGGACGACCACGCGCTGGAGCGGCTGCGCGCGGCCGGCGCCACCGAGGTCGTGCCCGAGGCCATCGAAGGCTCGCTGATGCTGGCCAGCCACGCGCTGGCGCTGGTGGGCGTGCCGATGCGCCGCGTCATCCGTCTGGTGCAGCAGCAGCGTGACGCGCGCTACAGCCTGCTGCGGGGCTATTTCCGCGGGGCCGACGATGCCGACGGCGACGATGGCGCGCAGGAGCAGCTGCGCTCGCTCACGCTGGTGCCAGGCGCGGCCGCGATCGGGCGCACGGTCGGCGCGCTGGAGCAGAGTCTCGCCGGCGTGCGCATCCTCAACCTGCGCCGGCGCGACGGCAAGACCGCGCCGGCGCAACCACAGGCCCAGGTGCAGGAGGGCGACACGCTGGTGCTGTCGGGTCCGCCGGAGGCGCTGGCGCGCGCCGAAGAGCTGCTGCTGCAACCCTAGGATCTTTTATCTCTGAGCAGGAGTCCCCGCGATGCAGGACCGCAACATCACCGAATACCTGAAAAGCCACATCCGCACCGTGCCGGACTGGCCCGCGCCGGGTGTGCAGTTTCGCGACATCACGCCGCTGCTGCAAAACCCCAAAGTGTTCCGCGTGCTGATCGACGCCTTCGTGCAGCGCTACATGGAGCCGGGCATGCGGCCTGACGTCGTGGCCGGGCTGGACGCGCGCGGCTTCATCCTGGGCTCGGTGATCGCCTATGAGCTGGCCGTGGGCTTCATCCCGATCCGCAAGAAAGGCAAGCTGCCTTACACCACGGTGGAGGAGACCTACGAACTGGAATACGGCAGCGCCACGGTGGAGCTGCACACCGATGCCGTCAAGCCCGGCGAGCGGGTGCTGCTGGTCGATGACCTCATCGCCACCGGCGGCACGATGATGGCTGGCAAGCGCCTGCTCGAAAAGCTGGGCGCGACGGTGATGGAAGGCGCGGCCATCGTCGATCTGCCCGAGCTGGGCGGCTCGGCCAAGCTGCGCGCGGCGGGCCTGTCGCTCTACACGCTGGTCGATTACGGCGGGCATTGAACCCAGAAGCGGTGGTTGACGGTGGTTGACCGCGCCTTTCGCAGCGGGCCGCCTGGCCTGATCAAAGGGGACCTGGTTTGCGCGTCTTCGCCGTAGGGGTGAAGGCGCTACAGGGCGCCGATTGCGTCGCTTGTGACAGCAAACGGGCAAATGCACCGCGGGTCAGATCAGGTCGCCGTACTGCGTGCGGCTCAGCGGCAGGCGGTCGTCGAAGTCTTCGTCCAGCCGCGTGGGCTCGAACTCGGTAGCGGGAAATTCGGAAGCCGGTCCGTCCTGGCCCGGCGCGGATGCACGCGCTGCGGTGGCTGCGGCAGCCGCAACGGCCGGGCGGCGGCCTTCGGCCAGCGCCTGCCTGAACGCATGGACCTCGTCTTCCCGGATGGGCTCGAAACGGCGCGGGCCCTGCGGCGCGAGGGCGGCCGCCTGCGGCGGCGCGGCCAGCACCGTTTCCGGCCGGGGTGGCACCGGCGGCTCGGGCTCGGCGCGCGGCTTGCGCAGCACGGCGGCCCTGGCCAGGTCGGCAATGCGCCAGTAAACGGCGGTGACCTCGATCTGGTGCCGCGTGCGCGCGGTCTGCACGATGGTGCTTTCGATCTCGGCCAGCTGAGGGATGTGATCGACCATTTCCCGTGGCAGATCCATCATGATCAGGTACTGGTTGCCGCGCGAGTCCAGCGACAGCACCTTGTATTTGTAGCTGGTGGACAGCACGCCCACGCGCGCCATCGATTCACGCACCACGGCATAGAGCAGCTCGCGCCGCTCCAGCCGCTGCGCCCTGCGCTCGGCCGTTTGCTCATCCTGCGGGGGATGGCTGGTCGGCCCGGCCTCGGCCATGGCCGGCTGAGCCCTGGCTGCGGACTTTTTGCTGAACAGGTGGTCGAAGATCGCCATGGTGTGCTTCCATTCCGGCAGCCCCGCGGGCCCGACTGCAATGGCCGCTGTGCCCCCGATTGTCCGCCCTGGCAGCCCGCGGCGCCAGCCCCATACAGCGGACGGGGGTAAGGAATTGTTTCGCCGGCCGCGGGCCGCTGCGCAGGCGGACAGACCGCGGCGGGCGCTACTTGCCGATACAAAAGCGCGAAAAGATCAGCCCAAGCAGCTCGTCGTTGCTGAACTCGCCGGTGATTTCATCCAGCGCCAGCTGGGCCAGCCGCAGATCTTCGGCCAGCAGGTCCAACGCCTGCGCCTGCTGCGCGAGCTGCTGGCGGGCCTGCTCCAGATGCATCTGCACCCGATGCAACGCCTGCACATGGCGCTCGCGCGCGATGTACAGCCCCTGCGGCGTGGCCTGCCAGCCCACCAGCTCCAGCAGGCGCGCGCGCAAGGCCTGCAGGCCCGCCCCGGTCTTGGCCGACAGGCCCAGCCCCTCGGCCGGCGCCGGGACCAGATCGACCTTGTTCCAGACGTCGATCACGGGCACGCGCCGGCCCAGCCGCTCGGCCAGCGCTGCGGCGATGGCCGCATCGGCAGCCTGGTAGGCGGGCTCGTCGCGCCGCGTCAGATCGTGCAGGAACAGCACCGCGTCGGCCGCCTCGATTTCGGCCCAGGCGCGCGCGATGCCGATGCGCTCGACTTCGTCGCTGCTGTCGCGCAGGCCGGCGGTGTCGATTACATGCACCGGCACGCCTTCGATCTGGATGGTCTGCTGCACCTTGTCGCGGGTGGTACCCGGAATGGGCGTGACGATGGCCAGCTCGGCGCCGGCCAGCGCATTGAGCAGCGAGCTTTTGCCGGCATTGGGCTGCCCGGCGATCACGACGGTGATGCCCTCGCGCAGCAGGCTGCCCTGGCGCGCATGCTGCAGCACCGCCGCGAGCTGCTGCTGCAGCCGGTCGAGCTGTCCCTGGGCATCGGCACGCTGCAGGAAGTCGATCTCCTCCTCCGGGAAGTCCAGCGTGGCTTCCACCAGCAGGCGCAGCTGGATCAGCCCCTCGCGCAGCGCGCCGATTTCCTGCGAGAAGGCCCCGGCCAGCGAGCGGCTGGCGCTGCGCGCGGCCGCCTCGGTGCTGGCATCGATCAGGTCGGCGATGGCCTCGGCCTGGGCCAGGTCGATCTTGTCGTTCAGGAACGCCCGCTCGGTGAACTCGCCGGGCTGGGCCAGCCGCAGGCCCGGCAGCAGCGGCCGCCCCTGGGCATCGGGCTGGCTGGCCAGCTCCAGGCAGCGCGCCAGCAGCAGCTGCAGGACCACCGGCCCGCCGTGGATCTGCAGCTCCAGCACATCTTCGCCGGTGTAGGAGTGCGGCGCCTGAAAGTAAATGGCCAGGCCGTGGTCGATCGGCTCGCCGGCGGCGTCGCGCAACGGCAGATAGGTGGCATGGCGGGGCTGCAGCGCGCGGCCGCACAGGGCCGCCGCGTAGGCGCCGAGCGCGCGGCCGCTGATGCGCACGATGCCCACCGCCCCGCGGCCCGGGGCGGTGGCGATCGCGACGATGGGGTCCTGGTGGCGGGCAAGCATGACAGCCGGCCTGCGGTCTCAGGGATCAGGCCGCGGGCCGCTTACTTAAATTTCGGCAGGTTGAACTGCGGCGGCACGCCCATGCGGGTGTTGATGATCCACTGCTGGGCGATCGACAGGATGTTGTTCGTCAGCCAGTACAGCACCAGACCGGCGGGGAAGAAGAAGAACATCACGCTGAAGATCAGCGGCATGATCCACATCAGCTTGGCCTGCATCGGATCCGGCGGCACCGGGTTGAGCGCGGTCTGCAGCAGGGTGGTCAGCGTCATCAGCAGCGGCAGGATGTAGTAGGGATCGAGCGAGGACAGATCCTTGATCCACAGGATCCAGGGCGCATTGCGCATTTCCACCGACGACAGCAGCACCCAGTACAGCGCGATGAACACCGGGATCTGGATCATGATGGGCAAGCAGCCGCCCAGCGGGTTGACCTTCTCCTCCCGGTAGATTTTCATCATCTCCTGCTGCATCAGCTGCGGGTTGTTCTTGAGCCGTTCGCGCATTTCCATGATGCGCGGGTTGATGGCCTTCATCTTGGCCATGCTGGCATAGGCCTTGGCGTTGAGCCAGTAGAACGCGATCTTGAGCAGCACCACCAGCGCCACGATGGCCCAGCCCCAGTTGTGCAGCACGCCATGCAGCTTGTCCAGCAGCCAGTACAGCGGCTTGGCCAGGATGGTGAGCCAGCCGTAATCCTTCACCAGTTCCAGCCCCGGCGCGATGGCCTCCAGCTTCTTTTCCTCCTGCGGGCCGACGAAGAGGCGCGCCTGCACGGTGCCGCTGGCGCCGGGAGCCACCGTGGGCACGGGGGTGATCATGCCGACCGCATAGAGGTTGGTGTCCACCTTGCGCGCGAAGATCTCGCGCTGCACGCCGTCGGCCAGCAGCCAGGCGCTGGCAAAGTAGTGCTGCACCATCGCCACATAGCCGTTGGGCGACTGCTTTTCGAAATCGGCCTTACCTTTTTCGATGTCGCTGAATTCGATCTTCTGGTACTTCTTCGCGTCGGTATAGACGGCCGGGCCGGTGAAGGTGCTGTAGAACGAGGACTCGCCCGCAGGCTTGTTGCCGTCGCGCACCAGCTGCACGTACAGCAGGGGCGACACCGGCGCCTCGCCCACGTTCTGCACCTCGTGCTGCACGTCCAGCACATAGCTGCCGCGGCGCAGGGTGTAGGTCTTGACCAGCCGCACGCCGCCGATCACGGGAGACTCGAAGCGCAGCTGCAGCGTGTCCTGCCCGTCGCGCAGCTCGCGCTCGCCGCTGACCAGCTTCATCGGCGTCTTGTGGGTCGGGAAGCTGCCGCCGGCGGAGCCGGCGATCAGCCCGGTCTGCGAGACGTACACCCGCTCGCGGCTTTCGTCCAGCAGCACCACCGGCCGCTGCGGATCGTGCTGGTCGCGGTGCTGCAGGAATTCCGAGCGCACCAGCGAGCCGCCCTCGGTATCGAAGGTCAGCGCCAGCACATCGGTACGCACCTGCACCCGCTCACGCACAGCCGGCGGCGCTGCCGTGGGCTGCTCGATGCGCTCGCTGGCCGCGCGCAGCTGCGCGGCCGGCACGCCGTCCGGCGCGCTGGCTGCCGCGGCGGGCTGGGCCGCGCCGGCAGACGCTGCGCTGGGCGGCTTGGGAAAGAACGTCGCCGGGCGGCCGTTGTGCAGCTGCCATTGGTCCCACAGCAGAACCAGCGAAAAGCCAAAGATCACCCACAGGATGGTGCGGCGTATGTCGTTCATGGGGTTTTGTTCTCGTGAGGGGAGGAAAACAGGCGCGTGAAAAAACGCGGGGGATTGGCCGGCACCGGGTCGAGGCCGCCGGCGCACCAGGGGTGGCAGCGCAGCAGGCGCCGCGCGCCCAGATAGCTGCCGGCCAACGCCCCATGGCGTTCAAGTGCCTGCAGCGTGTACAGCGAGCAGGTCGGCTCGAAGCGGCAGGACGAGCCCAGCCAGGGGCTGAGCAGCAGGCGGTAGGCGCGCACAGCGCCGATGAGCACGCGGCGCATCATGCGGCGGGACGGACCGGGCAGGTAGCCCGCTGGAACAGCCGCTGCAATTCGGTGCGCACGGCCGTTTTCAGCGCGTCGGAAGACGCACTGGGGAACTGCCGCAGGTCGAACGCGCTGCGCAGGCGCACCACATAAGCGCATTGCGGCTGCCAGCCCGCCGAGCCGGCAGCCAGCGCATAGACCTGGCGGCGGATGAGGTTGCGCGTGACGGCCCGCCGCGCCCAGCGCTTGGGCACGAGCGCGCCTATCCAGGGCCCCGGGGCCGCGAAGGCCGGCTGCGCCGGCACACCGGCCCCGAGATCCAGGCTGTGCATGGCGAAATGCTCCGTGCGCGCGACCGGCGCGCATGCCAGCACGGCCTGGAACTGCTCGCGGTTTTTCAGCCGCTTCGGCTGCATGGGGCGCCGTCAGCCAGGCTGGGTGCTGCTGCGTCCGGACAAAGGGACGGCCCGCAGGTGTGCCTCAGACGGCCAGGCGCTTGCGGCCCTTGGCGCGGCGCGCGTTGATCACGGCGCGGCCCCCGCGCGTCTTCATGCGGACCAGAAAGCCGTGGGTACGGGCACGACGGATCTTGGAGGGCTGGTAAGTGCGTTTCATCTTGGAATTCCAGTGCTTGCTGCTGCGGTTGGGTTGTGCCCACCCATGGCTGCGCTTAGGCGCCGGCCATGGAGGGCCCATGGTTTTCCCTGCTTGCGGAAACCGGCCGCGCCGCACCGCCGCAAGGCCCCGGTCGCATGCCTCGCACAAGACGCGCACGCCACCCGGAGTCGCGCAGACCATCGCGCAGCACGCGTCACGGCGCGCCGCGCATGGCCTTGCCTCAACCATGGGGCTCGGGGAAACCGGGGATTATCGCAAAGAAGCCCCGAGGCGACAAGCGCCGTGGCCCTGGCCTGACGCGGGGCCCCGGCTGGCCGGCAATGTGGACAAACTCTTGATAATTTACAATTCCCGGCTTTTCCGCGGCCCAACTATCCACAATAATCGACACGCATGAGCGAGGACCTCCACCCCAGCCAGGCCGCGGACGCGGACCGCGATACCGGCCAGGAGCTCTGGCAGGCCTGCGTGGAGCAGCTCGCCCAGGAGCTGCCGGAGCAGCAGTTCAACACCTGGATCAAGCCGCTGACGGCGCGCGTCGCCCCCGACTACTCGCGGGTGACGCTGTATGTCGTCAACCGCTTCAAGCTGGACTGGATCCGCGCCCAGTACAGCGCCCGCATCGCCGCCACGCTGGAGCGCCTGTACGGCCAGCCCGTGCAGCTGGAGTTGGCGCTCACGCCCCGCGAAAACACCGTCAAACCGAGGGAAATGCCGGCCGAGCCCGATCCACCCGAAACGGAAGACGCTCCTTCGGCCGGCCCGGGGCGCTACCCGGCGGGCCACCGCTCGCGCCTCAATGGCGCGCTGACTTTCGAGACCCTGGTCGAAGGCAGCGCCAACCGGATGGCGCGCGCGGCGGCCATGCACGTGGCCAGCTCGCCCGGGCAGCTGTACAACCCGCTGTTCATCTATGGCGGCGTCGGCCTGGGCAAGACCCACCTGATCCACGCTGTGGGCAACCGGCTGCTGGCCGAGCGCCCGCAGGCCAAGGTTCTCTACATCCACGCCGAGCAGTTCGTTTCGGATGTGGTCAAGGCCTACCAGCGCAAGACCTTCGACGAGTTCAAGGAAAAGTATCACTCGCTGGACCTGCTGCTGATCGACGACGTGCAGTTCTTCGCCAACAAGGACCGTACCCAGGAGGAGTTCTTCAACGCCTTCGAGGCGCTGCTGGCCAAAAAGTCGCACATCGTGATGACCAGCGACACCTACCCCAAGGGGCTGCTGGACATCCACGAGCGGCTGGTCTCGCGCTTCGACTCCGGCCTGACGGTGGCCATCGAGCCGCCGGAGCTGGAGATGCGCGTGGCCATCCTGATCAACAAGGCGCAAAGCGAGGGCGCCGAGATGCCGGAAGAAGTGGCGTTCTTCGTGGCCAAGAACGTGCGCTCCAACGTGCGCGAGCTCGAAGGCGCGCTGCGCAAGATCCTGGCCTACTCGCGCTTCAACCAGAAGGAAATTTCCATCCAGCTGGCGCGCGAGGCGCTGCGCGACCTGCTGTCGATCCAGAACCGGCAGATCTCGGTGGAAAACATCCAGAAGACGGTGGCCGACTACTACAAGATCAAGGTCGCCGACATGTACTCGAAGAAGCGCCCGGCCAGCATCGCGCGGCCGCGCCAGATCGCCATGTACCTGGCCAAGGAGCTGACGCAGAAAAGCCTGCCCGAAATCGGCGAGCTCTTTGGCGGGCGCGACCACACCACGGTGCTGCACGCCGTGCGCAAGATCGCGGCCGAGCGCCAGCAGCTCACCGAGCTGAACCAGCAGCTGCACGTGCTGGAGCAGACGCTGAAGGGATGAGGATGGCCTGACACCCCGGGAGCCGCCCGAACCGGCCCCAAAACCGGCGAAAATGGCGCGATACGCCCCGGCCCCGCGCCCGCCACGCCCCGCACCGACACCGAGAAACCAAGAAAGAGGTTGGCAACATGATCGTCCTGAAGGCTACGCAAGACAAGGTCCTGTCCGTCTTGCAGTCCGTCGCCGGCATCGTCGAGCGCCGTCACACGCTGCCCATTCTGGCCAATGTGATGCTGCGCAAGACCGGCCATGCCCTGCAGCTGACCACCAGCGATCTGGAAATCCAGATCCGCACCACGGCCGATCTCGGCGGCGATGCGGGCAGCTTCGCCACCACGGTGGGCGCGCGCAAGCTCATCGACATCCTGCGCACCATGCCGGCGGACCAGACGGTGACGCTGGAGTCCAGCCAGAACAAGCTCATCCTCAAAGGCGGCAAGAGCAAGTTCACGCTGCAGACCCTGCCGGCCGAAGACTTCCCGCTGGTGCAGGAAGCGCCCAACTTTGGCCCGAAGTTCAGCGTGCCGCAGAAAACGCTCAAGGCCCTGTTAGGCCAGGTCTCCTTTGCGATGGCGGTGCATGACATCCGCTACTACCTCAACGGCATCCTCTTCGTGGCCGAGGGCCGCCAGCTGAGCCTGGTGGCCACCGACGGCCACCGCCTGGCCTATGCCTCGGCCGCGCTGGAGGTGGACATGCCCAAGCAGGAGGTGATCCTGCCGCGCAAGACGGTGCTGGAGCTGCAGCGCCTGCTCAGCGACGCCGAAGGCGCCATCGAGATGCAGTTCGCCAGCAACCAAGCGCGCTTTGCCTTCGACGGCATGGAGTTCGTCACCAAGCTGGTCGAGGGCAAGTTCCCCGACTACAACCGCGTGATCCCCAAGAGCCACAAGAACAGCGTCACGCTGGGCCGCGTGCCGCTGCTGGCCTGCCTGCAGCGCACCGCCATCCTGACCAGCGACAAGTTCAAGGGCGTGCGCCTGAACCTGGAGCCGGGCACGCTGCGCGTGGCGTCGAGCAACGCCGAACAGGAAGAGGCCGTGGACGAGCTGGACATCGACTACAGCGGCGACAGCATCGAGATCGGCTTCAACGTGACCTACCTGATCGACGCGCTCAGCAACATGGAGCAGGAGATGGTGCGCATCGAGCTGTCGGACGCCAACAGCTCGGCGCTGATCACCATCCCCGACAACCCGAACTTCAAATACGTCGTGATGCCGATGCGCATCTGAGCCAGCCGCCGCCCACCCGCACCCGCGCCGCTGACATCGCCGCGCGGGCGCGCCGTTGCCAGACCGAAGCACACCATCCCCGACCCCTACCATGACCGCAGAACATCCCGCCAACGCCGCCGACCGACCCAACGCCGCCGCGGCCAGTGGCAGCGAGGGCTATGGCGAATCCGCCATCCAGATCCTGGAGGGACTGGAGGCCGTGCGCAAGCGCCCCGGCATGTACATCGGCGACACCTCCGACGGCACCGGGCTGCACCATCTGGTGTTCGAGGTCGTGGACAACTCCATCGACGAGGCGCTGGCCGGCCATTGCGACGACATCGTCGTCACCATCCACCTGGACAACTCCATCAGCGTGGTGGACAACGGCCGCGGGATCCCCACCGGCATCAAGATGGACGACAAGCACGATCCCAAGCGCAGCGCCGCCGAGATCGCGCTGACCGAGCTGCACGCCGGCGGCAAGTTCAACCAGAACAGCTACAAGGTGTCCGGCGGCCTGCACGGTGTGGGCGTGTCCTGCGTCAACGCCCTGTCCAAATGGCTGCGCCTGACGGTGCGCCGCGACGGCAAGGTCCACCAGCTCGAATTCGCCCGCGGCGTGGTGCAAAACCGCATCGTCGAGCAGCACGACGGCGTGGCCGTCTCGCCGATGAAGGTGATCGGCACCACCGAAAAGCGCGGCACCGAGGTGCACTTCCTGCCCGACACCGAGATCTTCCAGCAGAACAACGAATTCCACTACGACATCCTGGCCAAGCGGCTGCGCGAGCTGAGCTTCCTGAACAACGGCGTGCGCATCCGCCTGAAAGACGAGCGCAGCAACAAGGAGGACGACTTCTCCGGCGCCGGCGGGGTCAAGGGCTTCGTGGACTTCATCAACGCCAACAAGAAAGTCCTGCACCCGCACGCCTTCCACACCGTGGGCTCGCGCCCGGCCGACAGCTACGGCGGCATCCCGGGCACCGAAATCGGCGTGGAAGTGGCCATGCAGTGGAACGATGGCTACAACGAGTCGGTGCTGTGCTTCACGAACAACATCCCGCAGCGCGACGGCGGCACCCACCTGACCGGCCTGCGCGCGGCGATGACGCGCGTCATCGGCAAGTACATCGAGCAAAACGAGCTGGCCAAGAAGGCCAAGGTGGAGATCTCCGGCGACGACATGCGCGAGGGCCTGTGCTGCGTGCTGTCGGTCAAAGTGCCCGAGCCCAAGTTCAGCAGCCAGACCAAGGACAAGCTGGTCAGCTCGGAAGTGCGCGCCCCGGTGGAAGACATCGTGGCCAAGGCGCTGACCGACTTCCTGGAAGAAAACCCGCAGGACGCCAAGATCATCTGCGGCAAGATCGTCGAGGCCGCCAAGGCGCGCGAAGCCGCGCGCAAGGCGCGGGAGATGACGCGCCGCAAGGGCGTGCTCGACGGCATGGGGCTGCCCGGCAAGCTGGCCGACTGCCAGGAAAAAGACCCCGCCCTGTGCGAGATCTACATCGTCGAGGGCGACTCCGCCGGCGGCAGCGCCAAGCAGGGGCGCGACCGCAAGTTCCAGGCCATCCTGCCGCTGCGCGGCAAGATCCTGAACGTGGAAAAAGCCCGCTACGAGAAGCTGCTGACCAGCAATGAAATCGTGACGCTGATCACCGCGCTGGGCACCGGCATCGGCAAGGCCGCGGCCGACAGCGGCAAGAGCGGCGCCGACGATTTCGACATCAGCAAGCTGCGCTACCACCGCATCATCATCATGACGGACGCGGACGTCGATGGCGCGCACATCCGCACGCTGCTGCTGACCTTCTTCTTCCGCCAGATGCCCGAGCTGGTCGAACGCGGCCACATCTACATCGCGCAGCCGCCGCTGTACAAGGTCAAGAACGGCAAGGAAGAGCTGTACCTGAAAGACGCCGCCGCGCTGGACGCCTACCTGCTGCGCGTGGCGCTGGTGGGCGCGGCCATCCACACCGGCGGCGCCGACAACACCGTCATCAGCGGTGACACCCTGGCCGAGCTGGCCCGCAAGCACCAGCTGGCCGAGCAGGTGATCGCGCGGCTGCAGAACTTCATGGACGTGGAGGCGCTGCGCGCCATCGCCGATGGTGTGGCGCTGAACCTGGACACGCTGGATGAGGCCGGCGCCTCGGCCGCGGCGCTGCAGGCCAAGCTGGCCGGCGCCGAAGTCGCCGCCGAGTTCGACGCGCGCAGCGACAAGCCGCTGCTGCGCATCAGCCGCCGCCACCATGGCAACGTCAAGAGCAGCGTCATCACGCAGGACTTCGTGCACGGCGCCGACTACGCCGCGCTGGCCGAAGCGGCGCAGACCTTCCGCGGCCTGCTGGGCGAGGGCGCCAAGGTCGTGCGCGGCGAAGGCGAGCGACAGAAGGAAGAGCGCGTCAGCGACTTCCGCTCGGCCATGGCCTGGCTGCTCGCACAGGCCGAAGCCTCGACGACGCGCCAGCGCTACAAGGGGCTGGGCGAGATGAATCCGGAGCAGCTGTGGGAGACGACGATGGATCCGGCCGTGCGCCGGCTGCTGCGCGTGCAGATCGACGACGCCATCGAGGCCGACCGGGTGTTCACGATGCTGATGGGCGACGAAGTGGAGCCGCGGCGCGACTTCATCGAGGCCAACGCGCTGCGCGCCGGCAACATCGACGTCTGAACGGCACCGCGGAGTGGCGGCCATGAGCGAGAAGAAGCCCTTCGAAATCGCCCGGGAAACGCTCAAGCAGCTGACGGCGCGCAAGCTCGCACCCACGCCGGCCAACTACCAGGCCCTCTACAACGAAATCGCCGGGCTGCCCAACGTGCAGCCCTTCCCGGACGAGCAGCTGCGCCGCATCGCCCAGGCGCTGCCCGCGCGCAACCCGGGCCAGGAAAAGCAGCGTGGGCTGCTGGAGTACGCGATCAGCCAGCGCAACTGGGCCGGCGTGCAAAACGCCGTGGTCGCTTATGCGGGCTTTGCCGTGCCCGCGCCCGAAGGCGCCAAGCCGGCCCCGACCGCTGAGGCCGGGGCAGCGGCGGCACCGGCGCTGACGCCGGAGTTCTTCGAGCAAATCGCCCGTCTGCTCGAATACACCCAGCCGGCGCTGGGCGAAGACGACGCGCGGTTGCAGGAGCAGCTGCGTCTGCTGCTGCAGTCGCTGCGCGACCCGTCGGCCGAGGCGCACAAGGTCAAGGCCATGCTGGCCGATTTCGGCCACCGCCTGTCCTTTGCCGCCGAGGACCAGGCTGAGATCCGCCAGACCCTGCTCAAGCTGCTGCAGCTGATCATCGAGAACATCGGCGAGCTCACGCTGGATGAAAGCTGGCTCAAGGGCCAGATCGATGCGCTGCGCGAAGCCGCCCAGCCGCCGCTGACGCTGCGCCGGCTCGACGACGTGGAGCGCCGGCTCAAAGACGTGCTGTTCAAGCAGAAAGACGCCAAGGGCCGCGCGCTGCAAGCCCAGGAGGAGCTGCGCCAGATGCTGGCCACCTTCGTGGCCCGGCTGGCGCAGATGAGCGATGCCAGCAGCGCCTACCAGGGCAAGATGGAAGAAAGCATGCGCCAGCTGGAACAGGCCAAGCGCATCGAGGACATCGCCCCGGTGCTCAAGGAGCTGATCCAGGCGACGCGGCTGATGAGCCAGGAGTCGGCCAGCGTGCGCGACGAGCTGCGCGCGATGCGCGAGAAAGCCGAGGCCACCGAGGCCGAGCTGGTCAAGCTGCACCGCGAGCTCGACCGCGTCAGCATCCAGGCGCGACACGACACGCTGACCGGCGCGCTCAACCGCCAGGGGCTGGAGGAAGCGCTGAACCGCGAGGTCTCCACCGTCCAGCGCAAGGACACGCCGCTGTCGGTGGCGCTGCTGGACATCGACAATTTCAAGAAGCTCAACGACAGCAAAGGGCACGCCACCGGCGACGCGGCCCTGACCCATCTGGCCACGGTGGCGCGCGAATGCCTGCGCCCGCAGGACACGCTGGCGCGCTACGGGGGAGAGGAGTTCGTCATCCTGCTGCCCGACACCACGCTGGACCAGGGCATCGAGGTGATGACGCGGCTGCAGCGCGAGCTGACCAAGCGCTTCTTCCTGGCCGGCAACGAGCGCATCCTCATCACCTTCAGCGCCGGCGTGGCCCAGCTGGCCCCGGGCGAAAGCGGTGCCGAGGCCATCAAGCGCGCCGACCAGGCCATGTACCTGGCCAAGCGCGCGGGCAAGAACCGCGTGATCGGCGCCTGAACCCGCAAGGAGTACGCGATGGAGCTGATGGTTGCCGGACTGGTGGTGTTTCTCGGGGTGCACTCGCTGGGCATGCTCGCGCCGCAGTGGCGCCTGCGCATGCGCCAGCGCTGGGGCAAGGCGGTCTGGAGGGGGCTGTATTCGCTGCTGGCGCTGGCCGGGCTGGCGATGATCGCCTGGGGGTTCGACGCGGCGCGCGAGCAGCCGGTGCTGCTGTGGTCGCCGCCAGTCGGGCTGCGCCACGCCGCCTCCTTGCTGACGCTGCTGGCTTTCGTGCTGCTGGCTGCGGCCTATGTGCCCGGCAATGCGATCAAGGCCCGGCTGCACCATCCGATGGTGCTGGGCACCAAGGCCTGGGCCGTGGCGCACCTGCTGGCCACCGGCATGCTGGTGCATCTGGTGCTGTTCGGCAGCTTTCTGCTGTGGGCGGTGGCCCTGTACCGCGTCTCGCGCCAGCGCGACCGCGCCAGCGGCGTGACCCATCCCCCGGGCACATGGCCCGCGACGGCCGTCACGGTGCTGCTGGGCACGGCCGGCTGGGCCGTGTTCGCCTTTGGCCTGCACGGCCTGCTGATCGGCATCAAGCCGTTTGGCTGAGCGCGGCGCAGGCGGCGCCGCGGCTCATTTCTCCAGAAACCACTGGATCAGGTACTTGGCCACGAAGCCCACCATCCCAAAGGCCAGCCCCAGAAACAGCACGAAGGTGCCGAAGCGCCCGGCCTTGGACTCCCAGGCCAGATGGCCGATGATGAACAGCATGTAGAGCATGAACGCGGCCACGCCGAACGACAGGCCGAAGGCCGCGATCTGCTCCTCCGAGTAGCCGAACATTCAGGCGCCCTCCGTCGGCGCGGTGCGCTCGGGCCAGGCCGAGGCATCGACCAGATCGCGGTAGGCATGCCAGGTGCCATGCCCCAGCACCGGGATGACCACGACCAGGCCGACCATCGCCGTCAGCAGCCCCAGCCCGGTCAGCGCCATGATGAGGGCAGCCCACATCGCCATCGGCACCGGATTGGCCAGCACCGCTTCCCAGCTGGTGATCACCGCCTGCAGCACGCCGATGCGCCGGTCCAGCAGCAGCGGGATGGCCACCGCGCTGGAAGCAAAAATGGGCGCGGCCATCAGCCCGCCCAGCGCCAGCCAGAGCTCGAACAGCCAGTTGTCCCGTGCCAGCACCACGTGGCGCAGAAAGTCCAGCGGCTGCAGGATGGGCGCCGGCGACAGCAGCGTGATCAGCGCGGCCGAGGTCAGCACCCAGCCGGTGCCGGCCAGACCCAACAGCAGGCCGAACTGCACGAGCCGCCAGTCCTTGCCGTCAGGGCTGCGGCCATGGCGGCGCCAGCTCAGCCAGGTCTGCCAGATCAGCGCCACGCCGGGGCGGCCGCCGCGCTCCAGATTGCGGCTCATGCAGTACAGCCCCACGGCCAGGATGGGCGCGACGACCAGAAAGCCCGAAAACGCCCCGGCCAGCCACCAAAACTGGTGACGGGCCACGGCCAGCAGCAGCAGGCCGAAAAGCGCCGGCGCCAGACCGTGCGCCAGACTCAGCCAGATGCCGCTGCGGCCGATGTCACGCCAGCCCTGTGCCAGCCAGTGCAGGGGACGCGCCGCATCGACGGTGCGCACAAGGGGGGCAGGAGGGCGCGTCATGGAGGCGGTAGGGAGCTCGATGGTGGGCTTTCATCTTACCGCCTTCGCCTGCGGGGCGATTGCGCCTGGTCAATGCCGCGGCCGGCGCGGGCCCCAGAAGCGGGCCGTGTGCTCGTCGAACGTTTTTTGCTGTTCGGCGTTGAGCGTGGCGTAGAAGGTCCGCGTGGCCTCGTCACGCCGCGCCATCTCGGCCTCGTGCTGCTGGCGCAGCGCGCGCAGGCGGTCCAGCCGCTCGGGCGTGGTCAGACGCGCCAGCTCCTGCGGGTCGGGGCGAGTGGGCGGCTGCTGCGGCTTGAGCGCCTCCAGGTAGCGGGTCCAGGCCTGCTCCTGCTCGGGGCTGAGCTGCAGCTTGGCCTTGAGCTCGGCGGCGCGCCGGGCCATGTGCTCCTGCCAGTGGGCCTGCATGGCCTCGCCGCGGGGGCCGGGACCGGGGCCGTCGCCGTGGGCAAAGGCCGCCGCGGTGCCGCCGGCCAGTGCGGCGGCCAGGATCAGAGAGGGAATGCGTGCTTGCATGATGCGCTCCTTGAACGATGCGCCGGCCGCTCCATGCGACCGGACGCAGCCAGTGTGGCCGCATCATGTAAGCGCACGATGTGCGCGCGCTGCTGACCTGTAAAGATGCTCAGCCGAGTCGGCCGGACTGGTAGTCGTGCACGGCCTGCAGCAGCTGCTCGCGCGTGTTCATCACGAACGGGCCGTACTGGGCGATCGGCTCGCCCAGCGGGCAGCCGGCGATGAGCAGGGCGCGCGCGCCTGCCGCATCCGGCAGGCCCTGCAGGCGCACGCCGTCGCCCCGGTTGGCCAGCACGGCCATGCGCGGCGCCGCCACGGCTGTATCGCCCACCTGCACGCTACCCCGATAGACATAGACGAAGGCGTTGTGCGCGGCAGGCAGCGGCTGCTCGAAGCCGGCGCCAGCGGGCGGGAAATGCAGGTCCAGATAGAGCGCCTGCGTGGGCCAGGCCCGGGCATCACGCACCACCGCCCCGGCCACGCCCTGGCTGTGGCCGGCGATCACCCGCACCTGCACGCCGGCAGGGGTGCGGTACTCGGGTATGGCCTCGGCGGGAATGTCGCGGTAGGCCGGCTCGCAGAGCTTGTCGCGCGCGGGCAGGTTGAGCCAGAGCTGAAAGCCCTCCATCACGCCGTCTTGCTGCTCGGGCAGCTCGCTGTGGATCAGGCCGCGGCCGGCGGTCATCCACTGTACGCCGCCGCTTTGCAGCAGCCCTTCGTGGCCGGCACTGTCGCGGTGGCGCATGCGCCCGGCCAGCATGTAGGTCACGGTCTCGAAGCCGCGGTGCGGGTGGTCGGGAAAGCCGGCGATGTAGTCATCCGGGTCGTCGCTGGCGAAATGGTCCAGCATCAGGAAGGGATCGAGCCGGCGCTGCCATTCATGGGTGAGCACGCGCACGAGGCGCACGCCCGCGCCGTCGCGCGTGGGCTGGCCCTGGACGACGTGCTCGAGCGGGCGGGGATGCAGAAGCGGGGTCATGACGCGGAATTAGACCGCGCGGGCCGCCGCCGCGCCGGCAGCAGGGTTATCGCCGGCGCTGCCGCCGCACAGGCACGGCTCAGCTCGCCGTGCTGTCCTTGGTCTTGCAGGTGTTGATGCCCAGCAGCGCATAGGGCGGGCACCAGCCGATCAGGCCGGTGGCCAGCGGGATCAGGCCCAGCCAGCCCCACCAGCCCACGGTGCCGGTGGCCGCCAGCGCGATCAGCACGACGCCGGCAATGATGCGGATGACGCGGTCGATGCCGCCGACATTAGTTTTCATGGACTTGCTCCTCGTGTCACGATGCCGGCCGATTATTGGCCGCCGGCGCAGGCAGCGTCAACCGCAGCCCGCTGCGCTGCCGGCGCAGGCCAGGTCGTCCAGGATGGGACAGTCGGGCCGCTCGTCGCCATGGCAGTGCTGCAGCAGGGTCTGCAATGTGCGCTGCATGCCCTGCAAGGCGGCGATGCGCGCGGCCAGATCGTCCAGGTGCTTCTGCGCGATGCGCTTGACGCTGGCGCTGGTGCGGCGGCGGTTGCGCCACAGCGCCACCAGCTCGGCGATCTCGGCCATCGAAAAGCCCAAGTCGCGCGCCCGTTTGATGAAGCGCAGGGTATGGACGTCGGCCTCGCTGTAGCGGCGGTAGCCGCTGTCGTTGCGCGCCACCGGCGGCAGCAGGCCCAGCGCCTCGTAGTGGCGCACCATCTTGGCCGACACGCCCGACAGGCGCGCGGCCGCGCCGATGTGCACCGGCCAGCCCGCTTCGGCCACGCGGGGGCGCTCAGGCCGCGACGGCATAGCCCTCGTCGGCGATGGCCTTGGCCAGCACCTCGCGCGGCTGGGTGGACTGGACTTCGACGCGGTTCTGGCTGCGGTCGATGCGGACCTGGGCCTGCGGATCGACGCGCTGCAGCGCCCGGGTGACGGCCTTTTCGCAGTGGCCGCAAGTCATGCCGGTGACGGTGAAAGTCTGGTTCATCAGGGGCTCCTCGAAAGACGGAAAGAAGGGATGGACCGAGCATAGTCTGAACCCTGCCACGATGGGAAGGTCAAGCGGGCGCGGCACGGCTGCGGCTTCGCCACCTGCGGCCGCTTGACCCTGCCCGCATGGGAAGGTTCACAATCGGCCGCATGGACACCCCCTCTGCCACTGCCGAGACGGCGTCGCCGGACGGCGCCGTCTGCACCCTGGACCTGGGCATCGCGGGCATGACCTGCGCCTCCTGCGTGGCGCGGGTGGAGCGCGCCCTGAAGAAAGTGCCGGGCGTGCAGGACGCGGCGGTGAATCTGGCCACCGAGACGGCCCGGGTGCGCTACACGCCGGGCGCATCGATCGAGGCCATGCTGCGCCGCGCGGTGCGCGAAGCCGGCTACGAGCCGCGCGAGGCCGCCGCTGCCGAGACGGCCACGACGGCCTCGCCCTGGGCCGGCTTCGCGCCGGTGGCGCTGGGGCTGGCGCTGTCGCTGCCGCTGGTGGCCCCGATGCTGGCCGAGCTGGCCGGCCGCCACTGGATGCTGCCGGCCTGGCTGCAGTTCCTGCTGGCCACGCCGGTGCAGTTCGGCCTGGGCGCGCGGTTTTACAAGGGCGCCTGGCATGCGCTGAAAGCGCGCAGCGGCAACATGGACTTGCTGGTGGCCATCGGCACCACGGCCGGCTGGGCGCTGTCGGTGTGGCTGTGGCTGCGCGCCGAGCCGGGCGCGATGGTGCACCTGTATTTCGAGGCCTCGGCGGTGGTGGTCACGCTGGTGCTGCTGGGCAAATGGCTGGAAGCGCGCGCCAAGCGGCAGACCACGGCGGCCATCCGCGCGCTGCATGCGCTGCGGCCCGAAGTGGCGCACCTGCTCGGGCCCGATGGCGAGGTCGATGTGCCGCTGGCCGAGGTGCTGGTGGGCGACCGCCTGGTGGTGCGCCCGGGCGAGCGCTTCCCGGCCGATGGGGTGCTGCTCGAAGGGCACACCCAGGTGGATGAATCCATGCTGACCGGCGAGCCACTGCCGGTGGGCAAGGAAGCGGGCGCGCGCGTGACCGGCGGCTCGATCAACGGCGAGGGCCGGGTGCTGATGCAGGTGCAGGCCGTCGGCCGCGAGACGGTGCTGGCGCAGATCATCCGCCTGGTCGAAGACGCCCAGGCGGCCAAGGCGCCGATCCAGCGCCTGGTGGACCGGGTGGCGGCGGTGTTCGTGCCGGCGGTGCTGCTGGTGGCGCTGCTGACGCTGCTGGCCTGGCTGCTGGGCGGCGCGCCGGCGCAAGAGGCCGTGATCCACGCGGTGGCGGTGCTGGTCATCGCCTGCCCCTGCGCGCTGGGGCTGGCCACGCCCACGGCCATCATGGCCGGCACCGGCGTGGCGGCGCGCCACGGCATCCTGATCAAGGACGCTCAGGCGCTGGAGCTGGCGCACCGCGTCGATACCGTGGCCTTCGACAAGACCGGCACGCTGACCGCAGGGCAGCCGCGGCTGCTGGCCTTCGAAGTCGCCCCCGGCGGCGATGCGGACGCGCTGCTGGCCGTCGCCGCCAGCCTGCAAAGCGGTAGCGCGCACCCGCTGGCGCGCGCCGTGGTGCAGGCGGCGCAGGCGCGCGGGCTGGCCGTGCGGCCGCCCGAGGCCCTGCGCGCCGTGCCGGGGCGCGGCAACGAAGGCGTGGTGGCCGCCCGGTCCTGGCTGGTTGGCAGCCTGCGCTGGCTGCAGGAGCTGGCCGTGCCGCTGGGGGCGCTGGCGGCCGCGGCCGAAGCGCTGCAACAGCAGGGCGCGACGGTCTCGGCGCTGCTGGAGCGCACGGCCGATGGGCTGGCCGTGCGCGCGCTGCTGGCCTTTGGCGACGAGCCCAAGCCCGGTGCGGCCGCAGCCCTGGCGGCGCTGCGCGCGCGCGGCATCCGCACCGTGATGATTTCGGGCGACAACCGCCACGCGGCCGAGGCCATGGCGCGCCGCCTGGGCCTGCGGCCCGAGGCGGGCGAGGTGCTGGCCGAGGTGCTGCCCGGCGACAAGGCGGCGCAGATCGCGCGCCTGCGCGCAGGCGGCCACACCGTGGCCATGGTGGGCGACGGCATCAACGACGCGCCGGCGCTGGCTGCGGCCGACGTGGGCATCGCGATGGGCAACGGAACGGACGTGGCCATGCACGCGGCCGGCATCACGCTGATGCGCGGCGACCCCGCGCTGGTGGCCGCCGCGCTCGATGTGTCGGGCCGCACGGTGGCCAAGATCCGGCAAAACCTGTTCTGGGCTTTCATCTACAACGTGGCCGGCATTCCGCTGGCCGCGCTGGGCTACCTCAACCCAGTGCTGGCCGGCGCGGCCATGGCGCTGAGCTCGGTCAGCGTGATGGGCAACGCGCTGCTGCTGCGGCGCTGGCGCCCCGATACCCCCTCGCGTGTACGGCGCTGAACCGGCATGCCCAGGCCCGGTTGTTCCGGGCCTGCAAGTCATGCGGCGCGCCTAGAATGACCAGGGTTTTCCTCTGTTGTCGGGATGTCACTCATGGTCCAGAGCCTGTATGCGCTGATGCGCCAGTTCACCATCCGCTTCCGTATGATCGCGGCCATTGCCATCGTGCTGACCCTGCTGGGCCTGCTGGGCAGCGCCGGCATGCTGGGAATCTTCCGTATTCACGGCCTGGGCCAGCAGATCGTCGAGCAGTCCTTTGCCGGCATCGAGCGGCTGGGCCAGGCGCGCTACGAGCTCAACGTGGCCCGCCGGCTGGAAAAGGACATGATCATCCAGTACGAGAAGCCCGAGACCATCGCGCCGCTGCGCCAGAAATGGCAGGAGCAGCTGCAGAAGGTGGAGGCGGCGCTGGCCGAGCTGGCGCAGGCCGTGCAGGGAGTAGACGCCGCGCGGCTGAAACAGGCCGGCGAGCACCTGTCTAATTACCGCAGCATGTTCACTCAGATCGCCAGCCAGCTGGAAAACAGCGCCTACGAGACGGCCACCATCGCCAACCGCATGTCGGCGCGCGCGGCCGAGCAGGCGCAGCAGGCCGAGCAGACCCTGGGCGAGCTGGACCGGCAGCTGCGCGAGCTGGCCCGTGCGGCCGAGCAGGACCAGCGCGGCGTGCTGACGCAGACCCTGCTGATCTTCGCCGCGCTGGTGCTGCTGTCGGTGCTGGTCGTCGCACCGCTGACGCTGCTGAACATGCAGGCCATCTGCCGCCCGATGGAAGACGCCCGCGCGCTGGCCCAGGCGATTGCCAGCGGGGATCTGTCGCGGACGCTGCAGGTGAGCGGCCGCGACGAAGTGGCCGAGCTGCAGCGCGCCCTGGTGGGCATGCGCGACAGCCTGGCCGGCATGGTGGCACAGGTGCGCGACGCCAGCGAGAACATCGCCACCGCCAGCCGCGAGATCGCCAGCGGCAACCAGGACCTGTCGCAGCGCACCGAGCAGACCGCCAGCAACGTGCAGCACACGGTCGGCTCCATCGACGCGCTCAGCCGCAACGTGCAGCACACCGCCAGCTCGGCGCAGACGGCGCAGCAGCTGGTGGGCACGGCTTACCAGTCGGCCCAGCGCGGCGGCACCGTGGTGGCCGATGCGGTGCGGAGCATGCGCAGCATCGCGCAGTCCAGCCAGAAGATCGGCGACATCATCGGCCTGATCGACTCGATCGCCTTCCAGACCAACATCCTGGCCCTCAACGCCGCCGTGGAGGCCGCCCGCGCCGGCGAGGCCGGCCGCGGCTTCGCGGTGGTGGCCTCCGAAGTGCGCGCGCTGGCGCAGCGTTCGGCCGCGGCCGCCAGCGAGATCAAGGGGCTGATCCAGGCCAGCGTGAGCGCCGTCGATGGCGGCGTGCACCAGGTCGAGGAAGCCGGCGCCGTGATGCAGGAAATCATGGACGGCGTGCAGCGCGTGCGCGACATCATCGGCGAGATCGGCACGGCCGCCACCAGCCAGTCGCAGGGCATCGCGCAGGTCGATCGGGCCGCGCAGGAGATCGACCGCATGACCCAGCAGAACGCCGCGCTGGTGGAGGAGTCCGCCGCCGCCGCCCAGTCCATGCGCGAGCAGGCCGAGCGCCTGGCCCAGGTGGTGCGCCAGTTCCGGCTGGCTTCGACCGGGGAGCTGCCGCGGCTGGCCTGAGCCGCCGATCCGCACAAAGCTTGATGCGGGTCAAGCCCAAGGCCGGCGGCCTGTGCCAAGCTGCGCGTGCCCCCACCCGCTGCAACGAGGAGATCGGCCATGGCGCACGCAAGCATCCGCATCATCCATGACGAGCACGCCGCGCTGTCGGCGATGCTGCAGTCGCTGCGCATGATGGTGCAGCGCGGCCCCGGCGACGAGCCGGAGCAGTTTTTCGACGTGCTGCGCGCCATGCTGTTCTACATCGACGAATTCCCGGAGCGGCTGCACCACACCAAGGAGTCGGAGCTGCTGTTTCCGCCGGTGCGCGCCCGCGCGCCCCATCTGCGCGAGGCGCTGGACCGGCTGGATATGGACCACGCCCGCGGCGAAGCCAGCGTGCGCGAGCTGCAGCATCTGCTGCTGGCCTGGGAGCTGCTGGGCGAGTCGCGCCGCGCTGCCTTCGAGCAGGCGGCGCAACGCTACCTGGACTTCTACCTGGCGCACATGAAGCTGGAGGAAACCGTCATCCTGCCGGCGGCCGAGCAGCTGCTCTCCGAAGCCGACTGGAAAGCGCTGGACGACGCCTTCGCGCAGAACTGCGATCCGCTGACCGGCAAGTACCCGCGCGATCCGGTCTATGACCGGCTGTTCACCCGCATCGTGATGCGCGCGCCCGCGCCGATCGGCGTGGGTAAAAGCTGATCCTCAGATCTCCTCGCCCAGCCGCTTGCCGGAAAACCACATCACATAGAGCACCGGCAGCACGATCAGCGTCAGCAGCGTGGCCGTGACCAGCCCGCCGATGACCACGATGGCCAGCGGACGCTGGGTCTCCGAGCCGATGTCGTGCGACAGCGCCATCGGCAGCAGGCCCAGCGCGGCCAGCATGGCCGTCATCAGCACGGTGCGCAGCCGCTGCAGCGAGCCGATGCGCGCGGCCTGCAGCACCGTGTGGCCGGCGTTGCGCAGCTGCTGGAACACCGACAGCATCACCACCCCGTTGAGCACGGCCTGGCCGGACAGCGCGATGAAGCCGATGGCCGCCGACACCGACAGCGGGATGCCCAGCGCCCACAGCGCGATGAAGCCGCCGATCAGCGCCAGCGGCACGTTGACCAGGATGAGCGTGGCTTTCTGCAACGAGCCGAAGGCGTCGAACAGCAGCACGAAGATGAGCAGCAGCGAAATCGGCACCACCACCGACAGGCGCTGCATCGCGCGCTCCTGGTTCTCGAACTCGCCGGACCAGCTGACCGTGTAGCTGGGCGGGATGGTGACGTTCTGCGCCACGCGCGCCTTCATGTCCTTGACCACCGAGCCCATGTCGCGGCCTTTGATGAACACGCCGATGGCCATGGTGCGGCGGCCCGCCTCGCGCGCGATGTTCATCGCGCCGGTGGTCTGGCGGATCGTGGCCACCGCCGACAGCGGCGTGTAGCCCCCGCTGGGCATGGCCAGCGGGATGTCGGGCAGCCGGTCGATGACGCGATGGTCCTGCGGCAGCCGCACAACCACGGCGAACTTGCGCTCGCCTTCCCACAGCTGGGTGGCGATCTTGCCGGCCAGCGCGGCTTCGATCACGTCCTGCACGTCATCGACGTTCAGCCCGAAACGCGCCGCGCGCTCGCGGTCGATTTCGATGACCAGCTGCGGCAGCTCGCCCAGGCGGTCCACCTCGGCGCGCTGCACCCCCTCGACCTGGCGGAACTCACGCCGCATGGCCTCCACGGTGCGCTGCAGTTCGCCCAGGTCGTCGCCGGCCACCTTGACGACGATCTGGCCCTTGATCTGCGAGATCGATTCCAGCACGTTGTCGCGGATGGGCTGGGAGAAGGCCGGGCTGACGCCGGGGATGACCGACAGCGCCCGGTCCATCTCGTCGATCAGCGCCTCGCGCGTGAGGCCCTTGCGCCATTGCTCGGGCGGCTTCACGTCGACGAACACCTCCGCCATGCTCAGGGTCTTGGGGTCGGTGCCGTCTTCCGGCTGGCCGGCCTTGGACACCACGGTGCGCACCTCGGGGATGGTGCGCAGCTGCTGGCGCGCGATGCGCAGGATGCTAGCGGCCTGCTCCTGCGAGACGCTGGCGGGCATGTCCCAGTTGACCCAGAACGTGCCTTCGTTGAGCTCGGGCAGGAACTCCGAGCCCAGCCGCGCGGCCGCGCCCAGCCCCAGCGCGAAAGCCGCCAGCGCGATCACCACCACCCGGCGCTGGTGCGCCAGCGCCCAGTCCAGCACCGGCTCGTACAGGCGCTTGGCCCAGCCGACGACCCGGTTGTCCCCATGCGGCAGCCCGCGCCGCAGCATCCAGTAGGCCAACAGCGGCAGCAAGGTGAGCGAGAAGATCAGCGAGCCGACCAGCGCGGCGGTGACCGACAGCGCCATGGGCTGGAAGATGCGCCCTTCGTGCCGCTGCAGCGCGAAGATGGGGATGTGCGCCGCGATGATGATGAGCATGGAAAACAGCGTCGGGCGCCCGACCTCGTTGGCCGCCTCGATGATGGCCTGGCGGCGCTCGCTCTCGGACATGTTCTCCCGCTCGTGCTGCAGGCGGTGCATGATGTTCTCGATCACGATCACCGCGCCATCGACGATGATGCCGAAGTCCATGGCCCCCAGCGACAGCAGGTTGGCCGGCACGCCCATGATCTTCAGGCCCATGAAGGTGGCCAGCAGCGACAGCGGGATGATGAACACCACCGCCAGGCTGGCGCGCAGGTTGGACAGAAAGATGTACAGCACCAGCGAGACCAGCAACGCGCCTTCGACCAGGTTGCGAAACACCGTGGACAGCGTCTTGCCCATCAGCCAGGTGCGGTCGTAAAACGGCTCGATGCGCACGCCCGCGGGCAGGCCGCGTTCGTTGAGCTGGGCGATGCGCTCCTTCACTCCCTTGAGCACGACGCTGGGGTTCTCGCCCTTGCGCATGATGACGATGCCGACGACGACATCGTCATCGTCGTCCTGCCCGGTGATGCCCAGCCGCGGCACCGCGCCGAGCTTGACCTGGGCCACGTCGCGGATGAGCACCGGCGTGCCGTTGCGCGAGTCCAGCACGATGCGGCCGATGTCGTCGGGCGAGCGCAGCAGCCCGATGCCGCGGATGGCGAACTGCTGCGCGCCCTGGGCCACGTAGCTGCCCCCGGCGTTGGAGTTGCCGCGGCCCAGCGCGTCCAGCAGATGCTGGAAGGTGAGCTTGTAGGCGCGCAGCTTGTCCAGGTCGGGTTGCACCTCGTATTGCTTGATGAAGCCGCCCATGGCCACCACGTCAGCCACGCCGGGCACCTGGCGCAGCGCCCGCTCCACCACCCAGTCCTGCAGCGTGCGCAGATCGGTAGTGGACTGGCCGTCGCCGCGCAGGCGGTAGCGCATGATCTCGCCCACCGGCGTGGCGTTGGGCGCGATGTTGACCTGCGCGCCCTGCGGCAGCTCCACCGCCGCCAGCCGCTCCATGACCTGCTGCCGCGCCAGATGGACATTGGCGTTGTCGTCGTAGGTCACGACGGTGAAGGACAACCCGAACTGGGTATGCGAAAACACCCGGATCGAATTGGGCAGGCCCGACAGCGCCGTCTCGATCGGCAGCGTGACCTGCTTTTCCACCTCCTCGGCCGCGCGTCCGGGGTACAGCGCGATCACCGTGACCTGGGTGTCGGTCACGTCCGGAAAAGCCTCGACCGAGAGGTTCTTGAAGGCGATCACGCCGCCCAGCACGAACAGCAGCGTGCCCAGCACGATGAACAGCGGCTGGTGCAGCGCGTATTGGATCAGGCGCTTCATGGGCTGGAACGCGGCGTGGCGGGGGTGGACCGTTCGGCGGCGCGGGATTCTTCCTCGGCCACGCGCAGCAGGCGCGCCAGCAGCAGGGCGTTTTCCACCACCACCTGCTCACCCGGCTGCACGCCGCTGCGGATGACCACGAGCTTGGGCCCCTCGAAATCGAAGTCCACCTGGCGGCGCTCGAATTCGCCCGGGCGCGTCTGCACGAAGACCGACTGGCGTTCGCCGCGCAGCAGCACCGCCGAAGCCGGCACCATCACGCCGCTTTGGAAGCGGCGCTCGAAGCGGGCCGTGGCCAGCATCTCGGCCTTGAGGCGGCGCTGCGGATTGGCCACCAGGCCACGTACCTTGATGGTGCGCGTCAGCGGGTCGATGTAGTCGGTGCTGGTGACGACGCGGCCCTGGAAGGTCTCGCCCGGCAGCGCGGCCACGGTGAAGGTAAACGGCGTGCCCGGACGCAGCAGGCCCACGTCGGCCTCGCGCGCGTCGATCTGGATCCACAGCGAGGTCGGATCGCTGATGACGAACAGCGGCGGCGCGCCCGCTGCGGCCTGCTCCGGCCGCAGCTCCTGGCCCGGGTTGATGTTGCGCTCCACCACGATGCCGGCCATGTCGCTTTTGAGCAGCAGCTGCTGGTCCACCTCGCCGCTGGCGCCATAGAGGCGGGTGCGGCCGCGGGCCCGCTCGGCTTCGGCGCGCGCGCGCGCGTCTTCAGCCTCGGCCTGCTCCAGCTCCTTGCGCGCGATGATGCCGGCTGCGAACAGCTCGCGCTGGCGCGCCAGGGTCTGCGCGGCCAGCCGCGCGTCGGCCTCGGCGCGGGCTGTCTCGCTCTGGGCCTGCGCGAACTCGGGCGAGGCCAGGCGCGCCAGCGTGGCGCCGCGCGCCACCGGCTGGCCCACGTCGGCCACGATGGCCGTGACGCGGCCGGCAAACGGCGCATAGATGCGCTGGGTGCGTTCCTCGTTCCAGACCAGCTTGGCCGGCAGCTCCACGGTGACCGCCCGCGCCGCCTCGGCCGGCGCGGTGCGCAGCAGCTTGAGCTGCGGATGATCGGGTACGAAGCTGATGCGCCGGCCCTGCACCACCGGATCGGGCGGGGCCGCCGCAGGCGCGGCACGCTCGCCGCAGGCGGCCAGCAGCAGAGCGCTGGCCAGAAGCAGGGACAGGGTTCGGAAGGTCATGGCGGACAAGGGCGGTCGGCGCTGGCGGGTGCGGATCATCGTTCGGCTGCGGCCGTGGTGCGCAGCTGCCACACGCCCCAGGCCTTGGCGTGCTCGCTGCGCGCGGCCAGAGCATCGAGCAAGGTGGCGCGCAGGGTGCGGCGGGCATCGAGCAGATCGGTCAGCGACAGCGCCCCCTTGCGGTAAGCCAGCTCGGCGCCTTCGGCCACGCGGCGCGCGCGCGGCAGGATCTCGCGCTCGTACGCCGCGGCGCGCTCGGCGCTGCTGGCCAGCTCGTGCTGCAGGCGCTGCAGCTCCAGCCGGGCGGCGCGCCGGATTTTCTCCAGCGCCTGCTCGGTCTGGGCCAGCTGGGCCTGGGCGCGAGCGATCTCGCCCTCGTAGCCGTAGCCCCATTGCAGCGGCATGGACATGCGCAGCGCCAGCAGGGCCGTGGACGTGCCGGGGATGTGATCGTAGGACACGCCCCAGGTGATGTCGGATTTCTTCTGCGCCACGCTGCCCTGCAGCGCGGCCTGCGCTGCCTCTACCCGGGCGCGCGCGGCGCGCACGTCAGCGCGCGCTTCCACCAGCGCCTCCAGGTCGGGGACGGCCGCCGGCTGCAGCTCGGGCCAGGGCGACTGGGCCTGCAATTGGGCCGTGCCCGGACCCAGGGCCGTGAGCTGCCACAGCAGCAGCGCGGCGCGCTGGCGCTCCAGCTCGGCGCTGCGGACCTCGGCCTGGGCGCGCTGGGCCTCGATGTCCATGCGGGCACTGTCCTGGGCCGACAGGTCGCCAGCCTGCAGCCGCAGCCGGGCGGCCTGCGCCAGCTCGGCCGCGCCCTGGGCGATCTGCTGCACTTGCGCTAGCCGCTCTTGGGCGGCCAACAGGTCATAGTAGATGGTCAGCGCGGCCAGCTGCTGCTGCAAGCGGGTGTCTTCCAGGTCGGCCCGCGCCGCCTCGGCGCTGCGCTGGGCCGCCTGGGTGCGCAAGGCGCGCTTGTTGCCGCGCTCCCAGGTCCAGTCCAGGCCGATGGATTTGTCGTAGGTCTGTTCGGTCCAGGGATTGCCGCTGCCATTGCCGTTTTGCAGGTCGATCTGGCTGATGCCGGCCGACAGCGTGGGAAAGGGGGCCCGGTCGGCGGCCGTGACCTCGGCCTGGGCAGCCGCCAGCACGCGCTGCGCCAACGTCACGTCCAGGTTCTGGGCAGCAGCCTGCAGCACCTGCGCCAGGCTGACCGGATACGGAGCCGGCTCCACGGCCTGCGACCAGGCGGCCAGCGGCATGGCAAGAACCCAGACGACGGATGTTGTAAATGGACGGCTGCTCATAAACTGGGGCGGGCCGCGCATTGTCCGGGCCGGCTGCTGACCGAAAGCTGACCGGTCCAGTCGTGGAAAATGCCTAAGCCCCTTTACGTACGTAGCCCTTGGTCATGAGAATCCTGCTGGTCGAAGACGATGCCGTGCTCGGCGAGATGATGCGCAGGAGCCTGGCGCAGGCCGGCCATCGCGTGGATGCGGCCGGCCACTACGAGCAGGCCGCGCACCTGTGGCGGGTGCAACCCTACGACGCCGTGCTGCTGGACCTGAACCTGCCGCTCAACAATGCCCCGCACAGCCCGCAGGTGCAGGCGCTGTCGCTGCTGCGCGAGGCGCGCGCGCGCGGCGACCGCACCCCGGTGCTGGTGCTGACCGCGCGCAACCGCACCGAGGAGCGCATCGCCGGGCTGGACGCCGGCGCCGACGATTACCTGGGCAAGCCCTTCGATCTGGCCGAAGTGGAGGCGCGGCTGCGCGCGCTGGTGCGCCGCAGCGCTGGCACCGACGACCGCTGCGAGGTGGGCCGCCTGCAGCTGGACCGCAAGGCGCGGCGCTTCGCGGTCGGCGGCGCGCTGCTGGAGCTGCCGGCGCGCGAGTTCGAGGTGCTGTGGGAACTGATGACGCCGCCGGGCCGGGTGGTGAGCAAGCGCGCGCTGTCGGACAAGCTGTCGGACCTGTCGGACACGCTGGCCGACAACGCGCTGGAGGCCTTTATCTCCCGTCTGCGCAAGAAGCTCGCCGGCAGCGGCGCGCGCATCCGCACGCTGCGCGGCCTGGGCTACATGCTGGAGCGGGGGGACGAGGCTTGAGCGCGCCGCACGCACCGCCGCCTGCCCTGCCGTCGCTGCGCGCGCGCCTGGTGCGCCATCTGCTGCTGCCGCTGGCGCTGACCTGGCTGCTCGGTTCGGCCATCATGGTGGCGGTGTTCCACCACTTCGCGCAGAAAGCCTTCGACCGCGCCTTGCTCGATGACGCCTATGCGCTGGCCTCGCGCGTGCGGCTGCAGTCGCACGGCCTGGCGCTGGAGCTCACCAGCCGCGAAATGGGCGCGCTGCTGTTCGACCAGAGCGAGAACATCTACTTCGTCGTGCGCCGGCTCGACGGCGCGGTGATCGCCGGCCACCCCGGGCTGCACGCCATCGCCCCGCTGCGGCCGGGCCAGGCCGAGTTTTCGGACGCGGTGTACCAGGGGCACAAGGTGCGCGCCGTCACGCTGTGGCAGGAACACCCGTTCGCCTTCCAGGTGGTGGTGGCCCAGACCACCGGCAGCCGCCAGACCCTGCTGCACGATGCGCTGCTGTATTCGTTGCTGCCCGAAGTGCTGCTGCTGCTGGCGCTGGCGTGGTGGCTGCGCCGCGTGGTGGGCGCGGAGCTGCAGCCGCTCAACGAGCTGGAGCGCCGCGTCAACGAGCGCGACGCCTCCGACCTCACCCCGCTGCCGCTGGCCGCGCGCACCCGCGACGTGCAGGCCCTGGGCGCGGCCATCAACGCGCTGCTGCAGCGGGTGCAGCACAGCCTGCGCGCGCAGCGCGAGTTTTCCGGCAACGTCGCGCACGAGTTGCGCACGCCGCTGGCCGGCATCCGGGCGCTGGCCGAATACGGCCTGGCCCAGGACGAGCCCGCGGCCTGGCGTGGGCAGCTGCAGCGCATCCTGGCCAGCGAGGCGCGCGCCAGCCGGCTGGTGGAGCAGCTGCTGGCGCTGGCGCTGGCCGACGAGGCCGCCACCGCGGTGGAGCTGTCGGCGGTGGCGCTGGACGAGGTGGTGCGCGAGACGGTGCTGCGCTATCTGCCGCAGGCCGACGCGGCCGGCGTGGACCTGGGCGTGCAGGGGCTGGATCGGCCCGTGCGCGTGCTGGGCAACGTGGCGCTGATCGAAGGCATTCTGGGCAACCTGATCGACAACGCGCTGCGTTACGGGCGGCCAACCGAGGGGCGCGCGCCCAGTGTCACGGTGGCCGTGGCCACCGAGGGCGAGGCGGTGCGGCTGTGCGTGCAGGACAACGGGCCGGGCCTGGACGCGGCCCAGCGGCAGTGCCTGCTGCAGCGCGGCGCGCGGGGGGTGCCGGTGCAGCGGGTGGGCGAGGGCGCCGGGCTGGGCCTGGCCATCGTCACGAAGTTCGCCGCGCTGCTGCAGGCGCGCTTCGAGCTGGATGCGGGCAGCGACGGCACTGGGCTGTGCGCGCGGCTGACGCTGCGCCGCGCGGCCTGAAGAACCCTCCTGTTCCCCTGTTCAGAACTCGCTGTGCCAGCGCAGGCTGTAAACCTGCACCGGGCCGCGGTCCTGGTTGTAGCCTGGGTTCTGCACGTACTGCCAGCCGACCGAGAGCGCCGACTGCACCATGCCCAGCCGTGTGCCCCAGTCGGGCAGGGTCCAGCGGTACCAGGTTTCGAACACGCGCTCGGGGGCGTAGTTCAGCTGGCCGTCGCCCAGGAAAAAGCCCAACCCGCCGGCGGCCAGGTAATCGCGGTGCGAAGCCGACAGCTCGTGCACGGCCAGCGCCCAGCCCCAGCGGTCGGCCGGCCGGCCGAAGCGCCGGCCGGTGAACTGGCCGCCCACGGCCCACTGCTGGTCGATCTCGGTGAAGGCATAGGTTTCGGTGCCGCCATCGTTGCGGCTGGCACGCAGGAACAGCCCGCTGTCCTCGCCCAGCGGAGCCCACAGGCTCAGCCCCCAGCCGCTTTTGTCCTGCAGGCGGCGCACCAGGCCGACGTCGGGCGTGCCGCCCAGCGCCAGCGCCTCGGCGTAACTGCCCATGACGGCGCGGTTGTTGAACCACAGCGCGCTGGCGCGCAGCGCACCGGCCGGCAGCTGCAGCGGCAGATCGGCCTCGACCTCGATCTGGTCGCCGTAATGCTGCCGCAGCCGGCCGTCCAGCTCCAGGCCGTTGGACTCGACGGGTTGCATGGTGCGCGCGGCGCGCACGGCCCAGCTGGGCGTGCGGTATTCGAGCAGCACGCCGTTGGTGTAACCGCGCGCGTCGGCCGCATAGTCCCAGGCGCCGTAGCTCATGAACGCCCAGTTGAAGAACTGGCTGCGCGGGTCCTTGGCATACGGGTTGTTGTCGAAGAAGTCCAGCAGCGCGAAGTTGCCCAGCACCAGCGTCCAGCGCCGCGCCGCGGCCGTGCCGCCCAGCTCGTTGAAGCCGGGTTCGATGGCCTCGGTTTCGCCGCCGGCGTCGAGGCGCTGCAGCAGAAACAGCCGGGCACGGTACATGGACAGATGGGGGCCGGAGGTGCGCGCCAGTTCGCCGTTGGACAGGCCGCCGGCGCCGGTCAGGTTCGACAGCGGCACGCCCTGCGCCCACTCGGGGTTCAGATGCAGCTGCGCGCCGCGCCACAGGCGCAGGCCGAAGTCAGCGGTGGCGGTGAAGGAGTAGGAGCGCTCCTCGTGCCCGGCCAGGCTGTTGGGCCCGCTGTAGGGCGCGGCAAACGCCGGCTTGGCCTGCCAGATGAAGGTGGTCTGCCCATGCACGCCCCAGGCCGGCGGCGCGGCCGGGTCGTCCTGGGCTGCCGCCAGGCCGCCGGACAGGCCCAATGCCGCCGCGGTGCTGTAAACGAAATGTCGAATCGGCATGGGAAGATGGCTGGTTGTAAGCGCCTGCTGAGGCAGGAAGGCTCAAAAGAGGCGCGAGGATATCATCCGCATGCGACCGGCCCGTGACAGGGCCTGCGCCGCGCCGGCTCGCCGGCGCGGCCCCGCCCGATGGAGGTTCACACCATGCCCCTGCTGCCCCTGCTGGGCGCCGTGCTGCTGCTGACGGCCGGCGCCACCCTGGCCCAGTCTGCCGCCCGCAAAAGCGGCGAACAGGTCTATCGCGAAACCTGCATGGCCTGCCACGGGCCGGGCCTGGCGGGCGCGCCGCGGGTGGGCGATGCCAGGGCCTGGGACAAGCTGCGCAGGGAAGGGCCCCATGCCGTCACCGCCCATGGCTGGGTGGGCACGCGCGGCATGCCGGCGCAGGGCGGACGCGCCGACCTGTCGCTGCAGGAATTCGCCGACGCGGTGACCTGGATGGCCCGCGCCTCCTCCACCCCCTGGCCCGATGCCGACGAAGCCCAGCTCGAGCGCATCCGCGCCGAAGAGCGCAAGCGCCGCGAGCAGCTGGCGCGCCAAAAGCGCAACAATTGAGCCCCTGCTTCCCGTCGCTACCGGCCGCGCCGCGGCCCCGCTTCTGATGTTCCCTTTGCTTACGCGTTTCTTCGTGCTGGCCGCAGCCCTGGCTGCGCCGGCTGTCCACGGCGCCGAGCCGGCCCGGCTGATTCCCTGGGAAGGCCGCAGCCCGGAGCTGGTGCGCACCCAGCCGGTGCAACCGGCCCAGGCCGGTACGGAACGCCTGCTGCTGCAGGGCACGGTGGTGCTGCCGGCGCAGCAGAGCGATCTGGTCAGCATGCCGCTGCCCGGGGTGGTGCAGACGGTGTCGGTCGCGCCGATGCAGACGGTGCGCGCCGGCCAGCCGGTGGCACGCATCATGAGCCCGGAGCTGGCGCAGCTGCAGCGCGAGTGGCTGACCAGCCACACCCAGGCCCAGCTGGCCTGGAGCAAGCTGCAGCGCGACGAGCAGCTGCTGGCCGACGGCATCGTGTCCGAGCACCGCCGCAACGAGTCGCGCGCCGCCTACGAGATGGCGGCGCTGGCCGCGCGCGAGCAGCGCCAGGCCCTGCGCCTGGCCGGCGTGCCGGAAGACACGCTGCGCCGCGCCGAAGCCGGCAGCAGCGAGGCGCTGTCGCCCTATCTGACGCTGCTGGCGCCGGTCGGCGGCACCGTGCTGGAACAGCTGGCCGCGCCCGGGCAGCGGCTGGAAGCCGGCGCGCCGGTGGCGCGCATCGCGCGCGGCGGCCGCCTGGTCATCGAGCTACAGGCTTCGAGCCAGCAGGCCCAGCTGCTGCGCGTGGGCGACACGCTGGCGGTGGACGGCTGCAAGACGCCGGCGCGCATCACCGCGCTGTCGCCGCAGCTGGCCAGCGCCACCCAGGGCGTGCAGCTGCGCGCCGAGCTGCTGCAGCGCGAGGACTGCCTGCGCATCAACCAGTTCGTGCAGCTGCGCTGGCTGGGCCGCAGCGGCGAAAAGGGCCCGGCCCTGTTTGCCGTGCCGGCCGCGGCCGTGGTGCAGCAGGGCGGGCGGCATTACGTGTTCGTGCGCCACCCGCAGGGCTTCATGGCCACCCCGGTGGAGCCGGCCGCCGGCAGCGGGCCTACGCTGCTCATCAGCGGCGCGCTCAAGCCCGGCGACGAGGTCGTGGTGCAGGGCGTGGCCACGGTCAAGGGCGCCTGGCTGGGCCTGGGTGGCGCCGAATGAACGCGCTGGGCCGGCTGATCGCCTTCGCCCTGTCGCAGCGCCTGCTGATGCTGGTGCTCACGCTGGGGCTGGTGGCCGCGGGGCTGGCCGCTTACCGCGAGCTGCCGATCGACGCCTTTCCGGACGTCTCGTCCACCCAAGTCAAGATCATTCTCAAGGCGCCGGGGATGACGCCGGCCGAGGTCGAGTCGCGCGTGGTCATCCCGATCGAGCAGGAGCTGCTGGGCCTGCCGCACCAGACGGTGCTGCGCTCGCAGAGCAAGTACGCCATTGCCGACATCACGCTGGACTTCGCCGACGGCACCGACATCTACTGGGCGCGCCAGCAGGTCAGCGAGCGGCTCGCCGGCGTGATGGACCAGCTGCCGCCCGGGCTGATGGGCGGGCTGGCGCCGATCACCACGCCGCTGGGTGAGATGTTCATGTTCACGATCGAGGGGCCGCTGTCGCTGACCGACAAGCGCACGCTGCTGGACACGGTGATCCGCCCGCAGCTGCGCAGCATCCCCGGCGTGGCCGACATCAACAGCCTGGGCGGCTACGCCCGGGCCTTCGAGGTGGTGCCGGACGTGACGGCGCTGGCGGCGCGCCGCATTTCGCTGGAACAGCTGCAGCAGGCGCTGGCGGCCAACAACCGCAACGACGGCGCGGGCCGTCTGAGCCAGGGCGAGGAGTCGCTGCTGGTGCGCAGCGACGGCAGCATCCGCGACCTGGACGACGTGCGCGCCATCGCCATCGTGCAGCGCGATGGCCGCGCGGTGCGCGTGGGCGACGTGGCCGAGGTGCGGCTGGGCAGCCTGACGCGCTACGGCGCCGTGACCAAGGACGGCCAGGGCGAGGCGGTGCAGGGCCTGGTGCTGGGCCTGCGCGGCGCCAATGCGCAGCAGGTGGTGCGCGAGGTCAAGGCGCGGCTGGCGCAGATCGCGCCCACGCTGCCGCCGGGCGTGACCGTGCAGCCGTTTTACGACCGCAGCGCGCTGGTGGACCGCGCCGTGCACACCGTCTCCAGGGCCTTGCTGGAAGCCATCGTGCTGGTGCTGGTGCTGCTGCTGGCCTTTCTGGGCAATCTGCGCGCCGCGCTGGTGGTGGCGCTGATCCTGCCGCTGTCGGCGCTGGCCACCTTCTTGCTGATGCGCTGGTATGGGCTGTCGGCCAACCTGATGTCGCTGGGGGGGCTGGCGATCGCCATCGGCATGCTGGTGGATGCGGCCGTCGTCGTGGTGGAAAACCTGGAGGCGCGCGGCAGCGCGCAGGGCCGGCTGACGCTGCACGACATCTACCGCGCCGTGCGCGAGGTGGCGGTGCCGGTGGCTTCGGGCATGGTCATCATCACCATGGTCTTCGTGCCGCTGCTGACGCTGCAGGGCCTGGAAGGCAAGCTGTTCGCGCCGGTGGCCATCACCATCGTGTTTGCGCTGCTGTCGTCGCTGCTGCTGTCGCTCACCGTCATTCCGGTGCTGTCGTCGTATCTGCTCAAGGCCACGCCACACCACAGCCCGGCGCTGGTGCGCTGGCTCGAGCGCGCCTACACCCCGGCGCTGGACTGGGCGCTGGCGCATGCGCGCACCGTCACGGCCATCGCCGCGGCGCTGCTGGCGCTGGCCGCCGGGCTGTATCTGCTGATCGGCAAGTCCTTCATGCCCACGCTGGACGAAGGCGACGTGCTGATGCAGGTGGAAAAGCTGCCTTCGATCACGCTGGAGAGCTCGGTGGCGCTGGATCTGGCGCTGCAGCAGCGCATCCTGCGCGAAGTGCCCGAGGTGCTGGGCATCGTGGCGCGCGTCGGCGCCGACGAGATCGGCCTGGACCCGATGGGCTTCAACGACACCGACACCTTTCTCATCCTCAAACCGCGCGAGCAGTGGCGCCAGCCGGACAAGGCCTCGCTGGTGGACGCGCTGCGGCAGGTGGTCGGCGCCGTCGGCGGCATGAACTTCAGCTTCACGCAGCCGATCGAAATGCGCACCGCCGAAATGCTGTCGGGCGTGCGCGGCGACGTGGCCGTCAAGATCTTCGGCACCGACGCCGACCAGCTCAACCATCTGGCCGAGCAGGTGGTCAAGGTGCTGTCGGGCCTGCGCGGCGCGGAGGACGTGATCACCGTCAAGAACGAGGGCGTGCAGTATTTCCGCGTGCAGATCGACCGCGTGGCCGCCGGTCGGCTGGGCCTGTCGGTGGAGCAGATCCAGAACGACCTGCGCGCGCTGGTCGAAGGGCAGGTGGTGGGCACGGTGCTGGTGCAGGGCCGGCGCGTGCCGCTGCTGCTGCGCGGCCCGGCCTCGGCGCAGATGACCCCCGGCGCCTTCGCCCAGCTGCGGCTGCCGCTGGCCGATGGCCAGTCCATTCCGCTGAGCGCGGTGGCCACGCTGGAGACGGTGGACGGGCCGGTGAAGATCGACCGGGAAAACAGCTCGCGCATGGCCGTGGTGCGCGCCAATGTGCGCGACCGCGACCTGGTCGGCTTCGTCGATGAAGCCAAGGCCGCCGTGGCCCAGCAGGTGGCGCTGCCGCATGGCTATTACCTCAAATGGGGCGGCCAGTTCGAAAACCAGCAGCGCGCCGCCGCCCGCCTGGCCGTGGTGGTGCCGGTGGTGCTAGGGCTGATCCTGCTGCTGCTGTTCACCACGCTAGGCAGCCTGCGCCAGGCGCTGCTGGTGTTCGCCAACATTCCGTTCGCGCTGGTAGGCGGCGTGGTGGCGCTGGCGCTGTCGGGCGAATACCTGTCGGTGCCGGCTTCGGTGGGCTTCATCGCGCTGATGGGCATCGCCGTGCTCAACGGCCTGGTGCTGGTCACGCATTTCAACCAGCTGCTGGCGCGTGGCCTGCCAGTGGCCGACGTGGTGCGCCAGGGCGCGCTGCGGCGGCTGCGCCCGGTGCTGATGACGGCCAGCATCGCCGCGCTGGGGCTGGTGCCGCTGCTGCTGGCCACCGGGCCCGGCTCGGAAATCCAGCGCCCGCTGGCCATCGTCGTCATCGGCGGCCTGTTCAGCGCCACCTTGCTGACGCTGGTGCTGTTGCCCATCCTGTTCAGGCGCTACGGCGTCGCGCCCCGGCCATGACCCAGACCCTGCCCGATTCCCCACCACCTCTGTGCCTGCTCACGCTGCTCGCGCCCCAGGCCAGCGAGGATGCGCTGCTGGATCTGCTGGCGGCCTGCCCCGAGCTGCAGCAGGGCTACATCCTGGTGCCGGCGCAGGGGCTGGGCGCGGGCACACAGCTGCTGAGCGTGATGGAACAGGTACAGGGCCGGGCCCGGCGGGTGCTGGTGCAGGCCGTCGTGCGGCAGGACGACTGGCCGGCGCTGCTGCAAAAGCTGCGCGCGCAGCTGCCCAGCCCGGAAGTGGCGTACTGGCTCACTCCCCTGCTCGCACAAGGCCGGCTCGCATGAAAAAGTCTGTCTATTCCATCGTGGTGGCCGTGTGCCTGGTCGGGGCCCTGCCGGCTCAGGCGCAAGGTCATGCCACGCCCGATGAGGAAGCCGTCTGGGTCGCACGACTGGGCCTGCCGGCGGCTGCGCCCACCCGCGAAGTGATTGCCACGCTGCCGCCGGTGCGGGCCGCGCAGGCGCTGATCGAGCAGGCCCAGGCGCGGGCCCGGGCGCTGCAGGCCGGCGCCTACGAATGGAACCTGCGCGTCGGCGCGCAGGAGCGCAACGAAAACACCGGCACCCGCTACATCGAAAACGAAGTGGCGCTGGAGCGCAGCCTGCGCTGGGGCGGCAAGGCCGAGACCGACCGCCGGCTGGGTGAGAGCGGCGTCATGGCCGCGCGCACGGCCTGGGCCGATCAATGGCACGAGGCGGTGCGCGGCCTGCTGCAGCTGTGGTACGAATGGCAGCGCGCGCGCAGCACGGTGCGGGTGCAACAGGGCCAGGTGACGCTGGCGCAGGAGCAGCTGGCGATCGCCGCGCGCCGGGTACGCGCCGGCGACGTGCCACGCATCGACGAGTTGATGGCCCAGGCCGAATACGACCGCATGCAGGCCCAGCTGCAGCATGCCCAGGGCCTGCAAGCCGAACTGCAGGCCGAGCTGAACCGGCGCTACCCCGGCCTGCTGCCGGCAGACGGGCGGGCGGCCAGCGGCAGCGAGGCGCAACAAATCGCGCTACCCGGCTCCGCGCCACAGTGGGTGCAGCGCATCCTGGACGCCAACCATGAGATCGAGCTGGCCGAAGCCCAGGTGGAACTGGCCCGCCTGCGCAGCGAACGCGCCGGCCTGGAGCGCCGGGGCGACCCCCTGCTGGGCGTGCGGGCCGCGCGCGAGCGTGGCGGCGCGGAAAACATCGTCGGCATCTATCTGGGCATCCCGCTGACCGGAAGCTACCGGCAAGCCGAACAGCAGGTGGCGCTGGCCGAGCTGGCCGCAGCCGAGCAGCGGCTGCAGCAGACCCGCCAGCGGGTGCAGGCCACGGCCGAGCGCACGGTGCTGCGGGCCCAGCACACGCTGGCGACCTGGCAGCGGCTGGCCGCGGTGGAAGAAGCCATGGCCCACGTGGCCCGGCTCGGCATGAAGGCCTACAGCCTGGGCGAAATGACGCTGACCGAAGCCTTGCAGGCGCGCCGCACCGCGCTGGAAGCCGCGCTGGCGGCCGAAGCTGCCCGCTGGGACGCGCTGGAAGCCGCCAGCCGGGTGCTGGTCGATGCCCACCGGCTCTGGGCAGCCGACGACGGCTCCCACTGACTGTTCTCTTTTCTCCCTTCTCCTCGATCTGGCTGGCCTGCGCCGGCCCATGGGGCCAGGTTGGCCCGCGCCACAGTCTGTGCGCAAAGTTGTGCATAAAACCTGCGCAAAACGGGATAAAGACGCATATATCGAGGACAAGCTGTGAATAGCAGCCAACAGGCTTTTTCAGCCCCTTGTTTGCGCAGTCTGTTCAACCGTTTCCGCCGCAGCCCATGACGCCGCACTGAAGCCTTGCAGCTTGTCCCAGCCTGTTTGCTTTTCTCTGTATTTCTCAATAGTGGTAGTAGGTAAGGCCGGCCCGCTGCTGTGGATAAGCGGGTTTTTCCCTGCCGTGGCAAGGAGTTGCCTGAGCCGAACGCCTGTGGGCAGCCCTGGCTGCCCGCTGTCTGCGTTTTCTTGATAAAGAGGCAGAGAGGCCATTTTCTGTGGACAAGCCCGGACTTGTTCCAGAACTATCGACAGCTTTGTTAGCACAGCCGCCTGCCAGCGGGCTGCTCTGGCGGGCACAATGCGGCCATGGTGCGTGCTGTGGGGTGGATGGCGGGAATCGGCGCAGGGCTGCTGGCTTTGCTGCTGCTCGCGGTGGCGGTGCTGCATGGGTGGCTGGGGCGCGAGACCGTGCGGGCCCAGCTGCAGCGGCAGGCGCAGGATGCGCTGGGCGTGCCGGTTGCGATCGAACGGCTGGGCCTGGGCTGGTGGAGCGGGCCGGCGCTGGCCGCGGAGGGCTTGACCCTCGCGACCCAGCCGGCCCTGCAGCTGCGCGAGCTGCGGCTGCGCCCGGCCTGGGGCGCTTTGGCGCGGGGCCGGCTGGAACTGGACGCCGTGGCCCTGCGCGGGCTCACGCTGCCGCTGGCCGGCATCCAGGCCTTGAGTAAGGCTTTGGGCCGCCCGGCGGCGCCGGCCGCTGGCACGGTGCCCATGCCCTTGCCGCGCCGGTTGCTGCTGCAGGAGGTGCGGCTGGAGGGGGCTGGCGGTCAGTTCATGCTGCTGGATGCGCGGGCGCTTCTGGACGACGATCTGTGGCCGGCCCAGTTGGAGTTGGAGGTGCTGCAGGGGCGTCTGGCCGGCAGCCATCTGCAACTGCAGCGTCAGTCTCCCCAGCGCTGGCAGCTGCGCCTGGCTGTGGCCGGTGGCACGGTGCAAGGGCCGCTCGATCTGGTGTGGCCGCAGCGCCCGGGTGGGGAGTACCGCATCCAGGGTGAGTTGCAAACCCGGGCAGTGGAGTTGTCCCAGCTGACGGCGCCGCAGCCCAGGCCGGAGGTCTGGGCCCGTCAGCCGCTGGCTGGCCGGCTGGAGGCGCAGACGGTGTTGCAGGCCCGCGCCCGGCAGCTCGGCGGTCTTTTGGATGCGCTGGTCACGCAGTCGAGCTTCACGGTGCAGCAGGCGGTGCTGCAGGGCGTGGACCTCGTGAAGGCGGTGCAGACCGTGGGCGTCAGCCGCGGGGGCCGCACGGTGCTGGAAACGCTGGCCGGGCAGGTGACGACCCGGGGCAAGACCGTGGAACTGCACAACCTGGTGGCCAGCGCGGGCCCGCTGAGCGCGAGCGGCCAGGTGCAGGTGTCGGCGCAGCAGGAATTGAGCGGGCGGGTGCAGGTGGCGCTGGGCGGCGCGGTGGCTGTGCCGCTGCTCGTGGGCGGTACGGTCGATGACCCCCAGGTGTCGCTGACGGCCGGCGCCAAGATCGGCGCGGCCATCGGTACCCTGCTGATGCCGGGCGTGGGCACCGGCGCCGGCGCTTCGGTAGGCGGCAAGCTGGGCGAGTGGCTGGGCAAGTGATGGCGCGCAGCGCTAGGCGCCTGCTTTTCGGTCTGTGGGCTTGCGCGCGGCTTTGAGCTCACGCTGCAGGACTTCGCACAGGGTGCGCAGGATCTTGACGCGGGCGTACGGCTTGTCGTTGGATTCCACCAGCGTCCATGGCGCAGCGCCGGTGCTGGTGCGCGCGATCATGTCGCAGGCGGCCTGCTGGTAGGCGTCCCACTTGTCGCGGTTGCGCCAGTCTTCCGGGGTGAGCTTATAGCGTTTGAAAGCCACGGCTTCGCGTTCCCTAAACCGGCGCAGTTGCTCGTCGGGGCTGATCTGCAGCCAGAACTTGACGACGATGATGCCGCTGGCGGCGAGCTGGCTTTCGAAATCGTTGATCTCGTCGTAGGCGCGCATCCAGTCGGCTAGGCCGCACAGGCGTTCGACCCGCTCGACCAGCACGCGGCCGTACCAGCTGCGATCGAAGAAGACGAACCGCCCGTGCCGGGGCAGGTGGCGCCAGAATCGCCACAGATAGGGCTGCAGCAATTCCTCGTCGCTGGGGGCGGAGATGGGCACGACCTTGTACTGGCGTGCGTCTAGCGCCGCGATGATGCGGCGGATCGCGCCGCCTTTGCCGGCTGCGTCCGGTCCTTCGAGCACAGCGACCACGGCCCGCTTGCGCAGCCGGGGGTGCCGGGCGAGTTCGGCCAGCCGTCCCTGCCAGTAGGGCAGTTCGAGCTGGTAGCTGGCTTCGTCCAGGCGCTGGTCGAGTCGTAGCGCATCCAGGATCGCGCGGCTGCCTGCCGGGCTGGCAGGGACTGGGGCCGGCTCGGCAGGGGATGGATGGGCCGTTTCCTGCAGCCGCTGCTGCAGGGTCTGCAGCAGCACGCGGCCCACGGTGAGCTCGGGGTGTTCGTCCTGCTCGGCGTCGATCACATGCCAAGGCGCATGGGGGGTGTCGGTGATGCGCAGCAGATGGGCTGCGGTGCGGTGCAGGCGAGGCACGTCCTTGAGGCGTTCCCAGCTGCCTGGCGTGACGCGCCAGGCCGTGCGCGCATCGCGCGCCAGCGCCTGCAGGCGTTTTTTCTGCGCGGCCTTGTCCAGATGGAACCAGAACTTGAGCACCAGCACGCCTTCGTGGTGCAGCATGGCTTCGAAGCGGTTGATGTCTGCGGCGCGCAGCTCCAGCTCCGCGGTGCTCAGGCGGCGCAGCAGGTGGTCGCGGATCGGGATCGAATACCAGGAGCCGGCAAAGATGCCGATGCGCCCGCGCGCTGGCAGATGGACCCAGTAGCGCCAGAGCGCGGGGCGTTCGGATTCCTCGTCGCTGGGCTCGGCGAAGGCCAGCGTGTCCAGCCCGTGCGGGTCCATCCACCCGTACAGGGTGTTGATGGTTTCGCTCTTGCCCGCGCCGTCCTGGCCGCTGATCAGCAGGGCCACGGCCAGCTTTTTCGTCGCGCCCAGCCTGGCCTGGATGTCCAGCAGCTCGGTGCGCAGCGCGGCTACGCGCTGGCGGTATTCGGTCTTGCCGGTTTTGCGCGGGGGCTTGGCGGGCGCGGGCATCGGGTTCAGGTTTTGTACGACGGGTCCAGCCGCTCCAGTTTGCGCAGCAGGGCCGGCCATGTCAGGTTGGCGCCCTGGCCGACAGTGACTTTTTTCACGGCGCTGGCCACGCCTTGCAGGATGTCCGGGTTGACGTACACCAGTTCGCCGCCGGCCTGCGCGTCGAGCTGGATGCGGCAGGTGCTCTCCAGGATGTACATGTTGAGGAAGGCGTCGGCCACGCTGCGGCCCACGGTCAGCAGCCCGTGGTTGCGCAGCACCAGAAAGTTGGCTGTGCCCAGATCGGCCTGCAGGCGCGGTTTTTCCTCGTCGCGCAGGGCCACGCCCTCGTAGTCGTGATAGGCCAGCGAGCCCAGCACGAAGGTAGACTGCTGGCTGATGGGCAGGATGCCGCATTTCTGCGCACTCACCGCCACGCCGGCGCGCGAGTGGGTGTGCAGCACGCAGGTGGCGTCTTCGCGCACCGCGTGGATGGCGCTGTGGATGACGAAGCCGGCCGGGTTGACCGGAAAGGGCGACTCCGACAGCTTGTTGCAGTCCTGATCGACGCGGATCAGGCTGGAGGCGGTGATTTCGTCGAACATCAGCCCGTAGGGATTGATGAGGAAGTGGTGCTCGGGGCCGGGAATGCGCGCGCTGATGTGGGTGAAGATCAGGTCGCTCCAGCCATAGTGGGCCACCAGCCGGTAGCAGGCGGCCAGGTCGCAGCGCAGCGCCCACTCTTCGGGGCTGACGCGGTCTTGCATCGAGGGAATGTGCATCGCAGTCTCCAGGTTGGAATGGTGCTGACGCGCGCAGCGCGCGCCGCAGCAGGGCGCACTGTGGCCCAGCCGCGGGCAGGCGATCAACGGCCGTGCGTCACGCCAGCGACTCGGCGCGGAATTCGCTGGGGCTTTTGCCGGTGTGCTCGCGAAACACCCGGCTGAAGTGCGAGGCGTTGTTGAAGCCCCAGGACAGCGCGATGTCGGTGATCGCGCGCCCAGGCAGGCCGGTCTGCAGGTCGCGGATGCAGGCCTGCAGCCGCTGGCGCTGGATGTATTGCGCCAGCGTTTCGTCTTCGTCGGAAAAGGCGTTGTAGAGGTGGCGCTTGCTGCAGTTGAGCGCGCGCGCGATCTGCTCCACCGACAGGGCCGGGTTGCGCAGGTGCAGGGCCACGTAGGCGCGGATGCGGTCTTTCAGCGCCTCGCGCTGGGTTAGCTGCGTCTGTTGGCCGGCCAGTTCCAGCAGCGACAGGTGCACCAGCTGGGTGATGAGCTCGCCGGCGCCGCGCGCGGCGTCGGCGCTCATGTTGGGCAGTTCCTGGAAGGTGCTGCGCATCGTGGTCAGCGCGACGCGGGCGATGCCGCTGCTGGCGCCCACGGGCCGGGCCATCAGCTGCTCCAGCCGCAGGCCGCGCGCCAGCATCTGCGCCTTGGGCAGCATGACGATCAGGTGCTCCACCCGCTCGGGGTTGCCCACCGCGTAGCTGCCGGTGGTGTCGTAGATGGTCCAGCTGCCCGGGCCGACCCAGGCCTGGCGGCCCATCTGTTCGACGCCGGCGCGCCCGCGCACCGGCGCGACGATTTTCAGGTAGCCCTCGTCGCTTTTGCGCACCATGTCGGGGGTGCGCACGACGCGGTGGCGGTTGGCTTCCAGCTTGGTGAGGATGATGTCGCCGGCGCGCACGCTGCACAGATGGCCGTCGAATTCGGTGTCGCCGTAGAAGTCGGACTCCAGGCCGCCGAAGTGCTTCCAGATCCATTCACGCCACAGCGGCGCGCGCTCGCGCGGGGCGAGGTCATCGGTGCTGACGGCCTGGACGGTGTTCATGGTCGGTACCGCGGGGATCGTGGCCCCATTATGGGCCTGGGGCCCGCGCGGCCCAAGCCATCACCCGGGTAAACCCTAGTGCCTGTGCAAGATCCGTCAACTACTTTGTGCACGTTCAGCAAAGCCGGACCGAGCGCGGTTTCCTAGCATTGCTGCGCAACGCTTGGAGCCAAGCACCCATCCGATGGAGACAACCATGGTTCAACAATCCAAACGCACCCTGATCAAGGCAACGGCCGCCGCCGTCGGGGCGGCGACTTTCGCACCGCATCTGCTGGCCAACCAGGCGCCGGTGCGCGTGGGCTACGCGATCGCCCGCACCGGCCCCTGGACCGGCGGCGCGCAGGTCAGCCAGGAGCCGAACTACCTGCTGTGGGCCGAGCAGCAAAATGCCGCCGGCGGACTGGACGTCAAGGGCGTGCGCCGCCCGATCGAGCTGATCAGCTCGGACGACCGCAGCGACATCGAGACCTGCGTGCGCTCCTACGAGAAGCTGATGGGCAGCGACAAAGTGGACCTGGTGCTGCCGCCCTGGGGCTCGAACGCGAACTTCGCCGTGGCCCCGCTGGCCAACCGCTACCAGTACCCTTTCCTGGCGCCGACAGCCCTGTCGCGGCGGCTGGTGGAGATGAAGCTGCCCTATTTCTTCCTGATGCTGCAGCAGCCCAAGCCCATGACCGAGGCGCTGGTGGAACTGCTCAAGGCCAATGGCTGTAAGACGCTAGCCTGCATTTACGTGGATGACCTGTTCGGGCTGGAGAACTACGCGGCGCTGAAAGTGGCGTTGCAGGGCTCGGGCATCCAGATGATCGAGGACAAGAGCTACCCCGGCGGCGTCAAGGATCTGTCGCCGGTGCTGCGCGCGATCAAGGACAAGAACCCGGATGCCTTCGTGGGCTTCACCTATCCGCCCGACACCATCCTGGCCAGCCGCCAGTCCAAGGAGATCGGCTTCAACCCGAAGTTCTTCTATGCGTCGGTCGGCACGGCTTTCCAGCTCTACCGCAACGTCATGACGCCCGCCGGCGCCGAAGGCGTGATGGGCATGGGCTCGTGGAACAGCAAGACCAGCCCCGCGGCCAAGGCCTATTTCGACGCGCACACCAAGAAGTTCGGCGGCAAGGAGCCGGACCGCTGGGCCAGCGGCGCGTGCTGGGCGGCGCTGGAGATCCTGACGGCGGCCGTCAAGGCCCATGGCCTGGACCGCAAGGCCATCCGCGACTACGTGGCCAAGAACACGCACAAGACCATCCTCGGCGACATCCGCTTCGAGGGCAGCGAGAACGTGGGCACGCCCGGCACCGTGGGCCAGTGGCAAAAAGGCGAGTTCGAAGTCGTCTGGCCGCCCAAGCTGGCCACGGCCAAGCTGATCTCCAAGCCCGCCTGGTAAGAACGCCGGCGCAGGCCGCGGTCTGCTGCCAGGTTCCCTGCGCGTGAGTCGGCGCCGCCCAAGGTGGCGCCGGCTGCGTAGCGCGCTGCCTTTCGCCGCAAGCACAGAAACCCATACCCTTGCCCATGTCACTGACTGCCTGGATCGAACTGATCGCCTCCGGCCTGATCACCGGCGGCATCTATGCGCTGGTGGCGCTGGGGCTGAACCTGCAGTACGGCCTGATGCGCATCCTCAATATCGCGCACGGCGAGTTCCTGATGGTCGGCGCCTACCTCACCTGGCTGGTGCAGACGCAGTTCGGCCTGTCGCCGCTGCTGATGGTGCCGGTGGCGTTTGCGGTGCTGATGGCGCTGGGCGTGGCCGTGCATTTCCTGTGCTTTCGCCGGCTGTCGGCCACCTCGCCCAATCTGGACGTGTTCGAGGCGCGCGGCCTGATGGTGGCCTTCGGCCTGATGTTTCTGGTGCAGAACTTCGTGTCCTGGATGTGGGGCGGCGACCTGCGCGGCTACGACTACCTGACCGAGCCGGTGCGCATCGGCGAAGTGCAGTTCGCGGCCAACAAGCTGCTGGTGTTCTTCCTGGCGCTGGTGTTCAGCGGCGTACTCATCGTGCTGCTGCGCCTGACGTTGCTGGGCAAGGGCGTGCGCGCGCTGATGCAGTCGGCCGTGGGCGCGCAGCTCATGGGCATCGACACGAAGAAGCTGCACCCGCTGATGTTCGGCATCGGCCTGGGGCTGTCGGGCGTGGCTGGCGCGCTGCTGTCGATGGCCTACACGATCACGCCCTACATGGGCCAGCCCTACACGGTGACGGCGCTGATCGTCATCACGCTGGGCGGCTTTGGCAGCATGGGCGGCGCGCTGGTGGGCGGCCTGCTGCTGGGCGTGATCGAGGCACTGGGCATGCACTACACCAACCCATCGCTCAAGGCGCTGCTGTCGTACGCGGTGTTCATTGCCGTGCTGCTGCTGCGGCCCGAAGGGCTGTTCACCCGCAAGAGCCGCAAGGCCTGACGTTTCGGCCCGTATCCCCATGAATTCCCGACAAATCCTGATTCGCGACCTGCTGGTGCTGCTGGCCTTTGCCGGCTGGGCGCTGGCGTTGCCGCATTACGCCAGCGAGTTCCTCACCTCGATGGCGCTGACTTGCCTGATGTACGTGGCGCTGTCGTCCAGCTGGGGGCTGTTCTGCGGCAGCACGCGTTACCTGTCGCTGGCCACCTCGGCTTTCTTCGGCATCGGCGCCTACACCACGGCCATTCTGCTGGGTCCGTTCGGCTGGATCGAAACCATCGCCATCGGCGCGGGCCTTGCGGTGGCCGTCGCGGTGCTGATGGGCGCGGCCGTGCTGCACCTGCGCGGCACCTATTTCGCGGTGCTGACCTTCGGCATGACCGAGCTCATCCTGCACGCGGTGACGTATTTCGAAAAGACGGTCACCGGCACGGTCGGGCGCGTGCTCACCGTCATTCCCGACAACCAGGTGATCTATCTCACGGTGCTGGCGCTGGCGGTGCTGGCGCTGGCGGTGTCCATCGTGGTGCGGCGCACGCGCTTCGGACTGGCGCTGATGGGCATCGGCGCGGACGAGCAGCGCGCCCAGACCCTGGGCGTGAACGCACGCCTGATCAAGACCGCCGGCTTTGCGCTGACGGCGGCCTTTGCCGGCGCCGTGGGCGCGGCGATGGCGGTGCGCTGGACCTACATCGACCCGCACACGGTGTTCAACCCTTTCATCGGCTTTCAGACCGTGCTGATCACGCTCATCGGCGGCGTGACCACGCTGTGGGGGCCGATGATCGCGGCCATCATCTTCAGCGTGCTGGCCGAGTCGCTGCGGCTGCAGTTTCCGCAGATTTACCTGATGGCGCTGGGCCTGCTGCTGATCCTGTGCGTGCTGTATCTGCCCGGCGGTCTGGCTTCGCTGCGCTGGCAGACCGTCAAGGGCTGGTGGACCGATACGCGCGACTGGGCGCGGGAGCTGCGGCGCGAGCTCACGGGCGAGAAGGAGCGCGAGGAGCAGCGCGCCAAGCGCCGCGCCAGGGAGAGCTATTTTGTCTGAGCGAGCGATGGACTATCTGCTGGAGGCGCACGCCATCACCGTGCGCTTCGGAGGGCTGACGGCTGTCGATGGCGTCAGCGCCAATTTTGCGCCGGGCGAGCTGGTGGGCATCATCGGGCCCAACGGCGCGGGCAAGACCACGTTTTTCAACGCCATTTCCGGCGTGCAGGCGCCCACCTCGGGGCGGCTGGTCTGCCGCGGGCACGATCTGACCGGCCGCGCGCCGCACCGCTTTGCCGCGCATGGGGTGGCGCGCACGTTCCAGACGCCGCGGGTGTTCGGCGACATGCCGGTCCTCTCCAACATCGAGTTCGGCCTGAAGTTCGCCGGCCGGCGCCGCCGCAAGTACATCTTCTGGGGCGAGGAGGTGGACGTGCCCTGGGCGCTGCGCGATGCGCGCAGCATCCTGCAGCTCATCGGCCTGTCGGCCCAGGCCGAGCTGCCGGCAGCGGCCATCACGCCCTCGCAGCAGCGGCTGCTGGAAATCGGCATGGCGCTGGCCACGCGCCCGAAGCTGCTGCTGCTGGACGAGGTGGCCGCTGGCTTGACCGAGGCCGAGGTGGAAGACATGGCGCGGCTGATCGGCCGGTTGCGCGACGAGCTGGACCTGACGGTGATCTGGATCGAGCACGCGGTGACCACGCTGCTGCGGCACGTGGAGCGCGTGATCGTGCTGCACCAGGGCCGCAAGATCGCCGACGACACGCCGCACAACGTGGTGCGCAACCCGGAGGTGATCGAGGCCTATCTGGGCGACGAGATGGTGAGCCCGGGCGAGGAGCCGCAGCGCGAGGAGGAAGCCGCATGATGTGGTACCGCGAGACGCCCTTCGTGCTGGGCGGCACGAAGCAGGCGCATCTGAAGGTGCGGGGCCTGAGCGCCGGCTATGGCGCCTTTCTCGTCCTGCGCGATCTGCATTTCGAGGTCAAGCCCGGGCTGACCGTGATCCTGGGGCCCAACGGCGCGGGCAAGACCACGCTGCTCAAAGCCCTGATGGGCCTGATTCCGCGCCGTGGCATGGTGCTGCTCGATGGCGAGGACCTGCCGGAGAAGACGCACGAGATCGTGCGCAGCGGCGTCACGCTCGTGGCCGAGGGGCGGCAGCTGTTTCCCCAGATGACGGTGCGGGAGAACCTGGAGCTGGGCGGCTGGCTGGTGCCGCGCGCCGAGCGCGAGCGCCGCATCGAGCAGGTGCTGGCCGATTTTCCCAAGCTGCGCGAGCGCGCCCAGCAGCTGGCCGGCACGATGAGCGGCGGCGAGCAGCAGATGGTGGCGGTGGCGCGGGCGATGATGAGCGCGCCGCGCCTGCTGATGCTGGACGAGCCTTCGCTCGGGCTGGCGCCGAAGATGGTCGATGAGCTGCTGGCGATCGCGCGGCGCATCGCCGATGCCGGCACCACCGTGCTGATGGTGGAGCAAAACGTCAAGAAGGCGCTGGCCGTGGCCGACCGCGGCTACGTGCTGGAGCGCGGCGCGCTGGTGGCCAGCGGGCCGGCGCGGCTGCTGGAGCGCTCCAACGTCGTGCGCGAGGCCTATCTGGGCGCGGACGACGTGGACAAGACCACCGCGGCCGATGCCGTGGCGCGGCGGCGCAAGACGGCCGGCACCGCGCAGCGGCTGCACTGATTCCTGTTTTTCGAGCGAGGAGAGCACACCATGTCCGATATGTCCATGCTGATCAATGGCCTGAAGGTCACGGCCGAACGCGGCGCGACCTTCGAGCGGCGCAACCCGCTGGACGGCACCGTGGCCACGCGCGCGCCGGCGGCTTCCCCCGGCGACGCGGTGATGGCCTGTGACGCCGCGGCCGAGGCCTTCAAGACCTGGAGCCAGACCGGCCCGACCGAGCGGCGCATGCTGCTGCTCAAGGCCGCCGACGCGCTGGAGGCCAAGACGCCGCAGTTCATCGAGGCCGTGGGCGCGGAGACCGGCGGCACCGCGATGTGGGCCGGCTTCAACGTGATGCTGGCCGCCGGCATGCTGCGCGAGGCCGCGGCGCTGACCACCCAGGTGGCCGGCGAGGTGATTCCCTCCGACGTGCCGGGCTCGCTGGCCATGGCCGTGCGCCAGCCCGCCGGCGTGGTGCTGGGCATTGCGCCGTGGAACGCGCCCATCATCCTGGGCGTGCGCGCCATTGCCACGCCGCTGGCCTGCGGCAACACCGTCATCCTCAAAGGCTCGGAGAACTGCCCGCGCACGCACCAGCTCATCATCGAGGCCATGCAGGACGCGGGCTTTCCGCCCGGCGTGGTGAACTACATCACCAACGCCCCGGCCGATGCCGGCGCGGTGGTGGAGGCCATGGTGGCGCACCCGGCGGTGCGGCGCATCAACTTCACCGGCTCCACCCGGGTGGGCAAGATCATCGCGATGACCTGCGCCAAGTACCTCAAGCCCGTGGTGCTGGAGCTCGGTGGCAAGGCGCCGCTGGTCATCCTGGACGACGCGGACATCGACGATGCCGTCAACGCCGCGGCCTTCGGCTGCTTTGCCAACAGCGGACAGATCTGCATGTCCACCGAGCGCATCATCGTGGACCAGAAGATCGCCGACGCCTTCGTGAAGAAGTTCGCCGACAAGGCGAAGAACCTGCCGCTGGGCGACCCGCGCAAGCCCGAGCCGGTGGTGCTGGGCTCGGTGATCGGCATGAACACGGTCGAGCACTGCAATGCGCTGATCGACGACGCGCTGGCCAAGGGCGCCAAGCTGGTCTGCGGCGGCAAGGCCGACAGCACGCTGATGCCGGCTACGCTGCTGGACCACGTGACCCCGGCGATGAAGATCTACCACGAGGAAACCTTCGGCCCGGTCAAGGCCATCGTGCGCGTCAACGGCGTGGAGGAGGCCATTGCCTGCGCCAACGACAACGAATACGGCCTGAGCGCGGCGGTCTTCGGCGGCGACATCGCGCGCGCCTTCAACGTGGCGCGGCGCATCGACTCCGGCATCTGCCACGTCAACGGCCCTACGGTGCACGACGAGGCGCAGATGCCTTTTGGCGGCGTCAAGGGCTCGGGCCTGGGGCGCTTTGGCGGCAAGGCCGGCATCCACGAGTTCACCGAGCTGCGCTGGATCACGATGCAGACCACGCCGCGCCATTACCCGTTCTGACAAGCAGAAGGCGACAGAACCAGAACACGACCGAGTCGCCCGCCGTTGGCCGCGCCCGCGCCTGCACGCTCAGGCCGGCGCGGTTTCTTTTTCCAGCCGGCTCAGATACAGCAGCGCCTCGGCGGCGCTGGCGCCGCACATCGACGGCGCCGGCGTGAGGCTGGCGCAGACGGCGGGCCGGTCGGGCTGGCCGAACAGCCGGCACAGCCCGCGCTCGTCCAGCTGCACGCAGCGCACGCCCGCGGGCTTGCCCTGCGGCATGCCCGGGATGGGGCTGGTGATCGACGGCGCGATGCAGCAGGCCGCGCAGCCGGCTCGGCACTCCATGAGGTTTGCTCCTGGTTTTGTAGCGGTTGGCCGTTTGCTATGGCGGCTAGGGGTCGGATTTTCCTCGATCCGCCCACCGTGGACGAGGCGCTGCCGAGGAAAGAGTGCCCGGGGTCGATAAGCTATGGTTTTGATAGTGGTGTGCCCAATACCCAGGCGGCTTTCCGCCAGGTTGATGCCCATCTGTCCAGCAGGGGCGGGCGTGGCGGGGTACAATGCCGGCCTTTCGGCGCACGCATGCCGCGTGCGGTCCGCCAGCGCAGGACGCGCTCACTTCTGCCGGATGTCTCCCATGCTCTACCCCCAGGAATTCGATTGTCTCGTCGTCGGCGGCGGCCACGCCGGCACCGAGGCCGCGCTGGCTGCGGCCCGCATGGGCTGCCGCACGCTGCTGCTGACGCACAACATCGAGACGCTGGGGCAGATGAGCTGCAACCCCAGCATCGGCGGCATCGGCAAGGGGCATCTGGTCAAGGAGGTGGATGCGCTGGGCGGCGCGATGGCGCTGGCCACCGACGAAGCGGGCATCCAGTTCCGCATTCTCAACGGCTCCAAGGGCCCGGCGGTGCGCGCCACCCGGGCGCAGGCCGACCGGGTGCTGTACAAGGCCGCGATCCGCCGGCGACTGGAGAACCAGCCGAACCTGTGGCTGTTCCAGCAGGCGGTCGATGACCTGATGGTCGAGGGCGACCGGGTGGTCGGCGCGGTCACGCAGATCGGCATTCGCTTTCGCGCCCGCGCGGTGGTGCTGACGGCCGGTACGTTTCTGGACGGCAAGATCCACGTGGGGCTGGAGCATTACGCCGCCGGCCGCGCGGGCGACCCGCCGGCGGTGCGGCTGTCGGCGCGGCTCAAGGAGCTGAAGCTGCCGCAGGGGCGCCTGAAGACGGGCACGCCGCCGCGCATCGACGGGCGCACCATCGATTTTTCGCAGTGCATCGAGCAGCCGGGTGACGGCATGGTCTGCACCGGCCAGCCGGGCGTGCCCAGCGCGCCGAACGAGGCGGTGCCGGTGTTCAGCTTTCTCGGGCGGCCGTCGATGCACCCGGGCCAGCTGCCGTGCTGGGTCACGCACACCAACGCGCGCACGCACGAGATCATCCGCTCCGGCTTTGACCGCAGCCCGATGTTCACCGGCAAGATCGAGGGGGTAGGGCCGCGCTACTGCCCCAGCGTCGAGGACAAGATCAACCGCTTCGCCGACAAGGACAGCCACCAGATCTTTCTGGAGCCGGAGGGGCTGGGCACGAACGAGTATTACCCCAACGGCATTTCCACCAGCCTGCCCTTCGACATCCAGTACGCGATGGTGCGCTCGATGAAGGGGCTGGAAAACGCCCACATCCTGCGCCCGGGCTACGCCATCGAGTACGACTATTTCGACCCGCGCGGCCTCAAGAGCAGTTTCGAGACGCGCGCCATCGCCGGGCTGTTCTTCGCCGGACAGATCAACGGCACCACCGGCTACGAGGAGGCCGCCGCCCAGGGCCTGTTTGCCGGCATCAACGCCGCGCTGCTGTGCCGCGGCGAAGCACCCTGGGTGCCGCGGCGCGACGAGGCCTACCTGGGCGTGCTGGTCGATGACCTGATCACCAAGGGCGTGACCGAGCCCTACCGCATGTTCACCAGCCGGGCCGAATACCGGCTGCAGCTGCGCGAGGACAACGCCGACATGCGGCTGACCGAAACCGGCCGCCGCCTGGGCCTGGTGGATGACGCGCGCTGGGACGCCTTCTGCCGCAAGCGCGACGCCGTGGCGCGCGAGACCGAGCGCCTCAAGTCCACCTGGGTGCATCCACACAAGCTGCCGGCGGCCGAGGCCGAGCGGGTGCTGGGCAAGGCCATCGAGCGCGAATACACGCTGTTCGACCTGCTGCGCCGCCCGGACGTGCGCTATGCCGAGCTGATGTCGCTGGACGGCGGGCGCTATGCCAGCGCCGATGTTTCACGTGAAACGCTGGGCGAGCTGAGCGCGCCGGTGATCGAGCAGGTCGAAATCGCGGCCAAGTACGCGGGCTACATCGACCGGCAGAAGGAAGAGGTCGAGCGCGCCGCCTACTACGAGAACCTGAAGCTGCCGCCCGATCTGGACTACATGCAGGTGGCGGCGCTGTCCATCGAGGTGCGGCAAAAGCTGCAGAAGCACCGCCCGGAGACGCTGGGCCAGGCCAGCCGCATCTCCGGCGTGACGCCCGCGGCCATCTCGCTGCTGCTCATCCATCTGAAAAAGGGCGGGTTCAAAGGCTTTGCCAAGGCCGAGCCCGCCGAGGCGGCATGACGGACACGCCGCCGGTCGCCGATCTGGCCGCCGCCTTGCAGCGGGGGGCGGCAGCGCTGGGGCTGGAGCTGACGGCGCCGCAGCAGCGCCAGCTGCTGGACTATCTGGCGCTGCTGCAGAAGTGGAACCGCGTCTATAACCTGACGGCGGTGCGCGAGCCCGCCGAGATGCTGACCCACCACCTGCTCGACAGCCTGGCCGTCATCGTTCCGCTGCGCCGCCAGCTCCAGCGCATGGCGCCTGCCGATGGCCGCGCGTTCCGGCTGCTGGACGTGGGCTCCGGCGCCGGGCTGCCCGGCGTGGTCATCGCCATCTGCTGCCCGGAGCTGGCCGTGACCTGCGTGGACACGGTGGCCAAAAAGGCCAGCTTCATCCAGCAGGTGGCGCTGAGCCTGAAGCTGCCCCGGCTGCAGGGGCTGCACGCCCGGGTCGAGACCTTGCGCGGGGCCGACTACGACGTGGTCTGCTCCCGCGCCTTCGCGGCGCTGGCCGATTTCGTCAGCTGGTCGCGCGCGGCGCTGGCGCCCGCTGGGTGCTGGATGGCGATGAAGGGCCGGCATCCGGCCGACGAAATCGCGGCGCTGCCGTCCTGGGCCCAGGTGTTTCACGTGGAACAGCTGGCGATACCGGGGCTGGCGGCCGAGCGCTGCCTGGTCTGGCTGCGTTCGCAGGCAACGGCCGGCTGACGGGGACGTCCCGGCGCGGCGTTTCACGTGAAACAGGGCCGGGCGGGGCCGGCCGCGTGCCTTACACTGCCGGCTTGCAACAGGCTACTCGTCTCCCATGCTCGGCGTAGCGGATTACGGCGCCTTCGTCGTCACCGTCCTGATCTTTCTGCTGATACCCGGCCCGGGCAATCTGGCGCTGATCGCCTCCACCGGCCAGGGCGGGGTGCGCGGCGGGCTGGCCGCGACGCTGGGCGTGATCCTGGGCGACCAGGTGCTGATGTGGGCGGCGGTGGCTGGGGTGGCCGCGCTGCTGATGGCTTACCCGTCCGCTTTCCATCTGCTGCAGTGGGCGGGCGCTCTTTATCTGGCCGGGCTGGGCCTGCGCCTGCTGCGTGCCCGCGCTGCGGGCGACGCGGCGCCGCAGATGGCCGCCCCTCATGGTCGCCATCTGCGTCGGGCCCTGCTGATCACGCTGCTCAACCCCAAGGCCATCCTGTTTTATCTGGCTTTCTTTCCGCTGTTTGTCGATCCGGCCCGGCACCAGGGCTTGTGGACCTTCGGCTTCATGGCCTTGACGATCGCGGCGCTCACATTCCTCTACGGCCTGGGCCTGACGCTGCTCGCCCACCGCATGGCCGGCCATCTGCGGGCCCATCCACGCCTGGGCGTGTGGCTCAACCGGCTGGCCGGGCTGTGCCTGATCGGCTTTGGCCTGCGGCTGGCCCTCGCGAAATAAACTCGATCACGAAAAAGGAACGACCCGATGGCCAAGATTTTCTGCATCGCCAACCAGAAAGGCGGCGTGGGCAAGACCACCACCACCGTCAACCTGGCCGCCGGCCTGGCCAAAGTCGGGCAGCGCGTGCTCATGGTCGATCTGGACCCGCAGGGCAATGCCACGATGGGCTCGGGCGTGGACAAGCGCCAGCTCGCGCTCAGCCTGTACGACGTGCTGCTGGAGTCGGCTACGATCGCCGAGGCGCGCGTGCGCAGCGACCGGCTGGCCGAAGCCGGCTGCAGCTACGACATCCTGGGCGCCAACCGCGAGCTGGCCGGCGCCGAGGTCGAGCTGGTCGATGTCGAGCGGCGCGAGCGGCGGCTCAAGGACGCGCTGGCCCGGGTGGACGCGGAGTACGACTTCGTGCTCATCGACTGTCCGCCTTCTCTGTCCATGCTCACGCTCAACGGCCTGTGCAGCGCGCACGGCGTCATCGTGCCCATGCAGTGCGAATACTTCGCGCTGGAGGGGCTGACCGATCTGGTCAACACGATCAAGCAGGTCCACGCCAACCTCAACCCCGACCTGCAGATCATCGGCCTGCTGCGCGTCATGTTCGACCCGCGCGTGACGCTGCAGCAACAGGTCAGCGACCAGCTCAAGGCCCACTTCGGCGACAAGGTGTTCGACGCCGTCATTCCCCGCAACGTGCGGCTGGCCGAAGCGCCCAGCTACGGCGTGCCCGGCGTCGTGTTCGACCCGGCCTCCAAAGGCGCCCAGGCCTTCCTCGCCTTTGCCCAGGAAATGGTCGAGCGGGTCTCGAAAATGCGCGGCCCCTCGCTGCAAAAAGCATAGCGTGGCAGCCTGCGGCGTCCTGCTCCTGCCCGACTGGCGCGATGCCGGCTGCGGCCACTGGCTCAGCCGTTGGGAAGCCCGGCCCGGCTACATGCGCGTGCAGCAGCACGACTGGGCGCACCCGCGGCGCGGCGACTGGTGCGCGCGCCTGCAGGACGTGCTGCTCGATCAGCCGCAGCCCGTGGCGCTGGCCGCGCACGGCCTGGGCTGCATCCTCGTGGCCTGGTGGGCGGCGCACACCCGCCACGCCGACCGGGTGCGCGGCGCGCTGCTGGTGGCGCCCACCGACGTGGAGCGCCCCGATCTGCGCGAACACCTCCCGGGCTGGGCGCCGATCGCGCGCCAGCGGCTGCCGTTTCCCTCCACCGTGGTGGCCAGCACCGACGACGCCTGGGGCAGCGCCAGCCAGGCCGCCGCGCTGGCTGCGGCCTGGGGCAGTGCGCTGACGCTGGCTGGCGCGCGCGGCCACCTCGACGCCGACTCCGGTTTGGGCGACTGGCCCGAGGGCCTGGCGCTGCTGCAGCCGCTGTGTGAGGGCGCTGGCCCGAGAAAAGCCGCATGACCGGCCTGCTGGGCTTTCTCGCCGTCATGCTGGTGGTGGCCGCGTTGGCGCTGGCGCCACTGGTCTTCGTGGTCTGGGCCACGCGGACGCGACAGGATAGGGCGGCGGTGCCGGGCGCGCCCAGTCGCGGGCTGAGCGCAGGGATCTTTGCAGCAGCGGCAGGCCTGGCGCTGGCAGCGACGGTGGCGCTGTCGGTGCGCAACTCGGGCGACTTCCTGCTGCATCCGGTGTTCTCTGTGCCTGCCGTGTTGGCGGGTGCTGTTGGCGGCGCGCTGGCCCACGGCCCGCTGGTTCGAGCCTGCGCGGCGGGTGCGGCTTTGCTGGGCGCGCTGGTGGCGGTGCTTTGCGCCGGCGCGGTGGCCGTTGGCCTTGCGGTGCTTCTATTGCCGGGCAGCGAGTCGGCCGCCAACCTGGCCGCTAGGGCGGCAGCCGCTGCGCTCTTCATCGCCTTGCGCCTGGTTGGCGATCCGCGTTTCGGTGGTCCGGTGCTGCTGGCCGGCGCCGCCGCCGGGCTGGCCGTGCGCACCCGGGCCTTGCGCCAGCGCAGCTGCTAGACTGGCGAGGTAGTCAAACCTGACTACCGCCGCGGAGACGCCCATGTCCAACACCATCGCCACCAGCCTGAAACTGCCGGCCGAGCTCAAAGCCGCCATCGACGCAGACGCGCGCCGGCTGGGGCTGTCCAGCCACGCCTACATGATCCGCACTCTCAGCGAAGCGGCCGAGCGCTCGCGCCAGCGCGAGCAGTTCACGCAGGACGCGCTCACGGCCGAGCGCGACATGCTCGGGCGCGGCGCCTACACCCTGGACGAAGCGCAGGCGTACTTTGCGGCCAGGGTGCGCGGCGAACCCGTCCAGCGGCCGCCTTTGCGCCCCCTGGAGGGCTGATGCCGCCTGCCACGGTGCATCTGGCCGAAGCCGCCTGGAACGATCTCGAACAGCTGGTGGACTTCCTGCTGGCCCAGGACGATGCGGCAGCTGCCGAGCTGGTCGATTTCCTGTTCGACGGCCTGCGCGTGCTCACCCATCAGCCCGGCATAGGCCGGCCGGCCGACCAGGGGCTGCGCGAGCTGATACTGCACCGGGGCAAAAGCGGCTACATCGTCAAATACCGTTACCTGCCCGAGCGGGAGCTGGTGCGCGTGCTGCGCATCCGCCACCAGCGCCAATCCGGCTACACCGAAAGAGAGATCTGAATGGTCACCAAAAAACCCAAAGGACTGGGCCGTGGACTCGAGGCCCTGCTGGGCCCCAAGGTCGAGGATCGGCCTGCCGAGCCGGCGGCGGCCGGCACCGCGCCGCAGCCCGGGCAGACCGGCAGCCTGCCGCTGGACGCGCTGGTGCCCGGCATCTACCAGCCGCGCACCCGCATGGACGAAGGGGCGCTGTATGAGCTGGCCGAATCCATCAAGGCCCAGGGCATCATGCAGCCCATCCTGGTGCGCCGGCTGGCCGATGGGGCTCATGCGGGCAAGTACGAAATCATCGCCGGCGAGCGGCGCTTCCGCGCCGCCAGACTGGCCGGCCTAGACAGCGTGCCCGTGCTGGTGCGCGACGTGCCCAACGAAGCGGCCGCCGCGATGGCGCTGATCGAAAACATCCAGCGCGAAGACCTCAACCCGCTGGAAGAAGCGCAGGGCCTGCAGCGCCTGATCCGCGAATTCGGCCTCACGCACGAACAGGCCGCGCAGGCCGTGGGCCGTTCGCGCTCGGCCGCGTCCAACCTGCTGCGCCTGCTCAACCTGGCCGAGCCGGTGCAGAGCCTGCTGATGGCCGGCGACCTGGACATGGGCCATGCGCGTGCGCTGCTGGCGCTGGAGCGCGCCGCGCAGATCACCGCGGCCAACCAGATCGTGGCCAAAAAGATGTCCGTGCGCGAGGCCGAAAGCCTGGTCAAGAAGCTCAGCGCCGAATTCACGCTGGCGCCGCAAAAGCCCGGCAAGGAGAAGTCGCGCGATCTCAAGCGCGTCGAGGACGAGCTGTCGGACCTGCTGACCGCCCAGGTCGAGGTGCGCGTGAAAAAGCGCATCAAGCGCGCCGGCCGCATCGAGGAAATGGGCGAGGTGAGCATCCAGTTCGGTTCGCTGGACGAGCTCAACGGCCTCATCGACCGGCTGCGCCGCGCCGGCGGCGCGCACGACTGATCCGCCCCGCAGGGCCGGCGCCGCCATGGACCCCCGCACCGCGCACCCGCAGCCCGGCCCGGCCAGCGGCCGTCGCGGGCACTGAAGCAAGCGCCCGCAGATGCTGCGCCTGCCCTGGCCCCTGCCCGCGCTCATCGCCTGGGCCTTGAGCTGGCTGAGCTTCGTGCAGCTGCTGCGCGCGGGCTGGGCGCCGGTGTGGGCGCTGGGCGCGGCCACCGGCGTGGGCGTGCTGCTGTCGGCCCAAGGCGAGAGCTGGTGGCGCCGCGTCCTCATCGGGCTGGGCTTTCCGCTGTCGCTGCTGCTCTTGGGCGGCGTGGCCCTGCCGCCCTGGGGCTGGCTGCTGCCGCTGGCGCTGCTGGCGCTGATCTATCCGCTCAATGCCTGGCGCGACGCGCCGCTTTTTCCCACCCCGGCCGATGCGCTCAACGCGCTGCCCGAAGTGGCGCCGCTGCCGCCCGGCGCCCGGGTGCTGGACGCCGGCTGCGGCCTAGGCCATGGCCTGCAGGCGCTGCGTCAGGCCTATCCGCTGGCCGAGCTGCACGGCATCGAATGGAGCCGCCCGCTGGCCGCGCTGTGCGCGCGCCGTTGCCCTTGGGCGCAGGTGCGGCGCGGCGACTTCTGGCAGGCCGACTGGTCGGCCTACGATCTGGTCTATCTGTTCCAGCGGCCCGAAACCATGCCCCGCGCCATGGAAAAGGCGCGGGCCGAAATGAAGCCCGGCACTTATCTGGTGAGCCTGGAATTTGAGGTGCCCGAAACGCCGCCGCTGGCGCGGCTGGACGGCGCGCAGGGGCGGGCGGTGTGGGTGTACCGCCTCCCTTGACAGCCGCCGACCCCGACCCGGCGGCTTGCGCTTTCGTGCGGCATTTCACGCTGGCCTTGCGCTGCATCAGGTTGATCGGGCGCGGGGCGCTTAGTATGGAAACCCTTCCGTCATCCAAGCTCTGGAGCCCGCTCATGTCCATCCGCCCCCGTCATCATCTGCTGGCCGTCGCTGCCGCGCTGGCCCTGACGCCCGCCTGGGCGCAAAACGCGCCCATCATCGGCTACTGGCTCGACGCCAGCGGCCGCATTGTCAAGAACAGCTGGGGCGAGTGCTGGCGCACCGGCTCCTGGACGCCGGCGCTGGCCTTGCCCGAATGCGAAGGCGGGGCCAAAGCCGAGGCGCCCGCAGCGCCGCAAGCCCAGCCGGCCCCCGCGCCGGCACCGGCTCCCGCTCCTGCGCCGGTGGCCGCGCCAGCCGCGCAGCCCCCTGCGGCCGCCGCGCCGGCGCCCCAGCCGGCACCGACCTACCGCACGCAGGTCACCGAGCAGCTGGTGCGCCTGGACGGCGCCCACTTCGCCACCGGCTCCAGCAAGCTGCTGCCCGATGCCGGCAAGCGGCTGGACGAGGTGGTGGCCGCCGCGCGCCAGCACCCCGATGTCCGTTTCACTGTGACGGGGCATACCGACAGCACGGGCAGCGCCGCCCTCAACCAGAAGCTCTCGCAGGCGCGGGCCGAGGCCGTCAAGGCCTATCTGGTCAGCCAGGGCGTGGCCGCCAGCCGCATCGACACGGCCGGCAAAGGCGCGTCCGAGCCCATCGCCGACAACCGCACCGCGCAAGGGCGCGCGCAGAACCGCCGCGTGGAGATCCGCTACACGGTCAGGGAAGAAACCCGCGTGCGCGTGCAGTAAGCGGCGCAACCCCGGCACGCCGCCTTGAGCCCGCTATTGGAAGCAGGGATGGGAGGCGTCCAGGTCGCTTGCTTGGGACATGGCGAGGGGTTATATTTAGATATAACTCCTCGCGGTTTCAACCATGCATACCACTAATCTGCGGCGTGTTGGCGGCTCTGTCATGATGGCCGTGCCACCCGCGCTGCTCGAAGTCCTCCATCTGTCGGCAGGATCCACGGTCGGACTCTCGGTGGACAATGGCCGCCTGGTCGTGGAGCCGAAGCTACGGCCTCGCTACACCCTCGACGAACTGCTTGCGCAATGTGACGCCCAGGCCGCGGCCACAACAGACGAGCAGGAGTGGCTGAGTGCCCAGCCAGTTGGCACTGAGCTGCTGTGATGGAGCGTGGCGACATTTATCTTGTTTCGCTCGATCCCACCGCTGGTCATGAGCAGCAGGGCACGCGTCCGGTATTGATCGTCTCCCCGGGAGCGTTCAACCGGGTGACAGGAGCACCCATCGTGCTGCCCATCACCAGCGGCGGAAACTTTGCGCGCACGGCAGGGTTTGCCGTCTCGCTGATGGGAGCGGGCACGCAGACCACGGGCATCATCCGCTGCGATCAGCCCCGGGCCCTCGATCTGCGCGCCCGAAACGGGCGCAAGCTCGAACGGGTGCCCCAGGCCATCATCGACGAGGTGCTGGCCAGGCTCACTGCGATCCTGGAATGAGCCGGGTCTAAGCGAGGGGGCCGCCTTCAGGCTGCCGGCGGCTGCGCCAGCCAACGCGCCAGCAGGGCATCGGCCGGCTCGGGCCGGCCGTACAGATAGCCCTGCAGCAGCAGCTCGGCGCGGGTGGTCAGGAAGTCGGCCTGTTCGCGCGTTTCCACCCCCTCGGCCACCACGCGCAGGCGCAGGTGGCGCGCCACCGACAGCATGGCCTCCACCAGCGCGGCGTCGTTGGGGTCGCTGGGGGCGTCCTGCACGAAGCTGCGGTCGATCTTGATTTCGTGGATGGGCAGGCGCTTGAGGTAGGCCAGCGAGGAATAGCCGGTGCCGAAGTCGTCCAGCGAAAAGCTCACGCCCAGGGTGTTGAGGGCGGCCATTTTCTGCACCACGCTGTCGGCCTGCTCCAGCATCGTGCCTTCGGTGACTTCGATCACCAGATCCTCGGGCGAGGCGTCATGGCGCTGCAGCTGCTCCTGCACTTCCCGCACGAAGTCGGGCTGGTGGAAGTGCCGTGGGCTGACGTTGACGGCCAGCGGCAGGCGCTGGCCAGCGCGGCGCAGCTCGCCCAGCGTGTGGCAGACCGCCTGCAGCACCCAGCGCCCCACCTCGACGATGAGCTCGCTTTCCTCGGCAATCGGGATGAAGCTGCCCGGCGCCAGCAGGCCCTGCTGCGGGTGCTGCCAGCGCACCAGCGCCTCGGCCGACACCATATGGCCCTGGGAATTGACCTGGGGTTGCAGATACAGCCGCAGCTCATCGGCGGCCAGGCCGCGGCGCAGATCCTGCTCGATCGCGAAGCGCCGGCTGATCAGCGCCTCCATCGAGGCGTCGAACAGGGCGGTCTGCCGCGGCCCGATGCGCTTGGCGCGGTGCAGGGCGGTGTCGGCGCGGCGCAGCGCCTCGCCCGGGCTGTCGCCGGCATGCAGCTGCACGGGGGTGATGCCGATGCAGCAGCTGACCTTGATGGACTCGCGGCGGCCCAGGTCGAAGGGCGGGTCGAGCTGGGCATGCACCTCGGCGGCGAAGCGCAGCGCATGGGTGCTGGCGGCCTCGCGGTCGCCGCGGCCATGCAGCAGGATGGCGAACTCGTCCGCGCTCAGGTGCGCCAGCATGTCGTCGCCCTGCAGCTGCGCGCGCAGGCGCGCGCCGACTTCGCGCAGCAGCTGGTCGCCGGTCGCATGGCCCAGCGCGTCGTTGACGGTCTGGAAGCGGTCCAGGTTGAGCAGCAGCAGCATGGCCTCGTGCCCGGTGCGCTCGTAGTGGCGCTGGGCGTTGTCCAGCTCCACCAGCAGGCGATGGCGGTTGGGCAGGCCGGTGAGCTGGCTGAACCAGGCCAGCTGGTGGGCGCGGCGCTCGGCCTCGCGCTGGGCCGTCACGTCCATCTGCACCGCCACGTAATGGGCCACGCGCCCCTTGCCGTCGCGCACCGGGGCGATGCTCATGCTTTGCATGTACTCGCTGCCGTCCTTGCGGCGGTTGACCAGCTCGCCGCTCCAGATGCCGCCTGCGCCGATGGTGGCCCACAGCTGGGCGTAGAGCTCGCGCGGTGTTTTGTCTGAGCGCAGCAGCGAGGTTTTGCGGCCCAGCACCTCCTCGCGGGCGTAGCCGCTGATGCGCTCGAATGCGGGGTTGACGTACTCGATGCGGCCATCCAGGTCGGTGATGATCACGGCCGAGGGGCTTTGCTCCACCGCCTGCGACAGCTGCAGCAGCTGGGTCTCGGTGCGCTTGCGCGCCGAGATGTCGCGCGAGATGCCCAGGATGCGCGTCACATGGCCGTTGACGTCGGGCAGCAGCGTGCTGACGATTTCCAGCGGCACCAAGTGCCCGTCGCGGTGGCGCACGGCGATTTCGTCGGTGGCGGTGCGTCGGCTTTCGTCGCCGGCGGCAAAAGCCTGCAGGCGCTGTGTCAGCGCCTCGCGCAGCGCCGGCGCGAGCTCAGGCGGCACCACGTCTTCGATGCGCAGCTCCTGCATCTGCAGCGGCGTGTAGCCCAGCTGCTGCAGCACCGAGGGGCTGGTATAGACGTAGCGGTCGGTCTGCAGGTCGTAGAGCCAGACCACGTCGGCGGAGCTCTCGGTCAGCAGCCGGTAATGCGCCTCGCTCTCGCGCAGACTGTGCTCGATGCGCTCCAGCTCCTGCAGCTTGCGCTGGCTGTCGATGTAGCGGCGGTGCTCGTTGTAGAAGTACAGCGCGGTGCCCACGGCCAGCAGCGCCAGCGTGGCCGTCAGCACCAGCCAGGCGCTGCGCACCAGTACCGGCTGCAGCAGCTCGGCGCGGTCCTGCTTGGCCAGCAGCCACCAGTCGGCCCCTTCGATGCGCTGGCCTACCGCGAACACCGGCACGCCGCGGTAGTCGCGCCCCTCCAGCAGCTGGCCTGCCGGCGCCTGGCCCAGCGCCAGCCGCTGCAGCAGCCCTTCGCTCTCATGCAGCGGGATGCGCTGGCGCAGGGCCGAGCCGGGCGCGTGGCGCAGCTCGTTGAGCACCACGAGCTGGTCGTCTTCCACCCGCACCAGCACGAACTCCGCGCTGCGCTGCGGCAGCGGCCACACGCCCAGCGTCGGGTGCAGGTCGGCGCCGATGGCGTGATGCAGCACCACCGTGGCCGGCCGGTGGCTGGGAGCGGCCAGCGGGGCCACCAGGCTGAACCAGAGCTGCCCGTCGGCGTCGCGCCAGGGGCCGTGGTGCAGCGGCTGGTCGGCGGTCAGCGCGTTGAGCACGGCGCGGTGCAGCCCGGGCTCCACCAGGGCGGGGGGCACGGCCTCGCCGCCTTCGCCGGCGGCGCGGGTGCTGAAGCGGCGCCAGCCTTCGCTGTCGACGATGTCAATGCGCGCGTAGAGCTGGTCGTGGACCAGGAAATTGGTGATGAAGGTCCGCAGCTGCTGCGTGGCGCCCGGCTGCCTGCCGTCGCGCCAGCGCAGCCAGGCTTCCTGCAGCCCGCGGCTTTTCTGGGCCCACTCGGCATCGCGCAGGCGCTCGACCAGCCAGTCCTCGATTTCGCGCGCCTTGGACTGGGACACCGTGCGCAGCTGGGCCGCGACCTGCTCGCGCTCGTCGGCGATGCTGCGCCACACCGACAGGGCCACCGCCGCGCTGACGCCGATGCCCAGCACCAGCAGGGCCGGCGCCAGCGAGGCGGGTGCCGTAGCGGCGGCAGGCGGCGCGGCCGGGCTGCGCCGGCGCAGCAGGCCGTACAGCAGGGCGGAGGTGAGGGCCACGAAGGCCCAGCCCTTGAGCGTGCTGGCCAGCAGAAAGGCCTGCGGATCGGGAAACAGCCGCTCGACCACGTGGTCCGACAGCAGGATCCACAGCGCCGCAAAGCAGGCGTAAATCAGCACCACGGCCAGCGCGGAGCGGCCGCGCTGGCGCAGCGGCGGGTGGGGGTGGACCAACGGGGGCATGGTGCTCAGTCTAGGAAGACGGCGCGGCGCCGTCTTCGGGAAACCCCCGGGGTGGGGGGGTCAAAGGGCGAAGATTTTGCCCGGATTCATGATGTTTTTCGGATCCAGCGCCTGCTTGATGGTGCGCATCAGCGCCACCGCGCCCGGGCCGGCTTCCTCCAGCAGAAAGCCCATCTTGTGCATGCCCACGCCGTGCTCGCCGGTGCAGGTGCCGCCCAGGCGCAGCGCGCGCTGCACCAGTGAGCGATTGAGCTCCTCGGCCTTGGCGTATTCCTCGGGACGGTTGGGGTCGATCAGGTAGCCGAAGTGGAAGTTGCCGTCGCCCACGTGGCCGACCAGGAAGTAGGGGATGCCACTGGCGTCGGCCTCGGCCACCGAGTCGAGCAGGCAGTCGGCCAGGCGGCTGATGGGCACGCAGGTGTCGGTGGAAATGGCGCGGCAGCCCGGCCGGCTCTGGATGGCGGCGAAATAGGCGTTGTGACGCGCGGTCCACAGCCGCGTGCGCTCCTCCGGCGTGGTGGCCCAGGCGAACGCCTGCCCGCCATGTTCGGCGGCGATGGCCTGCACGCTCTCGGCCTGCTCCTGCACGCCGGCCGGCGAGCCGTGGAACTCCATCAGCAGCATGGGCTCTTCGCGCAGGCCCAGCTTGGAGTGGGCGTTGACCATGCGCACGGTGTGCGCGTCGATCAGCTCCACCCGCGCGATCGGGATGCCGAGCTGGATGATCTGGATGGTGGTGCGTACCGCCGCCTCGATCGACGGAAACGAGCACACCGCCGCCGAGACGGCCTCCGGCAGCGGGTACAGGCGCAGCGTGATCTCGGTCATCACGCCCAGCGTGCCCTCGCTGCCGACGAACAGGCGCGTCAGGTCGTAGCCGGCGCTGCTTTTCTTGGCGCGGGTGCCGGTGCGGATCACCTCGCCGCTGGCGGTGACCACCTCCAGCGCCAGCACGTTTTCGCGCATCGTGCCATAGCGCACCGCATTGGTGCCGGAAGCGCGGGTGGCGCACATGCCGCCGATGCTGGCGTCTGCCCCCGGGTCGATGGGGAAGAACAGGCCGGTGGAGCGGATTTCCTCGTTGAGCTGCTTGCGCGTGACGCCGGGCTGCACGGTCACCGTCAGGTCCTCGGGGTGCACGGCCAGCACGCGGTTCATGCGGCTGAGGTCGATGCTGATGCCGCCCTCGATGGCCAGCAGGTGCCCTTCCAGCGAGGAGCCCACGCCAAAGGGGATGACCGGCACCTCGTGCTGCGCGCACAGCCGCACCGCTTCGGCCACGTCGGCGGTGCTTTCGGCAAAGACCACCGCCGCCGGCGGCGGCACGCTGACGTAGGCCGACTCGTCGCGCCCGTGCTGCTCGCGCACGGCCAGCGCGGTGGAGCAGCGCGGGCCAAACCGCGCCTGCAGGGATTCGATCAGCGCCGGCGGCACGGGGCGCTGGCGGGCCTGGGGTTGCAGCAGGGCGGCGGCGGTGGGGGCGTTCATCGCAGGGTCTCCAAGCCCCCGGGCCGCAGCGGGCGGCCCACAGGGGGAATAATCGGTGGTTACGCACGCCGGCCCGAAGCGGGCCAGGCGCCAAGCCTCGCATTGTGATCCAAGGTCGCCATCATGGGAAATCGCCTCACGCAGATCGCTACCCGCACCGGCGACGACGGCAGCACCGGGCTGGGTGACAACCGCCGCGTCTCCAAGAACCACCTGCGCGTGCACGCCATGGGCGAGGTGGACGAGCTGAACTCCCACATCGGCCTGCTGCTGTGCGAGGAGCTGCCCGCCGACGTGCGCGAGCTGCTGGTGGACATCCAGCACCAGCTCTTCAACCTGGGCGGCGAGCTGTCCATTCCGGGCTACGAGCTGCTCAAGGACGAGGCCGTGGCCGCGCTGGATGAGGCGCTTTCGCGGCACAACGCCCAGCTGCCGCGGCTGCAGGAGTTCATCCTGCCGGCCGGCACCCGCGCGGCCGCGCAGGCCCATGTGTGCCGCACGGTGGCGCGCCGCGCCGAACGCGCGCTGGTGGCGCTGGGCGAGGCCGAAGCGCTGCGCGCCGCCCCGCGCCAGTACCTCAACCGCCTGTCGGACCTGCTGTTCGTGCTGGCGCGCGTGCTCAACCGCCTGCACGGCGGCGATGACGTGTACTGGAAGAGCCAGCGGCTGGGCGCTGGCTGAGCAGGTCGCGCGGCCCCCCAACAGCATCCCTGCAAATCAGGGAGTCTGGCTCCATAAATGCAGGGATGTTGATGTGCGCGTGCGCTTACTTTGAGCGGTTCAGCAGCGCATACAGCAGGATGGCGCCAAAGGTGGCCGTGCCGATACCGCCCAGCGCGAAGTCGCCGAACTTCAGCGTGTAGTCGCCCGTGCCCAGCACCAGGGTGACGGCCGCGACGATCAGGTTCCTGTTGTCGGAGAAATCCACCCGGTTGTCCACCCAGATCTTGGCGCCGGCCACGGCGATCAGGCCAAAGACCACGATGGACACCCCGCCCATGACGGGCAGTGGAATGGCCTGGATCACCGCGCCGAACTTGGGGCTGAAGCCCAGCAGGATGGCGATCAGCGCGGCGACGACGAAGACGGCGGTGGAATAGATGCGCGTGGCGGCCATGACGCCGATGTTCTCGGCATAGGTCGTCACGCCGGTGCCGCCGGCAGCGCCGCTGACCATGGTGGCCACGCCGTCGCCGATGAAGGCGCGGCCCATGTAGGCATCCAGGTTGCGGCCGGTCATCGCGGTGACGGCCTTGATGTGGCCCAGGTTTTCGGCCACCAGGATGATGGCCACCGGCGCGATCAGCAGCATGGCGTTGGCCTCGAACACCGGTGCGGCCAAGCGTGGCCAGCCGAACCAGGCCGCCGCCGCGATGCCACTGAAGTCAATCGGCTTGCCCAGCCCCAGGCCGTTGGTCAGCACGGCGTAGATGACGCTGGCCACGATCAGGCCCACCAAGATCAGCAGGCGCTGCACCATGCCGCGCGTGAGCACCGCCACCAGGCCCACGCTGACGAAAGTGACCAGCTGCATCCAGCTGTCGAAATTGCTGGCGGCCATGTTCTTGATCGGAATGCCGGCCAGATTCAGGCCGATTACCGCCACCACCGCGCCGGTGACCACCGGCGGCATGAGCCGCTCGATCCAGCCCGTGCCGACGGCCTGCACGATGGCGCCGATCAGCGTGTACAGCGCGCCGCAGGCGATGATGCCGCCCAGCGCCACGCCGATGTTGGCATTGGCCCCCTTGCCGGCGTAGGCCGTAGCGGCGATGACCACGCCGATGAAGGCAAAGCTCGAACCCAGGTAGCTGGGCACCTTGCCGCCGGTGACGAGGAAAAAGATCAGCGTGCCGATGCCGCTCATCAAGATGGCGATGTTGGGGTCGAAGCCCATCAGGATCGGCGCCAGCACGGTGGCGCCGAACATCGCGATGACGTGCTGCACGCCCATGACGGCCGTCTGCGGCCAGGGCAGGCGCTCGTCCGGCGCGATCACGCCGCCTTGCTGCAGCAGCTGCGGGTCTTTTTCGTTCCAGGCAAAAAGGCTCATGCGTTCTTCTCCGGGTGGTTGGGCTGCCGCGATGCTACCGTGCTCCCGGGCGGGCGCCGCCCTGCGGCAAACCCGGGGGAAAATAGGCGATCACCCTGTACCCCTTACCGACACCCGCCATGATCGCCCTCGATCCCGCCGCCCGCGCCAACGTGACCGTCATCGACCACCCGCTGGTGCAGCACAAGCTCACGCTGATGCGCAAGAAGGAAGCCAGCACCAACAGCTTTCGCCGCCTGCTCAACGAGCTGGCCAGCCTGATGGTCTATGAAGTCTGCCGCGACCTGCCCATGCAGGAAGTGCAGATCGAAACCCCGCTGGAGACCATGACCAGCCGGGTCATCGACGGCAAGAAGCTGGTGTTTGCCAGCATCCTGCGCGCCGGCAACGGCATCCTCGACGGCATGCTGGCGGTGGTGCCGGGCGCGCGCGTGGGCCACATCGGCCTGTACCGCGATCCGCAGACGCTGCAGGCCGTGGAGTACTACTTCAAGATGCCCAAAGCCATGGAGGAGCGCGACGTCATCGTCGTGGACCCGATGCTGGCCACCGGCAACTCCGCCGCCGCCGCGGTGGCGCGCCTGAAGCAGTGCAGCCCCAAGTCCATCAAGTTCCTGTGCCTGCTCACCTGCCCGGAAGGCATCATGACGATGTACCGCGAGCACCCGGACGTGCCCATCTACACGGCAGCCATCGACCGCGAGCTCAACGACCACGGCTACATCCTGCCCGGCCTGGGGGACGCGGGGGACCGTATTTTTGGTACGCAGTGAGAGTGAATTGGTCAAGTAATGACAGGCACCAGCTCAATTTATTTCAAGTGGGATCCGGCTAGTCCAGCTTATAAAAAAGCTGACAGGACAAAAGATAAGGTCAGAGCAAAAGCATACGCCCGAGCCGATAAAAGTGCGCCAGCGCATAGCCAATTGGCGCAGATCGAATCTGACTGACGATCGACCAGCAGCATACAGGGACGCCGAAAATAAGCAAAAACCAAAAAGGCGGCTTGATTCTAAACAGGCGATGCGTGAGCAATTTATCTGCTGCTCGATTAAATAGGGTTGGGGCAAGAGATCCCGAGAGGGGAATGACGACATAAATCAAGACAGAGCTAACAAGCCAGAGAAAAATCCATCTACCATAATCCCATCCTAGGATAAACAAAGGGGAAAGAGAAACAAGCTGAAGCAACATGATCGCGGCAAAATGCTTTAATTGCTCATGATGAGCGAGCAAGGAACGACCAATCATGAGCCAAAAACATACAATGATGATGCAGATCCAAGCGAGGGGTACGTAAATACCATCTGAAAATGTGCTCAAAAGGCTGAAGCTAAGAGAGACTCCTTTGCTGGTGCTCCACCCAATAGCATCAATGGCGGCTGAAGGTTGTGTGATGCAACAGTTTGTCTTATCAATCTGAATCCAAAGAGGTCCCCATGAATTATGGATGGCGAGCGCTATTTTTGGAGAGCCTTTAAAAATTACTGTTGTTACGAATGACGATATAAATGCAAGGCCGACGAGGGAAGTTGAAAACAGGGGGCGGCTTATTTGTCCTGAAGGCATAAGATCGGTTTTTCGTAACAATGCGGCCGTAATTACAGGAAATGCCACAAAAAAATAAGCCTCATGAATTAAAACGCCTGCGGCACAGATGATGGCAAGGGCAATCGATGTCCGAGCCTCGTGGTCTTTGCGAACAGCCAGCTTTAAGCTTATGACAAGGATGCATAAGATCAGCACATCTTTTCTGACGATGAAGTCTTGATATGCTGGCGCTCCCATTAGAAGAGGCGAAATAAGGGTTGCCGGCGAATAAATTTCGCGCGCATTTTTTATCAGAAAAAACAGCAAAGCGCCGTAAATGGCGAAGCTCAGCAGAATGGCCAAATGATTGGCAGCTATATTTAAAATTTGAGATATGTATAGAAGGGCCTCGCCAGATAAGCCTCTTCTAACAAAACCGCCGGCATAATTTATCAGCCATTCGGTGATTTGCCATGAGGAGTGGGACCAATAGAGGGATCGCAAAAATTGGTCGCCCATAGCGGCCAAAGCTAGGCTAAATAATATAATGCCAAGCCAAACCTCTTCGCGGGCTCGCGATTGTTGGTGCGTCATTAGATGATTTGAGCGGGGGTGTATGGGTGGTGCTGGCGCTTAAGCAGATTTTATTTAAATATTCATTTTGTTGAACAGGATAAGGGGAAGGTGCCGAATAATCATCATGATCAGCCACCACTTCCTCGGTGCGTAGATGACTGGTTTGCCCGCCTCCACACCCTCAACAATCTGCTTAGCTACATCTTCAACAGGTGCGAGCTTGGCGCCTTTGCTCTTGAGGTGAGCCGTCATCGGGGTATCCGTCGGGCCAGGCTTGATCAGCACCACCTTGACCCCGCTACCAGCAAAGCGGTGCTGCAAGCCTTGGGCGTAACGCGTCACCAGTCCTTTGGCTGCGCCGTAGACATAGTTGGACTTGCGCCCTCTGTCGCCAGCTACCGAGCCGATCAAGGCAATGGTGCCATGATTGGCTTTTTCCATTTCTTTGGCAAAAGCTTCGGCATAGAGGACGGGTGATACCCCGTTGATCTCCAGTGCATCGCGGCAAGACTGAAGGTTGTTCTGGCACTCGGTTTGCTGGGGCAATGACCCGTGCGCAATCAGGACGATATCGACGCGCCCCGATTTGACGATATCCCGAACCGTGGCGTTGATGGCTTCAGGATTTAGGAATTCTGCCTGGACAACCCGAATCTCGGATTGCGGGCTACGGACCTTGAGGTCAGTTGCAACCCGCTCAATGCGCTGTGCATCACGCCCCAGCAGAGTCAGTTCGGCCGGCTGCTTTGCCAGCCAGATTCTGGCGCAGTGCTCGGCAATCGCCGAGGTGGCGCCAACAATGACGATTCTTTTCTTGTTGTTCATTTAACTTCCCATCAAACGGCGTGAAAGACCGGAGCTGATGCCCGGGTCCCGGTATTTCATGAATTCGGCCAGGCGTGGATAGCCTGCCTCAAAGAGTTCTCTGGGCATTCGCGCATCCTTGGCTGGATAGATGCGGCCCTTGGCCTCCCGCACAATGGCATCGAGGCGCTTGAATAGGTTGTGCGTGCGCTCTCCCTGATTCGGAAAGTCCAGTGCCAGCGTGACCCCAGGCTGCGGGAAGCTCAGCATCCCTACCGGCTGGCGGTTGCCAAAAGTCTTCAGCACAGCGAGGAACGAACCATCTCCAGATCGAGCGATTTCTTTGAGCATGGCTCCAACGGCTTCTTGCCCCACTTCGCGTGGGACCACGCTCTGGTATTGGAAGAAGCCCTTCGGGCCGTACATCCGGTTCCATTCGAGAAGGTTATCCAGCGGATAGAAGAACGGCTCGTAGTGCGTGATGGCCCGCCCCGCCTGCCACTTCTTGAGATGGTAGTAGGCCATGTTGAAGGGGCGCAAGGTGAGTCGATTGACTAGAGAAAAGGGGGGCACGATGGGCATGCTCCGTTTCTTCTCTGAGGGCAGCGGACGATGACTCGCACGGGTGAAATTGGCGCGCATGAATATGCCCCGTCCGCCCCGGCTTGCAACGCAGTCTATCCAGGACACCGTGTGTTCCCAATCGGCCTCAGAAGCATCCGCGAGTTGGAAGAACTCATCCAGGCTGCCATAGGGCACGGTCTCGGTATCCAGCCATGGGCCGGCCACACGGCGCAGCTGGATCTCAGCTTGGGTGATCATCCCAGTCAGGCCTAATCCACCCACCGTGGCGGCGAACCAATCAGGTCGTTCATGTGGGCCGCACTGGATGACCTCGCCATCGGTGCGAATGAGGGTAAGGCTCTGTACGTGATCGCCGAAAGAACCCAATACGTGATGGTTCTTGCCGTGGACATCGTTGGCGATCGCACCCCCAACCGTCACTAGTTGGGTCCCCGGCGTCACGGGCAGAATCCAGCCACGAGGCATTGCCAGTCGTTGGATGTCCCGTAGCAGCACGCCAGCTTCACACACCAAGCGGCCGGTGCAGTCGTCGAAAGCGATGAAATGGTCGAGCCCAGTCGTGATCCAGAGCGTACCTTCGGGATTCAGGCAGACGTCACCATAGCTGCGGCCCATGCCGTGGGCGAGACCAGGGTGAGGTCCGCTGGAAACAACCTCCCTAACGTTTGAGCGGTCGCGTAAAACAACGACATGATGGGGAGCTACCTGTGAGCGTCCCCAAGATGTTGCGCGTGCAATCACGGATCACAGGATACGATATACGCTCAGCTCCACCCGGTCCGGATGGCGCGCGCCGGTGCCGACGAAGAGGCTTTCGGTCAGCCAGGCCAGGGCCGGGTGTGATACCTCAAAAGTGGGCACGCAGCGGAAGTAAACAGCGGCTGGGTCCACCGGCTCGCCGCGCGCTAGCCGGGCGATGTCGGCCGCGCTGCCGCGGCGCAGCGCCTGGTTGTGCACGTAGATGTGCTCGCCGCCGAACTTCGGCCCTTCCAGCTCGATCAGGTAGCGCGCGTCCAGCACGGCGGCGGTGTCGGAGACGATGAGCTGGAAATCCGCGCCGCCTGGAAGCACGCGCCCTTGCAGCCGGGGCCCGCGCAGCGTGCCGCCGGTGATGGGGATGATGCGCCGCCGGCCACGGCTGTTGATGCCGATGATGGAACCGGCTTCCAGCGGCGCGGCGACGGTGACGGTGAGGTCGGCCAGGTGTTCCAGGGCGGGCGGGGGCAGGGTCATGGCGGGTGCTAGAGTTATGCGCGCCTTTTCACTGTACCGCAGCTGCCATGAAAGCTCCCTACGTTCCGCAAATCCGCATGTACCAGCACTGGCTGCGCGAGCACCGCGGCCTGGCGTTCGACAGCTATGACGCGCTGTGGCGCTGGTCGGTGACCGAGCTGGACGCTTTCTGGCAGAGCATCTGGGACTGCTTTGGCGTGCATTCCCCCACGCCGCACCGCGCCGCGCTGGCGGTCAACCGCATGCCCGGCGCCGTGTGGTTTGCGGGCGCGCAGGTCAACTACGTGCAGCAGGTGTTCCGCCACGTGGAGATGGCGCAGCGCGCCGGGCTGCCGGCCATCGTCAGCCACAACGAGAAAAGCCTGGCCGCCGGCCAGCCTGCGCGCGAGCTGGGCTGGGGCGAGCTGCGGCGCCAGGTGGCGGCGCTGGCCCTGCATCTGCGCGCGCAGGGTGTGCAGCAGGGCGACCGCGTCGTGGCCTATTTGCCCAACACGCCCGAGGCCATCGTGGCCTTTCTGGCCGTGGCCAGCATCGGCGCGGTCTGGAGCATCTGCGCGCCCGACATGGGCACGGCAGCGGTGCTGGACCGTTTCAGGCAGATCGAGCCCAAGGTGCTGATCGCCTGCGACGGTGTGACCTACGGCGGGCGCGATACCGACCGGCGCGCCGTGGTGGCCGAGATCTGCGCGGCGCTGCCTACGCTGCAGCACCTGATCGTGCAGCCCAATCTGGGCCTAGGCAGCGTGGACGTGCGGCCAGGTATCACGGTCACTAAGTGGGCGCAGACGGTGGCGCGCGACGATGCGGCTGTGCGCGCCTTCGAGCCGGTGTTCGTGCCCTTCGACCACCCGCTGTGGGTGGTCTATTCCAGCGGCACCACGGGCCTGCCCAAGCCCATCGTGCATGGACACGGCGGCATCTTCATCATGGCGCTGGCGTTTTCGCTGCACAGCGACATCGGCTGCAGCTACGCGCCCAACAGCCTGGGCGAGCGTTTCCACTGGTACAGCTCCACCGGCTGGATCATGTGGAACTTCCAGGTCAGCGGCCTGCTCACCGGCACCACGCTGTGCATCTTCGACGGCAGCCCCGGCGGTGCCACCGTGGATGCGGCCGGCAACAAAAAGGCGCCGGACTGGACCACGCTGTGGCGCTTCGCATCCGACACCAAGTGCACCTTCTTCGGCGCGGGCGCGGCTTTCTATGCCAACTGCATGAAGGCCGGCATTTCGCTTGAAGACTGCGGGCCGCTGACGCGTGTGCGCGCGCTGGGCTCCACCGGCTCGCCGCTGGCCGAGGACGTGCAGCGCTGGGTCAACGCGCAGGTCAAGCGCGTCAACCCCACGGCCGGCGGTACGCTGCCCAAGGGCTCGCAGGATGACATCTGGTGGTGCAACATCTCCGGCGGCACCGACTTCGCCGGCGCTTTCATCGGCGGCAACCGCGAGCTGCCGCAGGTGCCGGGCGAAATGCAGTGCCGCTGCCTGGGCTGCGCGGTGGAGGCGTGGAACGAGCAGGGCGAGCCGGTCATCGATGCCGTGGGCGAGCTGGTCTGCACCCAGCCGCTGCCCAGCATGCCGCTGTACTTCTGGAACGACGCGGGCAACCAGCGCTACCTGGCCAGCTATTTCGACATGTACCCGGCCGGCCACGGCCGCAAGCCCGGCGGCGGCGACGCCGGCCCCGAGGCCGGGCCGGTGTGGCGGCATGGCGACTGGCTGAAGATCACCCCGCGCGGCAGCTGCATCATCTACGGCCGCAGCGACGCCACCATCAACCGCCACGGCCTGCGCATGGGCACCAGCGAGCTCTACAGCGCGGTGGAGGCCCTGCCCGAGGTGCTGGACTCCATGGTCGTCGATCTGGAATACCTGGGGCGCGAGAGCTACATGCCGCTGTTCGTGGTGCTGCGCCCGGGCCTGGCGCTGGATGCGGCGCTGAAGGCCCGCATCAACGACGCGATCAAGACCGCGCTGTCGCCGCGCTTCGTGCCCAACGAAATCCTGCAGGTGGCCGAAATCCCGCGCACCCTCTCGGGCAAGAAGCAGGAGCTGCCGATCAAGAAACTGCTGCTGGGCCAGCCGCTGGAAAAAGTGGTCAACAAGGATGCGATGGCCAACCCCGGCTGCCTGGACTGGTACGTGCAGTTCGCCCGCCAGTACGCCGCGCGCCAGGGGCAGGCCGGCGGCTGAGCGGCTGCCGGTCCGGGCGCCTGCGGAGGGTGGGTGCCGCCCGCCTGCGCTGCCCGCCGGGCTTGATCTGGCGGCGGTTTGCCGCATCCAGGGGCCGTGCGCTCCGCCAGCTATGCTGGGCACCCACTGCGGCGCCGGCTCCGGGGGGGCGCCGGACCCGCGCCCAATGCTCATCCGGCCCTGCCGGACGCCGTCGTGCAAGCCGGCCAGACCGGCTGCTGCGCCCTAGGGTTTGTCTGGTGTTGACGCGCGTCAAACTTCAGCGGACATTTCCGACCGACCGGTCGGTTGAATGTGATTCCGGAATCCCGGAAAACGCCGGTCGAGGAGGCGTTGCGCTTTGTCCGAGCCCTTGATTCTGAGCAGCCACAGCGGCGCGGTGCGCACGCTGACGCTGAACCGCCCGGCCGCGCTGAACAGCCTGACGGCAGCCATGCACGAGCAGCTGCTGGCCGCGCTGGAGCAGGCGGCTGCTGACACTGCCGTGCGCTGCGTGGTGCTGACCGGAGCCGGGCGGGGTTTTTGCGCCGGGCAGGATCTGAACGACCCGGCCTTGCAGGCCCACGCGGGCGCCGCGCCCGATGTCGGGGGCGTGGTCGAGCGGCTGTACAAGCCGCTGGCGTTGCGCGTGCGCAGCATGCCGATGCCGGTGCTGGCAGCGGTCAACGGCGTGGCCGCCGGGGCGGGCGCCAATCTGGCGCTGGGCTGCGACATCGTGGTGGCCGCGCGCAGCGCCAGCTTCATTCAGGCGTTTGCACGCATCGGGCTGATTCCGGACTGCGGGGGCACCTGGCTGCTGCCGCGCCTGCTGGGGCGCGCTCGCGCGCTGGCGCTGGCCATGACGGGGGAGAAGCTGACGGCGGAGCAGGCCCAGGCCTGGGGCCTGGTCTGGCAGGTGGTGGATGACGCGCAGCTGATGGACGGCGCGCTGGCGCTGGCGCAGCGGCTCGCCGAGCTGCCCACGCGGGCGTTGGTGCAGACGCGCTGCGCGCTGGACGAAGCCCTGGGGCTGGATTTCGCTGCCGCGCTTGATCTGGAGGCGCGGCTGCAGGGCGAGCTGGGGCGTGCCCCCGACTTTGCCGAAGGCGTGGCGGCATTTCGCGAGAAGCGCCAGCCCCGCTACACCGAACGATGAGCAGGAGCCGCCGCAGCAATGAATGAGCAAACCCCCCAGCAAGTGGCCGAATACGTGCGGGAACGCATGTACGCCAGTGACCGCGCCAGCCGCGCACTGGGCATGGTGGTGGCCGCCATCGGCCCCGGCAGCGCCACGGTGACGATGACCGTGCGCGAGGACATGCTCAACGGCCATGCCATCTGCCACGGCGGCCTGATCGCCACGCTGGCCGATACGGCTTTCGCCTTCGCCTGCAATGCCTACAACGAGCTGACCGTGGCGTCCGGCTTCAGCATCGACCTGATGGCGCCAGCGCGGCTGGGCGATGTGCTGACCGCGCGCTGCAGCGAGGTGAACAAGGCCGGCCGCACTGGCGTCTACGACGTGGAGGTGACGAACCACCGGGGCGAGCGCCTGGCGGTGTTCCGGGGGCGTTCCTACACCCTCAAGGGCAAGCCGGCCGTCAGCGGCTGAACATCGGACATCGCAGAGCAAGAGGAGACCCATGCCCGTGAAAGCCCCCGCTCCAGGCGATCTGGAGCCGATCGAGACCGCCAGCCGCGACGAGATTGCCGCGCTGCAGCTGCAACGCCTGAAGCAGACGCTGCGCCGCGCTTACGACCACGTGCCGCATTACCGCAAGGCCTTCGATGCCCAGGGCGTGCACCCGGACGATCTGAAAGAGCTGGGCGACCTGGCTCGGTTTCCGTTCACCACCAAGCAGGACCTGCGCGACAACTACCCTTTCGGGCTGTTTGCCGTGCCTCGCGAGCAGGTGGTGCGCATCCATGCCTCCTCGGGGACCACCGGCAAGCCCACCGTGGTGGGCTATACGCGAAACGACATCGACACCTGGGCGCAGCTGGTGGCGCGCTCGATCCGCGCCTCCGGCGGCAGGGCAGGCGACATCGTGCACGTGGCCTACGGCTATGGCCTCTTCACCGGCGGGCTGGGCGCGCATTACGGGGCCGAACGCCTGGGCTGCACGGTGATCCCGATGTCCGGAGGGCAGACCGAGAAGCAGGTGCAGCTGATCCGGGACTTCAAGCCGGACATCATCATGGTCACGCCGAGCTACATGCAGGTGATCATCGAGGAGTTCGAGCGCCAGGGGCTGGATCCGCGCGAGATGAGCATCCGGGTCGGGATCTTCGGCGCCGAGCCCTGGACGGAGGCGATGCGGCGCGAGATCGAAACCCGCGCCGGCATCGACGCGGTGGACATCTATGGGCTGTCCGAAGTCATGGGCCCGGGCGTGGCCAACGAGTGCATCGAGAGCAAGGACGGGCCGGTGATCTGGGAAGACCATTTCTATCCGGAGATCATCGACCCCGACACCGGCGAAGTGCTGCCCGACGGCTCCGAAGGCGAGCTGGTGTTCACCACGCTGACCAAGGAAGCGCTGCCCGTCATCCGCTACCGCACGCGCGACCTTACCCGGCTGCTGCCGCCGACGGCAAGGTCGTTCAGGCGCATGGGCAAGATCGTCGGCCGCAGTGACGACATGCTGATCATCCGCGGCGTCAACGTCTTTCCCACGCAGATCGAGGAAATCATCCTGCAGCACGGCCACCTCGGTGGACAGTACCAGCTGGTGGTCACGCGCGAGGGCTTTCTGGACGAAGTGGAGGTGCGCTGCGAGCTGCTGCCGGCCCATCGTGATGCCGATGCCGCGCGCATCGCCCACGAGGTACAGCACCGCATCAAGACCCTGGTGGGCGTGAGCACGCGCGTGAGCGTGGGCGCGCCCGATTCGATCGAGCGCACGCTGGTGGGCAAGGCCCGGCGCGTGATCGACAAACGACCCAAGTAAAGGAGTGCCGCTATGTACACCCAGGCCATAGACATCGCCCCGCAGGAAGAGCGCAAGCCGGTGCGCACGCTGCAGGAAGCCGAGCTGGAAAAACGCTTCGAGGAGCGCATCGATGCCGGTGGATTCATCGAGGCCAAGGACTGGATGCCCGAGCACTACCGCAAGACGCTGTTGCGGCAGATCAGCCAGCATGCGCATTCAGAGATCGTAGGCATGCTGCCGGAGGGCAACTGGGTCACGCGCGCGCCCACGCTCAAGCGCAAGGCCATCCTGCTGGCCAAGATCCAGGATGAAGGGGGTCACGGCCTGTATCTGTACGCGGCAGCCGAGACGCTGGGCATGTCGCGTGACCAGATGATCGAGGCGCTGCACAGCGGCAAGGCCAAGTACAGCTCGATCTTCAACTACCCGACGCTGAACTGGGCCGATGTGGGCGCCATCGGCTGGTTGGTCGATGGCGCGGCCATCATGAACCAGGTGCCGCTGTGCCGCTGCTCCTACGCCCCTTATGCGCGCGCGATGATCCGCATCTGCCGCGAAGAGAGCTTTCACCAGCGGCAGGGCTTTGACGCCTTGCTGACGATGATGCGGCACGGCACCGACGCGCAGCGGCAGATGGTGCAGGACTCGGTCAACCGCTGGTGGTGGCCGGCGCTGATGATGTTCGGCCCACCCGATGCGGACTCGCCGCACACACCGCAGTCCATGCGCTGGGGCATCAAGCGCATCAGCAACGACGACCTGCGCCAGAAGTTCGTGGACGCCACGGTCGAGCAGGCCAAGGTGCTGGGCGTGACGCTGCCCGACCCCGAGCTGAAATGGAACGAAGAGCGCCAGCATTACGACTTCGGCCCGATCGACTGGGACGAGTTCTGGCGCGTGGTCGGTGGCGACGGCCCGTGCAACCAGGAGCGGCTGGGCGCGCGCGTGCAGGCCTGGGAAGAAGGGGCCTGGGTGCGCGAGGCCGCGCTGGCGCATGCGCGCAAGCAACAGGCCGCACAGAAGGCGGCCTGAAAAGGCAGAAAGGACGGACACCATGAGCGAGACGACAGCCCCGAACGAATGGCCGCTGTGGGAAGTCTTCGTGCGCACCCGCGCGGGCCTGGACCACAAGCACTGCGGCAGCCTGCACGCGGCCGACGCGAAGATGGCGATCCAGCTGGCGCGCGAGGTCTACACCCGGCGGCAGGAAGGCACGAGCCTGTGGGTGGTGCGCTCCGACCAGATCGTGGCCAGCGATCCGGCGGACAAGGACATGTACTTCGATCCGATGGAAGACAAGATCTACCGCCACCCGACCTTCTACACGCTGCCGGACGCCGTCAACCACATGTGAGGCCGGCATGCAAGCATCGATCCAACCCTCCCGGGACCCGCAGGTCCAGTATGTGCTGCGTCTGGCCGACACCTGCCTGATCCTGGCCCAGCGGCTGGGCGAATGGTGCGGCCACGCGCCCATCATCGAGGAAGACCTGGCGCTGACCAATGTGGCGCTGGACCTGATCGGCCAGGCGCGCGCGCTGCTCACCCATGCAGGCAGGATGTGCGGCCAGCAGTTCGACGAGGACCAGCTCGCCTTCCTGCGCGACGAGCCGGATTACCGCAATGTCACGATGGTGGAGCTGCCGCGCGGCGACTTCGCCTTCACCGTGCTGCGCAACGCGATGGTCGCCACCTTCCTCAAGCTCGTCTGGCAGCGGCTGCTCGACTCCCGCGATGCCGAACTCGCCGCCATCGCCGCCAAAGCGCTGAAAGAGGCGCGCTACCACCAGCAGCATGCCGGCGACTGGGTCGTGCGGCTGGGCGACGGCACCGACGAATCGCGCCGGCGCATGCTGGCCGCGCTGCAGCAGCTGTGGCGCTATGTGCCGGAGCTGCTGGAGGGCGATGCGATCGACGCGCAGGCCGCCGCCAGCGGGCTGGGGCCGGACTGGTCCGAGCTGCGCGCCGACTGGATGTCCGAAATGCGCCAGCTGCTCGACGCCGCCGCGCTGCCTCTGCCTGCCGAGGCGAAGTTCCGCAGCAGCGGCAAGCGTGGCGTGCACAGCGAGCACATGGGGCACCTGCTGGCCGAAATGCAGTACCTGCAGCGGGCCTATCCCGGGGGGGCGTGGTGAGCACCTGTGCAGCCAGCGCGCCGGCGGCTGAGCGCATCGCTCGTGCCTGGGAGGTGCTGGCCGCCGTGCCCGACCCGGAAGTGCCGGCCGTCTCGGTGTGCGATCTGGGCATCGTGCGCGCCGTGGAGCTGCCGGCCGAAGGGCCGCAGGGGGCGCTGGAGGTGGTGCTCACGCCCACTTACTCGGGCTGTCCCGCGACCGAGCTGATCGAACACAACGTGCGGCAGGCCCTGGAGGCTGCCGGTCTGGGCCCGGTACAGGTGCGCATCCAGCGTGCGCCGGCCTGGACCACCGACTGGATCACGCCGCAGGGGCGCGCCAAGCTGCAGGCTTATGGCATCGCTCCGCCTGCTGGCGCGGCAGCCGCGCAGGGCCAGGCGGTGATCCAGGTTCTGGGCCGCCGCCCGAGCGCCCCGGCTGTGGCCTGTCCACGCTGTGGCAGTCCCCAGACCACGCAGCTGTCGGCCTATGGCTCGACGGCCTGCAAGGCCCTGTTTCGCTGCCTGGCCTGCCAGGAGCCGTTCGAATACTTCAAGCCCCTATGACGCCTCTGTTCCATCCCCTGAAAGTGCGCGCCATCGAGCCCGACACGCCCGAGGCCGTGATCGTGACCTTCGACGTGCCTGCCGAGCTGCGCAGCGTCTTCGGCTTTACCCAGGGCCAGTACCTGACCCTGCGCGCCACCATCGACGGCCAGGACCTGCGGCGCTCCTACTCGATCTGCGCTGGTGTCGATGATGGCCAGCTGCGCGTGGGCGTGCGGCGGGTCAAGGGCGGCGTGTTCTCCAACTGGATCCACACGCGGCTGAAGGTGGGCGACACCGTGCAGGTGATGGCACCGCAAGGGCGCTTTTTCGTCGAGGTCGATCCGGCGGCGCGGCGCGGCCATCTGGGCATTGCCGGCGGCAGCGGCATCACGCCCATCCTGTCGATCATGAAGACCGTACTGGCGCGCGAGCCGCAGAGCCGCTTCACGCTGATCTACGGCAACCGCCAGCTCAACTCCACGATGTTCAAGGAAGAGCTGGAAGACCTGAAAAACCGCTACATGACGCGCCTGGTGATCCACTACGTCTTTTCCGACGAGGAAACCGAGGCGCCGCTCAATCACGGCATCCTCGACCGCGCCAAGATCGGCGAATTCATCGGGCCACTGCTGCGCGCCGAAGGCATAGACCACGCCTACATCTGCGGTCCTTTCCAGATGAACGACGAGGCCGAAGCCGCGCTGCGCGCAGCCGGCGTGCCGCCCGAGCGCATCCACATCGAACGCTTTGGCGTGCCGCAGCAGGCCCAGGGGGCGGTGGACGCCGTGGTGCACCAGCCCAGCGCGGACGATGCCGAGGCGGCGCGGGTGACCATCATCCGCGACGGCCTGCGCCGCGAGTTCGAGTTCCGCAAGGCGCAGCCCAGCATCCTGGACAGCGCCAGCGCCGCGGGTCTGGAGGTGCCGTTTTCCTGCACGTCCGGCGTGTGCGGCACCTGCCGGGCCAAGCTGCTCGAAGGCAAGGTGCGCATGGAGCGCAATTTCGCGCTGGATCAAAACGAAGTCGAAGCTGGCTTCGTGCTGTGCTGCCAGGCCCATCCGCTGACCGAGCGGGTGGTGCTGTCCTTCGACGAGCGCTAAGGAGTGCCCATGCGGATGCCGTATGGCCTTGCACCTTCCCGGGGCGCCTGACATGGCCCGTGGACGCGCTTCCGGCTACGACGACCAGCGCGAGGCCATCCTGGCCAGCGCGGCGCGCCTGTTCGCCCGCGGCGGCTATCCCGGCACCACGATGAACGAGGTGGCGCGGGACTGCGGTCTGTCTAAGGCCACCCTCTACCACTACTTCCCCGACAAGTACAGCTTGCTGGTCAGCATCGCCGAGGGGCATGTGGAACGGCTGCAGGCCCTGGTGCAGGAAGTGGAAGCCCAGGGCCTGGAGCCGGCCGTGCGTCTGCGCGAGCTGATCCTGCGCTTCGTGCGGGAATACGCGAACGCCCAGGACGCCCATCACGTGCTGACCGAAGACGTGAAATTCCTGCAGCCGGCCGAGCGGCAGCGCGTGCAGGCCAAGGAGCGGGTGGTCGTGGCCGGCTTCGCGCGGGCCGTAGGTGAAGTGCGTCCGGAGCTCAAGGCCGCGCTGCTGACCACGCCGCTGACCATGCTGCTGTTCGGCATGATCAACTGGATGTTCACCTGGATGAAACCCGATGGCGTGCTGGACTACGACGCGCTGGCGCCCATCGTGGCCGACCTGTTTCTGGGCGGTCTTGCCGCCGTGCAACCGCGCCCGGAAAGCCCCCCGCGCGCAGCGCGCGTCCATTTTTCCCCAACCCCCACAGGAGACAAACGATGAAGCTGTTCAAACCCCTGGCGCTGATCGTCGCGTTGGCAACGGCCGCGCTCGCGCATGCCGACATCAACGTCGGCGTGGTCGTCTCGGCCACCGGACCGGCCGCATCGCTCGGCATTCCCGAGAAGAACACCATCAGCCTGATGCCCAAATCCATTGCCGGGCAGAAAGTCAACTACATCGTGCTCGATGACGCTTCCGACACCACCACGGCGGTCAGCAACACCCGCAAGCTGATTGCCGAGCACAAGGTGGACGTGATCCTGGGCTCGACCATCACGCCCAATTCGCTGGCGATGATCGACGTGGTGGCCGAGGCGCAGACGCCGATGATCTCGATGGCCGCCTCGGCGCGCATCGTCGAGCCGCAGGATGCCAAGAAGCGCTGGGTGTTCAAGACGCCGCAGAACGACATCATGATGTCGCTGGCCATCGTGCAGCACATGGCCAACAACGGCGTGCGCAACGTGGCCTTCATTGGCTTTTCCGATGCGTATGGCGAAGGCTGGTACCAGGAGTTCAGCAAGGTCTCCGGTCTCAAGGGGCTGCAGATCGTTGCCAACGAGCGCTATTCGCGCACCGATACCTCGGTGACCGGCCAGGTGCTCAAGATCATGGCCGCCAAGCCCGACGCCGTGCTCATCGCCGGTTCCGGCACGCCCGCCGCGCTGCCGCAGAAGACGCTGCGCGAGCGTGGATATGGCGGCAAGATCTACCAGACCCATGGCGTGGCCAATGCCGATTTCCTGCGCGTGGGCGGCAAGGATGTCGAGGGCACGTTCCTGCCGGCCGGCCCGGTGCTGGTGGCCGAGCAGCTGCCGGCCAGCCACCCGGTCAGGAAGTCCGCGCTGGCTTACATCGAGGCGTATGAGGCGGCCTATGGCAAGGGCACGGTCTCGACGTTCGGCGCGCACGCTTGGGACGCCGGCCTGCTGATGGCTGCGGCCGTGCCGGTGGCGCTGAAGAAAGCCCAGCCGGGTACGGCGGCCTTCCGCGCGGCGTTGCGCGACGCGCTGGAGCAGATCCGCGAGCTGCCCGGCGCGCATGGCATCTTCAACATGTCCGCCCAGGATCACCTGGGCCTGGATCAGCGCGCCTTCGTCATGGTCAAGATCGAAGGCGGCAAGTGGAAGTACCAGCCCTGAAGCGCACCGCTGCGCGATGAGCGGCGCGTGGCCGCCCCCGCAAGGGGCGGCTACGCGCCATGAACAGGCCCCACTGCGAAAGTAAACATGGATTTGCAGATCGCGATGCTGCTCGTGCAGGACGGCATCGTCAACGGCGCGATCTACGGCTTGATGGCGCTGGCGCTGGTGCTGGTGTTTTCGGTCACGCGCGTCATCTTCATTCCCCAGGGCGAGCTGGTGGCCTATGCGGCGCTGTCGATGGCGGCCCTGCAGTCCGGCCGGCTGCCCAACACGTTGTGGCTGCTGCTGGTCATGGGGGCGCTGGCGCTGCTGGCGGAGTTTGTGCGCGCACGCCGTGGCCTGCAGGTGGACTGGCGCTCGACCCTGCTGTGGGCCGTGGCGGTGCCGGCCGTGGCCGTGGCGCTGATGCTGGCGCAGCCCGCCTCTTTGCTGCTGCAGACACTGGCCGCGCTGCTGCTGGTCACGCCCATGGGGCCGCTGCTGTACCGCCTGGCCTACCGGCCGCTGGCGCAGGCTTCCGTGCTCATGCTGCTGATCGTCTCGGTGGCGCTGCATGGCGTGCTGGTGGGCCTGGGCCTGCTGTTCTTTGGGGCCGAGGGCTCACGCACCCGGCCGTTTTCCGAGCTGCGGCTGGATCTGGCGGGGCTGACGGTCAGCGGCCAGTCGCTCGTGGTCGTCGGTGTGGCGCTGGTTCTGGTGGCCGGCCTGTTCCTGTTTTTCGACCGCTTCATCGTCGGCAAGGCGCTGCGGGCCACGGCGATGAACCGCGTCGGCGCGCGCCTGATGGGCATTCCGATCGGACTCGCGGGCGATCTGAGCTTTGCGCTGGCCGCGCTCATCGGCGCCATCTCCGGCCTGCTGATCGCCCCCTTGACGACCATGTATTACGACACCGGCTTTCTGGTCGGACTCAAGGGCTTCGTCGCGGCCATCGTCGGCGGCCTGGCCAGCTACCCGCTGGCGCTGGCCGGCGCGCTGCTGGTCGGGCAGCTGGAGGCCTTTGCCTCGTTCTGGGCCAGCGCGTTCAAGGAGGTGCTGGTGTTCACGCTGATCATTCCGGTGCTGCTGTGGCGTTCGCTGCGCAGCCACCATGTCGAGGAGGACGAGGAATGACCCGGCGTCAGCTCACCGTGCTGTGCGTGGCGGCCCTCGCGCTGGTCTGGCCCTGGCTGCCCGAATACAGCATCACGCTGCTGAACTATATCGGCCTGTATGCGCTGGCGGCCGCCGGCCTGGTGCTGCTGACCGGTGTCGGCGGCATGACATCGTTCGGACAGGCGGCCTTCATCGGCCTGGGGGCCTACAGCACCGCCTGGATCTGCACCTCGCCGCTGGTGGCGCAGGCCCTGGGCGGATGGGTCTCCGCGGCGACGCTGCCGTGGATCGGGTTGGCGCTGGGCTTGGTGCTGACCTATGCGGTGGCCTGGGCGCTGGGCGGCATCACGCTCAGGCTGTCGGGGCATTACCTGCCGCTGGGCACCATCGCCTGGGGGCTGAGCCTGTATTACCTGTTCGGCAACCTGGAGTTTCTGGGCGGCCACACCGGCATCGGCGGCCTGCCGCCTCTGAGCGTGGCCGGCTATACGCTGAACGAACCGCGCGAAATCGGCCCGGCCATCTGGGGCGCGCTGCTGCTGGGCCTGTGGGCGCTGCACAACCTGCTGGACTCGCGCGAGGGGCGGGCGATCCGCGCGCTCAAGTCCAGCAGCGTCATGGCCGAGGCCATGGGCGTCGATACGGCGCGCTACCGCATCCAGGTGTTCGTGCTGGCCGCGCTGCTGGCAGCGCTGTCGGGCTGGTTCTATGCGCATCTGCAGCGCTTCGTGAACCCGACACCGTTTCATCTGCACATTGGCATCGAGCTGCTTTTCATGGCGGTCGTCGGCGGCTCGGGCCATCTGTGGGGCGCGGTGCTGGGCGCTGCGCTCATCACGCTGCTGAAGGCACGGCTGCAGGACGTGCTGCCGCAGCTGCTGGGCGCCAGCGGCAATTTCGAGATCATTGTCTTCGGGCTGCTGATGGTTTTCGTGCTGCAGCGCTTCGCGCAAGGTCTGTGGCCTTCGCTGGCGCGGCTGGGGCAGCGTTTTCTGCGGCCCGATGCGCCGGCAGCGGGCGCGGCGCCAGTGCCGCTGAGCCAGCGCGTGCTGCCGCCGGCCGGTACCACTGTGCTGCAGGCACAGGGCATCGTCAAGCGCTTCGGCGGTCTGGTGGCCAACCAGGACGTCACGCTGGACGTCAAGGCCGGCGAAATCCACGCCCTGATCGGGCCCAACGGCGCGGGCAAGAGCACCTTCTTCAACATCATCTCCGGCGTGGACGAGCCCAGCAGCGGCGTGGTGACGCTGCTGGGCCAGGCCATGCAGGGGCAGCCGGCGCGCGAGTTTGCCCGGCGCGGGCTGGGTCGCACCTTCCAGCACGTGCGCCTGCTGGGCCAGCGCAGCGTGCTCGACAACGTGATGCTGGGCGCGCATCTGCGCAGCCAGCGCGGCTGGCTGGCGGCGCTGCTGCGGCTGGACCGCTCGCAGGAGCAGGCCCTGCGCGCCGAGGCCCTGCGCCAGATCGAGCACTGCGGGCTGGCCGCGCAGGCGCAGACGCCGGCGGCCGCGTTGCCGCTGGGCCAGCAGCGCATCGTGGAGATCGCGCGCGCGCTGGCCGGCCAGCCGGCCGTGCTGCTGCTGGACGAGCCAGCTGCCGGCCTGCGGCATCTGGAAAAACAGGCGCTGGCCGCTCTGCTGCGCCAGCTGCGTGCGCAGGGCATGGGCATTCTGGTGGTGGAGCATGACATGGAGTTCGTGATGAACCTGGCCGACCGCGTGACGGTGCTGGAGTTTGGCTGCGTGATCGCGCAAGGCACGCCGCAGGAAATACAGGCCGATGCGCGCGTGCTGGCAGCCTATTTGGGCGGAGACGGCATCTGGACGGAGTTCGCCGCATGAGCAGCAGCCAGCCGCTGCTCGCCTTGCGGGGTTTCAGCGTGTCGTACGGACCGGTGGAGGCCGTGCACCAGGTCGATCTGGACGTGCACGAAGGCGAGATCGTCACGGTCATCGGCCCCAATGGCGCGGGCAAGACCACGTTGCTAGGCGCCATCATGGGCCTGCTGCCATCGAGCGGGACGCTCGCATTCGATGGCATGGAGCTGGCGCGCCCGACGGTGGAGACCATGGTGGCCCGGGGCGTGGCCCTGGTGCCTGAGAAGCGCGAGCTGTTTGGCGAGATGTCGGTCGAGGACAACCTGCTGCTGGGCGGCTTCTCGCGTTGGCGGCAGGGCCAGCGGGACCAGCGCGAGCGCATGCAGGAGGTGTTTGCCATCTTCCCGCGCTTGCAGGAGCGGCGCAGCCAGCTGGCGGCCACGCTGTCGGGCGGGGAGCGCCAGATGCTGGCCATCGGGCGCGCCCTGATGGCGCGGCCGCGCCTGCTCATGCTGGACGAGCCCTCGCTCGGGCTGGCCCCGCTGATCGTGCGCGAGGTGCTGCAGGTCGTGGGGCGGCTGCGCCGCCAGCACGGCGTGTCGGTGCTGCTGGTCGAGCAAAACGCCCAGGCCGCGCTGCGGCTGGCCGACCGCGCCTATGTGCTGGAGATGGGGGCGGTCGCGCTCAGCGGCGAGGCGGCCGATCTGCTGAACGACCGCCGCATCATCGACACCTACCTCGGCATCGGCGCGAAACAGTAGATCGGCGATGCGGCATTCCATGGCGAAAGGAAACAGACGATGACACCCTTACTCCTGCAGAGCTGGATCGCCGGGCGCTGGATAGGCCAGCAGGCCGCCCAGGAGCTGCGTAGCGCCATCAACGGCCGCCCCGTGGCGCACACCCATGCCGAGACGCCGGACTTCGGCGAGGCCGTGGCCCATGCGCGTGAAGTCGGCCTGCCGGCCCTGCTGGCGCTGGATTTCCAGCAGCGTGCCGAGCGGCTCAAGGCGCTGGGCAAATACCTGTCAGAGCACAAAGAGGAGCTCTACGCCGTCTCGGCCCACACCGGCGCCACCCGCGCCGACAGCTGGATCGACATCGAAGGCGGCATCGGTACGTTGTTCGCCTACGCCAGCATGGGCGCCAACGAGCTGCCCTCGGGCAACCTCATTCACGAAGGCCCGGCCATGGCCCTGGGCAAGAAAGGCGGCTTTGCCGGCACGCACATCCTGGTGCCGCGCCGTGGCCTGGCCGTGCACATCAACGCGTTCAACTTCCCGGTCTGGGGGCTGCTGGAGAAGTTCGCGCCGACCTTTCTGGCCGGCATGCCCTGCATCGGCAAGCCGGCCACGGCCACCAGCTACCTGACGCATGCGCTGGCCCGCCTGATCGAGCGCTCGGGGCTGCTGCCAGCGGGCAGCCTGCAGCTCATCATCGGCGGCACCGGCGATCTGCTCGACCGCCTCAACGGGCAGGACGTGGTGACGTTCACCGGCTCGGCCGAGACAGCGGCGAAGCTGCGGGTGCATCCGAACCTGGTGCGCCAGGCGGTGCCGTTCAATGCCGAGGCCGATTCGCTCAACTGCGCCATCCTCGCGCCGGATGTGACGCCGGACGATCCTGAGTTCGAGCTGTTCATCCAGGAAGTGGTGCGGGAGATGACGGTCAAGGCGGGGCAGAAGTGCACCGCGATCCGCCGCGCCATCGTGCCGCGCCAGCACCTGGATGCCGTGGCCAGCCGTCTGAAGCAGCGCCTGACCCAGGTGGTGGCGGGAGATCCCGCGCTGCAGCAGGTGCGCATGGGCGCGCTGGCCTCGCACGCGCAGCAGGCCGATGTGGCTGCGCGCGTGGCGCAGCTGAGCGCCCGCGCCGAGTTGGTGCATGGCCAGCGCGACGGCTTCGCGCCCGTGGGCGAAGGCGTCGAGGCCGGCGCATTCTTCGCGCCCACGTTGCTGCTCAGCCGCGATCCCGCGCGCGATGAGGCCGTGCACACCATCGAGGCCTTCGGGCCGGTCAGCACGCTGATGCCTTATGACGGGCTCGACGAAGCCCTGGCCCTGGCCGCGCGCGGCCAGGGCAGCCTGGTGGGCACCCTGGTCACGCGCGATGCGCGCATCGCAGCCCAGGCCATTCCCCTGGCGGCTGCGCACCACGGCCGGCTGCTGGTGCTCGACGCCGAGGCCGCGGCGGAGTCCACCGGCCACGGCTCGCCGCTGCCGGCGCTCAAGCATGGCGGGCCGGGGCGCGCCGGCGGCGGCGAGGAGCTGGGCGGGCTGCGCGCGGTCAGGCACTACCTGCAGCGCGCGGCGGTACAGGGCTCGCCAACGATGCTGGCCGCCGTGACCGGCGAATACGTGCGCGGCGCCCGGGTACGTGAGTCCGACGTCCATCCGTTCCGCCGCCATTTCGAGGATCTGCAGATCGGCGACTCGCTGCTGACGCACCGCCGTACAGTCACTGAAGCCGACATCGTCGCCTTCGGCGGCATTTCCGGCGACTACTTCTACATGCATTTCGACGAGATCGCTGCGCGCGAATCGCCGTTCGGGCAGCGCATCGCACATGGCTATTTCGTGCTGTCGGCGGCAGCGGGCCTGTTCGTCTCGCCCGCGCCGGGCCCGGTGCTGGCCAACTACGGGTTGGACACGCTGCGCTTCGTCAAGCCGGTGGCCATCGGCGACACCATCCGCGCACGTCTGACGGTCAAGCGCAAGATCGACCGCAGCAAGAAAGACGCCAAAGGGGTGGGCCAGGGCGTGGTGGCCTGGGACGTGGAAGTGAGCAACCAGAACGGCGAGCTGGTCGCGTCCTACGACATCCTCACGCTGGTGCAAAAGCGCGGCTGAATCCGGCGCAGCCCGGCCGGTAGGGCTTACCGCTCGGCCTGCGCCAGCAGCCACTGGGCAAAAGCCGCCAGGGCCGCGCGCTGTGGGCCGCGCTCGGGCGTGACCAACCAGTAGGCGCGGCCGCTCTTGTGCGGTCTCGGGCAAGCGATGGCCAGTTCGCCGCGGGCCAGCTCGGGCTCGATCAGCAGGCGCGGCACCAGCGCCACGCCCAGGCCGTGCGCGGCGGCGGCGGCCGTCATCGAAAACAGCTCGTAGCGCGGACCGGCCAGCGCGGCTGGCGCCTCGACGCCCATGGCCTCGAACCACTGGCGCCAGGCTTCGGGCCGCGTGCTCTGCTGCAGCAGCGGCAGGCTGGCCAGTTCCTGCGGGCTCCAGTGCGCGCGCCCGCCCAGCAGCGCGGGCGCGCACACCGGCACCACTTCCTCCTCGATCAGCGCGGTGGCCCGGGTGCCGGCCCAGTTGGCCACCTGCTCGGGCGTGCCGCTGTAGAGCGCCGCGTCAAAGCCCGAGTCGGCAAACAGGAAAGGCCGGGTGCGCGTCTCGATGTGCACCACCAGGTCGGGGCGGCTGCGCGCCAGCGCCGGCAGCCGCGGCAGCAGCCAGCGCGTGGCGAAGGTGGGCACCGCGGCCAGGTGCAGGGTGCCGGCCATGCCCTGGCGCGACATCGCGTCCAGCGTGTCGCGCTCCAGTGCCTGCAGGCGCGGAGCGATCTGGCGCGCGTAGTCGGCGCCTTCGGGGGTGAGCGCCACGCCATGGCGCGTGCGGCGAAACAGCGCCAGCCCCAGATAGCCCTCCAGCGCGGCGATCTGGCGCGACACCGCGCTTTGCGTCAGCGCCAGCTCCTGCGCGGCGCGGGTGTAGCTCTCGTGCCGCGCGGCCGCCTCGAAGCAGGCCAAGGCTTGCAGGCTGGGGATTTTGCGGCGCATGGTGTGCGTCAGGGGCAAGAATCAACGGCAGATGCCGCATGAACAAGTGGTCTGCGATTCTCACATATGCGGAAATCGCATATCTGAATGCGATCTATTCGTTTGCTCCCGGTGCGCGGCGGGCCTACGATGGCGCCACTTTTTCTGGAGAGCACCGCCATGGCCCAAGCCGCCTTTCATTGGAACGACCCCTTTTTGCTGGAGCAGCAGCTCACCGAGGAGGAGCGCATGGTGCGCGATGCCGCCGCCGCCTACTGCCAGGACCGGCTGGCCGCGCGCATGCCGCAGGCCTTTCGCGAGGAAAAGACCGATCCGGCCATCTTCCGCGAGATGGGCGAGCTGGGTCTGCTGGGCCCGACCATCCCCGAGCAGTACGGTGGCCCCGGGCTGAACTATGTGGCCTATGGCCTGATCGCGCGCGAGGTCGAGCGCGTGGACTCCGGCTACCGCTCGATGATGAGCGTGCAGTCCTCGCTGGTCATGCTGCCCATTTACGAGTTCGGCACCGAGGCGCAGCGCCAGAAATACCTGCCCAAGCTGGCCCGCGGCGAGTGGATCGGCTGCTTCGGCCTGACCGAGCCCGACCACGGCTCCGACCCCAACTCCATGGCCACCCGCGCCTACAAGACGGACGGCGGCTACCGGCTCAAGGGCAACAAGATGTGGATTTCCAACAGCCCGATCGCCGATGTCTTCGTCGTCTGGGCGCGGGAGGTCAGCGCAGGCGGCGCCGTCGGTCCGATCCGCGGCTTCGTGCTGGAAAAGGGCATGAAAGGCCTGTCCGCCCCGGCCATCCACGGCAAGGTGGGGCTGCGCGCCTCCATCACCGGCGAGATCGTGATGGACGACGTGTTCGTGCCGGAGGAAAACGCCTTTCCCGACATCCAGGGCCTCAAAGGCCCCTTCACCTGCCTGAACTCGGCGCGCTACGGTATCGCCTGGGGCGCGCTGGGCGCGGCCGAGGACTGCTGGTTCCGCGCCCGCCAGTACGTGCTGGAGCGCAAGCAGTTCGGCCGTCCGCTGGCGGCCAACCAGCTGATCCAGAAAAAGCTGGCCGACATGCAGACCGAGGTGGCGCTGGGCCTGCAGGGCTGCCTGCGGCTGGGCCGCATGAAGGACGAAGGCACGGCGGCGGTGGAGATCACCTCCATCCTCAAGCGCAACTCCTGCGGCAAGGCGCTGGAGATCGCCCGCATGGCGCGCGACATGATGGGCGGCAACGGCATCAGCGACGAGTTCGGCGTGGCGCGCCATCTGGTCAATCTGGAAGTGGTCAACACCTACGAAGGCACGCACGACATCCACGCGCTGATCCTGGGCCGCGCGCAGACCGGCATTTCGGCATTCGCCAACTGAGGTTTCCGCAGGCCGTACGCCAAGGTGATGCGGCCGGGTCGGGGCAGGGGTGGCGGCCGATTTGGCAAAGCGCAGCGCCTATGAGGCCGCCGCCCCTGCCCCGACCCGGCAGCGAAAGCATCGGCCGTGCGACCCACAAGAACTCCCCCTCTCGCCATGAATGGGGTGGTCGGGGGCCGATTTGGCAAAGCGTAGCGCCTATGAGGCCCCCGGCCGCCCCATTCATGGCAGGCAAAGCGGCCCACCGTGAAAGGAAGATCGCATGAGCAACAAACCCGCCGCCCTCTCCCACATCAAGGTGCTGGACCTTTCGCGCGTGCTCGCCGGCCCCTGGTGCACGCAGATTCTGGCCGACCTGGGGGCCGACGTCATCAAGGTCGAGCGCCCCGGCGCCGGCGATGACACGCGCCACTGGGGCCCGCCCTTTCTGCGCGATGCCCAGGGCCAGGACACGCCGCACGCGGCCTACTACACCTGCACCAACCGCAACAAGCGCTCGATCACCGTGGACATCGCCCACCCCGAGGGGCAGGCGCTGATCCGCCAGCTGGCGGCGCAAAGCGATGTGCTGGTGGAAAACTTCAAGGTCGGGGGCCTCAAGCAGTACGGGCTGGATTACGCAAGCCTGCAAGCGGTCAACCCGCGCCTGATCTACTGTTCGGTCACCGGCTTCGGGCAGGACGGCCCTTACGCCGCGCGCGCCGGCTACGACCTGATGATCCAGGCCATGAGCGGCATGATGAGCATCACCGGCCGCCCCGACGACGAGCCCGGCGGCGGCCCGCTGCGCGTGGGCGTGGCGCTGACAGACCTCTTCACCGGCGTCTATGCCGCCACCGCCATCCTGGCCGCGCTGGAGGTGCGCCACCGCACCGGCAGCGGCCAGCACATCGACATGGCGCTGCTGGACGTAGGCATGGCCATCTTGGCCAACCAAGCCGGCGGCTATCTCAACACCGGGCGGGTGCCGCAGCGCCAAGGCAACAGCCACCCCAGCCTCGTGCCCTACCAGGACTTCCCGACGAAAGACGGCGCGATGCTGCTGGCCATCGGCAACGACGGGCAGTTCGCGCGCTTTTGCGCCGTGGCCGGCTGCCCCGAGCTGGCGCAGGACGCGCGCTACGCCACCAACCCGCAGCGCGTGCAGCACCGCGACGAGCTGGTGCCGCGGCTGCAGCAGATCACCCGCACCCGCACCACCGCCGAATGGATTGCCGCGCTGGAGCACCAGGCCGTGCCCTGCGGCCCCATCAACGACCTGGCCCAGGCCTTTGCCGATGCCCAGGTGCGCGCGCGCGGCCTGGTGGTGGAGCAGGCCCGCTCGCCGCAGGCCGTGGCCGCCGAAGGCGTGCCCGCGATCTGCAGCGTCGCCAGCCCGCTGCGCCTGCAGGCCACCCCCCCGGTGCTGCGGCGCGCGCCCCCGGCCCTGGGCGAGCACACAGAGGAAGTGCTGGCCGAGCTGGGGCTGGACGCCGCTCAGGTGGCGGCGCTGCGCGCCGCCGGCGTGGTCTAGTCGGTGACAGCGCGGCAGCGCCTGCGCCGCGCACAATCGGAGCCATCCAGGCCCGGCCCCGGGCCCATCACCCCAGGAGACAACGCCATGAACCAGCCCCCCAACCGCTTCCTGACGCGCCGCCAGCTGCTGACGCGCGGCGCCGCCGTGGCCGCTGCACCTGCCCTGGTCAGCCCCTGGGCGCGCGCGCAGGACAAATACCCGAACCGGCCCATCACGCTGATCGCTCCCTGGCCCACCGGCGGCAGCAGCGACGCGGTCATGCGCGCCTTTGCCGAGAGCGCCGGCCGCGCGCTGGGCGGCACCGTGATCGTGGAAAACAAGCCCGGCGCCGGCGGCACGCTGGGCGCGGCGGCCATGGTCAACGCCAAGCCTGACGGCTACCTGCTGACCCAGCTGCCGCTGGGCATCTACCGCCTGCCGCACATGCAGAAAACGTCCTTCGACCCGGTCAAGGACATCACCCACATCGTCTGCCTCACCGGCTACACCTTCGGCCTGGCGGCGCGGCCGGACGCGCCTTACAAGACGCTGAAGGAAATGGTCGCCTACGCCAAGGCCAATCCGGGCAAGGTCAACTACGGCCACACCGGCACCGGCACCACGCCGCACCTGGCCATCGAGGAGTTCGCCTACAAGGCCGGCATCGTGCTGCAGGACATTCCTTACAAGGGCTCGGCCGAGATCCTGCAGGCCATCCTGGGCGGCCACATCCCGCTGATGAGCGGCACCACCGAATTCGCCCCGCACGTCAAGGCCGGCAAGCTGGTGCTGCTGGCCACGCTGGGCAGCCAGCGCAACAAGGCCTTCCCCGATGTGCCTACCGTCAAGGAAAGCGGCTGGGACACGGTGACCGAGTCGCCATTCGGCATCGGCGGCCCCAAAGGCATGGACCCGGCGCTGGTCAAGGTCATTCACGACGCCTTCAAAAAGACGCTGGAAGACCCCAAGGTGCTGGAGACGCTGGACAAGTTTTACATGCCGGTGATCTACATGAACACCGCCGACTACAGCGCCTACGCCGAGCGCACCTTCGCCGCCGAGAAAGCCACGATCGAGCGGCTCAAGGCGGCCGGGAAAATCTGACCGGCAGCCGCAGGGCGCTCAGGCCGCCCTGCGGTTGACCAGCACGATGCCCAGCGCCACCAAGGCGAGCGCGGCCAGCAGCGCCGGCGTGACCGGCTCGCGCAGCCACAGCGCGCCAAAAAGCAGCGCGAACAGCGGTGTGAGGAACGCGAAGGCCGAAATCTTCGTGGCCGGGTAACGCCCCAGCATCCACATCCACACCAGGTAGCTGGCGAAAGCTCCCACCACGGTCTGCAGCAGCAGCGAGGTGACGGCAAAGGGGCTCCAGCGCAGCGTCCAGGGCTCGTCCAGCGCCAGCGACAGCAGCGGCAGCACCAGCGCGGCCACGCCCACCTGGTACAGCAGCAGTTTTTCGGCGCGGATGCGCACCAGGCCGCTGGCGCGGATGGTCACGGTGGTCAGCCCCCAGGCCAGTCCGCCGGCCAGCGCCAGCGCGTCGCCCAGCAGCTGGCGCGGCGTCAGCGGCGCCACCAGGCTCTCGCGCAGCGCGAAGGCCAGCGCCGCGAAAGCCAGCGCCAGCCCGGTCCACTGGGTGCGTCCCAGCCGCTCGGCGCGCACCCACAGCGGCGTCAGCAGCGCCACCCAGAACGGCGAGGTGTAGAGAAACACCGTCAGCCGCGAGGCGCTGGTGTGCTGCAGCCCTATGTAGAGGCAGGCGAACTCGGCGGCGAACAGGAGCCCGGCCAGCAGGCCGGCCGCCAGCGTGCCGTCGCGCTGCCCCAGCGCAATGCCGCGCCAGCGGCACCACAGCAGCAGCAACAGCGTGGCGCCGGCAAAGCGCAGCGCGGCCTGATAGACCGGAGCCAGTTCGGGCAGCGTGGCCTTGACCAGCACCTGCTGGAAACCCCAGAACATGCAGCAGGCCAGCAGCACGGCGGCGGCCACGCCGTCCAGATGGTCCTTGCGGATCGGCGCGGTCATCGCG
>DAIUCJ010000007.1:0-94911 GCA_036846225.1 Hylemonella sp.
GGCTCGGGCTGTGGGGCAGCCGGCGGGGGAAGGGCGGCCGCCTGCTGCGGCACGGTAGCCCACAGCTCGGCTTCCACCGCCACGCTGGTGTCGTGGCGGCGCCAGCTCACGCCCCAGGTGAGGGCGGCCAGCAGCAGCGCGTGCACCAGCAGCGCCAGCGCATAGGCGCGTAGCGTCCCTTGCTGCTGGCGCGGCGGCTCGAAATCGTGACGGCTGGCGGTGGGGGCCTGCATGGCGCCAGCTGGCCTTTCAGTTGACCGTCTGCACCGACAGCCCCACGCGCTGCACGCCGGCGCGCTGCAGCCGGTCCATCACCCGCACCACGGCTTCGTACTTGACGGCTTTGTCGGCGCTGATGACCACGGCGCTGCGGCCGTCCGCGCCTGCGGCCTGCTGGGCGCGCCGGACCTGCGCCACCAGCTCGTCGAGCTGCAGGCGCCGGGTGTCGTCCTGGATGCGCACGGCCAGGCTCTCGTCCTTGTGGACCACGATTTCGATGACCTGCTCGGGCTGGCGGTGTGCCTTGCCCACGCTGGGCAGGTCCACCACGCTGGGGGTGATCAGCGGGGCGGTGACCATGAAGATGATCAGCAGCACCAGCATCACGTCGATGAAGGGCACCATGTTGATCTCGTTGATGGTGCGCCGTCCACGTCCCCGTGCGCGTCCAACCAGTTGCGGCATAGCTGGGTCTCTCCTTGCGTGCGCTTAGAAGCTGGAGGGCTGCGCGCCGGCTGCCTGCGCGCCGATGTTGCGCTGCAGGATATTGGAGAACTCCTCGATGAAGGTCTCCAGCATGTTGGCCACGCGGTCGATGTCGCGCGCGAAGCGGTTGTAGGCCACCACGGCCGGAATCGCGGCGAACAGGCCGATGGCGGTGGCCACCAGCGCCTCGGCAATGCCCGGCGCCACGGTGGCCAGCGTCACCTGCTGCAGCGAGGCCAGGCCGGTGAAGGCGTGCATGATGCCCCAGACCGTGCCGAACAGGCCCACATAGGGCGAGACCGAGCCCACCGAGGCCAGGAAGGACAGGTTGGTCTCGATCGCGTCCATCTCGCGTTGGAAGGCGGCCCGCATGGCGCGGCGGGCGCCGTCGAGCAGCGTGGCTGCGTCGGCGATGCGGCGCTCGCGCAGCTTCTGGTATTCGCGCAGGCCGCTGGCGAAGATGCGCTCCATCGGACCGCTGGCATGGCCTTTCTGGCTGGCGGCCTGGTACAGGGCATGGAGGTTGGCGCCGGACCAGAAGTCGCGCTCGAAGCGCTCGTTGAGTTCGCGCACCCGCCGCAGCGCGAACAGCTTGCTGAAGATGGCGGCCCAGCTGGCGATGGACACCAGCACCAGCAGCGCCATGACGGCCTGCACGACGAAGCTGGCGTGCAGCACGAGCTGGACGATGGACAGATCGGAACTCATGACAGGGCTTGCAGGATGGAAGAGGGCATTCTTTCAGGTTTGAGGCTGGCGGCGCAGACCCAGCCGATGCGGATGGTGCCTGCGCACAGCAGCTCGGGCTCAGTCGCGGTCTTGCGCCAGGCCTGCTGCGCGATTGTCAGCGAAGCCCGTCCGCCCTGCTGCAGTCCGGCTGTAACCAGAAGTTCGTCGTCCAGCCGCGCCGCCCGGTGGTACTGCACCTGGGTTTCGCTGACGACGAACATGCCGCCGGTGGCTTCGCGCAGCGCCTGCTGGGCCAGCCCCTTGCTGCGCAGCCATTCGGTGCGGGCGCGCTCGAAGAACTTCAGGTAGTTGGCATAGAACACGATGCCGCCGGCATCGGTGTCTTCCCAATAGACGCGGACCGGCCAGACGAACGCCGCCTGCGGCAAGGCCGCTGCCGCGGCTCCGGCCTGCTGGGGGATGGAAGGGGCGGGGGCGTTCATGCAAGCAGGTGTTGCAGCCGCCCGATGGCCTGCTGCAGTTGCGCCATCGCGCTGGCGGTGGAAAAGCGGATGTAGCGGGAGGTCTCGGCGCTGCCGAAGTCACGCCCGGGCGTGACGGCGATGTGCGCCTGCCGCATCAGCGCAAAGCTCAGCTCCCAGCTGTCGGCCACGCCCAGCCGCTCGCACGCGGCGGTGCAGTCGGCCCAAGCGTAAAAGGCGCCGTCGGGCAAGACGGGGACGGTCAGCCCCAAGGCGTTGAGCGCCGGGATGAAGAAATCGCGCCGGGCCTGGAATTCGGCCCGCCGGCGCTCGTACTCGGCCAGGCTCGCGGGCTCGAAGCAGGCCAGCGCCGCGTGCTGCGCGATGGTGCTGGGGCAGATGTAGAGATTCTGGGCCAGCCGCTCGACCACCGGCACCAGTGCTTCGGGCAGCACCAGCCAGCCCAGGCGCCAGCCGGTCATGCTGAAGTATTTGCTGAAGCTGTTGATGCTGATGATGTCTTCGTCCAAAGCCAGCGCCGTCTGGCCATAGCGCGCATCGAAGCTCAGCCCCAGATAGATCTCGTCCACCAGGGTGATGCCGCCGTGCTGGCGCACCACCTCGTGGATCGCGCGCAGTTCGGCCGGATCGATCGAGGTACCGGTGGGGTTGGAGGGAGAGGCCAGCAGCACGCCGCGCGTGCGCTGGCCCCAGGCGGTGCGCACCTGCGCGGCGCTGGGCTGGAAGCGCTGCTGCGGCCCGGCCGGAATCAGTCGCGCCGTGCCGTCGGCCGCGCGGACGAAATGCCGGTTGCACGGATAGCAGGGGTCCGGCATCAGTATCTCGTCGCCCGCCTCGATCAGCGCCAGACAGGCCAGCTGCAGCGCGGCCGAGGCGCCGGCGGTGATGACGATGCGGCGGGCCGGAACCTGCACGCGGTAGCGCTCGGCGTACCAGGCGCTGATGCGCTCGCGCAGCGCCGGCAGGCCGGTGGCGTCGGTGTACTGGCTGCGGCCGGCGCGGATGGCGCGTTCGGCCGCTTCCTGCACCAGCGGCGGCGCGGTGCAGTCCGGCTCGCCGATGTTCAGGAAGATCATGGGCTCGGCGCCCTGGGCTGCTTCGCGCGCCAGTGCGGTGGCGGCCTTGGCCACCTCCATCACGTAAAACGGCGCGATGCGCTGGGCCCGCTGCGCGATCTTCATGCCCCGCCAGTCTGCTTGCGCGCGCCGCGCGCGCGGCCGGCGGCGCGGTCGGCTTCGACTTCAGGCGCGCGCAGCCTGGGCGCCAGGCCGTTGAGCACGGCATTGACGTATTTGTGGCCGTCGGTGCCGCCGAAGGACTTGGCCAGCTCCACGCACTCGTTGATCACCACCCGCCAGGGCACGTCCAGACAGTGCCGGAATTCGTAAGCGCCGATCCACATCACCGCATGCTCGATCGGCGAGAGCTCCTGCAGCCGGCGGTCCAGCAGCGGTTCGATCAGCGCGTCCAGCTCGGCCGCCTCGGCCACGCAGCCGTGCAGCAGCGCGTCGTAATGGGCGGCGTCGGCCTTGGCAAAGCCGCTGAGGTCGCGCGTATAGGCGTCGATGGCGGCGGCGTCGTTGCGGCCGACCAGATGCTGGTACAGCGCCTGCAGGGCGAATTCGCGCGCCCGCGTGCGGGCCGATTTGGCGGCGGGTTTGCGCGCGGCGGCAGCGGGGGCGGCGCTCACGAGAGATCCTCCAGCAGATTGGCCATTTCCACGGCCACGCGGGCCGCGTCGCGCCCCTTGTCGTGCTGGCGGGCCACGGCCTGGGCCATGTTTTCCACGGTCAGGATGGCGTTGGCGATCGGGATCTGGTAGTCCAGCGCCACGCGGCTGACGCCCGCGCCGGATTCGTTGGCCACCAGCTCGAAGTGGTAGGTTTCGCCGCGGATGATGCAGCCCAGCGCGATCAGCGCATCGTAGTGGTTCCTCTCGGCCATGGCCTGCAGCGCCAGCGGTACCTCCAGCGCGCCGGGCACCATCACGTGGTCGATGTGCTTGGGCTGCACACCCAGCGCGGCAAGCTCGGCGCGGCAGGCCTGCGCCAGCGCCTGGGTGACGCTTTCGTTGAAGCGCGCCTGCACGATGCCGATGACGAGCTTGCGCCCGTCCAGCTTGGGGTCGGTGGGGTGGAGTTGGCCTTGGTCGGCTCCGAACATGGGGATTCCTTTATTTCTGCACGTAGCCGACCACTTCGAGTCCGTAGCCGGCCATGCTGGGCAACCGGCGCGGATTGCCCATGAGCTTCATACGCCGCACGCCGCAGTCGCGCAGGATCTGCGCGCCCACGCCGTAGGTGCGCAGGTCCATGCGCCCGCGCTCGGGCGCGTGGCTGGCGCGCGCGGTGCCTTCGAACTGCGCCAGCAGCTGCGCCGGGCTTTCGCCGCCATTGAGCAGCACCACGATGCCCCGGTCTTCCGCGGCGATGCGCTGCAGGCAGGCATCCAGACTCCAGGAGTGCATGGTGCGGCCCACCTCCAGCGCATCGAGCACCGACAGCGGCTCGTGCACGCGTGCCAGCACGGCATCGTCTGCGCCCCAGCTGCCGCGCACCAGCGCCAGATGCACGCCCTGGCTGGGCTTGTCGCGGTAGGCATGGGCGGTGAATTCGCCGTAGGCCGTCTGCAGGGGGCGGCTGGCCACCTTCTCGATCAGCGATTCGTGGTGGCTGCGGTAGCGGATCAGGTCGGCAATCGTGCCGATCTTCAGGCCATGCTCGGCGGCAAAGAGCTGCAGGTCTGGCAGACGGGCCATCGTGCCGTCGTCCTTCATGATCTCGCAGATCACCGCCGCCGGGGTGCAGCCGGCCATCGCGGCCAGATCGCAGCCGGCCTCGGTGTGGCCGGCGCGCATCAGCACGCCGCCATCGACCGCCTGCAGCGGAAAGACGTGGCCGGGCTGCACCAGGTCTTCGGGCCGGGCGTCGCGGGCCACGGCCGCCTGGACCGTGCGCGCACGGTCGGCAGCCGAGATACCGGTGGTCACCCCCTCGGCCGCCTCGATGGAGACGGTGAAGGCCGTGCCCATCTTGGTGCCGTTGCGCGGCACCATCGGCGGCAGCCGCAGGCGCTCGCAGCGCTCGCGCGTCAGCGTCAGGCAGATCAGGCCGCGGCCGTAGCGGGCCATGAAGTTGACGGCCTCGGGCGTGACGTGGTCGGCGGCGAGCACGAGATCGCCTTCGTTTTCACGGTCTTCCTCATCGACCAGGATGACCATGCGGCCGGCGCGCAGCTCGGCCACGATGTCTTCGATCGGTGCGATGGGGGCGGGGGTCAGGGTGCTCATGCCGGGGCTTTCTGCGCCATGCCCAGGGTGAGCATGCGCTCCACATAGCGGGCGACGGTGTCGATTTCGAGGTTGACGGCCTGGCCCGCGCGCAGCTCGCCCAGCGTCGTGTGCTGCACGGTGTGCGGGATCAGGTTGATGCGGATTTCGCAGCCGCCGGCGTGGTCGCACACCTGGTTGACCGTCAGGCTCACGCCGTTGACGGTGACCGAGCCTTTGTAGGCCAGGTAGCGCGCCAGCTCCGGCGGCGCGTCGATGCGCAGCTCCCAGCTTTCGCCCACCGGCGCGAAGTGGCTGACCGTGCCGGTGCCATCCACATGGCCGGAGACGATGTGGCCGCCCAGCCGGTCGCTGGCGCGCAGGGCTTTTTCCAGGTTGACCCGCGCGCCCGGCGCTAAGCCGGTGGTGCGGGCCAGCGATTCGGCCGAGATGTCGATGCCGAACTGCTGCCGGGGGACGTCGAGCCAGGTGACGGTCATGCATGCGCCGTTGATCGCGATGCTGTCGCCCAGGCCCACGTCATCCAGGTATCCAGCGGGGCAGGCGATGGTCAGGCGCTTGCCGTGCTGCAAAGAGCTGCCGAGGTCGTGGTCGGCGACGATGCGCCCCACGCCGGTGATGATGCCGGTGAACATCTTGCTATTTTCGCAGGGATTGCACGGGGGCCGGCAGCGCGGCGGCACGCAAGGCTCGCGGCGCCGGCTTCAGAACCGGTCGCGCCCGGCCACCCGCGCCAGGATGCGCAGATCGGGGCCTATGGCCGCGGTTTCGCGAAACTCCAGCGCCACGGCCTGTTGCAGCGCGGTCAGCGGCCCGATGTTCACCATTCCACGGCCCGGCCCGAGCAGCTTCGGGGCCAGATAGACGAGAAATTCATCCACCAGCCCCGCGCGCACCAGCGAGCCGTTGAGCTTGAAGCCGGCTTCCACGTGCACTTCGTTGATCTCCTGATCGGCCAGGTCGCGCAGCAGCGCGGCCAGATCGACCTTGCCCCCTGCGCCGGGCCGGTAGACGACTTCGGCGCCGCGCTGTTGCAGCGCCGTCTGCCGGGCCGCATCGGGCACGGCGGCATAGATGCGCACGGGCCGCTGGGGCGCAAACAGCGCGGCGGTGGGCGGGGTGTCGAGCCGGCTGTCCACCACCACCAGCTGGGGCTGGCGCGGGGCCTGCACCGCGCGCACGTCCAGCCGGGGGTCGTCTTCCAGCACCGTGCCCACGCCGGTGAGCACGGCACAGGCGCGCGCGCGCCAGGCGTGGCCGTCGGCGCGGGCCGGCTCGGCCGTGATCCACTGGCTGGCGCCGTTGTCCAGCGCGGTCTGTCCGTCCAGCGAGGCCGCGATCTTCATGCGCACCCAGGGGGTGCCGCGCACCATGCGGCTGAAAAAGCCGAGGTTCAGCTCGCGGGATTCCCGGGCGCCGGGCCCCACTTCCACCTGCACGCCGGCGGCGCGCAGGCGGGCAAAGCCCTGGCCGGCGACCCGCGGGTTGGGGTCCTGCAGCGACGCGACGACTCTGGCGATGCCGGCGGCGATCAGCGCATCGCAGCAGGGGCCGGTGCGTCCGTGGTGCGCGCAGGGCTCCAGCGTCACGTAGGCGGTGGCGCCACGCACCGTGTGGCCGCGCGCGGCGGCATCGGCCAGGGCCATGATCTCGGCATGGGGGCCACCGGCGCGCTGGGTGTGGCCTTCGCCCAGCAGCCGGCCGTCGGGGCCGATGATCACGCAGCCCACCCGGGGGTTGGGCTGGGTCAGCCACAGGCCCCGTTCGGCCAGGGTCAGGGCGCGCGCCATCGGCTCGGGCAAGGTGTCGTTCATGCGCTGCGATTATGGGCGGTCCGCCGTCCGGCGGTCGGGTGGCGGCGACCGCTCGTCCGCCGCCCCACCGGCGGGGCGGGCGGCTTTCCTATGATCGCCCCATGGTCAAGGTCTTCCCTGGCATCCGCTGCACATCTCGGCGCTCCTGTGGCCGGTGTCGGCTTGCCGCGCGCGGCTTCACGCTGATCGAAATCATGGTGGTGGTGACGGTGCTGGCGGTGCTGGCCAGCCTGGTGGCGCCGTCGTTTCGCAACATGATCCTGTCCAACCGGGTGGCCACGGCCGCGTCGGCCCTGCAGGTTTCGCTCAACCTGGCACGCTCGGAGGCCGTGCGCCGCGGCGCGGACGCCCGCGTGACCATCGCCGCCAACGGCGCGGCGGGCCAGTGGGACAACGGCTGGACGGTCTTCGTCGATCGCACCACCGATGCCAACGGCGGCGTCGCCCCTGTGGCCGACGACGCCAACGTCACGCGGCTGGAGGTGGTGGCGCCGCTGGACGGCGTGCAGTTCGGCCAGACCGGCTCGCTCAACTACTTCAGCTACAACGGTCTGGGGCGCATGGTCGATGTCACCGGCAGCACCGTGACCAACCGCACGTTCTGGTTTTACGTGGACACCAGCGACAAGCAATGCCTGATCATCAACAACACGGGCCGGGTCCGCGTCGTCCGGGTGAAGTCTCATGAAAGCTGTCCCACGTCCTGAGCCCGCTGCGGCCATGCCCAGAGGGCGGCGCCAGGCCGGCGCCAGCCTGATCGAGGTGCTGGTCACCATCTTGCTGCTCATGTTCGGGCTGCTGGGGGTGGCCGGCCTGCTGGCCAAGGGGGTGTCCAACGCAGCCTCCTCCGAGGCGCTCACCAAGGCCAACCAGCTGCTGGCCGACATGGCCGACCGCATCCGCGCCAACCCTGCGGCCGCCCTCTCGGCCACCAGCGAATACATCACGGCCTACGGCGAGTCCATTCCCACCAACCTGACGTCGATCGCGCTGCGCGACAAAAAAGAGTGGCTGACGGCCGTGCGCACCCAGCTGCCGCTGGGCGACGGCAAGATCACCAGCTTCGTCAGCGGCGGCGCGCGCAAGCTGGAGATCGAAGTGCGCTGGGCGCGCTGTTACGGCACCCTGAGCGACGCCGACCAGACCAACTGCTCGGTCGGCTCCGAGGGAACCTACCAGACGATGAAGATGGAGATCCGGCTGTGAGGCGGCATCACCCTGTGCCTATCCCGCGCCAGCGCGGCCTGTCGCTGGTGGAACTGCTCGTGGCGCTGGTCATGGGCATGGTGGTGCTGGTGGGCTTGTCGTCGGTCTATGTGGCGGTCAAGCAGTCCTACCGCTTTCAGGAAACTTCGGGCCGCATGGTCGAGGACGGCGGTTTCGCGCTGGACATCATGGCGCGCGAGCTGCGCATGGCCGGTTTCGCCGGCTGCATGGGCATCGCGGCCGTCACCTCGGGCAGCACGACCACCTATTACCCAGTGTCCTCGCTGGCTACCGCCACACCCAATCCGGGGGGGATCGACGGCCCCAACCCGCTGGCTGTGCTGGAGCCGAGCAACGCCGAAGTCACCACCCAGCCGCTGATGCCCAAGAACTTCCTCCGCGGCTGGGACAGCATACCCAGCGGCATGTTCGCATCCGGCTCGGCGCCGGCCGGAGGCACCAGCAGCGCGCTGTTCTTCGCCAGCGGCAGCGCCAACGTGGTGACGCTGAGCGCCGACATGGCCGCCGCCACCGATCCCCTGACCATCGCAGGCGATCCCTACAAGTGGCGCAACGCCACCGCCAATAGCGGCGTCTATGACTTCATCATCTCCGACTGCACCACGTCCAACCTGTTCCGCGGCAAGGTGGTCGCCTCCGGCGCCGGCATCGCGCACGACTCGGTCTATGGTAACCAGAGCGGCGCATTCACCGGTGCGCCGCTGTACAAGGCCGGCGCCATGGTCATGCCGGTGGAGTGGCGCATGTATTACATCGCCACCCGGCCCGGCGCCGACACCTCCAGCCTTTACGTCGTCACCTACGACGGCAACGAGCGCAAGCAGGCCCAGGAACTGGTGTCCAACGTGGAAGCGATGAGGATCCACTACGGCGAGAACACTGCCAACAACCCGGACGGCTCGGCCACCATGCAGCCGGATGTGTGGCGCACCACGGCGGCGGCCGTGACCGACTGGTCGCGCGTGGTGGCGCTGCGCATCGGCCTGATGATGGTCAGCGCCGAAGACAACGCCGACAAGGAAATCCCGCTCGAAGTGCCCACGCTGCTTGGAGAGTCCTATACGCTGCCTGCGGGCGCCTCGCCCAACCGGCTGCGCAAGGAGTTTTCCACCACCGTGGTGTTGCGCAACCGCGTGGCCGCCCGCTGAACCGCACGACCATGAAGACCGCAGTGTCCCGCATCCCGTCTCCACGCCGCCAGCAGGGCATGGTGCTGCTGATCGGCATGATTCTGCTGATCATCCTCACGGCGGTGGCGGCCATCGGCTTTCGCAACGTCACCATGTCCGAGCGCATGGCCGGCAACGCCGTGGACCGCAACGTGTCGTTCCAGGCGTCTGAAAGCGCGGGCAAGGAAGCCCTGGACGTCATCGAAACCGGCAGCTTCAAACCGGGTACGACGACCGGTCATTACGACCCGCCGCTGCCGCGCGGCGGCGACACGGCCTTCTGGACCCAGGGCGAGGGGGCTACGGTATCTCCGGCGGCCTGCGCCACGACCGAGCCTTTCAGCTGGAAGAGCTGCGCGGCCCAGGTAGGCACGGCCTACGCCAACAACGCCAAGCCGGCCCAGTACGTGATCGAAAAAGTGTCGTCCACCTCGTCAGGAGGCTCGACCACCACCGTCTACCGCATCACCACCCGCAGCACCGGCGGGTCCGATTCCTCGGAAGTGATCCTGCAAACCCTTTATTCCAAAACCACCACCCCATGAGCGGGTCCCGGAGGTTGTCATGAAAAAGCGTTCCCTGCTGTCTCACCTGTGGCATGGGCTGGCCGCCATCGGCCTGGCCTTCAGCCTGGTCGCGCCGGCTGCGGCGCAAAGCATTCCGATGGCGGCCACGCCGATCCTGGCGCTCAAGAGTGCACCGGGGTTGGTGATGCTGACGATGAGCCGCGACCATCGTCTGTACTACGCGGCCTACAACGACACCAGCGACCTGGATGGCGATGGCTTGATCGACGTCGGTTTCAAGCCCCACATCACTTATTACGGCTATTTCGCTACCGACCGCTGCTACCGCTACGACACCTCCGTCACGCCCAACCGCTTTCGCCCGGTGTCGTTGGCCAGCGCGAGCGACGGCTGCAAATCTTCGAGCGGGCGCTGGCATGGCAACTGGCTGAACTGGGCCACGATGTCGCGCATGGACGCGCTGCGCAAGGTGCTCTATGGTGGCTACCGCTCGGTGGACAGCACCAGCCTGACGGTGCTGGAGGCCTCCAACATCCCCAACGACAGCCACATCTGGGGCAAGGAGTACCGGCCCACCTCGGTGGGCGGGCCGGACGCCTACGACATCACCCACTACACGCCCTTGCCCACGCCCGGCGCGGGCAAGATGCACACCTTCATCGTCAAGAGTGAGGGTGACGCCAACACGGTCTATACCGGGCGGCAGGTGCCGATCATTCGCTTTGCCGAGAACGTCGATGCCACCATCGACCGGGTCTGGCTGTGGTCGTCCAGCGAACGTCCCATCGCCGGCGCCAACGGCACTTTCAATTACACCCGCCCGGCCGGGAATCTGCTCGATGGCTTGCCCGGTCAGCGCAGCGGCACGGCTTACCCATCCGTCAGCTATCCGACTTCATCCAACAACGCCCGCATTCGCGTCGAGGTCTGCGTGCCCATCGGCGGGGCCTATGAAAGCGGCTGCGCCGGCTACCCCAAGGCCGCCCCGACGGTGTGGAAACCCACCGGCGTGCTGCACGAGTATGGCGAGAAGGACAGCCTGAAATTCGGCCTGATCACCGGCTCCTACCTGAACAACTACTCCGGTGGCGTGGTGCGCAAGGACATCAGTTCCTTCAAGGACGAGGTCAATCCCAACACCGGCCAGTTTACTGGCACGGTGGGCATCGTGCGCACCATCGACCGCCTGGTCACCTACGGCTTCAACGGCATCGGCAGCGGCGGCTCGGGGGCTTACACCTACGACTGCGGCTTTGCCTGGACGCTGCGCACCCAGGGGCAGTGCCACATGTGGGGCGCGCCGGTGGCGGAGATGATGTTCGAGGGGCTGCGCTATTTCGCCGGCCAGCAGCCGTTGAGTGCGTTCACCACCGGCCTGTCTTCTTCCAGCAGCCCGGACTCGCGGCTGGGCCTGCCGATGGTGTCCACCTGGTCCAACCCCTACCGCCCCAAGGCATCTGGCGGCAACCCGATCTGCTCGCGGCCGGTCCAAATGGTGATCGCCGATCCGATCACCAGCTTCGATTCCGATCAGTTGCCCGGCTCCTCATTCCCGATCGCCAGCGGCTATGGAGCGGCTTTGCCGGCCACGGCCGGCAATCTCAACCCGGCCAAGACCCTGGATGTGACGGTGGAGGCCAACGACATCTGGGAGAAGGAACTGAAGCCGGCCAGCGGGACAACGCCCGAAGGGACCTTGCGCAATTCGTCCAAGAAGTTCTTCATGGGGCAGACCACGCTGACCAACTTCGACGGCAACCCGACCGCCAAGGACGCGACGACCTTTGCCACGATGCGTGGCCACGGGCCCGACGAGACCAACACCCAGGGTAGCTACTACGCGGCCAGTGTGGCCAAGTATGGTCGCGAGACTGGCGTGCGCATTTCGGATGGGGCCGGTAACACGGCGGTGGGGAATGTCGATCACATTTCGGTGGCGCTGGGTTCGGTCATTCCGCGTGTCGAGTTCAGCTACGGCGACAAGAAGATTTCCCTGGTGCCGTTTTCCAAGTCGGTAGCGAACGGCAGCACGCTGTTCACATCGTTCATTCCAACTGGTCTGATCACGATGATGTATTTCGATTCCATTTACAACACGCATTCATCGAACATGAATGCGTCTGTGAATGGAGGGCGCCCCTATCTTCGCTTTATGGTCAGCTTCTCGGACATGGACCAGGGGGGTGACAACGAGGCCGACGCCAACGTCTATTACACGATGGCCATCAATGCCTCCGGGCAGCTGGTTGTGGATCTGGTGTCCTATTACCAGGCGGGCTCGGTCAAGCAGAACATGGGCTATGTGATCTCCGGTACCACCAAGGATGGCGTCTATCTCGAAGTCGGGGATGAAGTCAACAACCCGGTCTATGCGCTGGATACCTTGCCCGGGCAGGATCCGGCACCCCCTGGGGGGCGGGTGCCTGCCAACACGACAAGGCTGCCGCTGACGGCCAGCCGGACGTTTACGCTCGGTACCGGCGGTGGCGGGGAGTATGTGCCCAAGGATCCCCTTTGGTATGCCGCCAAATATGGCGGGGCGGGTGTGTTCGACACCAAGGGCGACCCGACCAATTACTTCCGCATTGCCAATCCGTCGGAACTGCCTGCCCAGATGGGCAAGGCCTTCCGCTCGGCTGCGGCGCTGGCGGCGGTGGCCAGCACCAGCGTGATCGGCGTAGGCCAGCGCAGCCTGGGCTCGGCGGCGGTGTATCAGGCCAGCTATGACTCGCTGACCTGGACCTCGCGGCTCTATGCCTTCCCGGTCTCGGCGGTCAACGGCGTGGCGTCGGACACGCCGGTGTGGGAGGCTTCGTCCAAGATCGGCGCGCCCGCCACCCGCAACCTCTACCTGGGCCGAGGCGGCACCAACACCCCGGTTCAGCTGCTGCCGACGACCTGGACTTCCCTGACTGCGGCCGAGCAGGCCGATTTCGGCGATCAGACCCGCTACAACTACCTGCTGGGTGACAAGAGCCAGGAGGAGCGCAAGGGGGGCAAGCTGCGCAACCGTGGCACGACCGCCGGCAGCGAATTCGGCTCGGTGCTGGGCGACATCGTCAACTCCGATCCGCAGATCATCACGCAGCGCGATTACGGCTATACCGCCAGCGACCCGAGCTATGCCGCTTACGTGGCTTCGCTGAACTTCGAAACCATCGTCGTCGGTGCCAACGACGGGTTCTTCCATATCTTCGATGCGCAACCGAGCGCCGGTGGTGGGGTCGAGCTGTTTGGTTTCATGCCGCAGGCGGCACGTACCAAGATCTCCGACTTGGCCAACCCGGCCTATCAGCACCGCTTCTTCGTCGATGGGGCTATCGGTCTGGGGCACGCCAAGATCGCCACGCCTACCGACCCCACGGTGAAGTGGCGCACCATCGTCGTGGCCGCAGGTGGTGCGGGCGCGCCGACGGTGTTTGCGATCGATGCCAGCTCCACCAGCTTCAATGCGAACAGCGTGCTGTGGGAGCTCAATCCCTCGGTGCTCAGCGGTGCCAACGCCAGCGCATTCGGCAACATCATGGGGCGCCCCGTCATCGGCAAGCTGGCCAATGGCACCTGGGTGGCCATTTTCGGCAACGGCTACAACAGTGTGTCGGACACGGCCAAGCTCTTTGTCGTGCGGCTCAGCGACGGTGCCATCATCAAGGTGCTCGATACCAACAACGGCATCACCGGCAACGGGTTGGGCTACATCGAGGCGGTGCGCAAGACCTCCGGCGCGCAGGATACGATTGAGTACGTGTATGGAGCCGACTACAAGGGCAATATCTGGCGTTTCGATCTGTCCACGTCTTCGACGACCTGCACCAGCCCGTCCGTCGGTGGGCCCTGGTGCAGCGGTGCCTGGGTGTACCAGACGCCCAGTGGGCGCTACATCACGGCCGAGATCAAGGTCGGCCCGTCGCCGACCGGGGCCCCGGCCGGAAAGATGATTTATTTCGGCACTGGCCGCTATCTGGACGGTGCGGATGCGTCCGACACCACGGTGCAGGCGCTTTACGGCATCTTCGACGACCTCTATTACACGTTGTCCTCTGCGCCATCCTTCTCGGGTGACAGCGCGCTGTCGGCGATGACAATCACCATGGCGCCCAGCGTGACGGACCAGCGCTCGGTGTCCACGCCCAGCCAGCCCTGGTGGCAAATCAGTGGCAAAAAAGGCTGGGTCGTGCCGCTGACGGGCACGGGCCTGACGCCCGGCGAGCGGGTGATTGCGCCGCCGGTGCGCTACACCCAGTCCGGCGTGGTCGATGCCTTCCTGTTTACTTCCATCGTGCCCAGCCCCGACGAATGCCAGGCCGGGGTCGATACCTGGATCACGGCCATCAACCCGGCCACTGGCGGCGCGGCGAATGCCTTCCAGGGCTTGGGCAACAATTCGATCAAGATCGTCGGCGGTTCGCCCCGTGGCGTGTTCGTGCTGTCCGAGGCCAAGGCGCCGACGCTGTACATCAGCCAGACGGTCTTCAACGTCAACGCACCGCCGACTTCGTCTTTCAATACCATCGCCGGCGGCACGCAGACCGTGACCATCAATGGCGTGCCGGGCATGACCCGCGTCATCGGCGTCAACCTGACGCCGGCCGCCACCGTCGTGCCTACGCTGACCCGTCAGATCTGGAGACAACTGAAATGATGCACATCCTGCCATCGCAGCTGCGGCCTGTCCGTCATCGCGCTGCGGGCCGCAGCGGCGGCTTCACGCTGATCGAAGTCATGGTCGTCGTGGCCATCCTGGGCATTCTGGCCGCGGTGGCCTACCCGGCCTATACCAGCTACATCCAGCGCGGCTACCGGGCCAACGCCAAGACCACCCTGCTGGAAGCGGCCCAGTTCATGGAGCGCTACCGCTCGGCCAACTTCCGCTATGTGGATGCTGGGGGCAACCCGCCGGCATTGCCAGCGCGGCTGCAGGTATCGCCGCCGGAGGGGGCGCCACGCTATACCGTAGCCATCGTGGGGGCGTCGGCGAACTCGTTCGTGCTGGCGGCCACACCCACGGGCTGGACCGATGCCGACTGTGGCACGCTGACGCTGGACAACCTGGGGCAAAAGGGCGCCAGCGGCCCGCAAAGCGCCAGCACCTGCTGGAACCGCTAAAACGGCTTCGAACGCAGCTTCCTCCGAGGCGAGGCGGTGGGTGGCTGCGGGTCAGCCCGGTCCGGCTTAGCGCCGGACTTCGTCCACCAGCGTCTTGAATTCGTCGATGTCCTCGAAGCTGCGATAGACGCTGGCAAAGCGCACGTAGGCCACTTTGTCCAGTTTTTTCAGCTCGCGCATCACCAGTTCGCCGATGCGCGAGGAGGGCACTTCGCGCATCCCCAGATTCAGCAGTTTTTCCTCGATGCGCTCGACGGCGCCGTCGAGCTGCTCGGTGCTGACCGGGCGCTTGCGCAGCGCCAGCTGCATCGAGGCAACGAGTTTGCTCCGGTCGTAATCGATGCGCCGGCCGTCTTTCTTGACGATGGTCGGAAAGCTGATCTCGGCCCGTTCGTAGGTGGTGAAGCGCCTGTCGCAGGCGCCGCACTGGCGGCGCCTGCGGATGAAGTCACCTTCCTCGGAAATGCGCGTTTCGACCACCTGGGTTTCCGAGTGACCGCAGAACGGGCATTTCATGGCAGCGGTCGGGTGACTCAGCGATAGACGGGGAAGCGCTGCGTCAGTGCCGCGACCTTGGCCCGCACGGCGGCGATGTTGGCTTCGTCACGTGGACGGTCCAGCACGTCTGCAATCAGGTTGGCCGTCAGGCGGGCTTCCTCGTCCTTGAAGCCGCGGGTGGTCATGGCCGGCGTGCCCACCCGGATGCCGCTGGTGACCATGGGCTTTTCCGGGTCGTTGGGGATGGCGTTCTTGTTGATCGTCATGTGGGCCGCGCCCAGCACGGCTTCGGCCTCTTTGCCGGTGATGCCCTTGGCGCGCAGGTCCACCAGCATCAGGTGGCTCTGGGTGCCGCCACTGACGATGCGCAAGCCCCGCTGGGTCAGCGTCTCGGCCATGATCTGCGCGTTTTTCAGGACTTGTTGCTGATAAGCCTTGAATTCGGGCGACATGGCTTCCTTGAAGGCCACGGCCTTGGCCGCGATGATGTGCATCAGCGGGCCGCCCTGCAGGCCGGGGAAGACGGCGCTGTTGATGGCCTTTTCGTGCTGGGCCTTCATCAAGATGATGCCGCCGCGCGGGCCGCGCAGTGTCTTGTGGGTGGTGGAGGTCACCACATCGGCGTGCGGCACCGGGTTCGGATAGACGCCGGCGGCGATCAGGCCGGCGTAGTGGGCCATGTCCACCATGAAGAGGGCGCCGACGTCGCGGGCCACCCGGGCGAAGCGGGCGAAGTCGATGTGCAGGCTGTAGGCCGAGGCGCCGGCGATGATGAGCTTGGGCCGCGTTTCGTGAGCCTTGCGCTCCATCGCGTCGTAGTCGATTTCTTCCTTGGCGTTCAGACCATAGGAGACGACGTTGAACCACTTGCCCGACATGTTCAGGGCCATGCCGTGGGTGAGGTGGCCGCCTTCGGCCAGACTCATGCCCATGATGGTGTCGCCCGGCTTGAGGAAGGCCAGAAACACCGCTTCGTTGGCCGAGGCGCCGCAGTGCGGCTGCACATTGGCTGCTTCGGCGCCGAACAGCGCCTTGACCCGGTCGATGGCCAGCTGTTCGGCCACATCGACGTGCTCACAGCCGCCGTAATAGCGCTTGCCCGGGTAGCCCTCCGCGTACTTGTTGGTCAGCTGCGATCCCTGCGCCGCCATGACGGCGGGCGAGGCATAGTTTTCGCTGGCGATCAGCTCGATGTGGTCTTCCTGGCGGGCATTCTCGGCCTGGATGGCAGCCCACAGCTCGGGGTCGGTCTGTTCGACGAGGATGTTGCGGTTGTACATGGCAGTCGGATGTAAACGGGGCCGGTGGAGTGCCGGCTGCCCAGGCGAGCGGCGGAACGCCGGGTCAGCGCGGCCCGGCGGCACGCTTCCTCGTGGTGGGGCCCACTTCGGCCGCCCGGGGCAGCCCGGGCGCGACCTATCGCCAGTCGCGTGCCCGGCTAGTGTAGCGGAGCGGCCCGCTGCGCTGTCGCGCGGGCGTTCAGGAGTTCAGCGAAACCAGGGCCGCTTCGTCGGCGGGTTTCGGCGGGGCGCTGGCCGGCACAGCCTGGGGGGTGGCGAGGGTGGGTACCGGCCGGCCGGCGGCTACCTGCTGCAGCCGGGCGTGTTCGGCCAGCACCTTGCCGGCGTAGCCGCCGTCATCGGGCAGATGGGCTGCGCCCACGTAATAGCGCAGACCGCCTTCCACCGAGCCGGCCCGGCGGATGGCGTCCTGCAGCACCAGCGCGCCCACGCGCAGATTGGCCACGGGGTCGAAGGCGGCGAGCTTGCCACCGAAGGCCTCGTATTTGTCGCCATGCACGCGGGTCATCACCTGCATCAACCCCTGGGCGCCTACCGGACTCTGGGCAAAGGGGTTGAAGCTGGATTCGATGGCCATGACCGCCAGCAGCAGCAGGGGATCCAGCTCGGTGCGGCGGCCGATTTCGTAAGCCTCGGCCACCAGGGCCGACAGGGGCTCGGGGGCGACACGGTATTTCTTGCTCAACCAGTAGGCCACCAGGGCCTGGGTTCTGGGCAGTTCGTGCGGATGCACGGCGGTTGCGCGTTCAACCGCTTCCGGCGCGGCTTCGATGCCGCCGGCCAGGCTCTGGCGGTTCTGCAGCCAGCCCATCAGCTGGGCTTCGCCGGCCTGCCGCAGTTCGGGGCGGGCGAGCAGCGCCATCGCTGCGAACAGAACGGCCACACCAAGCAGGGCAAAGCCGTTGTGCAGCGCGGCAAAGCAGAGGTGGAAAAACTGGCGTGCGACGGATCGCAGCCCCTGGCCCATTTGTTGAAACGCTGTCATAGCACTTCCTCATCTCGCGCGGCGGCCCGGCCTGGCAGGGCGGCGGCATGTCCTCGGACATCCGGCCTCCTGGGACGGACCGCTGCGTCTGGGTTGGTACAGCATTGCCTGTCAGTCGGCCCATGGGATAGGCGACGTAGGCAATGTGCCGGGTTCGGCAGCGGATTCGGGTTAACCCCGATTCAGGGTGTGACGGATTGTAAGAGTGGGTATATATCCAGTCAATAATTTGTAATCTAAAAATGATACATAAAAGCTATTTTGAGTTGGCTTGGCTGTCTATGCCAGACAGATAAATGTCTTATGAATCAATGACTTATCGGATTCATTCATTCCGGCGTCTGAAGAGAGCTGTATTTTGTAACAGTAGCGGAATCCTGATCGGTTTTAGCCCGCGTGTCTCCATGCTGCAGAGTTGTCTATCAGCCTGGCCTGGCCGATCGAGAAATCGATTTGAAGCGGTCGCCTTGCTCACTAAAGTTGAGCTTGCCTGTGACCCACATCACTGGCAGTCCAGTCGGAAGTAGCCCGCCTAACCTGCAGGGTTCGAGGGCGGGGCCAAACCGGCGATCCATGGAGGCAATCCCTTGCCTCCTTCGCAGCGCGGGACCCGAATCTCCCCGCTGCGATACCCAGACGGTCAGGGTGCACGCCCGCCGTCAGGCCCGGCGGGCTGGCTGACGCCACCCGGCCGGGCTTTCTGCTTTCGGGCTCCAAACCGTTCCGTCGTACCCTTGCGATGACTGCCGGGGGCGCAGAGAAGATGCGGGGATGGCCAGGAGCGCTGCCGGGCAGCGACAATCCGCGTATTCGCCGATTCGGTTTCCCCTGTTTCAAGCGCATCGTGTCTGTCCACCCCACTTCTCCTACTGATATCCAGGCTCTGGACGAGCTGACCGGCGGCGCCTTCAGCGCCGCTACCTCCGGTGAGCGGGCTGCCAGATTGCGCGCCTGGCTCCAAGGCGATCCGGCCCCTGAGGTCCTGCAGCAGGTCTATCGCGAGCTGTCGGCCAAAGACAGGGGGGCGGCGCGCCTGCTGCGCGAGCGCCTGGATGAAATCCGGCGTCAGCGCAGCCAGGACGAGCAGGCCGCCGAGTGGGCCCGCAAGGCCCAGGCCTTGCTGGAGGCGCCCCGGCTGCAGCTGGCCGATGCGCTGGCCTGGCAGCGCGATGCAGCCAGGGCCGGCGCGCCGCTGAGCCGCGAGCCGCTGGCCAGCCTGAAGGCCCGGCTGGCCGAGCGTGTGCGCATCGTCGAGGAGTTGCAGCACCGCGCCCAGGTCCAGCGAGAGGCGGCCGTGCTGCTGGCGCAGCGCATCGAAGTGCTGTCCACCAAATCCTGGCTGGAAGCGCAGGCCGCAGCCCAGGCGCTGGTGGCGGACATGCAGGGCTGGCAGGCGGCGACCGCGGCGCTGCAGGCCGAAGCGCAATGGAACAGCGTGGAACCGCGCTTCGCTGCCCAGCTGGAGGCGGCGCGGGCCCAACTGCTGCTGGTGTGGGAGGCATTCGAAGCGGCCCTGCAGCAGGCGCGCGCTGCGGCCGCCGACCCGCAGGCTCCCTTGCCGCAGGTGCCGGTGTGGGCTGAAGAACTGCGCGCGGCGCGCCAGCCGCAGCAGCAGCCCGAGCCTGCCAGCGCGGCGCATCCTCCCGATCCGCAGCGGCTGGCCCAGGCCACGGCAGCCGTGCAGGCTGTCTTGCAGCGGCTGGAGCAGGAGCTGGCCCAGGGACATGGCAAGGCCAGTGCCGAAGCCGCCCAGGCCCTGCGGCAGGCCTTGCGGGAGCATGGCCGCCATATCGAGGCGGCGTTGGAGCGGCGGGCGCAGTCGGCGCTGGCGGCCGCTGGCGAGCTGGAAGGATGGCAGCGCTGGCGCGCCGACCAGTTGCGCGAAGAACTGATTGCCCGGGCCGAGGCCCTGCTGCAGCGTCCCGAAGGCCAGGCCCTGGGGGGACGCAAGATGCAGGAAGCCCTGCGCGCGCTGCGCGAGCAGTGGAAGCAGGTGGACCACGGTGGCGTGCCCAACCATGCGCTGTGGCGCCGATTCGACGAGGCCTGCAACCGGGCCCACAAAGTGGTCGAAGCCTGGCTGGAACAGGTCAAGGCCCAGAGCGCCGAGCAGCGCGCGCGCCGGCTGGCCCTGATCGATGAGCTGAAGAATTGGGCGGCCCGGCCTCTTCCGGCTGAAGGAACGGACTGGAAGGCTTACAGCCGCGAGCTGCAGCAGTTTGCCGAGCGCTGGCGCACGGCCGGCCATGCCAGCGAACGCCTGTATGCCGAGCTGCAACCACAGTGGAAGGCGGCGCTGGATGCGGCCAGCGCCCCGCTGCAGGCGGTGCAGCAGGCCAGCGTCGCACGCCGGCAGGCCATGATCGAAGAGGCGACCCGGCTGGACCAGGAGCCGGTGCTGCGCATCGACGCCGTCAGGGACCTGCAGCAGCGCTGGCAGGCCGAAGCCCAGGCGGTGCCGCTGGAGCGGCGGCAGGAGCAGAAGCTGTGGGAGGCTTTCCGCCAGCCCATCGATGCGGCCTTCGCCCGCAAGGCCGCCGCCCGCGAACAAGCCGAGGCCGCGCTGGGCGCGCACGACCGGGCGGTGCTGCAGGCCGCCCAGCAGCTGCAGGAAGTCAGTGCCAGTGGCGATGCCCAGGCCATCCGCTCGGCCATGGACAGGCTGCAGCTGCTGCTGCAGCAGGGCGCGCCGCAGCCGGCTGCAGACGGGTCAGCGCAGGCTGGGGCTGCGCCAGCGGCCAGCGGGGACGCCAGTGGCCAGGCGCAGCGCCGGCCGCTGGTGGCGGTACGCGGCGATGACCGGCCGGGGGCGGCGCGGGCCGCGGCGACCGCAGCGCCGGAGCGGGCGCGCCCCGCCCGCGCGGGCATGCCCGCGCGCAGGCAGGAACGGCAGGAGCGCCCCCGGCTGGGCGAGGCAGCCTTCCGCGCCCAGCGCGAGGCGCTGGAGCAGGCGCAGGCGGCTTTGCGCCGGCTGGCCGCGCAGGCCCATGGGCAGGCCCTCACCCAGCTGCTGCAGGCCTGGGAGCGGCGCGACGCCTCGCATTTGCCTGCTGCGGCCGAATGCGGGCCGGCCCTGACGGCTGGCGCGCGCGCGCTGTGGCAGCAGGCTTTGCAGCGGCCGGCAGCAGGCGATGCAGGCGAGGCTTTGCTGCGGCTGGAAATCGCGGCCGGGTTGCCGACGCCGGCCGAACAGATCGAGGCGCGCCGCGCCCTGCAGCTGCAGCTGCTGACGCGCCGCCACGAGCCGGGCCCGGAGCAGACCTGGGCGCAGGACGTGGCGCGGGTGTTGGCGGCGGCTTATGAGCCGCAGGCCGCGCGGCGGCTGCAGCAGGCGCTCAAAGTGCTGTTGCGCGCGCCGCAGCAGGCCGCTGCGCGCCGTGCGCGCTGAGCTTCCAGGCCGAAAGCCCGGCTGTCACCCTAGAAACGGCAGTTGAACAGGGCCGAGTGGGTTGCCAGGGCGTGGGCTGGCAAGGCGCGAGGATCCGGCGGGCTGGCCGCCCGTAAGGACGAGCAACGCCGCCAGCGTGCGCCATGGCAGCCCAATCGGCCCTGTAGCACCTTCACTCTTTGGGTGAGCCTACACCCGGTTCACCATCCGACAAGGTTGCAGGCAGGAAGAGCGCGGTCAACTGCCGTTTCTAGGGTCACAGCCCTGGCCGATACCAGGCGTCGAACAGCGGCAGCAGGTCGGGGAACTCGGCGGCGAAGCGTGCCCGGTTGACGAAATAGGCCTCGCTGGCCACGGCGTAGAACTCGTCCTGCGACTGCGCGCCGTAGGCGTCCAGCCAGGGCGCCGGCTCGCCGAAGCGTTCGGCCCGGATGACGGCTTCGCGGAAATCGGCATAAACCCGGCCCAGCGTGCCCAGCCAGTGCGCACGCGCGGACTGGGCGCGGGCGTGGCCCAGAAAGCCTGCTGGCAGCGGCGGACAGCCGTCGGCTGCGCCATCGCGCATGTCGAGCTTGTGGACGAACTCGTGGATCACGACGTTGTAGCCCGATGCGCTGTCGGCGGCACGCACATCGCGCCAGCTCAGCATCACCGGGCCATCGGGCATGGCTTCGCCAGCCAGGGGCTCTTCCCACTCGTGCACCACGCCGGCTTCATCCACCCAGCTGCGGTGGGCAACGACTTCATCAGGGTGCACCACGATGCCCACGAAATCGTCATACCAGCGCAGCGGCGCATCGCCCCTGCCCTGGTGCAGCACCGGCAGGCAGGCCTGCGCGGCGATCGCCACGGCCATCGCATCGGTGATGCGCAGGCCCTGGGCGCCATGGAATTCCTTGTCTTCCAGAAACAGGGCGCTGAGCTCGCGCAGGCGCCGCTGCTCCGGCTCGGACAGCTGGGTCAGAAACGGATAGTCCTGCAGGGTCTGTTGCCACAGGGTGTCGGGCACGGCCTGTCGGGGCTGGCGCGGCCGCCCGCGCAGGCGGTCCAGCCAGCGGCCCAGTGCCCCGGGGTTCAGCGGTCTGCGGGGACGGTCCATCGCTCGATCCGCACCGCCTGGGCGTTGTGGTACTGCAGGCGCAGCACCTGGGCGCGCGGCGGCTGGGCCAGCGGTTCCCAGTCGCTGAGCACGATGCGGCGCCGTCCCCGCCCCAGATCATGTTCGGCCGGGTGGTGGGTGTGGCCGTGGATCAGCACGGCGGCATCGGCGGCCTGCAGCCAGCTGCGGGCGAGTTCAGCGTCCACATCGGCATAGGGCATGGTGCCGGCCTGCTTGCGCGCCTCGCTTTGCGCGCGCAGTTCGCGCGCGATGCGGCGGCGCTCGGGCAGGGGGCGCTGCAGAAAGTCGCGCTGCCACTGGGGGGCGCGCACCTGGGCGCGAAAGCGCAGGTAATCGGTGTCCTGCAGGCACAGCGCGTCGCCGTGGCTGAGCAGCCAGCGCTGGCCGCCGAAATGCAGCACCGTGGGGTCGTCCAGCAACTGCAGGTTGGCCTGCGCGGCCGCGGCCGGGCCGAACAGGAAGTCGCGGTTGCCGACCATGAAATACAGCGCGCGCTGCTGCGCCGCCTGACGCAGCAGGGCGAGGCAGGCGCGCTCGAAGGCGGCTTCGGCACCGTCGCCTTGCGGTCCGTCGTCACCGACCCAGACGTCGAACAGGTCCCCCAGGATGAAGACCGCATCGGCGCGGCTATGGGCCAGTGCCGCAGCCAGCGCGGCCACGGTGGCCGGCTGGCTGGGGTGCAGATGCAAGTCGGAGATGAAGTCCAGGGTCTGCCAGCGCGCTGCAGCCTGCAGGGACGCGAAGCGGGGCAGGGCTGGCTGCATGCCGGGCGTCAGCAGACGACGGCTTTTTCGATCACCACGTCCTGGCGGGGGACGTCGTCATGAAAGCCGCGCCGGCCCGTGGGCACGGCGGCGATGCGGTCCACCACGTCGGTGCCGCCGACCACGCGGCCAAACACCGCATAGCCCCAGCCCTGGGGGGTGGGAGCGGTATGGTTGAGGAAATCGTTGTCCGCCACGTTGATGAAGAACTGCGCGGTGGCGGAGTGCGGAGCCTGGGTGCGCGCCATCGCGATGGTGTAGCGGTCGTTGCGCAGGCCGTTGCCGGCCTCGTTCTGGATGGGCTTGCCGGTGGGTTTCTGGACCATGCCCGGCTCGAAGCCGCCACCCTGGATCATGAAGCCGGGGATGACGCGGTGAAAGAGCGTGCCGTCGTAATGGCCGGACTGCACGTAGCCCAGAAAATTGGCCACGGTTTCCGGCGCCTTGGCCGCGTCCAGCTCCAGCGTGATGGTGCCGAGGCCGGCGATGTGCAGTTCGACTTGGGGGTTGCTCATGATGGGTAGCCTTGATGGGGGTTACTTGGAAAGCGGCAGCAGGACGGCCTGCTGGATGACGACCGGCGTCAGCGGGACATTCTGATGCATGCCGCGGTTGCCGGTGGGTACGGCGGCGATGCGGTCCACGACGTCGCGGCCTTCGACGACGCGGCCAAAGACCGCATAGCCCCAGCCCTGGGCCGTGGGTGCCGTGTGGTTGAGAAAGTGGTTGTCGGCCACGTTGATGAAGAACTGCGCGGTGGCCGAGTGGGGCTGGGAGGTGCGTGCCATCGCCACGGTGTACCGGTCGTTGCGCAGGCCGTTGCGGGCTTCGTTTTCGATCGGCGCGTCGGTCGGCCGGGGATTGAGCGCCGGGTCCATGCCGCCGCCCTGGATCATGAAGCCGGGAATGACGCGGTGGAAGACGGTGCCGTCATAGTGGCCCTTGCGCACGTAGGCCAGGAAGTTCTCGACGGTCCGGGGAGCCTGGGCCGGGGCCAGTTCCAGCACGATGTCGCCCATCGTTGTGACCAGCTTCACGCGGGGCGCGGCCGCATGCTGGGCCGCACTGCTGCCGGCCAGTAAAAGGGCGGCCGCTGCACCCAGCAGCAGGCGTCGCAGGGGGGAGGCAGTCATCCGATGATTCCTTCGAAGAAAATCTTCCATTCGTTGCCCTGGCGGATCCAGTACTGCCGCTTGGTCGGGCCGGTGCGCGTGCCTTCGGCCACCTCGCCGAAAGTCACGACCATGGTGTCGGCGCTGTCGGTCCAGCGCAGATACGACAGGTCCTTGAGCTGGATGGGCTTGCCGCGGACCTTGTCCACTTCCTGGCGCAGGGCCGGCACCCATTCGGCCAGGGTCTTGTCGTAGCTGCGGAAATCCGGCGTGTAAAAGCGCAGCAGCGTATCCAGATCCCCACGCGACTTGGCGGCACGCCAGGCGGCCAGGGTCTCCTCGAAGGGCTTGCGCTGGGCCACGACGCTGTGCGGGCTCACCCATTCCAGCCGCTGGGCGATGACGACCGGCGTGGTGCGCACTTCCACGGTGCGGATGATGAAGTCCAGGTCCGGGTTGGACAGCACCACGCAGCCGTCGGAGGCCAGCGGCGCGCGGGCAAACTGGTTCGGCGGCGTGCCATGCAGCCAGATGCCGCGCCCGGTTTTGCCCCGTTTGGTGTCCAGGACGTTGGGGTAATTGATCGGCAGGGCGCCGGTGCCGTAGAAGTCGCTGAGGGTGCGGGGATCCAGGTTGCTGATGATGAAGTACACGCCCAGCGGGGTGCGTGCATCGCCTTCGACCATCTTCTCGACCCCGGACTTGCCCACCGAGATGTAGAAGTCGGCCAGCAGGCGCAGCTCCTGCCCGGTGTTTTCGAACAGGTACAGGCGGGAGCGCGACGCGTCGATGGCGATCGCGTGCCGGTTGCGCGGCGACAGCGCCAGGAACTGGGAAGGGATGGTGCCCGGCGGCGGGCGCTCGCGCAGCGCCTTGAGCCGCAGCAGCGATTCCTGGCGCAGCTCCTGCACCGTGGTGGCGGGGTTGCTGCCTGCCACGTCGGCAGGTACGTCACCGAAGGCGCGCACCGGGCGCGCATGCGCCGCCAGCAGATCTCCATAGACCAGCTGTGCCAGCTGGAAGTTCGGGTAGTCGCGCACCAGACCTTCTGCCTGTTGCAGCGCCGTGCGCAGCTGACCGGCGCCGATGAGGCGGTAGATGTCCAGCAGGCGGGCTTCGGGGGCGCTTTGAACGGGCGGCGGCGGGGTGCTGGCCGCACGGTTGATCACCATCGAGGTGCGCATCGGCTGCGCCATGGCAGGCGTCGCGAGCAGCGGGCCAGCCAGCGTGGCAAGCAGCAAAGGCGTGAGGCGGGCGATCATCGCGTCTCGGGGTGGCGCAGGCGTAGTGGGAACCCAAGCGGGGCTGTCAGGCGCCCGAGCTTTCCCGCACGATGAGCCAGCGTTCGCCCGTACGGACCAGCTCCAGCGTCTTGCGGCTCTGCACCGCCAGGGTGTCGGCCTTGTAGTCCTGCCGGAATTTTGCCACGGCACGGTCGGCATGGACGGTGATCTGCAAATCCAGCAGCGTGACCCGGATCTGGCGCTTGTTCAGGATGCGGGCGCGGCGCTCTTCTTCCCAGGCGCGTCGCGGCATGCGGCCCGGCGTTTCGAACTGCGGGCTGTAGGCGGCCAGGTAGCGCGTCACGTCGCGCTCGGACCAGGCCTGGGCCCAGGCGCGCACGGCCTGCTCCACGCTGGCTCGCGCATCGGCCACGGCAGCCGCAGGCGGCGCAGCCGGGGTAGGGGCGCTGGCGGCCGGGCGTGGCGCCGCGCTCACCGCAGGGGTGGACGCCGCGGCGCGGGAGGCCATGACAGCGGCAGGCTGGGAGGGGGCTGCCGCTGCGGGCGCGGCCGGTGCCGGCGCCGCAGCGACCCGGCTCTGCGCCACCGCGGTGGCCGCGCCGGCTGCGGCAGCCGACGGGGCTGGGCGCAGTTCGTCCAGCAGGGCGAGTTTGAGCGGTGCCGCTGCCGCCGCATCGACCTGCAGCGCCTTGCTGTAGGCCTGCGCGGCCTGGCGCGCATACAGCTCGGTCAGGTTGTCGTGGGCGGTGGCGTAGGCGGGGTGGGTGCGCAGGGCCTTTTCCAGCGCGTCGCGCGCCTTGTCGTACTGACCCTGGGCGGCGTAGACGGCGGCCAGGTTGTTGTAGGGCTCGGGCAGTTGGGGGTGGTCTTCGATCAGGCGGGTGAACGTGGTGGCTGCTTCCTGCAGTCGGCCGCTTTCACGCTGGATCACCCCCTTGGCCAGACGCCATTGCGGATCGCGCGGGCGCGCCGACAGCTGACGGTCCACCCGCTGCTGCGCCTCGGCCAGCCGGCCTTCGCGGATCAGGCGCTGCACGTCGGCGTAATCGTCGGCTTGTGCCGGCCAGGCCATCAGGGCAAGCAGCAGGGCGAGCACGGCGCCCGGATGCGGAAGCGGCCATCGCCTTGCGGTGCGGCGGTGGGGCGGGGCGGAGGCGGGCCAGGCAGGCCGGATCGGATTCAGGGGCATGGGGAGGAGCCAAGCCGTTCGAGTTTGGCGGCGACCGCGGCATTGCCGGGTTCAAGTTCGCGCGCCTTGCAATAGGCCAGGCGGGCCAGGGCGGCGTACACGTCGCCCAGGTTTTCCTGGGCGGCGGCATAGGCCGGGTTGTTGCGCAGCGCCGCCTGCAGCGCCAGGCGCGCCTGCTCGTAGTCGCCGCGCGCGGCATGCAGCACGGCCAGGGCGTTATAGGGTTCCGGCAATTCGGGAAAGTCCTCGGTCAGCCGTGTGAAGGTTTGCAGGGCATCGTCGCTGCGGCCGGTTTCGTGCTGGATGCGCCCGAGCAGATAGCGCATCTGCGGGTCGCGTGGATGGCTGCTCAGGTACTGCTCGGCGCGGGCCTGCGCCTCCTGCGCGCGGCCGGCGCGCAGCAGCTGCTGCACATCGGCATAGGCATCGGCGTGCGCCGGCATGGCTGCCAGCAGCCACCACAGGCCGGCGCCGGCCAGCATGAAAGCGCGAACGAGGGACATGGGGTCAACGGGGGAAGCGGCGCCGCTCGCGCGCAGGCACGGCGGCGGCTTATACTGCGGGCGATTGTAGCCCCGTCACTGTCACTGCATTCGGCAGGCGCCCGTACTGGCCGGGTGGCTGGCTGAACGAACATCCATGAGTCTGCGCATCTACAACACGCTGTCGCGTGCGCTGGAGCCTTTTACCCCGCTGCAAAGCGGTCATGTCCGCATGTACGTCTGCGGCATGACGGTGTACGACTACTGCCATCTGGGGCATGCGCGCGCGATGGTGGCGTTCGACGTGGTGCAGCGCTGGCTCAAGACCAGCGGCTACCGCGTCACCTACGTGCGCAACATCACCGACATCGACGACAAGATCATCCAGCGCGCGCTGGCCAATGGCGAGACCATCCGTGCCCTGACCGACCGCATGATCGCCGCGCTGCACGAGGACGCCGACGCCCTGGGCATCGAGCGTCCCACCCTGGAGCCGCGCGCCACCGACTACGTGCCGCAGATGCTGCGGCTGATCGGCCGTCTGGAAGACCGTGGGCTGGCCTATCGCGCCGGCAACGGCGACGTCAACTATGCCGTGCGCAAGTTTCCGGGCTACGGCAAGCTGTCGGGTAAGTCGCTCGACGAGCTGCGCGCCGGCGAGCGGGTGGCCGTACACGAGGGCAAGGACGATCCGCTGGACTTCGTGCTCTGGAAAGCCGCCAAGCCCGGCGAGCCGGCCGAGGCGCGCTGGGACAGCGCCTATGGGCCGGGGCGGCCGGGCTGGCACATCGAGTGCTCGGCCATGAGCTGCGAGACACTGGGTGAGAGCTTCGACATCCATGGTGGCGGAGCCGACCTGCAGTTTCCCCACCACGAGAACGAGATCGCCCAGAGCGAAGGCGCCACCGGCAAGCCGCTGGCGCGCTTCTGGATGCACAACGGCTTCGTGCGGGTGGACAACGAAAAGATGTCCAAGTCGCTGGGCAACTTCTTCACCATCCGCGAGATTCTGGCGAAATACGACCCGGAGACGGTACGCTTTTTCATCATCCGCGCCCACTACCGCAGCCCGCTGAACTACAGCGACGCCCACCTCAGCGATGCCCGGCAGGCCCTGCGGCGCCTCTACACCGCGCTGCAGGCCGTGCCGCCCGCGCCGCTGGATCGCATCGACTGGCTCGATGCCCATGCGGCGCGCTTCAAGGCGGCGATGGACGAGGATTTCGGCACGCCCGAAGCCGTGGCCGTGCTGTTCGAGCTGGCCAGCGAGGTCAACCGGACCGGCTCGCGCCCGCTGGCCGGGCTGCTCAAGGCGCTGGGGGGGTGTCTGGGGCTGCTGCAGGGTGATCCGGAAACGTTCCTCAAGGCCGGCTCCACGCTGGATGAGGCGGCCATTGCGGCGCGCATTGCCCAGCGCGCGGCGGCCAAGGCGGCCCGCAACTACGCCGAGGCCGACCGCATCCGCCAGGAGCTGCTGGCGCAGGGCATCGTGCTCAAGGACACGCCGGCCGGCACCACCTGGGAAGTGGCGCCGTGAACGCGGTCTCCGTGACCCGTGCGGTGCGTCCGGATTACTGGGACGAAGCCTGCAAGCACCTGATGAAGAAAGACCGGGTGATGCGGCGCATCATCCCGCAGCACGGCGACGCCTGCCTGCAGACCCGGGGCGACGCCTTCACCACGCTGGCGCGCAGCATCGTGGGGCAGCAGATTTCGGTCAAGGCCGCGCAAAGCGTCTGGGAGCGCTTTGCCAAGCTGCCCCGGCGCATGACGCCGGCCAACGTGCTCAAGCTGCGGGTCGATGACATGCGCGCCGCCGGCTTAAGTGCACGCAAGGTCGAATACCTGGTCGATCTGGCGCTGCACTTCGACAGTGGCCGCATTCGCGTGGCTGCCTGGAAGGACATGGACGATGAGGCCATCATCGCCGAGCTCACCGCCATCCGCGGCATCGGCCGCTGGACGGCGGAGATGTTCCTGATCTTCCATCTGCTGCGGCCCAACGTGCTGCCGCTGGATGACCTGGGGCTGATCAATGGCATCAGCCGCAACTATTTTTCCGGCGAGGCCGTCAGCCGCAGCGATGCGCGCGAAGTGGCAGCGGCCTGGCAGCCGTTTTGCAGCGTGGCGACTTGGTATATTTGGCGCTCGCTCGACCCGGTGCCGGTCGAATACTGATACGCAATGGCCGCAGGCGCCCCTCCGGCGCCGACCGACACACCCCCGATCCAGGAGCTCACGCATGGCCAAAAGGACCTTTCTCGACTTCGAGCAGCCGATTGCCGAACTCGAGGCCAAGATCGAAGAGCTGCGCTACGTGCAGACCGAGTCTGCCGTGGACATCAGCGCGGAGATCGAGCAGCTCAGCAAGAAGAGCCTGCAGCTGACCAAGGACGTCTACAGCAACCTCACGCCCTGGCAGATCACCAAGATCGCCCGCCATCCCGAGCGGCCCTACACGCTGGACTATGTGGCGGAGATCTTCACCGACTTCGTGGAGATGCATGGCGACCGCCACTTTGCCGACGACCAGTCCATCGTCGGCGGTCTGGCGCGTTTCAACGGCACGCCCTGCATGGTCATCGGTCACCAGAAAGGGCGCGACACCAAGGAGCGCGCGGCGCGCAACTTCGGCATGAGCAAGCCCGAGGGCTACCGCAAGGCGCTGCGCCTGATGAAAACGGCCGAGAAATTCGGCCTGCCGGTGTTCACCTTTGTGGACACGCCCGGCGCCTACCCCGGCATCGATGCCGAGGAGCGCGGTCAGTCCGAAGCCATCGGGCGCAACATTTTCGAGATGGCCCAGCTGGAGGTGCCCATCATCAGCACCATCATTGGCGAAGGCGGCTCCGGCGGCGCGCTGGCCATCGCGGTGGCCGACCAAGTGCTGATGCTGCAGTACGCGGTCTATTCGGTCATCAGCCCCGAGGGGTGTGCCTCCATCCTCTGGAAGACGGCCGAGCGGGCGCAGGAGGCCGCGGAGGCGCTGGGCATCACCGCGCACCGGCTCAAGGCGCTGGGGCTGGTGGACAAGATCGTCAACGAACCGGTGGGCGGCGCGCACCGCGATCCCAAGCAGATGGCCGCGTTCCTCAAGCGCGCGCTGGGTGAGGCTTACCGGCAGCTCGCCGATCTCAAGCCCCGCGAACTGCTGGACCGCCGCTATGAGCGGCTGCAGAGCTACGGCCGCTACACCGACACCAAGGCCGGCAACGGCCGCTGAAGCCGGGCGCTGACCGCCGGCGACGCAGGTTCGGGGTCATGACGTGCAGCCTGGCGCAGGCGATGGGGGCGTTTCGCCCCGGTCTGCCGCTGGCGGTAGCCTACAGTGGCGGGGCCGATTCCACCGCCTTGCTGCTGGCCTGCGCGCAGCAGTGGCCGGGGCGGGTGCATGCGATCCATGTGCACCACGGCCTGCAGCCGGCGGCGGATGCGTTCGAGCAGCATTGCCGCGCGCTGTGCACACAGCTCGGCGTTGCGCTGCATGTGCGGCGCGTGGATGCCCGCGCGGCGTCCGGCCAAAGCCCCGAGGACGCCGCCCGAAGGGCGCGCTACCAGGCCCTGCAGGAAGCGGCGCGCTCGGCCGAACCGCCGATTCAACACATCGCGTTGGCCCAGCACGCCGATGACCAGGTGGAAACCCTGCTGCTGGCGCTGGGCCGCGGCGCGGGCTTGCCCGGGCTGAGCGCCATGCCGGCGCACAGCGTGCGCGACGGCATCCACTACCACCGGCCGCTGCTGCAGGTGCGCGGCGCGGACCTGCGTGCCTGGCTGCGCGGGCAGGGCGTGGGCTGGGTGGAAGACCCGAGCAACGCCGATACGCGCTACACGCGCAACCGCATCCGCACCCAGCTGCTGCCGGCGCTGGAGCACACGTTTGCGGCCTTTCGCGACACCTTTGCCCGCAGCGCGGCACATGCGGCGCAGGCCCAGCGCCTGCTCGACGAGCTGGCCCGCGAGGACCTGCAGCGGGTGGGGCAGCCGCCGCGCATCGCCGCGCTGCGCGCGCTCAGCCGCGACCGCCAGGCCAATGTGCTGCGGCACTGGCTGACAGCGGCCCATGCGGCCACCCCGAACGCGGCGCAACTGCAGGAACTGCTGGATCAGATCGCCGCCTGCCGCACCCGCGGGCACGACATCCGCTTGAAGGTCGCCTCCGGCTGGATTCGGCGCCAGGGCGGGGTGCTCGCTTGGTACAATTCCTAGGTTTTGCCCGTCAACGGGGCCGTTGCGGACAGAGCGCCCTATTTCAGACACCCGTTCAGGCTGCTGGACTGCTGCGGCAGCCATCCTCATCCGACTTTCATCAATGGCACTGATCGTTCACAAATACGGCGGCACGTCCATGGGCTCGACCGAGCGCATCCGCAACGTCGCCAAGCGCGTGGCCAAATGGGTGCGCGCCGGTCACCAGATGGTGGTCGTGCCCTCGGCCATGAGCGGCGAGACCAACCGCCTGCTCGGGCTGGCCAAGGAACTCGCGCCGGCCAAGACCACCGAGGCCTACACCCGCGAGCTGGACATGCTGGCAGCCACCGGCGAGCAAGCTTCCAGCGCCCTGCTGGCCATTGCGCTGCAGGCCGAAGGCATAGATGCCGTCAGCTACGCCGGCTGGCAGGTGCCCATCGTCACCAACAACGCCTACACCAAGGCGCGCATCGAGTCCATCGACGACCAGCGCATCCGCGCCGACCTGGCCGCCGGCAAGGTGGTCATCATCACCGGCTTTCAGGGGGTGGACGAGGCCGGCAACATCACCACGCTGGGCCGCGGCGGCTCGGACACCTCGGCGGTGGCGGTGGCGGCAGCACTGAAGGCCGACGAGTGCCTGATCTATACCGACGTCGATGGCGTCTACACCACCGATCCACGCATCGTGCCCGAGGCGCGCCGGCTCAAGACCGTGAGCTTCGAGGAAATGCTGGAAATGGCCTCGATGGGCTCCAAGGTGCTGCAGATCCGTTCGGTGGAGTTCGCTGGCAAGTACAAAGTGCGGCTGCGCGTGCTCTCCAGCTTCACGCCCTGGGACATCGACATCGACGAGGAAGCCAAGTCCGGCACCCTGATCACCTTTGAGGAAGACGAAAAAATGGAACAAGCCGTCGTTTCCGGCATCGCGTTCAACCGTGACGAAGCCAAGATCTCCGTGCTGGGAGTGCCCGACAAGCCCGGCATCGCCTACCAGATCCTGGGCGCGGTGGCCGACGCCAACATCGAAGTGGACATGATCATCCAGAACATCTCGCGCGACGGCAAGACCGACTTCAGCTTCACGGTCAACCGCAACGACTATGCCCGCGCGATGGATCTGCTCAAGGAAAAGATCGTGCCGGCGCTCGGCGCCAAGGAGGTCGTGGGTGACACCAAGATTTGCAAGGTCTCGATCGTGGGCATCGGCATGCGCAGCCATGTCGGCGTGGCCAGCAAGATGTTCCGCGCGCTCAGCGAGGAAGGCATCAACATCCAGATGATTTCCACCAGCGAGATCAAAACTTCCGTCGTCATCGACGAGAAATACATGGAGCTGGCCGTGCGTGCGCTGCACAAGGCGTTCGATCTGGATCAGCCTGCGGCCTGAGCCGGACGCGGCAAACGCTCCAAGTCGTGCCATAATCCAGCCTTCGCTCTGGAGACGTGACCGAGAGGCCGAAGGTGCTCCCCTGCTAAGGGAGTATGCGCGCTAAAACGCGCATCGAGGGTTCGAATCCCTCCGTCTCCGCCATAAACAAGCCCCGCCGCATGCGGGGCTTTGTTTTTATCGCGCCATCAGTCGATGGCGGCGCTCCAGCGCGCATCCCAGCCGACGCGTTCGAGCTGGCGGCGGTCGCGTTTGGTGGGGCGGCCCTGCGGGATGCTCAGTGCCGGCTCGGCAGCCAGGCGGCGACGCTCGGCGGCCGCCTCGCGGGCCTGGCGGCTGGCTTCGGTTTCTTCGTACAGCTGCTGGGCGACGGCGGCCGGCCCGCGCTGCAGGCTGAGTCCGCGCACGTTGAGGGTGCGTATCACTTCGCCCTGGCGCAGGCGGATGCAGTCGCCCACGCGGATTTCGCGCGCCGGCTTGACCGGCTGCCCGTTGAGCAGCACCCGGCCTTTGTGGATCTCTTCTACCGCCAGCGCGCGGGTTTTGTAAAAGCGCGCGGCCCATAGCCATTTGTCGATGCGCTGGGTGTCCATGCAGACGCCTACTCTAGCACTGCCGCGCGGGAGACAGTGGCGGCTGCGGCTGTTGGCAGAATGCAGGCTCACCGCAAGGAGTACGACATCATGGCCCTGACGATCTACGGGATTCTGGCTTCACGTGCGCTGCGTCCGCTGTGGGCGGCTGCCGAGCTCGGGCTGGACTACGAGCATGTGCAGACCGATTACAAGGCCGGCGCCACCCGCACGCCGGAGTTTCTGGCGCTCAATCCCAACGGGCACATTCCGGTGATCGTCGATCACCGGCCCGAGGGAGACATCACCGTCTGGGAGAGCATGGCCTGCGCGCTGTACATCGCGCGTCACCACGGCCGTGCCGATGGGGTGAGCATCACCCCGGCGACTGCGCGCGAGGACGCCGAGGCGCTGCGCTGGAGCTTCTGGACCGTGACCGAGGTGGAAAAAGACGCGCTGACGGTGCTGATGCACCGGCTGGCAATGCCCGAGGATCAGCGCAAGCCCGAGTTGGCCGAGCAGGCCGAGCGGCGGTTGCACGTGCCGCTGCGCGTGCTGGAGCAGCACCTGCAGGCGCAGAAAGCCTGCGGGCAAGACCATCTGGCTGCGGCGCGCTTCACCGTGGCCGATCTGTGCGTGGCCAGCGTGCTGCTGTGGGTGCGCGCGTCGCGCGATCTGATGGAGGCGTTTCCGGCGGTGCACGCCTGGCTGCACGCCTGCCTGGCGCGGCCGGCTTACCGCGGCCTGCGCCCGCCGAAGAAAGACTAGTTGCTCGCGCCGGCGGCCAGTGCCCGCGCGCGCGAGGCTGCCAGCTCAGCGGCATCGGCCGGCTCGCGGGTGGGCCAGCCCGCCAGATGGCGCTCGGCAAGGGTGCCCAGTGCGTCGATCCAGGCCGCATCGGCGTTCAGGCAGGGCAGGTAGTGGAAGGTCTGGCCACCTGCCTGCAGAAAGGCCGCGCGGGCTTCCTGGTCGATTTCCTCCAGCGTTTCCAGGCAATCGCTGGTAAAGCCGGGGCAGGCCACGTCCACCCGTTTGACGCCGGCGCGGGCCAGGGCCTGCAGCGTGGGCTCGGTATAGGGCTGCAGCCACTGCGCCTTGCCGAAACGCGACTGGAAGGTCACGACGTACCGCTCGCGCTCCAGCCCCAGCGCCTCGGCCAGTAGCCGGGCGGTCTTGTGGCACTCGCAGTGGTAGGGGTCGCCCAGTTCCAGCGTGCGCTGCGGCACGCCGTGAAAGCTCAGCACGAGTCTGTCGGGCTGGCCATGCTGGTCCCAGTGGCTGCGGATGCTGGCGGCCAGCGCGCCAATGTAGCCGCTGTCGTCGTGGTAGCGGTTGACGAAGCGCAGATCCGGCAGGTTCCGCACCTGACGGGCCCAGTCGCCCACGGCATCGATGACGCTGGCCGTCGTGGTGCCCGAATACTGCGGATAGGCCGGCAGCACCAGCACGCGGGTGACGCCGGCGGCCTTCAGGGCGTCGAGCTGGGCGGCGATGCCCGGCTGGCCATAGCGCATGGCATGGCGCACGATGACATGGTGGCCGCGCTGGGCCAGCTGCTCCTGCAGGGCCTGGGCCTGCCGCTGGGTCCACAGCTGCAGCGGCGAGCCGGCTTCGGTCCAGATCGAGGCGTACTTGGCGGCAGACTTGGCCGGGCGCAGGCGCAGGATGATGCCGTGCAGGATGGGCCACCACAGCAGGCGCGGGATTTCCACCACGCGCGGATCGCCCAGGAATTCGGCCAGGTAGCGGCGCAGCGCGGCGGCGGTGGGGGCATCGGGGGTGCCGAGATTGCACAGCAGGACGGCCGTTTGCGGCGCCTGACCGTGGGTGTAGGGAGGTTCGGGTCGGAAGGCCATGTGCGGTATTCTCGCCCACCGATGACAACCCTACACGAGCCGGGCCGCATCCGCGCCATCACCATCGACCTGGATGACACGTTGTGGCCGATCGCGCCGGTGATCGAACGGGCCGCGCGCGCCCTGCAAGATTGGCTGCGGCCGCAGGCGCCGGCCACGGCCGGCTTTCTCTCCGACGCCGCCCGGCGGCTGGCCCTGCGCCAGCGCATCCTGGCCGAGCGGCCGCAGGCTGCCCACGATTTGCGCGCGCTGCGGCGCGAGTTGCTGCGCCGGGCGTTGCAGCAGCATGGGGAGGACGTGGCGCTGGTGGATGCGGCCTACGAGGTGTTCATCGGCGAGCGCATGCGGGTGCAGCTCTATGCCGATGCCGAGCCGGCGCTGGCCTGGCTGGCCGCGCGCTATCCGCTGGTGGCGGTGTCCAATGGCAATGCGGACATCCACCGCATCGGGCTGGGGCGCTACTTTCGCGCCGCCCTGAGCGCGCAGGACTTTGGCGTGGGCAAACCCGACGCGCGCATCTTCCATGCGGCGGCACAGGCGGCCGGGGTGGCGGCGCAGGAGGTGCTGCACGTGGGGGACGACCCGGCGCTGGACATCCAGGGTGCGCTGGGGGCGGGCATGCATGCCGTCTGGGTCAACCGCGTAGGAGCTCCCTGGCCGCACGATGGGTACCGACCCCATGCCAGCGCAGGCAACCTGGCCGAGCTGTGCCGGCTGCTGCAGCCGGCCTGATGGGCAGCGTCAGCCCGCCGGTTGCAGCAGCAGGGTGCTGCGGGTGGCGCGCTGCAGGTCCGCAGGGGCAAGGATCATGCGCTGGTAGCGACCGGCGATGTAGTCGGCGGCCTGGTCGCGGTAATGGGCGTCCAGCAGCACGCCGCTTTGACCCACGGGATTGATGCCCAGGGCCTGGCCGGCGTCGCCAAAGTCGATCAGGCGGCGAGTCGATGGGCCATAGGTCACGCTCCACGGCGCCGGGCCTATGGGTTGGGCCAGGTTGTTGGGCAGTTCCCGCCCGCCCGGTGCGGGCAGCGGGCCGACGTTGAAGATGCGGTCTAGCGGCTTGATGCGTCCGAGCGGATGCGTGTGGGTCACGGTATGGTTGGCGCCCCAGGTCCAGCCGGGCAGGCTGATGCCCAGGGTTTTCTGCAGATGTCCGATCGTGCGGCGCCAGGCGGTGCGCACGATGTCGGGGCGGCTTTCGCGGCGCTCGGTCTGGCGGTCGTCCCACCAGGGCGATTCGGCGTCGGCCACCAGACGCGGCACCGCATGGTCCAGCGCGCGGGTGCGCAGCAGGTTGGCGAACAGTTCGGGCGGCAGCTCGTCGGCCATGGCGGCGCGCACCAGTTCGTACAGCAGCTGGTTGAAGACCGTCGGCGCGATGCTGCCGGCATCGTGCCGGCCATCCCACTCGGCCAGCTGATCCACCAGCGAGCGCTCGATGGAGTCTTCGGCCTGGGCGCGCAGCAGGTCCAGCAGCGGGCGCAGCACGCGCGGGCCGTAATCGGTCTGCACGTCCAGCTGCAGCGCCTGGCTGTTTTGCAGGTTCCACAGCGCCCCGTTCTGGCGCAGCAGCTGGTCCAGCCGGCGGGCGCGGTCGGGCAGGTTGTAGTAGCCGGGCACGGGCACGCCGCTGCGCGGGCGCGGCTGGTGGTTGGCCGAGACGATGTAGCCGCGCGGCGGGTTTTCCTCTTGCGGGTTGTCCTCGAAGCGGAAGTAGCCCGGCTTGTCGGCCTGCGCGCTGCCGCCGTCCAGGATGAAAGCCGGCTGCACGCCCGCAGGGCGCTGCACCAGCCGCGCCGCGGCCCACCAGCCGATGTCGCCGCCGGCGCTGGCCCAGACGATGTTCAGGCCGGGGGCGTGGATCTTGCTGGCGGCCTGGCGGGCCTTGGCCAGCGTGTCGGCGCGGTTGAGTTCGTAAAAGGCCTCCAGCAGCGGGTTGTCGCTGTCGAAGAATGTCCACCATAGCGCGACCGGGTTCTTGCCCAGGCTGTCCGGGAAGGCCTGGTTGATCACCGGGCCATAGGGTGAGCGCTGCAGTGTCAGGGTGAGCGGTTCCTGGTCCTTGACGGCGATGGTTTCGCTGCGTGTGCGCAGCGGCACCCACTGCCCCTGGTGCCAGACTTCGCCGCGTTTGTCCGGGTTGAGCTTGAGCGCGACCAGATCCATGTCGTCGTTCTGGAACATGGTCAGGCTCCAGCCGAACTGCATGTTGTGGCCCAGCAGCGCGAAGGGAATGAGCGCGTGATGGTGCCCATACAGCTCGAAGCCCGGGGCGCGCAGATGGGCTTCGTACCACACCGCTGGCAGCGCGAAGCTGATGTGCGGATCGCCGGCCAGCAAGGGCTTGCCGCTCTGGGTGCGCCGCCCGGACACGGCCCAGGCGTTGCTGCCTTCCAGCAGCGGCAGGCCGGCCAGATCCTGGGCCTGGGTGCTGGCCTGGGCCAGGCGCCCGAAGGCCTGCCAGTCCTCGCGGGCCAGCTGCGGGCCCGGGCCGCGGGCTGCCTGGCCGGCTGCGGCCAGCACGCCCAGCGGCTGCCAGTCCAGATCGAAGACGCGCAGGTAGTCCGGCCCCAGCTGGTCGCGCACATAGGTCAGCACCGGCTCGGTGCGCAGGGCCGCGGCAAAGCTGTAGGCCATGTAGCCGGCCACGGCCAGCGTGTCCACCGGCGTGAACGGCTGGGGCGCGATGCCCAGCAGGTCGAACTCCAGCGGCAGGGGGCGGGTTTCCTGGAATTCGTTGATGCCGTCCAGATAGGCCAGCAGATTGCGCCAGGCCGGCGTGTCACGGTTGGCCAGCCGGGCCAGCTCTTCGGCGCGCTCGCGCAGGCCCAGCGTGCGAAACAGCCGGTCGGTGTCCAGCAGCTTCGGCCCCAGGACTTCGGCCAGCTCGCCGCGGGCCAGGCGACGCGCCATCTCCAGCTGGAACAGGCGGTCCTGCGCGTGCACAAAGCCCAGCGCGCGGTACAGGTCCTGCTCGCTGCGGGCCTGGATATGGGGCACGCCGCGCTCGTCCCAATCCACCCGCACCGGGGCCTGCAGTTCGCGCAGCAGCAGCGTGCCGCTGCGCTGCGGCAGCTTGCTGCGGGCGTGCCACAGGCCGGCGGCCAGCGCCAGCACCGCGGCGGTGACGGCCAGGGCCAGCAGGATGAGCACGAGTCTGAGCAGTCGTTTCATGGCGGCGGGCAGTGAGTCGGCAGCCCGGCAAGCATAAAGCACGGCCAGCGGGCGCGGCCGCGGCAGCCGGCCCGCGCTTGCGGGCGGCAGGGCGCGACCCGGCGGGTCAGCTGGTCAGGGCCCGGGCGGCCTGCACGCCGCTGCGCACGGCCCCTTCCAGCGTGGCCGGGTAGGGGCCGGCGACATAGTCGCCGCAGGCCAGCAGCGCCGGGGCGATGCGGGCTGCCGGCCGCTGCAGCTGCGGCGTGCAAGCAAAGGTGGCGCGTTTTTCCACCACGGTCTGCACGGGCTGCAGCGTCAGCCCCAGCTGGCTGCGGGCCTGCAGCAGCACCTGGGCCTGCAGGGTTTCGTGGCTGCCGCGCGCCGCGCTGACCACGAAGGCCAGCAGGCCGCGTGGGCCGCCGAGCTGCCCACGATCGAAGACGAACTGGGCGGGCTGGGCGGCGTCGTGGTGCAGCGCCAGCATGGGCTGCGCCAGCGTCACCCCCGGGCTCCAGGCATAGACGGTGGCGATGGCCTCGTGCGTCAGGGCCTCGGCCTGCCGGCCCCAGTCCGACAGCGCGCGGCCATCGGCCGCGTGGGCGGCGGCGGCAAAGACCAGGCGCGCGGCCTGTGGCGCCGGGCAGGCCAGGATGACGGCGTCGTAGCGTTGCTGATCGACGCGCCATGCCGCACCGTCGGCGCTGAGCTGCTCCACCCGTTGCCCGGCCAGCAGCTGCGCGCCCCGCGCCTGCAGCCACAGGCGGGCCGGCTGGGCAAAGAGGGCGCCCAGGTCGCAGCGCGGCAGCAGCAGCTGTGAGCCGCCCCGCCCGGCAAAGAGGGCGTCGTGCAGCACCCGCAGAAACACCTGGGCGCTGGCCTGCACGGCCGGGGTGTTCAGCGCCGCCACGCACAGGGGCTCGATCAGTTCGCGCATGACGGTCGGGCCGATTCCGGCGCAGAGCTGGGTCACGGTGAGCCGGGCCTCGCAGGCGAAGCCGGCGCGGCGCCAGCGCGCGGCCGCGCGCAGCAGCGCCAGCCGTTCGCGCCAGGGCCAGTGTCGGGCGCGCAGCAGGCCGGCCAGCAAATCCAGCGGCGGCGCGGCATCGGCCAGGCGCAGGCCATGGCCGTCCGGGTAGTGCAGCGTCAGGGGTTGGCGGTGCAGCTGGCGGTCCACATCGACGCCGACGAGCCGCAGCAGTCGCAGGCTTTCGGTGTAGGCGCCGATCAGGATGTGCTGCCCGTTGTCCAGCCGGGCATCGCGCCCGTCGGGCAGCTGCACGTCCAGGCTGCGGGCGCGTCCGCCCGGTGCCCGCGCGGCCTCGTAGAGGGTGACGCGGTGGCCGGCCTGCACGCATTCGATGGCCGCAGCCAGCCCGGCCCAGCCCGCTCCGACGATGGCGACGTTCATACCCGCCCCAGGGCCTGCACGCGCCAGGCCAGCCAGAACTTGCGCAGCGGCGTCAGCGCAATGCGCTGGTGCAGCACGGCAAAGCCGTCGCGTTCGATTTCGCGCAGCAGCGTGCGGTAGATCGAGGCCATCATCAGCCCCGGTTTTTGCGCGCGCCGGTCGGCTGCGGGCAGTGCGGCCAGCGCCGCGTCGTACAGCGCATGCGCGCGTTCGGCCTGGAAGTGCATCAGCTGGCGGAAGGCGTCGGAGTAGCGGCGCTGCAGAATGTCCTGGGCGGGCACGCCAAAGCGCTGCAGCTCGTCCACCGGCAGGTAGATGCGCCCGCGCAGGGCGTCTTCGCCCACGTCGCGGATGATGTTGGTCAGCTGCAGCGCCTGTCCCAGGGTATGGGCATAGGTGGTGGTGGTGGCCTCGGTCTGGCCGAAGATGCGCGCCGACACTTCGCCTACCACGCCGGCGACGAGATGGCAGTAGCGCTGCAGGCTGGCGTAGTCCGGGTAGCGGGCCTGCCGCAGGTCCAGCTCGCAGCCTTCGATCACGGCCAGCAGCTGCGCCGCTTCGATGCCGAAGGCCGGCACATGGGGGCGCAGGGCCTGGGTGACCGGGTGGGTGGGCTGGCCGGCCCAGGTGCGCGCGACTTCCTCGCGCCACCACTGCAGCTTGCCCTGGGCCACGGCGGGCTCGCTCACCCCATCGACCACGTCGTCCACCGCGCGGCAGAAAGCGTAAAACGCCGTGATGGCCTGGCGCTGCGGCCGTGGCAGGAACAGAAAGGCGTAGTAGAAGCTGCTGCCGGAGGCGGCGGCCTGCTGCTGCACGTATTGCTCGGGCGTCATGGCCGGCATTGTCGCCGCAAGCGCGGCGCTCACATGCGCAGGGCGCGCCACAGCAGCAGCGGCGCATCGCCAGGCGTGATGACCGGGCGCCGGCTCAGGGTGTCGTAGCGCTGCGCCTCGATCTTGTCCAGGATGCGCAGCCCCCCCTGCACCACCAGGCGCAGCTCCCAGCCGATGCGCCCGCGCAGGCGGTGCGCCAGCGGCGCGCCTGCGGCCATCAGGTCGCGGGCCCAGCGCACCTCAAGGGCCAGCAGGTGACGGATGGCGGGCGTGGCCTGGCCGGCCAGCAGGTCGGCCAGGCTGACGCCGGCGGCGGCGCAGTCTGTCTGTGGCAGGTAGCAGCGTCCGCGCGGCAGGTCGCGGCCGAGGTCCTGCCAGAAATTGATGAGCTGCAGCGCGCTGCAGATCGCATCGCTCTCGTGCAGGGCCGCCTCATCCCGCACGCCGTAGAGATGCAGCAGCAGCCGCCCGATGGGGTTGGCCGAGCGGCGGCAGTAGTCCAGCAGCTCGGCGCGGTCGGCGTAGCCGCTGCCCGCGGCGGTCTTGCGCACGTCCTGCTCGAAGGCGTCGAGCAGGTCCTCGAGCAGCCGCAGCGGCAGGCCGTAGGCCGGCAGCACCGCGGCCAGCGGGTCGAACACTTGCGGCCAGCGGCCGCTGTGGGGCTGGCCGCCGGCTGCGGCCCGCAGGTCGGCGCGGTAGGCCCGCAGGTCTTGCAGGCGCGCTTCGGCCGTGGCCTGGCCCTCGTCGGCCAGGTCGTCGGCGGTGCGGGCGTAGTGGTAGAGGGCCGCGACGGCCGGGCGCAACCGTGGCGGGCAGAGCCAGGAGGCGACAGGAAAGTTCTCGTAATGGGTGACGGGCGGGACCTGGGTGCTCACCGCCGCATTGTCCCCCACGAACCCGTCCCCCACGAACCGCCCGCCGGGGCTGGACGATCTGCCGGTCATGGATGGGGGTCGGCCAGGGGCGCGGCGCAGCGGCCGGGCGCGGGCAGCGGGCAGGGTAAAATGCGCGGTTGACCGATTTCGATGGGGAGGTCAATGCCGGCCTCCCCATTTTTGTTCCCGCGCGGGTGGCGAAATTGGTAGACGCACCAGGTTTAGGTCCTGACGCCAGTTGATGGTGTGGGGGTTCGAGTCCCCCCCCGCGCACCAGTGTCTGGTCGCTGCCGGCCGCTGCCTGCGGCGGTCCTGCCTGTCGGCGCCCTGTCTCTTTGTATTGGAGTGCACAACCATGGCCGTTACCGTTGAAACCCTCGAAAAGCTCGAGCGCAAGATCACCCTGAGCCTGCCCCTGGCGGCCATCGAGTCCGAAGTGCAGGCGCGCCTGAGGAAGCTGGCGCGCAACATCAAGATGGACGGCTTTCGTCCGGGCAAGGTGCCGCTGCAGGTGGTGGCGCAGCGCTATGGCGCTTCGGTCCATTACGAGGTGCTGAACGACAAGGTCGGCGAGGCATTCGCGCAGGCCGCCAACGAGGCGCAGCTGCGCGTGGCCGGACAGCCGCGCATCACCGAAAAAGAGGGCGCGCCCGAAGGCCAGCTCACCTTCGATGCCGTGTTCGAGGTCTATCCGGAAGTCAAGATCGCCGACCTGTCCGCTGCCGAGATCGAAAAAGTGACCTCCGAAGTCAGCGAGGCGGCCGTGCAAAAGACGCTGGACATCCTGCGCAAGCAGCGCCGCACCTTTGCCCAGCGCGCGCTGGAGGCGGCCGCGCAGGACGGTGACCGCGTGACCGTGGATTTCGAGGGCAAGATCGACGGCGAGCCTTTCGCCGGCGGCAAGGCCAGCGATTTCCAGTTCATCGTCGGCGAAGGCCAGATGCTCAAGGAGTTCGAGGACGCCGTGCGCGGCATGAAGGCTGGCGAAAGCAAGACTTTCCAGCTCGCTTTCCCGGCTGACTACCATGGCAAGGACGTGGCGGGCAAGACGGCGGATTTTCTGGTCACGGTCAAGAAAATCGAGTCGGCCCATCTGCCCGAAGTCAACGACGCGCTGGCCAAGTCGCTGGGCGTGGCCGAGGGTACGGTGGATGCGCTGCTGGCCGACATCCGGAAAAACCTGGAGCGCGAGCTCAAGTCCCGTGTGGCGGCGCGCAACAAGCAGGCCGTGATGGATGCGCTGGTGGCCCGCGCCGAGCTGGACCTGCCCAAGTCCATCGTGCAGGCCGAGATCGACCGCATGGTCGAGGGCGCGCGCGCCGACCTGAAGGCCCGCGGCATCAAGGACGCCGACAAGGCCCCGATCCCGCCGGAACTCTTTACCGCCCAGGCCGAGCGCCGCGTGCGCCTGGGTCTGGTCGTGGCCGAGCTGGTGCGTGCCAACAACCTGCAGGCCACGCCCGAGCAGATCAAGGCCTATGTGGAAGATCTGGCCGCCAGCTACGAGCGGCCGGAGGACGTCAAGCGCTGGTATTTCAGCGACAACCGCCGCATGGCCGAGGTCGAGGCGGTGGTCATCGAAAACAACGTGACCGATTTCGTCCTGTCCAAAGCCAAGGTCACCGAAAAAGCCCTCTCGTTCGACGAACTGATGGGGCAGGGCTGAGCGCGCGGGCCGTCTGGCGGCCTGAGAGGGTGGGGCCTGTTGCGGGCTTGCAGTCCGGGCAACAGGCCCCATGTCCATTGAGCCAGGCGGTTTTTCGGTAAAGTAAGACTCGGTCAATTTGGAGCAAACATGAATCTGCGCAATCCTGCCCACCAAGGCGCCCTCGACACCCAGGCTCTGGGCATGGTTCCGATGGTGATCGAGCAGTCCGGTCGCGGCGAGCGCGCCTATGACATCTATTCGCGCCTGCTCAAGGAGCGGGTGGTGTTTCTGGTCGGCCCGGTCAACGACCAGACGGCCAATCTGGTGGTGGCCCAGCTGCTGTTCCTGGAGAGCGAGAACCCGGACAAGGACATTTCGCTCTACATCAATTCGCCCGGGGGCTCGGTCAGCGCCGGTCTGGCCATTTTCGATACGATGAACTTCATCAAGCCCGATGTCTCCACCCTGTGCATCGGCATGGCCGCCAGCATGGGGGCCTTTCTGCTGGCCGCCGGCGCCAAGGGCAAGCGCTTCTGCCTGCCCAACTCCAAGGTCATGATCCACCAGCCGCTGGGCGGGGCGCAGGGCCAGGCCACCGAAATCGAAATCCACGCCCGCGAAATCCTCAAGACGCGCGAGCAGCTCAACAAGATCCTGTCCGAGCGTACCGGCCAGCCGCTGGAGAAGATCGAGCGCGACACCGAGCGCGACTTTTTCCTGACTGCCGACGAGGCCCGGGATTACGGCCTGATTGATCAGGTGATCGCCAAGCGGGCCTGAGCGCGGCGCGCAGCCAGTCGGGCGCGGTGTTGTTTTCTGGCGGCGGCTGCCTTGGGCGGGCCGCCTCCGGGTGTTTATCATAGGTTCGGAACATCTGTCCGAAAGGCATTGCATTCATGGCCGAAAAAAAAGGTTCCTCCGGCGAGAAAACCCTGTACTGCTCCTTCTGCGGCAAGAGCCAGCACGAGGTGAAGAAGCTCATCGCCGGGCCTTCGGTGTTCGTCTGCGATGAATGCATCGAGCTGTGCAACGAGATCATCCGCGACGAGCTGCCGGCATCCACCGACGCGGCGCAGGGGCGCAGCCCCTTGCCTACCCCGGCCGAGATCAAGGCCAATCTGGACAACTATGTCATCGGCCAGGAGACGGCCAAACGCATCCTGGCGGTGGCCGTCTATAACCACTACAAGCGCCTGCAGCACAAGGACGCAGCTCGCAAGGACGATGTGGAGCTGGCCAAGAGCAACATCCTGCTCATCGGCCCGACCGGCTCGGGCAAGACGCTGCTGGCGCAGACGCTGGCGCGCCAGCTCGATGTGCCGTTCGTGATGGCCGACGCCACCACGCTGACCGAGGCCGGCTACGTGGGCGAGGACGTGGAAAACATCATCGCCAAGCTGCTGCAGAGCTGCAATTACGACGTCGAGAAGGCGCAGCGCGGCATCGTCTATATCGACGAGATCGACAAGATCGCTCGCAAGTCCGAAAACCCCTCGATCACCCGCGATGTTTCGGGCGAAGGGGTGCAGCAGGCGCTGCTCAAGCTGATCGAGGGCACGATGGCCAGCGTGCCGCCGCAGGGCGGGCGCAAGCATCCGAACCAGGATTTCATCCAGATCGACACCACCAACATCCTCTTCATCTGCGGCGGGGCCTTTGCCGGGCTGGAGAAGGTGATCGAAAACCGCACCGAATCGTCCGGCATCGGTTTCGGCGCCGCGGTCAAGAGCAAGCAGCAACGCAGCCTGACCGAGGTGTTCCGTGAAGTCGAGCCCGAAGACCTGATCAAGTTCGGCCTGATCCCGGAGCTGGTGGGACGCCTGCCGGTGGTGGCCACGCTGTCGGAGCTCAGCGAAGACGCTCTGGTGCAGATCCTCACCGAGCCCAAGAACGCGTTGGTCAAGCAGTACGCCAAGCTGCTGGCGATGGAAGGCGTGGATCTGGAGGTGCGGCCGGCGGCGCTGCGCGCGATCGCTCGCAAGGCCCTGGCGCGCAAGACCGGCGCCCGCGGCCTGCGCTCCATTCTGGAGCAGGCGCTGCTGGACACCATGTTCGAGCTGCCCGGCCAGGAAGGGGTGGAGCGGGTGGTCGTGGACGAGTCCACGATCGAAGAGAACAAGCCGCCGCTGCTGGTCTATCGCGAAGCCGCCAAGAAAGCCTGAACCGGCGGGTCAACCGCGCCCAGCTCCGGGGATTTGACAGCGCAGCCCGACATATCATCGAAGTCGGGTTGAAATTCTGCCTACGCAGACCATATTCAACAGGTCTTACCAAGGTTCCACCATGTCCGGCCACACCCCCCTGCCCGCCGACCCGATCGCGCTGCCGCTGCTGCCGCTGCGCGACGTCGTGATTTTTCCCCATATGGTGATCCCCCTGTTCGTGGGGCGTCCCAAGAGCATCAAGGCCCTGGAAGCCGCGATGGAGGCCGACCGGCGCATCATGCTGGTGGCGCAGAAGGCCGCCGCCAAGGACGAGCCCAAGGTCTCGGACATGTTCGAGGTGGGCTGCATCTCCACCATCCTGCAGATGCTCAAGCTGCCCGACGGCACCGTCAAGGTGCTGGTGGAAGGCCAGCAGCGCGCCTTGGTCAGCAAGGTCGAGGAGTCCGAGACCCATTTCGTCGCCACGGTGCTGCCGGTGCAGCCCGCGCCCGAGGCGGTGGAAGACCGGGCGCTGGCCAGCGAGATTGAGGCGCTGCGCCGCGCGGTGATGCAGCAGTTCGACCAGTACGTCAAGCTCAACAAGAAGATTCCGCCGGAGATCCTGACCTCGATTTCCAGCATCGACGACCCGGGCCGGCTGGCTGACACGATTGCCGCCCATCTGCCGCTCAAGCTCGAATACAAGCAGGCGGTGTTGAGCCTGTCCGACCTCAAGGAGCGGCTGGAAAACCTGTTCGAGCAGCTCGAGCGCGAAGTCGAAATCCTCAACGTCGATCGCCGCATCCGCGGGCGCGTCAAGCGCCAGATGGAGAAGAACCAGCGCGACTTCTACCTGAACGAGCAGGTCAAGGCCATCCAAAAGGAGCTGGGCGAGGGCGAAGAGGGCGCCGACATCGAGGAGATCGAGAAGAAGATCAAGGCGGCCCGCATGCCCGCCGAAGCCCGCAAGAAGGCCGAGAGCGAGCTCAAGAAGCTCAAGCTGATGTCGCCGATGTCGGCCGAGGCCACCGTGGTGCGCAACTACATCGATGCCCTGGTCAGCCTGCCTTGGAGCAAGAAGACCAAGATCAAGCACGATCTGGTGCACGCCGAGGAGGTGCTCAACGCCGACCACTACGGGCTGGAAAAGGTCAAGGACCGCATCCTCGAATACCTCGCCGTGCAGCAGCGGGTGGACAAGGTCAAGGCCCCCATCCTCTGCCTGGTGGGGCCGCCCGGCGTGGGCAAGACCTCGCTCGGCCAGTCCATCGCCAAGGCCACCGGGCGCAAGTACGTGCGCATGGCGCTGGGCGGCATGCGCGACGAGGCCGAAATCCGTGGTCACCGGCGCACCTACATCGGCGCCATGCCTGGCAAGGTGCTGCAAAGCCTGGCCAAGGTGGGCACGCGCAATCCGCTGTTCCTGCTGGACGAAATCGACAAGCTGGGGACCGATTTTCGGGGCGATCCGGCCAGCGCGCTGCTGGAGGTGCTCGACCCCGAGCAGAACAGCAAGTTCGCCGACCACTACGTCGAGGTCGATTTCGACCTGAGCGACGTGATGTTCGTCGCCACCTCCAATTCGATGAACATTCCGCCTGCGCTGCTGGACCGCATGGAGGTCATCCGCCTGTCGGGCTACACCGAGGACGAGAAGGTCAACATCGCGCAGCGCTACCTGCTGCCCAAGCAGTTCAAGAACAACGGCGTCAAGGACGAGGAGCTGCAGGTCAGCGAGGATGCGGTGCGCGACATCGTGCGCTATTACACCCGCGAAGCCGGCGTGCGATCGCTCGAGCGCGAGATTTCCAAGATCTGCCGCAAGGTCGTCAAGGCCCTGCAGCTGAAGAAGGCGCAGCCGCCGGTGCGGGTCACCGCCGAAAACCTGCACGAGTATCTGGGCGTGCGCAAGTACACCTACGGTCGGGCCGAGCAGCAGAACCAGGTGGGGCAGGTCGTTGGCCTGGCCTATACCGAGGTGGGCGGCGACCTGCTGACCATCGAAGCCGCGCTGATGCCGGGCAAGGGTAACATCATCCGCACCGGCTCGCTGGGTGATGTGATGAAAGAGTCGGTGGAAGCCGCGCGCACCGTGGTGCGCAGCCGTGCGCGCCGGCTCGGCATTCCCGACGAGCTGTTCGACAAGCGCGACATCCATATCCACGTGCCCGACGGTGCCACGCCCAAGGACGGGCCCAGCGCCGGTGCGGCCATGACCACGGCCATGGTGTCGGCCTTCACCGGCATCCCGGTGCGTGGCGATGTGGCGATGACCGGTGAGATCACGCTGCGAGGCGAGGTCACGGCCATCGGCGGCCTGAAGGAAAAGCTGCTGGCGGCCTTGCGGGGTGGCATCAAAACGGTGCTGATCCCCGAGGAAAACGTCAAGGACCTGCAGGAGATTCCGGACAACGTCAAAAGCGGGCTGGACATCGTGCCGGTGCGCTGGATCGACAAGGTCCTCGACATCGCCCTGGAGCGCAAGCCCGTGCCCCTGCCCGAAGACGAAGCGGCCGTGGCCGCCGCCGCTCCGGTGGCGGCCGCAGCGGCCGGGCCGGCCGCCCAGGCTCCGGAATCGGTCAAGCACTGAACGGGATGAACGGCAGCCTCGCGCGGGAGGCGGATTTTTTCCGCTATAATGCGAGGCTCAACGCGGGAATAGCTCAGTTGGTAGAGCGCAACCTTGCCAAGGTTGAGGTCGCGAGTTCGAGACTCGTTTCCCGCTCCAGATTCCGTCAAGGGAAGCCCGTGCTTCCCTTTTTTGTTCGGACGGGCTGGCGGTGTGCCAGTCTGTTCAGGCAGGGCGCGGTAGCAAAGCGGTTATGCACCGGATTGCAAATCCGTGTAGGTCGGTTCGACTCCGGCCCGCGCCTCCACCCTCCCGTGCGGGAGTAGCTCAGTTGGTAGAGCGCAACCTTGCCAAGGTTGAGGTCGCGAGTTCGAGACTCGTCTCCCGCTCCAGATGACAGCCCGTATCGCCGGCTGTGCCGCAGGCACGGCGCAGCCGGCGTGCGTCCCTGCGGTTTTGCGTGACAATGCGCCGTCGGCATGGCCTCGATGGTGAAATCGGTAGACACAGCGGACTTAAAATCCGCCGCTTCCAGCAATGGGGCGTGCCGGTTCGATTCCGGCTCGAGGCACCAATTTGCCGGCTGGCGTGGCCGATGGTCGACGCGAACCGGCACGCAGGGACGCGGTATCGGGCGGTGCGCGGTGCGCGCCGGTTCGCCCCGGCTCCCCCAGCAGAATTGAGAGAACGATATGGCCAGCTACGAAGCCCCTTTTGAAATCCATGTGCATGGGCAGGTGCCCCTGCGGCCGGACGTGGGCTATGCCCAGCTGCAGGATGCGCTCAAGCCCCTGTGGGCCTATGCCGGTGCGCGTTCCCTGGCCGATGGGGCCCACAGCCATTACGAGGACGAGCCCGGCATCCGCTTCGATGCGCCGCAGCACACGCTGGAGCTGTGCTGGACGGTGCTCGGCGGCGACGATTTCCGCCAGGCCCTGGACGACATGTGCATGAACCTCAACGAGCTGTCGGTGGCCGGTGCCGCCATCGAGGTGACGTTCTACGACACCGAGTTCGACGAGGAAGAAGCCCCGCCCGGCACCGAGGCGCGCGACGACTTTCTGATGCTCTTCGTCGGCCCCACGCCGGCGGCCATCATGCAGGTGCAGCGCGACCTGCTGGTGCAGGACGTGATCCACACGATGGAGCGGCACTTCGACGCTTCCGAGCTGGGTGGCGTCGTGGCCGAGATCGACCGCCTGTTCAACGCGCGCTTCGATTCGCTGGTCAGCTCGCTGGAGATCGGCAAGCCCCCGCGGGGCTCCGGCGGCGGGCATGGGGGCGGCCACGGCGGGGGCCGCAAACCGCGACATTTGCACTGATTCGCGCTTTCCTGTGGCTGTCTGCGGTTGCTCCATGCCGCTGCCGTGCTACTATTTTCATAGTCACGTTGCTGCATCGAGGAACACGCCATGAACACGGTTGCTGCCCCCACGGCATCGACGGCCGCAGCCCGCCCGAGCAGCGGGCGGCCGGAGAAGCTGCGGCTGGGTGATGTGCTGGTGCAGCAGCGCCTGATTTCGCAGGAGCAGCTGCAGCAGTCGCTGGCCCTGCAGCAGCAGACCGGCAAGAAGCTGGGGCGGCTGCTGATCGAAACCGGCGTGATCACCGAGGAGCTGCTGGCCGATGCCTTGGCGCGGCAGCTGCGCATTCCCTACGTCAACCTCAAGACCTATCCGTTCAAGCCGGAGGCGGTCAAGCTGCTGCCCGAATCGGCCGCGCGGCGCTTTCGCGCCTTGGTGCTGGAGGACAAGGGCGACAGCCTGCTGGTGGCCATGGCCGATCCGCTGGATCTGTACGCCTATGACGAGATCACGCGCCTGCTGCGGCGCAATATCTCGATAGCCGCCGTGCCGGAGAGCCAGCTCGCGGCGGCCTGGGACCGGCTGTACCGCCGCACCGAGGAAATCAGCGGCCTGGCCCGCGCGCTGGAAAAGGATCTGAGCGATGCGGTCGATTTCGGCGAGCTCAGCGCCTCGGTCGGCGCCGAGGGCGCGCCGGTGGTGCGGCTGCTGCAGTCGCTGTTCGAGGACGCGATGCAGGTCGGCGCGTCCGACATCCATATCGAGCCCATGGAGGCCAGCCTGCAGATCCGCGTGCGGGTCGATGGCGTGCTGCAGACCCAGACCCAGGCCGAAAAGCGCATCGGCGCGGCGCTGGCGCAGCGCATCAAGCTGATGGCCGGGCTGGATATTTCGGAAAAGCGCCTGCCGCAGGACGGGCGCTTCAGCGTGCGGCTGAAAGAGCAGACCATCGACGTGCGTCTGTCCACGATGCCGAGCACCCATGGCGAATCGGTGGTCATGCGCCTGCTTAGCCTCGATGGCGGGGTGCGCCGGCTCGACAGCATCGGCATGCCGCCGGCGATGCTGGCGCGCTACCGGCAGCTGCTGGGCCGCAGCTCCGGGCTGATCCTGGTGACCGGTCCCACTGGCTCAGGCAAGAGCACGACGCTGTACGCCTCGCTGGCCGAGCTCAACGCCGCCGAGCTCAAGATCATCACCGTCGAAGACCCGGTGGAATACCGCCTGCCCGGCATCACCCAGGTGCAGGTCAACGACAAGATCGACCTGACCTTCTCCAAGGTGCTGCGCGCCACGCTGCGGCAGGACCCGGACGTCATCCTCGTGGGCGAGATGCGCGACGCCGAGACGGCCGAAATCGGCTTGCGCGCCGCGCTCACCGGCCATCTGGTGTTCTCCACGCTGCACACGCGCGATGCGGCCAGCACCCCGTTTCGCCTGCTGGACATGGGCGTGCCACCTTACATGGTGGCCACCTCCTTGCAGGCCGTCGTGGCCCAGCGGCTGGTGCGGCTGATCTGCCCGGACTGCAGCGAGCCCTACACCCCCGATGCGCACGAGCAGGCCTGGCTGGAGGCCCTGCTGCCGCCAGGCGCGCCGCTGCAGGCACGCCGCGGCCGCGGCTGCGCGGCCTGCAACGGCACCGGCTACGCGGGCCGCATCGGGGTCTATGAAATGCTGGAGATGGACGCCGAGCTGACCCACGCCGCCAGCCACAGCAACCCGGCCGCCTTCATGCAGGCGGCGCGCCAGCGCCTGGCGGGCCGCACGCTCACGCACCACGCGCTCGAACTGGTCGGCCAGGGCAAAACCACGCTGGCCGAAGCCATGCGCGTCGGCTACGACCTCGAAGACTAGGACCTGCGATGCCGCTTTACGCCTGGCGCGGGCGCAACGCCCGCGGAGAAGCGATGCAGGGGCAGCTGGAGGCGCTCAGCGCCGACGAGGTGGCCGACCAGCTGCGTGCCATGGGCCTGGTGCCGGTGCAGATCGAGCCAGCCCAGACCGCCGCGGCCCGGGCCACGCAGCCTGCGGACTGGTGGGCCCAGCTGCGCCGCCGCCCCGTGGCTATCGAGGACGTGCTGCTGTTTTCGCGTCAGATGTACACCCTGAACAAGGCTGGCGTGCCCATCCTGCGGGCCTTTGCCGGCCTGCAGGCCTCGGCCGAGAAGCCGGCGATGGCCGAGGTGCTGCAGGACGTGCGCGGCAGCCTGGACCAAGGGCGCGATCTGGCCACGGCGCTGGCGCGGCATCCGGCCATCTTCGGGCCGTTTTTCGTGGCCATGGTGCGCGTGGGCGAGATGACGGGCAAGCTCACCGAGGTGTTTCTGCGGCTGGCCGAGCATCTGGAGTTCGAGCGCGACGTGCGCGCGCGCATCAAGCAGGCCATGCGCTACCCGACCTTCGTGCTCATCGCCATCCTGATCGCCATCGTCATCATCAACCTGTTCGTGTTGCCGGTCTTTGCCAAGGTGTTTGCCGGCTTCAACGCCCCGCTGCCACTGCTGACCCGTGGGCTGCTGGGCTTTTCGAACTGGATGCTCGCCTGGTGGCCCGTGCTGCTGGTGCTGGCGGTGGCCGCTGGGGTGCTGGTGCGCTCCTACCTGCGCACCCCGCAGGGACGCTACCGTTGGGACCGCCGCAAGCTCAGGCTGCCCATTGTTGGCCCCATCATCCTCAAATCGACCCTGGCGCGCTTTGCGCGCAGCTTCGCGCTGTCGGCCCAAAGCGGGGTGCCGCTGGTGCAGGCGCTGACCGTGGTGGCGCAGACCGTGGACAACGTCTTCATCGGCGAGCGCGTGCAGGAAATGCGCGACGGCATCGAACGCGGCGAAAGCATTTCGCGCTGCGCCGCCGCCACCGGCGTCTTCACCCCCGTGGTGCTGCAGATGATCCAGGTGGGCGAGGAAACGGGCGAGCTGGACCAGCTGCTGTTCGAGATCGCTGAAATGTACGAGCGCGACACCGACTACGCCATCAAGGGCCTGTCCACCGCCATCGAGCCGCTGCTGCTGGCTGCCATCGCCGTGCTGGTGCTGCTGCTGGCGCTGGGGGTGTTCCTGCCGCTGTGGAACCTGGGGCAGGCGGCAATGGGGCGCGGCGGCTGAGCGGTGGTACGTATCCTGATTGTGACGTTTTCCACACAGCCTGCGGCGCTGCCCGTCGGCAGGGCAGGGGTTGCGCGTACAATCAAAAACGATAGCGCCACAGGTCGTTGGGGCGCTGGCTCAACTGCTCTGGAGGCTCAAATGAAGCAACAACGTGGTTTTACGCTGATCGAACTGGTGATGGTCATCGTCATCCTCGGCATTCTGGCCGCGGTGGCGATTCCTCGGTTTGTTGATTTGTCCGCCGATGCGGGCACGGCGGCCGCTCAGGGAGTGGCCGGTGGCATTGCGTCTGGCTCCGCAGTCAACTACGCCGCCAAAGCCGCGGGGAAAACAGGCACTGTTACCTTGAATGCGGCTAACGTTTGCACGGCCACTCTCCTTCAGGGCCTTGTTTCCGGCGTCACGCTGACGGCAACCGCTCCGACTTCGTCCTCTCAGTACCAGGTGTCTGGTACTGGCGATTGCTCCGGCGCTAGCGCTGCCGGCACGTCTGTTTCGTGCACGATTACGGGGTACAAGGGCAGTCCGGCCACGGCTGCAGTGATCTGCACGGGCCCCTGATTTCCATTTCCATGCCGTCTCCCGACATGAGAGCGGCCTGATGCCACCCAAGCCGCTCTTGCATGAGCGGCTTTTGTTTTCTTGTCATGCGGACTTTATGGGCAAATGACCGGGGCGCCAGCTTGATCGAGCTGATCATGGTCATGGCTATTCTGGGCGTGCTCGCGGTCGTCCTGCTGCCGCGCCTGAACCCCCAGGATTTCGACGCCCGCGGGTTCCATGATGAGACGCTGGCGCTGCTGCGCTATGCCCAGAAGACTGCGGTGGCCCAGCGGCGCCAGGTCTGCGTGGCGTTCACGGCCGGTTCGGCCACGTTGTCGCAGGCCGCAGCCGAGGGCAACGTTCCCTGCACCGCGCCCCTGCCGGGCCCGCGCGGGGAGGTGCCGGGCCGGGTGACGGCGCGCAGCGGCGTGAGCTACCAGACCGTGCCCGGCAGCGATCTGGTGTTCGACGCGCTGGGCCGGCCCAACGCGGGGCTGACGCTGCAGGTGCTAGCCGGCGCCACGCCGCTGGGGCGGACCATCACGGTGGAAGCGGACACGGGCTATGTGCACGACTAGCCATTGCGGCCATTGCTGCTGCTGGTCGCGGCCTGCCCTCGGCGGCCAGCGCGGCTTTACGCTGCAGGAGTTGCTCGTCTTCATCGTCGTGGTGGCGGTGGGGCTGACCGGCATCCTGATGGTGATGGACACGTCGGTCAAGGGCAGCGCCGATCCGCTGGTGCGCAAGCAGACCCTGGCCGTGGCCGAGTCGCTGCTGGAGGAGATCCTGCTCAAGTCCTATGACGATCCGGACGGTCTGCCCAACGTCGTGGAGGGCAGCCGCGCGCTGTGGGACGACGTCAGCGACTACGCGGGCTACACCACGACCGGCGGCATGCGCGACATGGCCGGCAATGCCATCGCCGGCCTCGGCGCCTACAACGTGACGGGCGTGACCGTCACCGACGTGACGCTGGCCGGCGTGCCGGCGCGGCGCATCGAGGTCACCGTCACCGGGCCGGGCGGATCGCTCACCCTGAGCGGCTACCGGACCAATTACTGAGAACCGGGGCCGAGGCGTTCCAGACAGAGGTACCGACCATGCGGCTTGCGCGTCAGCATCGTGGCTTTACCCTGATCGAACTGGTCATGGTCATCGTCATCCTGGGCATCGTCGGGGCCATGGTGGCGGTGTTCATGCGCGCGCCCATCGACGCCTATTTCGACACGGCCCGCCGCGCCGCGCTCACCGACGTGGCCGACACCGCCTTGCGCCGCATGGGGCGCGACATCCGCAAGGCCCTGCCCAACAGCGTGCGCAACCCCAGCCCCAACTGCATCGAATTCCTGCCCACCCGCACCGGCGCGCGCTACCGGGTCGAGGACAGCACGCCCAGCGATGGCACGGCGCTGGCTTTCGGCGTGGCCGACGACCGCTTCAACATGCTGGGGCGCAACACCGACCTGCCGGCCGACCAGCAGATCCGCGCCAACGACATCGTGGTGGTCTATAACCTGGGCATACCCGGCGCCAACGCCTATGCCGGCGACAACAGCCAGCCGGTCAGCGCGGTGGTCGATGGGGCGGAAACCCGCATCACCCTGAGCGCGCCCAAGGCTTTCCCCCTCAGTTCGCCGGGGGCGCGCTTCCACGTGATTCCGGGGGACGAGACCATCGTCTCCTATGTGTGCAGCGGCGGGCGTCTGTACCGCCAGACCAATTACCCCTACGCCACCTCCTGCCCGGCGCCGGTGTCTGGCACGCCGGTGCTGGCCGAAGGCGTGCTGGCCTGCAACTTCATCTACAGCGGCAGCGACCTGCAGCGCAACGCGCTGGTGCAGCTGACGCTGCAGCTGGGCAACGCCGCAGGGGAGTCGGTCTCGCTGTACCACACCGTGCACGTGAACAACACGCCATGAGACCCATGCATACGATGCTGGCACGCACAGCCCGGGGGTTCGCCGCCATCGCGGCCATTTTCCTGCTGGTGGTGCTGGCCGCGCTGGGCGCGTACATGCTGACGTTTTCCAACACCCAGCAGCTCACCTCGGCGCAGGACGTGCAGGGCGCGCGCGGCTACTGGGCGGCGCGCGCCGGGCTGGAATGGGCGATCGCCCACATCAGCGCCCAGCCGGTGGCCACGGCCGACTGCCCCCCGGCGCAGACCCTGCCGGGCGGCACGGCCACTTTCGACGGCGGATTCACCGTCGCGGTCAGCTGCGTGCGGCAGAATTTCACCGAGGCCGGCGCCACGGTGCGCATCTTCCGCATCGATGCCGTGGCCCGCACCGCTGCTGCCGCGGGCAGCGTGGGCTATGTGGAGCGCAGCCTCAGCGCCACGATGGAGCGATGAGCATGATGCAGTGGCTACGTCTCTTTCTTGCCGCCCTGCTCGCTGCCGCAGCGGGGCTGGCGCACGGGGCCAGCGATGTGTACACCACGCCCGGCAGCGGCAGCTGGACGGTGCCGGCCTGGATCACGCCCAGCGTGCCGATCACGGTCGAGGCCTGGGGCGGCGGCGGTGCCGGCGGCGGCGCCACGTCCAACCCGGGCAAGGGCGGCGGCGGCGCTGGCGGCCAGTACGCGCGCCGGGTCATCACCGGCCTGACCGGTGGCAGCACCATCAGCTACACCGTGGGCGCCGGGGGGGCGACTTCCACCGGCGCAGGTGGATCGGGGGGGGACACGGTTTTCGGCGCCGCTCTGGTGGTGGCCAGGGGCGGCGCCGGCGGTGGATCGGGGGCTGCGAGCGGCGCCGGTGGCGCAGGCACCGATGCCGGCGGCGTGGGCGATGTGGTCTATGCGGGCGGCAGCGGCTCGGCCGGGGCCGTCAGCGGCGGCAGCTGCGCTGCCGGCGGCGCAGGCGGTGGAGGCGCGGGCAGCACGGGCGCTGGCGGCAATGCCAGCGGCAATACCGCCGGCACCGGAACGGCCAACAACGGGGGCAACGGCGGAGCGGGACGCACGAACGCTGGTGCTGGTAATGCCGGCTCGGCAGCAGGCGGTGGTGGCGGCGGCGCCTGCAGGGTAGGGGTAGGCAATCAGACAGGTGGTGCCGGTGGCGCAGGCCGGCTGGTCATCACCTACCCGGTGGGGCCTGCCGCGACCACCAGCCCGGCAACTGCGGTGACTGCGACCGCGGCCACGCTCAACGGCAGCGTCACGCCCAATGACGCCGCCACGACGGTGAGCTTCGAGTACGGTCCGACCACGGCCTATGGCAGCACCATCGCCGCCACGCCGGCCACGCTGGCTGCCGGCACCACGGCCAGCGCGGTCGGCGCCAGCCTGGCCGGGCTGCTGCCTGCCACGACCTACCACTACCGGGTGGTGGCCACCAGCAGCGCCGGCACCAGCTACGGCGCCAACGCCAGCTTCACCACCCTGCCGGCGCTGACCAAGACCGCCAGCGCCGCTTCGGCGCAGCGCGGCGATGTGGTGACCTTCACGATCACGGTGACCAACCCTTCTGCCACCGCGCCGCTGAGCACCGTGGTGACCGACACGCTGCCGGCCGGCATGAGCTATGTGACCCATGTCAGCACGCTGGGCACGGTGGCGGTGGTCGGGCAGACCGTGACCTGGACCCTGTCGGCCGTGCCGGCCGCTGGCTCGGCCACGCTGACGCTGGCCGTGGCGCTGAACACCGCGGGCGTGCAGACCAACACCGCCACGGCCACCGGTCTGGGCAGCGCGAGCGCCTCGGTGCTGGTGCTCGACAGCGCCGTGACGCATTTCCGCATGGACGAGCCGGCCGGCTCCTGGAACGGCACGCCGGGCGAGGTGCTGGATACAGGAACCACCGGGCTGCATGGCCAACGGATCACGACGACTGTGCCGACAAGCACCAATGTGGAGACACCCAGTCCCACGATCGCCTCGCAGTATCCAGCGGTGGTTGGCAGCTTCTGCAATGCCGGCAATTTCGATGGTCGCGCGGTGGTCCGGGTGACCGACAGCCCGCTGTTCGACTACACCCGTCAGCTCTCGGCCACGGCCTGGATCTATCCGACGGCCTATCCGGGCAGTGATCTGTATTCCATCCTGTCCAACGACGTCAACTATGAATTCCACATCAACACGGCGGGGCGGCTGTACTGGTGGTGGAACGCATCGACCCTGACTTCGGCCAACATTATTCCGCTGAACCGCTGGACCCACGTGGCCATTACCTTCAATTCCCAGACAGGCCGTCAGCGTATCTACATCAACGGGGTGCAGGACCCGAACACCAACAACTGGGTCGGCACCCTGCAGCCGAACAACTGCCCGTTTTACATCGGTGGCGACATTGCGACTGGGGCATCCTGTTCCCTCATTCCCGGCCGTAACTTCCGCGGCAAGATCGACGAGGTCAAGCTCTACAACTACGAACTCAGCGCCGCCGAGGTGCAGGCCGACATGACGCTGGGACGCTCCTGCGCCGGCACCTTCGATCACATCCGCATCGAGCACGACGGCACCGGTTCCATCTGTTCGCCCGAGACCGTGACGGTCAAGGCCTGCCTGAACGCCAGCTGCACCTCGCTCTATACCGGCGCGGTCACGGTGCGGCTGGCACCCAGCGGTTGGGTGGGCGGCGACACCTTCACGTTCAGCGGCGGCATCACGACGCGCCAGCTCAGCTACGGCACGCCCGGCAATGTGACGCTGGGCGTCGTCAGCGCCTCACCGGTGCCGGCCAACGGCGGGCGCTGCTTCGTCGGCGGCACCGAGACCTGCACGATGAACTTTGCCGCTGCCTCCTGCGCGTTCGACGCGGTGGAGCCAGGCGGGGCGCCGCAGTCGCGGCTGTACACCAAGCTGGCCGGCGTGCCGTTTGCGGTGGACGTGCTGGCGCTGAGCTCGCCCACGACGATCAATACCGCCTACACCGGCACGGTGGCGGTGGATTTGGTGGACACCAGCAGCTCCAGCTGCCCGAGCGGCGCCGGGCTGACCACGCCTACCAGCGTCACCTTCACCAGCGGCGATGCCGGGCGGCGCAACGTGACGCTGAGCTACCCCCACGCCGCGCGCAACGTGCGGGTGCGGGTGCAGGCCGGCAGCGGCGCGCCGGCCTGCTCGACCGACAACTTCGCAATCCGGCCCCAGCAGTTCACGGTGACGGCGCCGGTGCTGAACAACACGGGGCTGACCGGCACGCCGCGCGCCGTGGCCGGGACGGCCTTTGCGCTGGAAGCGGCTGCCGGCGTGGCCAGCGGCTACCAGGGCACGACTCCGGTGCTGGACGCCGGCCGCGCGCGCGACCACAACGGCGCCACCATCGCCAGCGGCACGCTGTCGGGCACCTTCGGCAGCGGAGACGGCAGCAAGGCCAGCGGAAGCAACTTCAAGTATCTGGACGTGGGCAACCTGCAGCTGCTGCAGGACGCGGTGACCGACAGCGATTACACCCAGGTGGACCAGGCCCCGGGCGACTGCGTGGCCGGCAGTACGTCCAACACGCTGAGCAGCGGGCGCTACGGTTGCCTGATCGGCAGCGCGCCGACGGCACGCTTTGGCCGCTGGTACCCCAGCCACTACACCTTTTCGGGCAGCCTGACGGCCGGCTGCAGCGCCGGCGGCTACACCTACATGGGCCAGGACGCGCTGGGCGTGGCGCTGACGCTGCGCGCCCACGCTTCCAGTGGCGGCGCGCCGTCGGCATCCGACCCAGTGGTGAGCCGCTATACAGCGGGCTACACCACGGGCTACACCAATCTGGCCGCGGTCACCGTGGCCGGCGACAACGCCGGCACGCCGGTGGCGGTGAGCCGTCTGACCAGTCCGGCTTTCCCGACCATGCCCAACACGGCGCTGTGGAGTGCGGGGCTGTTCCAGATCAACGACACCTATGCCTTCAGCAAGCTGGCCAGCCCCGATGGGCCGTACGACGCGTTCAAGCTCCAAGTATCGCTCAGCGATCCGGACGGCGCGCCGCTGATCGGCAGCAGCGAGACGGCGACTACCCGGCTGCGCCATGGCCGCCTGTGGCTGGGCAATGCCTATGGCTCGGAGCTGCTGGATTTGCCGGTGGCCCTGCAGGCGCAGTACTGGACCGGTGGCGGCTGGGCGCTGAACACCCTGGACAGCTGCACCACGCTGCCGGCAGCCAGCATCACGATGGGCAATTACCAGGGCAACCTCAGCGCCTGCGAGACGCGCATCCAGCCCACGGGGACGCTGAGCTTCAGCGGCGGGCGCGCCGCGTTCAGTCTGCGCCGGCCCGGCCAGGGCAATAGCGGCAGCGTGGACCTGGGGGTCAACGTCGGCACCGGCATCAGCGGCCGCACCTGCGTCGGAGCCAGCGAGACGGATGCCGCCGCTGGCAACGTGCCCTGGTTCGGGCCCAACCAGGGCGCGCGGGCTTCTTTCGGGCTGTACCGCGCGCCCCTGATCTACATGCGCGAGAACTACTGATCGCCTCCAGCGGGCCGCGGCTGGCGCGCCGCGGCCCGCGATTTGTGGGCAAATTCACGCAACCGCGCGGGCGAATCGGGTTTCAGCTATGAAAAATGAAGCAAAATACGCTCGATCCGATCGACTTCCCGCCTGTCCGATGCCTGCGTTGCACGCCCCTGCTTCCCCGACCCCACCGGTGCTGCCGCGCCGGGGAGGGCGCGCATGAGGTGGCCCTGGCGTCGTCGGCGCGAGGCGGCTGCGCGGCTGGTGCTGGCGCTGCATGAGGACACGCTGGCCTACCTGCTGGCCGAGCGCGTGCAGCCGCAGCGCTGGCGCGTGCTGCGCCATGGCGTGGAGCGCCGTGGCGGCGACAGCGTCGAGGCCTTTGCGAAGCGGCTCGCTGGCCTGGGGCTGAAAGGCCAGGTGGCGCTGGGCCTGCTGCGGCCGGCGCAGTACCAGATCGTGCAGATCGAGGCGCCGGCCGTGCCGCCGGAGGAACTGCGCACCGCCGCGCGCTGGCAGATCCGCGACATGGTGAGCCAGCACATCGACGACCTGACGCTGGACGTGCTCAAGGTGGGCGACGAGACGGTCCGCGCCACGGGCAGCCTGTTCGTGGTGGCGGGGCAGAACGCCGCCATCCGTGCCCTGATGGAAATGGCCCAGGCGCTGCGCTGCGAGATGGGTGTCATCGACGTGCAGGATCTGGCGCAGCGCAACCTGCAGTCGCTGTGCGCCGGCGAGCTGGGCCTGGGCGAGCAGGCCCATGCCGCCGTCGTCCTGACCGATGACAGCCAGGCCCTGCTGACCATCTGCGCGCGCGGGGAGCTGTTCTACACCCGCCGCATCGACCTGGGCGCGGGTTTTGCCCAGCAGGCCTGGGGGCAGGCCATGGGCGCAGCCGCTGCGGAGCTCAGTCTGGTGCAGGAGTCCACTCCCCAAGCCGAGCGCAGCCAGCGCCTGGTCGTCGAGATCCAGCGCACGCTGGATCTGTGGGATCGCACCTGGCCCGCGCTGCCGCTGGAGCGCCTGCTGGTGCAGGCCGGAGCGCGCACCGACGAGATGACGCGCTGGCTGCAGCAGGAGCTGGGGCAGGCCGTGCTGCCGCTGGACGTGACGGCGCATTTCGAAGGGTTCGACGCCGGCGACGAGGACGAGCGCCGGCTGTGCTGGCCGCTGCTGGGCCTGTTGCTGCGCGACGAAGGGCGCACGCTCTGAAAGGGCACGGACATGGCGCAGCAAATCAACCTCTGTACCCCGCTGTTCCTGGCGCCCCGGCGCTACTTCTCGGCGCAGACCATGGCGCAGGCGCTGGCGGTGTTCGTGCTGCTGGGAGGGGCGCTGTCGGCCTACTGGGGCTGGACCCTGCAGCGGCTGGGGGCACAGTACGAGCGTGCCGTCGCCGCCCACCAGCGGGAAATCGAGCAGCTGCAGGCGGCGCTGGCGCGGCAGCGCGAGCTGACGGCGCCGGCCGACGCCGCGCTGATCGAGCGCCTGAAGACGCGCCAGCAGGAACTGGCCCGGCGGGAGGAGCTGCTGGCGCAGCTGCAGCAGGGGCTGCTGCGCGAAGGCCAGGGACACGCCGCGCGGCTGCAGCTGATCGCGCGCACCATACCGGCCCAGGCCTGGGTGACGGCCGTGCGCGCGCAGGATCAGCGGCTGGAACTCAGCGGCTACACCACCGAGCCGGCCGCGCTCAACGGCTGGTTGCAGCGCCTGAATCAGAGCGAGCTGCTGCAGGGCCAGGTGCTGGCCGCCGTCAAGGTCGAGCGCGTGGCCGCGCAGGGAGCCGGCACCGGCGCGGCCCAGCCCGTGCTCAGCCGCATCGCAGCGCCGCTGTGGTCGTTCACGCTGGTGACCACCCTGCCGCAGGCGGCTGACAGGGAGGGCAAGCCATGAAAAGCTGGTGGCCCCGGCTGGCCGCGCGCATCGATGCGCTGAGTCTGCGCGAGCGGGTCTTTCTCTTCGTCACGCTGCTGGTATTGGCCGTGCTGCTGGCCGACACGCTCTGGCTGGGGCCGATGCAGCAGCGCCATGCGCAGGCGCAGCAGCGCCTGGCGGCGCAGGAAACCGAGCTCAACCGCCTGCGCGAGCAACTGCGCAGCGGCAGCGCCGAAACCGGCGCAGGCCGTCAGATGCGCGAGGAGCTGGCGCGCATCGACGAGCGGCTGGCCGAAATCGAGCGCCAGCTGGCCGCGCTGCCGCTGGCGGCGGCCGGGCAGCCGCCGCTGCAGCAGGTGCTGGTGCACTTCCTGCGCCGGCACGAAGGGCTGGTGCTGGTGCGCACGGCCACCTTGCCCGTGGAAAAGCGGCAGGACGGGGCGCAGGCCTACCAGCGCCAGGCGCTGGAGCTCACGGTGGCCGGCCCGTACGCCGAACTCACACGCTATGTGCAGACGCTGGAGCGCGCGCTGCCGGCGCTGCGCTGGGGCGAGATGAAGCTCGACAGCCCCCAGCAGCCGGCGCAGCTGACGCTGCAGGTCTGGCTGATCGGCGGAGGTGCGCCATGAGCCGCCGGGGCCGCCCTGTCGCGCTGGCCCTCGCGCTGCTGGCCGCGCCTGCGTTGGCGCTGGCCCAGCGCGATCCGACCCAGCCGCCGCTGCCGGCCCAGGCCGGCGCGGCCGCATCCAGGCCCGGGCCGGCCGCGCACGGCTGGCCGGTGCTCGTCGTCGATGGGCGGCCGCATCTGGTGGCCAACACGCGCCTGTATGCCGAGGGCCAGATGTTGGGCAAGGCCCGCATCGAGCGCATCACCGAAACCGAAGTCTGGCTGCGCGAGGGCAAGACCCTGCGCAAGATTCCGAACTATCCGTCCGTGCGGCGCACCGCGCTGCCGCCGGCCCAACCCTGAATGGTTTGTACGAGAGTGGCTGCACCATGAACGCACGCATGACGATCTTCCGTGGCCTGGAGCTGGCGCGCCCGGGCCTGCTGGCCGGCCTGGCCCTGGCGCTGCTGCTGGGCGGCTGCAGCACGCCCTCGGGTCTGTCGGACGAGGTGCGCGAGCAGATCCGCAGCGAAGTGGCCCCGGCGCCGAAGGCGGCAGCCAGCGGCGTGCCGGCAGCGGTGAGCGCAGCCCTGGCCGAGCCCGGGCCGGCGGCCGCGCCGGTGCCGCCGGAGCCGCGGCTGGATCTGCTGGTCAACAACGCCAGCGCCCGCGAGGTGTTTCTGGCGCTGGTGGCCGACACCCGCTACAGCATGCTGATGCACCCCGATGTCAGCGGCACGATCTCGGTGACGCTGCGTGGCGTCACCGTCAGGGAGGCGCTGGAGGCCATCCGCGACGTCTATGGCTATGACTTCCGCATCGAGGGCCGCCGCATCACCGTCTATGCGCCGACGCTGCAGACCCGTATCTTCACCGTCAACTTCCCCCACACCCAGCGCAGCGGCCGCAGCGAAGTGCGCGTGTCCTCCGGCGCGGCCCCGTTCAACCCGGCCGTGCCGGGCGTGGCCGGCGCAGCCTCTGTGGGCGGCGCGGTGGGCACGGCGGCGGCCGCTCCCGGCACCCCGGCCGGTACAACGGCCGCCCTGCAGCGCGAAAGCAGCCGGGTTTCGACCAACTCCACCTCGGATCTGTGGACCGAACTGGCCGACGCCGTGCGCGGCCTGGTCGGCAAGGGCGAGGGGCGCAACGTGGTCGTCAGTCCCCAGGCCGGCATCATGGCCGTGCGCGCCATGCCCGATGAGCTGCGGCAGGTCGAGCGCTTTCTCAAGGCCATGCAGGCGTCGGTGGAGCGCCAGGTCATGCTGGAGGCCAAGATCGTCGAAGTGGAGCTGCGCGACGGCCAGCAAAGCGGCATCAACTGGGGCGCCTTCGGTGGCGACACCAGCGGGGGCGCGGCCATCGGCGTGCTGGGCAGCGCGGTGACCAACACCAGCGCCATCATCCAGTCCGGCACGCCGGCAGCGGGCATCGTCGGCCCGCCGTCGTTCGCCGCCGGTGGTGGCCTCTTCGGCCTGGCGCTGGCGACCAACCAGTTCGCCGCGGTGCTGGGCTTTCTGGAGACGCAGGGCAATGTGCAGACGCTTTCCAGCCCGCGCGTGGCCACGCTGAACAACCAGAAGGCGGTGTTGAAGGTCGGCTCCGACGATTACTTCGTGACCAACGTCACCGGCGGCACCACCACCTACAGCAGCGTGACGTCCACCACGCTGCCCACGCTGACGCTCACGCCGTTTTTCTCGGGCATCGCGCTGGACGTGACGCCGCAGATCGACGAGGGCAACAACGTCATCCTGCACATCCACCCGGCTGTCTCCAGCGTGGTGGAGAAGACCAAGGAGGTCGATCTGGGCAGCGTGGGCCTGTACAAGCTGCCGCTGGCATCCAGCAGCGTCAACGAGACCGACACCATGGTGCGGCTGCAGGATGGCAACATCGCCGCCATTGGCGGGCTGATGCAGCTCGCTTCCAGCCAAACGGCCTCTGGCGTGCCCGGCACGACCAGCCCGTCCAACCCCTTCGGTTTCCTGTTCGGCAACCGCGCCAATTCCGCGCGCAAGAAGGAGCTGGTGGTGCTGATCAAACCCACCATCATCCGCAGCGCCGCCGACTGGGAGGCCCAGACCGCGCGCGCGCGCGCCGCGCTGGACGATTTCGACGCCACGAGCCGGCGCGTGATCCGCATCGACGGCAGCGCTGCGCCCGCCAGCGGTCGTTGAGCGCCATGTACCTGCGGCACTTCGGTCTGCGCGAACCGCCGTTTTCGATCACGCCCGATCCGGCGTTTTTCTACCCGCACGAAGGGGCGCAGGCTGCGCTCAACACCCTGCTGGTGGCGCTGCGCAGCGGCGAGGGCTTCCTGAAGATCGTCGGCGAGGTCGGCTGCGGCAAGACGCTGCTGTGCCGCCAGTTGCTGCGTGCCGTGCAGGACGAATTCGTCACCGCCTACATTCCCAACCCCGACATGGGGCCGGACGAGCTGCTGCTGGCGCTGGCGCGCGAGCTGCAGGTGGACCTGGCCGCGTCCCTGAGCCGCCACCAGCTGCTGGGCCGGCTGGAGCAGACCCTGCTGCAGCAGGCCCAGGCTGGGCGCTCGGTGTTGGTCTGCATCGACGAGGCCCAGGCCGCTCCCATCGCCACGCTGGAGCGCCTGCGCCTGCTCTCCAATCTGGAAACGGAAAAGCGCAAGCTGCTGCAGATCGTGCTGTTTGGCCAGCCCGAACTGGACGCTGTGCTGGCGCAGCCGCAGATCCGCCAGCTGCTGCAGCGCATCACCTTCAGCGACTATCTGGGCGGCATGCGGCCCGAGCGGGTGGGGCCCTACCTGGCGCACCGGCTCGCCGTGGCCGCCGAGGACGCGCTGACCGACACCGCCGTCTTCGAGCCGGCTGCCGCCGCCGCGCTGGCGCGCTACAGCCGGGGGGTGCCGCGCCTGCTCAACATCCTGGCGCACAAGTGCCTGCTGCTGGCCTATGGCGAAAACGTCCACCGGGTGCGGCCACGGCATGTCGAGCTGGCCGCCCGGGACACGCCAGGGACGGCCGCGCCTGCGCTGCGCTGGTGGCAGCGCGGCTGGCGGGCGCTGCGCGGGCGCGGCGCGGCTTACGCACGGGAGCAGAAATGAGCGTGATCAACAAGATGCTGCGCGATCTGGACGCGCGCCGTTCGGCCGCCTCGCCCCAGCAGCCCAGGGCCACGCCGGAGCTGCTGCGTGGCACGGCCAGCGTGCCGGGCCTGGGCCGCACGCGCCGTTTCTCATGGCTGGCAGCAGCCGCTGTGGCTGCGGCCTTGCTGCTGGCCCTGGTGGGCTGGATCGTCTGGCAAAGCCGCAGCGGCGGGCATGAAGGCCCGGCGCCGGCCGCGCCGCTGGCCCTGCCGGCAGTGCCGCCAGCGCCGCCACCCGAGCCCGCCGCGTCTGAGCCGCAGCCGGCTGCAGCGGCCCTGCCGCCGGTGCAGCAGATCATGGAGGCCGCCGCCGCGGCGGCTGCGCAGCGCGCGCAGCCGGGCAACGGGGGTAGGGCCAGCCCGGGCGCTGAAGCGCCCCGGCAGGCCGCGCCAGCGCCCACTGCGGACGGCGGCAAGCGCAAACGGCCTGCCGTGGACGCAGCGGCTGCGCCTGCGCCCTTGCGGCAGCGTCCGGCAGCCGCAGCCGGCGCGGCTCCCGTGGCCAGCCAGCCGGCCGCGGCGCAGCCTGCCGCATCGAGCGCCGCTGCGGCCGCCGCGCCCGCACCGTCCCAGCCTGCGCAGCGTGCGGCGGCCGTTCAGGAAGCTCTGGCGCAGGCCCAGGGGCTGTGGGCCCAGGGCAGCCGCGAATCGGCCGTGGAGCTGCTGCGCGAGGCGCTGGCCACGGCCGAGCGTGCCGGGGCCGCCGACCCTGAAATCCAGCTGCTGGCCCGCGAGCTCGCCCGCATGGAGCTGGCCCAGGGGCGTGCGGGCCAGGCGCTGGATCTGCTGACGCGGCTGGAGCCGCGGCTGGCCAACCAGGCCGATCTGTGGGCCTTGCGCGGCAATGCCGCGCAGCGGCTGGGGCGTCACGGCGAGGCCGTGCTGGCCTATGAGCGCGCCTTGCAGCTGCGCGCGGACGAGCCGCGCTGGCAGCTGGCGGCGGCGGTGTCGCTGGCCGCGCTGGGGCAGCTCGACGCGGCCGCACGCTACGTGGCGCAGGCCCGCGCGGCCGGGCCTGTGAATCCGGAAGTGTTGAACTACCTGCGCCAGGCCGGCGTGGCCGTGCCGTGAAGCAGGTGGCAGATACGTTGATTTGCGTACGTTGCCCTGTCGTTAGAATGGTCTGGGCATACCGACTGGGGAATGCGCCACGATCATGCTGAAACGGATCCGCGTCGAACAACTGATGCTGGGCATGTACATCAAGGAGTTCTGCGGCTCCTGGATGGAACACCCGTTCTGGCGCAACAGCTTCGTGCTCAAGGACCCCAAGGATCTGGCGCTGATCCGCGCCAGCAGCATCAAGGAGGTCTGGATCGACAGCGCCAAGGGCCTGGACGTGCCGGCCGGGCAGACCGCGGTTTCGCAGGCCGAGTCCGAAGCCGAGGTGGAGCAGGAACTGGCCGCGGTGGCGCAGGCGCAGCGCAGCACCGCGCCGGTGCCGCTGGCCGAGGAGTACCAGAAGGCGGCGCTGATCTGCCAGCAGTCGAAAAAGGCGGTGGTGTCGATGTTCCAGGAAGCGCGCATGGGCAAGGCGGTCGATGCCGCCAGCGCGCAGCGCCTGGTGGAAGAAATTTCGGATTCGGTCACGCGCAACGCCAGCGCGCTGATCAGCCTGGCGCGGCTCAAGACGGCTGACGACTACACCTACATGCACTCGGTGGCGGTGTGCGCGATGATGATCGCGCTGGCGCGCCAGCTGGGGCTGGATGAGGCGCAGACCCGCTCGGCTGGCCTGGCCGGCCTGCTGCACGACCTGGGCAAGGCCAAGATGCCGCTGGAAGTGCTGAACAAGCCGGGCAAGCTCACAGATGCCGAGTTCGCCATCATGAAAAGCCATCCGGTGGAGGGCTACAAGCTGCTGCAGGCCATGGGCCATGTCGATCCGATCGCGCTGGACGTCTGCCTGCACCACCATGAAAAGACCGATGGCTCCGGCTACCCCAAGGGGCTTAAGGACGAGGAAATCAGCCTCTTTGCCAAGATGGGCGCGGTGTGCGACGTCTATGACGCGATCACCTCCAACCGGCCCTATAAGAACGGATGGGACCCGGCCGAATCGCTGCGCAAGATGGCCGAATGGGCCAACGGCCACTTCGATCACAAGGTGTTCCAGGCCTTCGTCAAGAGCCTGGGCATCTACCCGATCGGCTCGCTGGTGCGTCTGCAGTCCGGGCGGCTGGGCGTGGTGGTGGAGCAGTCGGCCAAATCGCTGACCACGCCGCTGGTCAAGGTGTTCTTTTCGACCAAGTCCAATCTGCGGATCCCGCCGGAGGTCATCGACCTGTCGGCGCCGACCTGCAGCGACAGGATCGCCGGGCGCGAAGACCCGGCGAAATGGAAATTCCCCGACCTGGACGAGCTCTGGTCCGGCCTGCCGGGCCGGCCCTGGTGAGCGCGGCGCTCAGCAGCCGCGGGTGATCGGCATCTCCACCGGCTGCGGCAGCGGGGCGTATTTGCCCAGTTCCAGCTTGGCGATGGCGTTGCGGTGCACCTCGTCCGGCCCGTCGGCAAAGCGCAGCGTGCGCGCGTGCGCATAGCTGTAGGCCAGCGGGAAGTCCTGGCACATGCCGCCGCCGCCATGCACCTGCATGGCCCAGTCGATGACCTGGCAGGCCATGCTGGGGGCGACGACCTTGATCATCGCGATTTCGGTGCGCGCGGCCTTGTTGCCCACGTGGTCCATCATCCAGGCGGCCTTGAGCACGAGCAGCCGCGCCATGTCGATCTTGCAGCGCGCCTCGGCGATGCGCTCCTGCGTGACGGTTTGCGCCGCGATCGGCTTGCCGAAAGCCACGCGTGCCGAGGCGCGCCGGCACATGTACTCGAGCGCGCGTTCGGCCTGGCCGATCAGGCGCATGCAGTGGTGGATGCGGCCCGGCCCCAGCCGGCCCTGCGCGATCTCGAAGCCGCGGCCCTCGCCCAGCAAGATGTTGCTGGCGGGCACGCGCACGTTCTTGAATTCCACCTCCATGTGGCCGTGCGGCGCGTCGTCGTAGCCCATCACCGTCAGCGGCCGCAGCACGCGCACGCCCGGGGTGTCGGCCGGCACCAGGATCATGCTCTGCTGCGAATGGCGCGGGGCGTCAGGGTTGGTCTTGCCCATGACGATGTAGATGGCGCAACGCGGATCGCCGGCGCCGGAGGTCCACCATTTGCGGCCGTTGATGACGTAGTGGTCGCCGTCACGCTCGATGCGGGTGGCGATGTTGGTGGCGTCGCTGGAGGCCACGTCCGGCTCGGTCATCGCGAAGGCCGAGCGGATTTTTCCATCCAGCAGCGGCTGCAGCCATTGCTCGCGCTGCTGCGGCGTGCCGTAGCGGGCGATGGTTTCCATGTTGCCGGTGTCGGGCGCGGAGCAGTTGAAGACCTCGCTGGCCCAGTGCACGCGGCCCATGATTTCGGCCAGCGGGGCGTATTCCTGGTTGGTCAGGCCGGCGCCCTGCACGCCGGCGATGGCGGCGCTGTCCTGGGGCAGGAACAGGTTCCACAGCCCTTCTTCCCGGGCCTTGACCTTGAGCCGCTCGATCAGCTGCAGCGGGCTCCAGCGCCGGCCGGCGGCGGTGTTGGCCTCCAGCTCCTCATGAAACGCCTGCTCGTTTGGATAGATGTGCTCGTCCATGAAGCGCAGCAGGCGCGCCTGCAGTTCCTTGGTGCGCGGGCTGTAGTCGAAATCCATGTGGTGCTCCCGGTGAATGAAGGGGGGTCAGGCGCGCTGGGCGAACTGCCAGGCCATCGCCGCCATGGGGCGCGCGCCCGCGGCCGACTGGCGCGCCTGCGCGCTGGCGGCGGTGCCGTTTTCGACCCGCTTGGCAATGCCTTGCAGGATGGCGGCGATGCGAAAGAGGTTGTAGGCCAGGTAGAAATTCCAGTCGGCCTTCAGCGCCTGCGGCGTGGCCAGGCCCGTGCGCTCGCAGTACAGCGCGATGTATTCGTCTTCCGACGGGATACCCAGCGCGGCCAGGTCCAGCCCGCCGATGCCGCGGAAGGACCCGGGCGGAATGTGCCAGGCCATGCAGTGGTAGGCGAAGTCGGCCAGCGGATGGCCCAGCGTGGACAGCTCCCAGTCCAGCACGGCCAGCACGCGCGGCGCATGGGCGTCGAACATCAGGTTGTCCAGGCGGTAGTCGCCGTGCACGATGCTGATCAGCCGCTCGTCGCGGGCGCTGGGCGGCAGATTGGCCGGCAGCCACTCCAGCAGCTTTTCCATTTCGGGGATGGGCTGCGAGAGCTCGCCCGAGCCGTCGGCGCTGGCGCGGTACTGCTTGCCCCAGCGCGCGATCTGCCGCTCTACGTAATTGCCGGGCTTGCCGTAGTCGGCCAGGCCTCGCTCGGCATAGGGCACGGTGTGCAGCGCCGCGATGACGCGGTTCATCTCCAGGTAGATGGCGCGCCGGCTGGCGGCATCGAGGTCGGGCAGCGACTGGTTCCAGTACACGCGGCCGTCCAGGTATTCCATCACGTAGAAGGCGCGGCCGATGACCGATTCGTCCTCGCACAGGGCGTACATCCGCGGCACCGGCACGGCCGTGCCATGCAGCCCGCGCATGACGGTGTACTCCCGCTCGATGGCGTGGGCCGAAGGCAGCAGCTTGGCCACCGGCCCCGGCTTGGAGCGCATCACGTAGCTGCGGGTGGGCGTGATCAGCTTGTAGGTGGGGTTGGACTGGCCGCCCTTGAAGGATTCCACCGTCAGCGGCCCGGCAAAGCCGCTGAGGTTGCGCTCCAGCCAGGCCTGCAGGGCCGCCACGTCGAAGGCATGCGCGGCCGGTACGGGCCGGGTGCCGGTGTAATGCTGCTCGATGTCGTTCATCGCCGGGTGCAAGTCAGTGATCGGTCTGCACGATGCGCCACAGCGCATCGCGGTCGCGCACCACCAGGCCGGCCGGATCGATGCGGATGGCTTCTTCCCGCTCCATGGCCTTGAGTTCCTGGTTGACGCGCTGGCGCGAGGCGCCCAGCAGCTGCGCCAGTTCTTCCTGCGCCAGCTGCAGGCCGATGCGCATCTCGCTGCTGTTGTTCAGGCAGGGGGTGCCGTAGCTGCGCAGCAGGTGCAGCAGCTGCTTGGCCAGCCGTGCGCGCAGCGGCAGGGTGTTGAGGTCTTCGACCAGGCCGTAGAGCTGGCGGATGCGGCGCGACTGCAGGCGCAGCAGCGCCTCGTACAGCTCCACGTGCTGGGCCAGGATTTTCTTGAAGTCGGCCTTGGCCACGCACAGCGTCGTGGTGTCGCCATGGGCGTAGGCATCGTGCGTGCGGCGCTCCCCATCGAAGATGGCCACGTCGCCGAACCACACACCCGGCTCTACGTAGGTCAGCGTGATCTGCTTGCCCGAGATGGACGTGGAGCTCACGCGCACGGCGCCTTTGGCGCAGGCCACCCACTCTTCGGGCGGGTCGCCGCGCGCGGCGATCAGGTCGCCGTCCTTGTAGCGTCGGACGTAGGCGCATCGCAGGATGTCGTGGCGTAGCGAGGGCGAGAGGGTGGAAAACCAGCGTCCGCTGTTGATGGCAGCGCGTTCTTCGATGGTAAGAATGGGCTCGTCCATGGGCTGTCTTCTCGGTGACCGCGGAAAAGCCCATTGTCCCGCCGGCGACCCCCATGCCGCCAGCGGGTTGTCACCTGTGCGCCAGCTGCCGGCGCGCTCCAGGGAGGTTCAGCTGTAGTCGGGCCGCTGCTTGGCCAGAAAGGCGGCGATGCCGATGCCGGCGTTGGGGTGGTGCAGGTTGCGCACGAAATGCTCGCGCTCGCGCGCAAGCTGGCGGTTCAACGGGGCGTCGGGCGCCTCGTTGAGCAGCTCCTTGATGCTGGCCAGCACGTTGGGGGCCTGGGCATTGAGCCGCTCGGCCAGCGCCAGCGCCTCATCCAGCGCCTGTCCGGGGTCGCACAGGCGGTTGACCAGGCCCAGCGCGTGCAGGCGCTGCGCGGCGATGCGCTCGCCTGTCATCAGCAGCTCGCCAGCGAGCGCGCGCGGCAGCTGCCGGCCCAGCAGCCAGCTGGCGCCGCCGTCGGGCGACAGGCCGACCTTGCTGTAGGCCATCACGAACACGGCGTCCTGCGCCGCGACGAGAAAGTCGCAGGCCAGCGCCAGCGAAAAGCCGGCCCCCGCGGCCGCGCCTTCGACAGCGGCGATCACCGGCTTGGGAAAGGTACGGATGGCCTCGATCCAGGTGTGCAGCTGCTCGATGCTTTGCCCCTGCACCTCGGGGTCGCGCTGGCGGTTGGCCTGCAGGCGGTGCAGGTCGCCGCCGGCGCAGAAGATGTCGCCCTCGCCGGCCAGCACCACGCTGCGCACTTCCGGGTTGGCTTCGGCGGCATTGAGAGCCTCGACCCCGGCGGCGTAGATCTCGGGGCCCAGGGTGTTACGCCGTCCCGGGTTGGAGAGGGTCAGCACCATGGTGCGGCCCTGGCTGGTGCTCAGCAGTTGTGCGCTCATGGGGCGCAAGTGTATGCGGGCGGGGGTCAATCCTCTCCGTGCCGCAGCGACAGGCCCAGGGCACCGCGGCGGCGCAGCCAGGGGCTGGGGCGGTAGCGCGGATCGCCATAGACCGTCTGCAGGTTGAACAGCACTTCCAGCACGTTGGCCGGGCCATAGCGGTCGCCCATGGCCAGCGGCCCCAGCGGATAGCCCAGACCCAGGGTCACGGCGGCTTCCAGATCGGCCGGGGCGCAGATACGCTGTTGGCAGATATCGGCGGCAATGTTGACGATGGTGGCCACCACGCGCTGCGTGACGAAGCCGCCGCTGTCGCGGATCACGCTCACCGCCTTGCCGTCGCGGGCGAACAGCGCATGGGCGGCCTCGCGCATGTCGCGGCGCGTGGCCGGGTTGGTGGCCAGCACGCGCCGCCGGGTGGCCGCGTCTTCCACCAGCAGATCGATGCCGACCGTGCGCGCGGGGTCCAGCCGCTCGACCACGGCCACGGTGGTCACGTCAAAGCCCAGCGGCGCCACCAGCGTGAGGGCCTGCGCCGAAGGCGAGGCGCCGGTTTCGATGGTGGCGCCCAGATCCTTGAGCAGCTGCAGCAGCTCGGCGCGACGGGCGGCGCGCGGCGACACCCACACCGGCGGCAGCGTGCCGACCTGCGGCACGGGCGGCTCGGCCGGCATCTGCGCCACACCGCCGTCATAGCGGTAAAAGCCTTCGCCGCTCTTGCGGCCCAGCACGCCGCCGGCCAGGCGCTGCGCGGTGATGACGCTGGGGCGGTAGCGCGGCTCTTCGTAGTACTGGTGGTAGATGGACTCCATCACCGGGTGCGACACGTCCAGGGCGGTCAGGTCCATCAGCTCGAAGGGGCCGAGCCGGAAACCGACCTGGTCCTTGAGGATGCGGTCGATCGTGGCGTAGTCCGCGACGCCTTCGCCGGCGATGCGCAGCGCTTCGGTGCCATAGCCGCGCCCGGCGTGGTTGACGATGAAGCCCGGCGTGTCCTGCGCCCGTACTGGCTGGTGGCCCATCTGGCGGGCATAGTCGGCCAGGGCGTCGCAGACGGCGGGGTCGGTCTTGAGGCCGGCGATGACTTCCACCACCTTCATCAGCGGAACCGGATTGAAGAAGTGGTAGCCGGCCACGCGCTGGGGCCGCTGCAGGCCCGCGGCGATGGCCGTGATCGACAGCGACGATGTGTTGCTGGCCAGCACCGCATCGGGGGCGACGATGGATTCCAGCTCGGCGAAGAGCCGCGTCTTGGCGTCCAGCCGCTCGACGATGGCCTCGATCACCAGGCTGCAGCCGGCCAGCTCCTGCAGCGATGCGGCCGGGCGCAGGCGCGCCTTGCAGGCGATGGCTTCGTCGGCCGACAGGCGGCCTTTTTCGGCCATGCGGTCCCATTGCGCGGCGATCGAAGTGCGGGCGGCATCGACGGCACTGGCTTGCTGGTCGTAGAGCCAGACGGTGCTGCCGGCCTGGGCGGCGATCTGCGCGATGCCGCGGCCCATGGCGCCGGTGCCGACGACGGCGATGTGGGGGTATAGGGGTTGCATGGCGGCGATTATCCCCATGGGCCGCCGCGGCCCGCGTCGCGCAGACGACGCCCGGCGGCGCTGCGCCCGCAGAGTCAGACCGAAGCCGGCCGCTGGACCTGCAGCGCCTCGGGGTTGACGATGTGGGTGGGCTCGCCGCGCAGGAAGTTGAGCACGTTGTCGAAAGCCGAGCCGAAATACAGCTCGTAGCTTTCCTGCTCCACATAGCCGATGTGCGGTGTGCAAATGCAGTTTTCCAGCCGCAGCAGGGCGTGCCCCTGCAGGATGGGTTCCGATTCGTACACATCGACCGCCGCCATGCCCGGGCGGCCCCGGTTCAGGCCGTTGAGCAGCGCGTCGGGCTCGATCAGTTCGGCACGCGAGGTGTTGACCAGCAGGGCCGTGGGCTTCATGCGCGCCAGGTCGGCGGCGGTGACGATGCCTCGCGTGGCATCGTTCAGGCGCAGGTGCAGCGTCAGCACGTCGCTGGATTCGAAAAACGCTTCGCGGCTGGCCGCGGCCTCGAAGCCGTCCTGCACGGCCTTGTCGCGGGAGGCTTCCCGCCCCCAGATCTGCACCCGCATGCCGAAGGCGCGTCCATAACCCGCGACGAGCTGGCCGATCTTGCCGTAGCCCCAGATGCCCAATGTTTTGCCCCGCAGCACGCTGCCCAGCGCGAAATTGGGCGGCATCGCGGCCGATTTCAGCCCCGATTGCTGCCAGGCGCCGTGCTTGAGGTTGCCGATGTACTGGGGCAGCCGGCGCATTGCGGCCATGATCAGCGCCCAGGTCAGCTCGGCCGGCGCTACCGGCGAGCCCACCCCTTCGGCCACTGCGATGCCGCGGGCCGTGCACGCCGCCAGGTCGATATGGGGGCCGACGCGGCCGGTTTGCGCGATGAGCCGCAGACGGGGCAGTTTTTCGACGAGCTGGCGGGTGATGGCGGTGCGCTCGCGGATCAGCACCAGCACGTCGGCATCACGCAGACGCACCGCCAGCTGGCCCAGGCCCTTGACCGTGTTGTTGTAAACCTTGAGCTGGTAGTCGGCCAGCTTGGATGCGCAATCGAGCTTGCGGACGACGTCCTGGTAGTCGTCGAGGATGACGATGTTCATGCGCGCTATTGTGCCTGCAGCGCATCAGGGGAAAACCCGCGGACGCGCCTGGCGCGGCGCATTCAGCGGCAGGCGGCTTCGCAGGCGGCCAGGCGGTCGAGTTCGGCGCAGACGTCGGCCAGGCGGCCGGAAATGACCAGGCGCCCCGTGTCCGCGCGGGACTGCCCGGACTCCAGCACGCGCACCACCCGCAGCGGCCGCGCCGGGGGATGGGCCGAGGGACGGGCCGGGGAGCGGGCCGCAGCCGCGCAGGCGGCACCCAGGCTGTTGCCAGCGGGCGCGGGGGATGCGCATCGCGCCGCATGCCGCGGCATGCTGGCTGTGCGCAGTGCCCGCCACAGCCCCTGCAGAGAGGGCCACAGCGTGGCGGGAATCGACCAGGCGGAGTTCATGGCAGTCGGTGCTTTCCGGAAGTGGGTGGGCTCACATGAGCATGGTGTTGCGGATCAGGCCCACGGCCAGGCCTTCGATCTCGAAGGGGTCGCCGGGTTCGACGACGATGACCTGATAGTCCGGGTTTTCCGGCAGCAGCTCGATGACGTTTTTGTTGCGGCGAAAGCGCTTGACCGTGACCTCGTCGCCAAGCCGGGCGACGACGATCTGGCCGTTTTTCACGTCCTTGGTAGCCTGCACGGCCAGCAGGTCGCCGTCCATGATGCCGGCGTCGCGCATCGACATGCCCCGCACCTTCAGCAGGTAGTCGGGCTTGCGCTGGAACAGCGAGCTTTCCACGTGGTAGGTCTGGTCGATGTGCTCCTGCGCGAGGATGGGCGAGCCGGCGGCCACGCGCCCGATCAGCGGCAGGGCCAGTTGGGCCAGATCCGGCAGGGGCAGGGCGAACTGTTTGTAACGGCTTTCGTTGATGGCGCGCAGCGCATCGCCCTTGAGGCGGATGCCGCGCGAGGTGCCGCTGACCAGCTCGATCACGCCTTTGCGCGCCAGGGCCTGCAGGTGTTCTTCAGCCGCATTGGCCGACTTGAATCCCAGCTCGGCGGCGATTTCGGCGCGCGTCGGTGGCGCGCCGGTACGCGCGATGGCGCTCTGGATCAGGTCCAGAATCTGCTGCTGGCGCTCGGTCAGCTTGATCGGCGGGGCGGGCAGGTCCATGATGGCGACTCCTGGCAGGTGGCGGCGCAAGGCCGTCGGAACTGTTTCGATATCCAGTATCTGTATTTTTATTCAGTTTTCAGCCCGATGCAAGCATCGATGCAGCAAAAGACCCTGATCGTCCTAGGGGTGGGGGGGACGATCGCCGGCTTGGCCAGCGACGCCGGCCGGCCGCAGCGCTACGTAGCCGGGCAGTTGCCGGTGCGGCAGCTGCTCGCGGGGGTGCCGCTGCCGCCCGGCTGCAGCGTGCAGGCCGAGCAGGTGGCGCAGATCGACAGCAAGGACATGGATCTGGCGGTCTGGCAGGCGCTGCTGCGGCGCTGCCGGCACTGGCTGGCACAGCCGCAGGTGCGGGGACTGGTGGTGACGCACGGCACCGATACGCTGGAGGAGACCGCCTGGCTGCTGCAGGCCTTGCTGGCGCCGCAGCGCCCCGTCGTGCTGACCTGTGCGATGCGACCGGCCAACGCGCCCGATGCCGACGGCCCCGGCAATCTGCGCGACGCCCTGCTGGTGGCGGCCACAGAGGGCGCGCGGGGCGTGGTGGCGGTCTGCGCGGGGCGCATTCTGGCGGCGGCGGATGTGCAGAAGGTGCACAGCTGGCGGCTGGATGCCTTCGACGCGGGCGATGCGGGGGACATCGGCCAGGTGCGTGCCGGCCAGGTACGCTGCGGCCGCGCCTGGCCTGAGCCGGTGGCGGCCGATTCCGCCGTGCTCGAGCGCTTTCTCGCGGCGAGCGAGCTGCCGTGGGTCGAAATTGTGTTCAGCCATGCGGCCGCTGGCGCAGCCGGGGTCGAGGCCCTGCGGGCTCATGGCGGTCTGCGCGGGCTGGTGGTGGCCGGCACCGGCGGCGGCACCGTGCACCATGCGCTGCATGCCGCTTTGCAGCGCGCCCGGCAACAGGGTGTGCGCGTGTGGCGCACGACGCGCTGCGTCCATGGCGGGGTGCCGCCTGATCCGGCTGCCGAGCTGCCCGCGGTGGATCTGCCGCCGGCCAAGGCCCGGCTGGCGTTGATGCTGGAGTTGCTGGCCGCATGATGGCATGGTTGCAGACCAGCAGCTGGGCCTATCCGGCGCTGGAGAGCGCCCATCTGGTGGGGGTGGCGCTGCTGCTGGGCAATCTGGTGCTGCTGGAACTGCGGGTCTTGGGCTGGGGTGGCGAATTGCCGCTGCAGGCGCTGGCGCGTTTGAGCCTGGCCGTGGTGCTGGCGGGCTTCGGCCTGGCGCTGGCTTCGGGTTTGCTGCTGTTTGCGACCCAGGCGGCCGATCTGCTGGGCAACCGGGCCTTCACCCTCAAAATGGCGCTGCTTTTGGTGGCGGGGTGTAATGCCGCTTGGTTTCACGCCCGCGGATCGCTGCAGCGCAGGGATCGGCTGTGCCGGCTGCAGATGGGGGCGTCCACCCTGATCTGGTTGGGGGTGCTGGTCTGTGGCCGCTGGATTGCCTATCAATAGCTGCTGCGTGGTCAATGGCTGCGTGGTCTGGCAAGGAGGTGTGTGATGGTGCGACGTCGTCGATATCTGGTCCTGTGCGGTGGGGCATTGCTGTGGCCCGCCTTGGCTCAGGCCCATCATGGCTGGAGTGGTTTCGATCTGGAGCGCCCGCTTTACCTGCAGGGGCGGGTGGTGGCCGTGCGCTGGCAGAACCCGCATGCCGAGGTGGTGCTGGAGCTGGCTGCGCCGCTGGCCTTGCCGGCCGATCTGGGCCGACGTGCCGTGCCGGCCCAGCAGGCCGCAATCGATGGCCAGGCGCTGCTGGCGCGCGCGCAGCTGCCGCGGCGGCGCGATGCCCGCTGGGAAATCGAACTGGCCCCGCTGTCGCGCATGCAGGCCTGGGGCATCGAGCCGCTGCGCAGCGCAATGGACATCGCCGTGGTCGGCTACACCGCGCGCGACGAGCAGGGGGCCGCGGTGCTGCGCGCCGAATACCTGTTCATCGGCGAGCGGATCTACGGCCTGCGCTCCTCACCGGCCTGAGTGCGCGGGCGCCGGGGATTGGTTCCGTTCGCGTGGTGGCAGGGTCGGGGGGGCTGCCGGTTTTTCGCCACAATGGCGGTTTCATTGCTGGCCGTTCATGTTTCAACTCATCGACCTGTTTGCGACCCTGACCGACGCGCGCGAGCGCGAGGCGCTGGATCGGACGCTGGCGCAGGTGCTGCTGGAGCTGCTGCAGGCGCGGCGCGTGACGCTGTACCTGCGGGTGGGAGAAGCCGGCCAGGAGCGGTGGCTGCCCAAGGTCGTGCAGGCGGCGGGGGCGGCCGCGCAGCTCCACGATCCGCTGCATGCGGACCTGCGGACGCTGGAGCCGCTGGTGCCGGATGCCCCGCGCGAGCGGGCCTTGCAGGTCAATCTGCCGGTGGTGGTGGAGGAAGAAGGAGCCGGTGGCTGCCTGACCTGTCTGCCCTGGCTGGGCCATGGGCTGACCGAGGAAGCGGGGGTCATCGAGATCCGTTCGGCCCAGCGGCTGCAGGCCCAGGAGCTGGCCGGCATCGAGCGGGCCCTGCGCATCTACCGCAACATGGTGGCCCTGTTCGACTACAGCGAGCGCGATGCGCTGACCGGGCTGCTCAACCGCAAATCGTTCGAGGAAACGTTCTACCGCTCCCTGGGCGAGCAGGCTCCTGCTGCCGCTTCGGATCCGGCGGCGCTAGCGCCTGACTGGCCCCAGCGCCGCCGCAGCGCGGGCGGGCCGTTCTGGCTGGCGCTGATCGATGTCGATCATTTCAAGCAGGTCAACGACCATTTCGGCCACCAGATCGGCGACGAGGTGCTGATCCTGGTTGCCCGCATCCTCAAGAACACCTTCCGTGGCTCGGATCGGGTCTATCGGTTCGGGGGCGAGGAATTCGTCGTGCTGCTGCGCTGCCCCGACGCGGCAACGGCGGACCTGACGCTGGAGCGGCTACGCCAAAAAATGGAGCAGTACCGCTTTCCGCAGGTCGGGCGTATCACCATCAGCGTCGGCTTAAGCGCCGTGCGCGGCGGCGATGCGCCCGACATGGCCTGCAACCGGGCCGACCAGGCCGTCTATCACGCCAAGCGCAGCGGCCGCAACCGTGTCTGCAACTATGACGAGCTGGTGCGGCAGGGCGTGCTGCAGGCCGACACGCGCGACGGCGGTATCGAGCTATTCTGAGGAAAGACTGCAGGGAGGTGGGCGCACGGCCTGGGCCATGCGCCCGCGCGCTCAGCTCGCCAGCGCGGCCAGCGCCCGGGCGGTGATTTCCTCAACCGGCCCCAGGCCGCTGATGACGCGGTACTTGGGCGCGTTGACCGGGTCCTGCGCGGCCCAGTTGCGGTAGTAGTCCACCAGCGGACGGGTCTGGGCGCTATAGACTTCGAGCCGTTTCTTGACGGTTTCTTCCTTGTCGTCCTCGCGCTGCACCAGCGGTTCGCCGGTCACGTCGTCCCGGCCTTCGACCTTGGGCGGGTTGAACTTGATGTGGTAGGTACGGCCCGAAGCCGGGTGGGAGCGGCGTCCGCTCATGCGCTCGATGATGGCCTCGAACGGCACGTCGATCTCCAGCACGTAATCGAGCTTGACGCCGGCAGCCTTGAGCGCGTCGGCCTGCGGGATGGTGCGCGGAAAGCCGTCGAACAGAAAACCCTGGGCGCAGTCCGGCTGGGCGATGCGCTCTTTCACCAGGTTGATGATCAGCTCGTCGCTGACCAGCCCGCCCGATTCCATGACCGCCTTGGCCTGCAGCCCCAGCGGCGTGCCCGCCTTGACGGCGGCACGCAGCATGTCGCCGGTGGAGATTTGCGGGATGCCGTATTTCTGGCAGATGAAAGCGGCTTGCGTGCCCTTGCCGGCGCCAGGGGCGCCCAACAGGATCAGTCTCATGGATAACCTCGGGTGATGGAATGCGGCTCAGGCGATGGCACCGCTGCGGTGCATCGGCCCGATCGCCTGAGGATAGCACGCCGTAACCAGACTGAAACTTACGGCCTGCTCGGCCTGGTCCCGGTCGCGGCGGGCTCAGGCGCCGAAGAGCCGGCGCACCCGCTCCAGGTCTTCGGGCGTGTCCACCCCCGGGCCAGGGGGCTGCGCCGTCACGTGCACGGCGATGCGATGGCCGTGCCAGAGCGCGCGCAGTTGCTCCAGCGCCTCGATGGTTTCGAGGGGAGCGGCCGGCAGACGGGGAAACTGGCGCAGAAAGCCGGCGCGATAGCCGTAAATGCCGATGTGACGCAGCGGGGCGGGTTCGGCCAGCCGCTGCACGCCCTGGGCGTAGCCATCGCGCCACCAGGCGATCGGTGCGCGGCTGAAATACAGGGCCAGTCCGCGGGCATCGCAGACGACCTTGACCACGTTGGGGTTGAGGAAGTCGGCCGCTTCGGCGATGGGGTGGGCTGCGGTGCTCATCGCAGCCTCGGGGCGCTGGTCCAGCAGCTGGGCCACGGCCAGCACCAGCGCCGGGTCGATCAGCGGTTCATCGCCTTGGACGTTGACGACGATGGACTCCTGCGGCAGAGCCAGTTGCTCGCAGGCCTCGGCCAGCCGGTCGCTGCCGCTGGGGTGGTCGGCACGCGTCAGCAGGCAGGCCACGCCATGCCGCTCACAGGCCTGCAGGATCGAAGGGTGGTCGGCCGCGACGATGACGCGTGCGCCGGCCGGCAGCCCACCTTGCACCCGCTGGGCCACCCGCACCACCATGGGCAGGCCCGCAATGTCGGCCAGCGGTTTGTTGGGCAGACGGGTGGAGGCCAGCCGCGCCGGGATCAGCACCGTGCAATTCATCGGGCCCACTCGTGCTCGGCCAGCGGCCGGGCCTCGCTTTCGAGCATCACCGGGATGCCGTCGCGGATGGGGTAGGCCAGGCGGGCGCTGCGCGAGACCAGCTCCTGTTTCTCGCGGTCATATTCCAGCGGGCCCTTGGTGACCGGGCAGACCAGCAGTTCAAGCAGTCGGGTGTCCATGCGGCGATGATAGTCGGCCCTGCCGCACCCGGGCGAGCAGGGCGTCCAGCGCGTTGAAGAACGCCGGCTCCGGCGTGAACGCCAGCGGCACGGCCAGCGCGTCCGGGTGGCGCGGCCACAGCTTCAGCGCATCCTTTTCAGTGCACAGCACGAGGTAGTTGCGCTCGCGCGGGCGCTGCCAGTCGGTGAAGTCGTCATGGTCGGGGCGCGCCACGGTGCGCGCCAGCGGCAGACCGCGTTCGCGCAGCATCGCAAAGAAAGCCTGCGGCTGGGCGGTGCCCGCCACCGCCAGCAGCGGGCGCTGCTGCCGGGCCAGCGCGTCCAGACCGATGCGCCGGCCATCGTGCGTGACTGCATGGTCGGCCAGCGCGCGCTGCGCGGTGTAGCCGGCGAAGGCCGGCTGGCGGCCCGTGTGCAGCACCAGATCGACCGGCCGCGGCCAGGGTTCGCGCAGCGGCCCGGCCGGCAGCAGCCAGCCGTTGCCGGTTCCTCGGTCGTCGAATACGCAGATCTCGATGTCGCGCGCCAGGGCCAGATGCTGCAGGCCATCGTCGCTGACGATGACATCGGTCTCGGGATGGCGCTCCAGCAGGGCGCGGGCGGCGTCTGCCCGGCTCGGTGCGACGTAGACCGGCACGCCGCAGCGGCGGTGGATCAGCGCGGGCTCGTCGCCCACCTCGGCTGGCAGGCTCTCGGGCGTCACCTCCCGGCAGTCCCGCAGGCGGCGGCCGTGGCCGCGGGACACCACGCCCGGGTGCAGCCCGGCAGCGCGCAGGTGCTGCACCAGCGCCATGACCGTGGGTGTCTTGCCCGCCCCGCCGGCGACGACATTGCCGACGACGATGACCGGCACCGGCAGGCGCAGCGTGCGCAGCACCCCGGCCCGGTACAGCCAGCGCCGCAGCCGCACCAGCGCGCCCAGCAGCACCGACAGCGGCCAGAGCATGCGCGCCAGCATGCCGCGGCCCAGCCAGGCCCGGGTCAGCGTCTGCTGCCAGCGGGGCGTTTCAGGCGGGCCGGCAGGAGGGCGTGCGGTCATCGCGGGCGTCAGCGGTCGCCGGCCTGGGCGGGCGACTGGGTGGCGAAGGTGATCTGGGTCAGCCCCACCCGGCGGGCCGCTTCCATCACGGTGATCACCGACTGGTGCCGCGCGCTGGCATCGGCGCTGATGATCAGCACCATGTCCTTGTTCGAGCCGGCGGCCTGGCCCAGTGCCGCGGCCACCGCATCGACGCTGCGGCCTTCCAGCAGGCTGCGGTTAACGGCGTACTGGCCATCGGCGCCGATGGCCACGACGATCTCCCGCGGGTGCTCGCGGGGGGCGTCAGCGTCGGCCACCGGCAGGCGCAGCTGCATTTCGGTGAACCGGTTGTAGGTGGTGGTCAGCATCAGGAAGATCAGGATCACCAGCAGCACGTCGATGAACGCGATGAGGTTGATCTCCGGCTCCTCCCGCTGCGGGCGGCGGAAATGCAGCTTCATGATGCGGTGCGCAGACTGCCCAGGTGCTGCATCAGCCGTTCGCCGGCCAGCTCCAGGGTCAGCAGGTATTCATCGACCCGGGCACGGAAATAGCGCCAGAAGATCAGCGCCGGGATGGCGACGATCAGGCCGAAGGCGGTGTTGTACAGGGCGATCGAGATGCCATGGGCCAGCTGCGCAGGGTTGTTGCCGCTGGGCGACTGCGAGCCGAAGATCTCGATCATCCCGACCACGGTGCCCAGCAGGCCCAGCAGCGGGGCCACCGAGGCGATCGTGGCCAGCGCGGTGAGGTAGCGCGCCAGTTTGTGCGCGGCCACCCGTCCGGCGCTTTCCAGTGCAGCCTGCAATTCCTCGGCGGCTATCCCCGGTTTGGCCTGCGCGGCCCGCAGGCCGCTGGCCAGCACCTCGCCCAGGATGGAGCTGCGCTCGAGCTGGTCGATGACTTCAGGCGCCGGCACCCCACTCTGGCTGGCCTGCAGGACTTCGTCCAGCAGGTGGGGGGGGGCCACTTTGGCCGGTTTGAGGCTGAGCAGTCGCTCGATGATCAATGCCAGCCCCAGGACGGAGCACGCCAGCAAGGGCCAGATCGGCCAGCCGGCCGCTTGTATGATGGAAAACAAGGGGGATCCTCCAAGCGTGTGTGTGAGCGCGATGGCAGCACGGGTCTGTGTCGATCTGGCGCGGATTATCACCGAGCGATCACGGGGCTTGATCCACCGTGGCGGGGGCTCGGTTCACTGCATCGAGAAGCTCACACATTTTGTGGATAACTTTGTGTGCAACCTGCAGGACAAGGGCTGCGGACCCGCGAACGGAGGGCTCCGCATTGCGGCGATGAGAAAAAAGGCAGGAAAAAATCATTTGAAATCAACAGCTTGCACCGAAAATCCGTGCTTGCCCAAGAGGCGCCGGTGCCTGACCGCGCCCTGCGGTCCCTGTGGAGTATCCGCCCATGCCCGTGCGCTGCGGTCATGCGCGCGGACATGGACGGGAGGGCTTCGATGAACGGGCGTGCGACCGTCTGGGCCGTCGGCGCCCTGGTGCGCGCCGTGGCCGATGCGCTGGAAGCGCGGTTCAATCCGGTGGCCGTGCGCGGCGAGATCAGCGGTTTTGCCCGCGCCGCCAGCGGCCATTGCTATTTCGCGCTCAAGGACGACGCCGGCCAGCTGCGTTGCGCGATGTTCCGGCGGGCAGCGGGCCTGCTGGACTTTGAGCCGCGCGATGGCGAGCAGGTGGAGGTGCGCGGTCGTCTGGGCGTCTATGAGCCGCGCGGAGATTTGCAGCTCGTCGTCGAGTCCATGACCCGGGTGGGGCAGGGGGCGCTGTTCGAGCAGTTTCTCCGGCTCAAGGCCAAGCTGGCGGCCGAGGGTCTGTTCGATGCCACACGCAAGCGCGCATTGCCTGCGTTGCCGCGCGGCATCGGCGTAGTCACCTCACTGGGGGCGGCCGCCTTGCACGACGTGATCACCGCGCTGCAGCGCCGGGTGCCGCACATCCCGGTGGTGGTGGCGCCGGCGGCGGTGCAGGGAGCCGAGGCGCCGGCGCAGCTGGTGGCGGCGCTGCAGCAGCTGTACCAGCGTGCGCAGGAGCTGTCGCTGGACGTGATCCTGCTGGTGCGGGGCGGGGGCTCGATCGAGGATCTGTGGGCTTTCAACGACGAAACGCTGGCGCGCACCCTCGCGGCGAGTCCGGTGCCCGTGGTCTGCGGCGTGGGCCACGAAACCGATTTCACGATCGCCGATTTCGTGGCCGACGTGCGGGCACCCACCCCGACTGCGGCGGCCGAGCTGGCCGCTGCGCCGACGGCGGTCTGGCTTGGCGCGCTGCAACTGCTGCAGCAGCGCCTGCGCGAGGCAGCCCAGGCCGTGCTGGACCGCCAGGCCCAGCGGCTGGACCGGCTGGCAGCGCGTCTGGGCAGGCCTTCCGGCTGGGTCACGCGCGAGCGGCTGGTGTTGCAGGCGCGGGCCCAGCGCCTGCACCGGGCGGCCATGCTGCAGCTGCAACGCCAGCAGCAGACCCTGCAACGGCGCGGGCAGGACTGGGTGCAGCGGGTGCGCCGCCTGCTGCAGCAGCACCGGCAGCGGCAGCAGCAGCTGGAGATGCGCCTGCAACTGCTGGATCCGCAGCGCGTGCTGCAACGCGGCTATGCCTGGTTGCAGGACGAGCAGGGGCACACCGTCAGCCATGCGGCCCAGACCCATGCCGGCCAGCGCCTGCAGGCCACCCTTGCCGATGGCAAGGTTGATCTGACCGTGACACCGCGTGCTGGCGCGTAACTTCCTACAATCGACGCTCTCGAACAACAAACCTGTGAGGATCCGACACCATGGAACACACCCTGCCTCCCCTGCCTTATCCGATCGACGCGCTGGCGCCGCACTACTCCAAGGAAACCCTCGAATACCATCACGGCAAGCACCACAACGCCTATGTGGTGAATCTCAACAACCTGCAAAAAGGGACCGAATACGAATCGATGGACCTGGAGTCCATCATCAAGAAAGCGCCGAATCCGGGCCCGATCTACAACAACGCCGCGCAGGTCTGGAACCACACGTTCTTCTGGAACTGCATGAAGCCCAATGGGGGGGGCGAACCCACGGGCGCGCTGGCTGCCGCGATCAACGCCAAATGGGGCAGCTACGCGGCTTTCCGTGAGGCCTTCGTCAAGGCCGCCGTCGGCAACTTCGGCTCCGGCTGGACCTGGCTGGTCAAAAAGGCCGATGGTTCGCTGGACATTGTCAACATGGGGGCTGCCGGCACCCCGCTGACCACCGGGGACAAGCCCCTGCTGACCGTGGACGTGTGGGAGCACGCCTACTACATCGATTACCGCAACCTGCGCCAGAAGTTCGTCGAAACCTTCCTCGACAAGTTGGTGAACTGGGATTTCGTCGCGAAGAATTTCGGCTGAGTCCAGGTTTTTCGGCTGAGCGGGGCCAGGTGGTCGCAAGACCCCTGGCCCTTTTCACTGCGCTGTACGGCCGGTAGCGGGGCGCTTCGGCATACCCACCCGGGTTCAGTCCTGTGTCTTTTATAAGACTGAACGCAAAAAAATCGGCTTTTTCTTGATGAGGATTTCGTATGGTGAGATTTGAGTTCAAAAAACCGGGTTGAGTCCGCAAGGGGCGACGCACAATCCGTGGACTGAACGAGTTGGCGCGGCTTCTGCCTAGTCTGTCGGCGGCTCGTTGCAGACACCACGAACGTCCCCCAGAGCAGACTCCCATGAGCACCACGCAGCCATCGACCATCATCTACACCCTGACCGACGAGGCGCCGCGGCTGGCTACCGCCTCGCTGCTGCCCATCATCCGCACCTTTACCGCGCCGGCCGGCATCCGGGTGGACACCAGCGACATTTCGGTGGCGGCCCGCATCCTGGGGCAGTTTCCCGAATACCTGAAGCCCGAGCAGCGGGTGCCGGACAACCTGACCGAGCTGGGGCGCCTGACGCTGCGCCCCGAAGCCAACATCATCAAGCTGCCCAATATCAGCGCCTCGGTGGCCCAGCTGGTGGCGGCGATCAAGGAGCTGCAGGCCAAGGGCTATGCGATTCCGGACTATCCGGAAAATCCCAAGGACGACAAGGAAAAGGAAATCAAGGCGCGTTATGCCCGCTGCATCGGTAGCGCGGTCAATCCGGTGCTGCGTGAAGGCAACTCGGACCGTCGTGCGCCCAAGGCCGTCAAGGAGTACGCGCGCAAGCATCCGCACAGCATGGGCGAATGGAGCCAGGCTTCGCGCACCCATGTGTCGCACATGCACCATGGAGATTTCTATCACGGCGAAAAATCCATGACGCTGGATCGCGCCCGTGACGTCAAGATGGAGCTCATCACCAAGAGCGGCAAGACCATCGTGCTCAAGCCCAAGGTCTCGCTGCAGGACCGCGAGGTCATCGACAGCATGTTCATGAGCAAGAAGGCGCTGATCGATTTCTATGAAAAGCAGATCGAGGACGCCTACAAGACCGGGGTGATGTTCTCGCTGCACGTCAAGGCCACGATGATGAAGGTCTCCCACCCCATCGTGTTCGGCCACTGCGTCAAGATCTTCTACAAGGACGCCTTTGCCAAGCATGGTAAGCTGTTCGACGAGCTGGGTGTCAACGTCAACAACGGCATGGTCGATCTGTACAACAAGATCGCCGTGCTGCCGCAGTCCAAGCAGGATGAAATCAAGCGTGACCTGCACGCCTGCCACGAGCACCGCCCCGAGCTGGCCATGGTCGATTCGGCCAAGGGCATCACCAACTTTCATTCCCCCAACGACGTGATCGTCGATGCTTCGATGCCGGCCATGATCCGCGCCGGGGGCAAGATGTATGGCGCCGATGGCCGGCTCAAGGACGTCAAGGCGGTGATCCCGGAAAGCACCTTTGCCCGCATCTACCAGGAGATGATCAACTTCTGCAAGTGGCACGGCGCCTTCGATCCGCGCACCATGGGCACCGTCCCGAATGTCGGCCTGATGGCGCAGCAGGCCGAGGAATACGGGTCGCACGACAAGACTTTCGAGATCCCGGAAGACGGTGTGGCCAACATCACCGACCTGGAAACCGGCGAGGTGCTGCTGAGCCAGAGCGTGGAGCAGGGCGACATCTGGCGCATGTGCCAGACCAAGGACGCGGCCATCCGCGACTGGGTCAAGCTGGCCGTGACGCGGGCGCGCCACTCGGGCATGCCGGTCGTCTTCTGGCTGGACCCTTACCGCCCGCACGAGGCCCAGCTGATCACCAAGGTCAAGATGTACCTGCACGAGCACGACACGTCCGGCCTGGACATCCAGATCATGAGCCAGGTGCGCGCCATGCGCTACACGCTGGAGCGCGTCATCCGCGGGCTGGACACCATCAGCGCCACCGGCAACATCCTGCGAGACTATCTGACCGACCTCTTTCCCATCATGGAGCTGGGCACCAGCGCCAAGATGCTGTCCATCGTGCCGCTGATGGCCGGCGGCGGCATGTACGAGACGGGCGCCGGCGGCTCGGCCCCGCGCCATGTGCAGCAACTGGTGGAGGAAAACCATCTGCGCTGGGATTCGCTGGGCGAGTTTCTGGCGCTGGCCGTCTCGCTGGAGGACCTGGGGATCAAGAACAACAATCCCCGCGCCAAGCTGCTGGCGCGTACCCTCGATGCCGCCACCGGCCGGCTGCTGGAAAACAACAAGAGCCCTTCGCCGCGCACCGGCGAGCTGGACAACCGCGGCAGCCACTTCTACCTGGCGCTGTACTGGGCGCAGGAACTGGCCGCCCAGACCGACGATCCGCAGCTGGCCGCCCAGTTCGCGCCGCTGGCCGAGCGGCTGGCAGCGAGCGAGCAGACCATCGTGGCCGAACTGGCGGCGGTGCAGGGCAAGCCCGCTGACATCGGTGGCTACTACCTGCCCGATGAGGCCCGGCTCGAGGCGGTGATGCGCCCCAGCGCCACGTTCAACGCCGCGCTGGCCGCAGTGGCGGCATAGGCTGTCCCGGCGCCGCCGGGGCCCGGTCGTCTGGCTGGCGCAGCCGGCCGGGGCCGGCTCAGCGCCGGGGCTGGAAGGGCGGCCCGCTGAGCCGGCTGCCGGCGCGCAGGCCGCGCTTGGCAAACCAGCCCTGGTGCATTTCCAGCACGAAGCGCACCGGGCGGGCCGAGCAGTGGGATCGCTCGCTCAGGGGCTGCATGTCGGCCAGGTTGACGATGGTGCCGTCGTCATCCAGGAAGGCGGCCGTCAGCGGCAGCAGGGTGTTTTTCATCCAGAAACACTGCACCTGAGGCTGCTCGAAGACGAACAGCATCCCTTCGTTGGCGGGCATGTCCCGGCGAAACATCAGGCCGATGGCGCGCTGCTCGTGCGTGGCCGCCACCTGGGCGTGGATCAGGTGCAGGCCGGCGGACAGGGTGACGCGCGGCAGATCGGTCTGGGGCTGGGCCTGGGCTTGCGCCCGGGCCCAGGGCAGTGCGCCGAGGGCCAGCAGGCCGCCCAGCAGCAGCGTGGCGACGCGGCGCCGCGCGGGAAAGAGCGACTGGAACATCGTTTGTCGTGACGGTTGGCTTGGGTACAGGGGGCGGGATGCGCGAGAGCGCATTGTCGGGCATGCGGGGGCTTTTCCTGCCGTCAGGCTGTGTCTGGCGCGGTGCCGCTGGACTAGAATCTTCCACGCTTGCTTTCTCAATGTCAGTCTGCGCGCCGACACGCGCACGCAACCCCCACGGAGTTCTGCACCATGTACCAGCACATCAAGGTGCCTGCCGAAGGCCAGAAGATCACCGTCAATGCCGACATGTCGCTCAATGTCCCGGACAACCCCATCATCCCTTACATCGAGGGCGATGGCACGGGCTATGACATCACGCCGGTGATGCTCAAGGTGGTCGATGCCGCCGTGGCCAAGGCCTATGGCGGGCGTCGCAAGATCCACTGGATGGAGGTCTATGCCGGCGAGAAGTCCACCAAGATCTATGGCCCCGATGTCTGGCTGCCGCAGGAGACGCTGGATGCGGTGCGTGAGTACGTCGTGTCGATCAAGGGGCCGCTGACCACGCCGGTGGGCGGTGGTATCCGTTCGCTGAACGTGGCGCTGCGCCAGGAGCTGGATCTGTACGTCTGCCTGCGCCCGGTGCAGTACTTCAAGGGCGTGCCGTCGCCGCTGAAGGAGCCCGAGAAGGTCAATATGGTGATCTTCCGCGAGAACTCGGAGGACATTTACGCCGGCATCGAGTACGAGGCCAAGTCCGAAGGCGCGCGCAAGCTGATCCGCTTCCTGATCGACGAGATGGGGGTCAAGAAAATCCGCTTCCCGGAGACTTCGGGCATCGGCATCAAGCCGGTGTCGATCGAGGGCACCGAGCGGCTGGTGCGCAAGGCCATCCAGTACGCGATCGACAACGACAAGCCCAGCGTCACCCTGGTGCACAAGGGCAACATCATGAAGTTCACCGAAGGTGGCTTCCGTGACTGGGGCTATGCGCTGGCGCGGCGCGAATTCGGGGCCGAGCCGATCGACGGCGGGCCGTGGTGCCGTTTCAAGAACCCCAAGACCGGCAAGGAAATCGTCATCAAGGATGTGATTGCCGACGCCTTCCTGCAGCAGATCCTGCTGCGTCCGGCCGAGTACAGCGTGATCGCCACGCTCAACCTCAATGGCGACTACATCTCCGATGCCCTGGCGGCCCAGGTTGGCGGCATCGGCATCGCCCCCGGCGCCAACCTGTCGGACACCGTGGCCATGTTCGAGGCCACCCACGGGACCGCTCCCAAGTACGCCGGCAAGGACTACGTGAACCCCGGCTCCGAGATCCTGTCGGCCGAGATGATGCTGCGGCACATGGGCTGGAAGGAGGCGGCCGACCTGATCATCAGCTCGATGGAAAAGGCCATCCAGAGCAAGAAGGTGACCTACGACTTCGCCCGGCTGATGGAAGGGGCGACCCAGGTCAGCTGCTCGGGCTTCGGCCAGGTCATGATCGACCACATGTGAGTGGGGCCGCAGGCGGTGCCGGCAGCCATGCCGGGCCGCCCGGTGCCATGGGGGTGCTTGCCCCGGGCATCCCGGGCCTTGCGCTCCCGGTCGGCGCGGGAGCGGGCCGACCGCGAACAGGGCGATGGGGCCGCGGGGGCTATTGAAGCCCCTGATTTCGCCGCCATTTGCCGGCCATGGGCGCACGCCGCGGGCGTGCTCGATAGAATGAATCCATGGCGACGAAAAACCCTGCGCAACCCCCGACGCCCCCGCTGCGGCAGCCCAGCCGCGACGCGGGCGATGCGGTCGTGCTGGAGCGCGTGCCGCAGCGCGTCAAACCACCGCAGATGTACCAGGTGGTGATGCTCAACGACGACTACACGCCGATGGAGTTCGTGGTCGTCGTGATCCAGGAATATTTCAACAAGGATCTGGAAACCGCCACCCAGATCATGCTCAAGATCCATCTGGACGGCAAGGGCGTCTGCGGGGTTTATACCCGCGACGTGGCGGCGACCAAGGTCGAGCAGGTGCTGCAGGCGGCCCGCAAGGCCGGCCATCCCCTGCAATGTCTGAGCGAGCCCGTGCAATGAGGAGGGCGCCAGCTGCGAGGAAAAAGCATGTTTTCTTGCGCCACCGGAACTGTTGGCCGGTGAGGCGAATCAGATTAAAGTAAGTTTGTCAGCAAGGCAGAAGGAAATCACATGATTGCCCAGGAACTGGAAGTCAGCCTACATATGGCGTTTGTCGAGGCGCGCCAGCAGCGGCACGAATTCATCACGGTGGAGCACCTGCTCCTGGCCTTGCTCGATAACCCGAGCGCGGCCGAGGTGCTGCGGGCCTGCGCGGCCAATATCGAGGATCTGCGCAAGTCGCTGACGAATTTCATCAAGGAAAACACGCCCCAGGTGGCCGGCACCGATGAGGTCGATACCCAGCCCACGCTTGGCTTCCAGCGCGTGATCCAGCGCGCCATCATGCACGTGCAGTCCACCGGCAGCGGCAAGAAAGAGGTGACCGGCGCCAACGTGCTGGTGGCCATCTTCGGCGAGAAGGACTCGCATGCGGTCTATTACCTGCACCAGCAGGGTGTCACGCGGCTCGATGTCGTGAACTACATCGCGCATGGCATCAAGAAGAGCGATCCGCCGGATGCAGGCAAGTCCAGCGAAGGAGCCGGCGAGTCCGAGGAGGGAGCCGGCGCCGACAAGGGCGAGGCCAAGGCCTCGCCGCTGGAGCAGTACACCCAGAACTTGAACCAGCTGGCCCGCGAGGGCAAGATCGATCCGCTGATCGGGCGCGACTACGAAGTCGAGCGCGTGATCCAGATCCTGTGCCGCCGCCGCAAGAACAACCCCCTGCTGGTAGGCGAGGCCGGCGTGGGCAAGACGGCCATTGCCGAGGGGCTGGCCTGGCGCATCGTGCAGAAGAACGTGCCGGAAATCCTGGCCGACTCCAGCGTCTATTCGCTGGACATGGGCGCCTTGCTGGCCGGCACCAAGTACCGGGGCGATTTCGAGCAGCGTCTCAAAGGCGTGCTCAAGGCGCTGAAGGACAAGCCCAATGTCATCCTGTTCATTGACGAGATCCACACGCTGATCGGCGCGGGCGCAGCCTCCGGCGGCACGCTCGATGCATCCAACCTGCTCAAGCCGGCGCTGTCCAGTGGCCAGCTCAAATGCATCGGCGCGACCACCTTCACCGAGTACCGTGGCATCTTCGAGAAGGATGCGGCGCTGTCGCGGCGCTTCCAGAAGGTCGATGTGGTCGAGCCCAGCGTGGCCGAGACGGTGGAGATCCTCAAGGGGCTGAAGTCGCGTTTCGAGGAGCACCACAACGTCAAATATGCCCATGCGGCCTTGCAGGCTGCGGCGGAGCTTTCGGCCAAGTACATCAACGACCGGCATCTGCCGGACAAGGCCATCGACGTGATCGATGAGGCCGGTGCGGCCCAGCGCATCCTGACCCCGTCCAAGCGCAAGAAGACCATCGGCAAGAGCGAGGTGGAGGAGATCGTCGCCAAGATCGCCCGCATTCCGCCTGCCAATGTCTCGCACGACGACCGCAGCCGGCTGCAGACGCTGGAGCGTGACTTGAAGAGCGTGGTGTTCGGCCAGGACAAGGCGCTCGAAGTGCTGGCTTCCGCGGTCAAGATGGCGCGCTCGGGGCTGGGCAAGCCGGACAAACCCATCGGTTCCTTCCTGTTCAGCGGTCCCACGGGCGTGGGCAAGACCGAAGCGGCCAAGCAGCTGGCCTATATCCTGGGCATCGAGCTGATTCGTTTCGACATGTCCGAGTACATGGAGCGCCATGCGGTCAGCCGCCTCATCGGCGCGCCGCCCGGCTACGTCGGCTTCGACCAGGGAGGGCTGCTGACCGAGGCCATCACCAAGAAGCCGCATGCGGTGCTGCTGCTCGACGAGATCGAGAAGGCGCACCCGGACATTTTCAATGTGCTGCTGCAGGTCATGGATCACGGCACGCTGACCGACAACAACGGTCGCAAGGCCGATTTCCGCAACGTCATCATCATCATGACGACCAACGCGGGGGCCGAGACCATGAACAAGGCCACGATCGGCTTCACCAATCCGCGTCAGGCCGGCGACGAGATGGCCGACATCAAGCGGCTGTTCACGCCGGAATTCCGCAACCGGCTGGATGCCATCGTCAGCTTCAAGCCGCTGGACGAGCAGGTCATCCTGCGCGTGGTGGACAAGTTCCTGCTGCAGCTCGAAACCCAGCTGGCCGAGAAGAAGGTGGAAGTCACTTTCACCGACAAGCTGCGCCGGTATCTGGCCAAGAAGGGCTTCGATCCGCTGATGGGCGCGCGTCCGATGCAACGTCTGATCCAGGACACGATCCGCCGTGCGCTGGCCGACGAGCTGCTCTTTGGCCGGCTGACCGAGGGCGGCCGGCTGACCGTGGATCTGGACGACAAGGACGAGGTTACGCTGGACATCCAGCCGCTGTCGCCCAAGAAAGAGGGCAAGGCCAAGCCAGAGGAAGCCACAGCAGCCGACTGAGATCGGCCGTCGGACTCTGTCCAACGGCGTCTTGGCCAACGAAAAAGCCGGCCTGTGGGCCGGCTTTTTCGTGCGTGGGGGATCGCCTTGAGTCGGCTGTGCGGCAGCTTTCAGCGGAAACCGACGCGGTCCAGCATCTGCTGCACCTTGACCGCGTTGCGGCCGACAACGGCGATCGGAATGGTTTCGCTCTTGAACCCATTGCCGGCCATGGCCTTGAGGGCCGGGTTGTCCAGCTGCACACCTTTGGCGGCCGGCCACTCGTTGTTGCCGTTGGCGAAGTGCTCCTGGGCCTGGGGGCTGGCCAGGAATTCCAGAAACCTGATGGCGTGCTCGCGGTTCTTCGCATGACGGGCCACGGCTCCGCCAGCAATGTTGACGTGCGTGCCCCAGCTCTGCTGGTTCGGAAACACCACGCCGATGCGTTCGACCACAGCCTGGTCTTCGGGCCGGGTCGAGCGCATCAGGCGGGCCAGGTAGTAGCTGTTGGTCACGGCCACCGCGCATTCGCCGGCTGCGACCGCCCGGATCTGGTCGGTGTCGCCACCCTTGGGCGGGCGGGCCATGTTGTCCACCATGCCCCTGAGCCAGGCCTCGGTTTTTTGCTCGCCCAGGTGCTCCAGCACCGCGCCGAACAGCGACAGGTTGTACGGGTGCGAGCCCGAACGGATGCACAGCCGTCCCTTGTTTTTGGGGTCTCCCAACTCCTCGTAGGTGTCCACGTCCTCGCGCTTGACCTTGACCTTGTCATAGACGATGACCCGAGCCCGGGTGGAAAAACCAAACCAGGCGGTGCGGCCATCGGCCGTGGGCTCGCCGCGCAGCTGGGCAGGAATGGCGGCTTCGAGCACCGGCGAGTGGATGGGCTGGAACAGCCCTTCGGCTTCACCGCGCCACAGCCGCGCGGCATCGACCAGCAAAATCACATCGGCCGGAGACGCGGCCCCTTCGGCACGCAGACGCGCCAGGATGCCGGCGTCGTCGGAATCGACCCGGTTGATGCGGATGCCGGTCTGGCGGGTGAACTGGCTGTACAGTGCCTCGTCGCTCGGATAGTGGCGGGCCGAATAGATGTTGACCACGGCTTCCTGGGCCTGGGCGGACGCCAGGACGCTCAGGCCGAGCAGGGCGGTCACAAAGGTGCGTTTGAGCATGATGGTGGAGGGCTCCAGGGTCTAACGGGATGTACAGGATCATACATCAAATGAGAATGATTTTCGATAAGATTTTGCTCTGTATGGGAACCCGGCATGCCCGCATGCTGGGCATCGTGACGCTGGGTGTGCTGGCGGGCTGTTCCACTGCGCCGCCCGCACCGCCGGCAGGCGCAAGCCCTAGTCCGGCCGCTACGGCTCCAGTCGGCGTGCCGGCGGTTCCCGAAGTGCCACCGGCCGCCTCCCAGGAGCCGGTGTTGCCACCTTCGCCTGTCCAGCCTCCTGCCGAGCCGCCCAGGCGGGCGCCGCGCATCGGCTTGGCGCTGGGAGGCGGCGCGGCCCGGGGCTTTGCGCATGTGGGGGTCATCCAGGTGCTGGAGGAAGCCGGTATCCGTCCGGATGTGGTGACAGGCACGTCGGCCGGCAGTCTGGTGGCGGCGCTGTATGCCAGCGGCCGCAGCGGCGCGCAGCTGCAGCGCATCGCCGAAACCATGGACGAAGCGGCGATTGCCGACTGGACCTTGCCGCTTTTCAGCCGCGGCATGTTGCGGGGCGAGGCGCTGGCGCGTTTCGTCTCGCAGCAGGTCGGCGGCCGGCGCATCGAGGACTTGCCTCGCCGGCTGGGCATCCTGGCCACGGATCTGCACAGCGGACAGGGCGTGCTGTTCGAGCGGGGGGACGTGGCCACGGCAGTGCGCGCGTCCAGCGCGGTGCCCGGCGTGTTTCAACCTGTGACGATACGTGGGCGCGAATATGTCGATGGCGGGCTGGTGGCGCCAGTGCCCGTGCGGCAGGCGCGCCAGATGGGCGCAGAGCTGGTCATCGCGGTGGACATTTCGCAGACGCCCCAGGCGAATTCCCCATCCGATGTGTTCCAGATCCTGCTGCAGACCTTCACGATCATGGGCCAGAGCATCAATGCCCTAGAGCTCAAAGGCCCGGATCTGATCGTCGTGCGGCCCGTGCTCAATGGTCTGTCAGGGGCCGATTTCAGCAACCGGCGGCTGGCGATGCAAGCGGGTCGCCGCGCCATGCAGCAGGCCCTGCCGCAGCTGCGCCAGGCCATTGCGGCCGGTGTGCGCCCTTGAGCGACAGGATGATGGTGCGGCGCAAAAAAAAGCCCCGTGGGAACGGGGCTTGTGAAGGATCCTTGAACACTGAGGTTGCGAAAGGACCCGAGGAGACAACCAGTGAAACAGAGCGATCGGATCTCTCTGCGACGGAACGAATTATATCAGGGTTTACCCGGGTGTCGGTCCAGGAGGACAAATCCTTATACCCCCATGGGTTATTTGGCGGCTTTCCTGCTGCTGGCTTTGCTGGCTTCCAGCGTGGTGGCGGTGGCGGCCTTGAGGTTGGATTCGGCCATGGCCATCGCCTGCTTGGCCGACTTCTGGGCCGTCTCCAGCACGTTGCTGGCCGCCGCGACGGCGCTCTTCATCAGCGCCACGGCGGTTTCGGAACCGGCGGGCGCGTTCTGGGCGGTGCTATCGATCACGTCCATCAGCTTTTTCTGGTTTTCGGCGATCTGGGCTTCCAGGGTCTTGCCAAACTCGGCGCTGGTGGCCGAGGCGATTTCGTACACATCGCGCCCATAGGCCAGCGCTTTCTCGCCCAGCGGCTGCAGCAGGCTGGATTGCAGGGCCAGCAGTTCCTGCACGTCTTTCACGGACAGCAGCGACTGAGTCTGGGCCGCGCTGTCGGCCAGGGCGGCCTTGGTGGTGGCCAGATTCAGCTCCACCAGCTTCTCGACCCCTTCCAAGGCCTTGCCGGTCAGGCCGAACAGGGTTTCGACATGGGCTTTCTGGGCGGCCAGCACTTGATCGACGGTCATCATCTCTGCGCTCCTTGCAGTTCGGGTTGAGGATTTATGCTGCATTGCAGCATGTCCTCATTTTATGGCTGCAAAAGGCGATTGCAAGTGTTTTTATTGCTGTGCAGCAAATTTAGGGCCGGCAGTCTAACAGGCTGTTGAAAAACTGCTGCGGTAGGCCATCTGCGGCGTTGCGCGGTGC
>DAIUCJ010000008.1:0-91072 GCA_036846225.1 Hylemonella sp.
CGCGGGCTGGTTGCCCGCAAGGACGAGCAACGCCGCCAGCGCGCGCCATGGCAGCGCAATCGGGCCTGTAGCGCCCTCACCCTTTCGGTGAAGGAGCGCAAAACAGGTTCACCTTGATTAGACCAGGCTGTCCGCTGAAGAAGGCGCGGTCAACTGCCGTTTCTAGGTTCAATACTCGATCGTGCGCACGCCCTGGCCGGTGCCCAGCAGGCACACATGCGCGCGCTGGTGGGCAAAGACGCCCACCGTCACGACCCCCGGCCACTGATTGACCTCGGACTCGAAGGCCAGCGGATCGCTGATCTGCAGGCCGCTGACGTCCAGAATGTGCTGGCCGTTGTCGGTCACCAGCGGCTGGCCGTCTTGGAGGCGCAGCCGCGCCTGGCCGCCGAGCGCGGCAAACTGGCGCACCAGCCGCTGCGTGGCCATCGGGATCACTTCCACCGGCAGCGGAAACCGGCCCAGGGTCTGCACCTGCTTGGATTCGTCGGCGATGCAGACGAAGCGGCGCGACTGCGCGGCAACGATCTTCTCGCGCGTGAGCGCCGCGCCGCCGCCCTTGATCATGTAGCCCTTGCCGTCGATCTCGTCGGCGCCGTCGATATAGACCGCGAGGTCCCCGACCTCATTGGCGTCGAACACCGGAATGCCCAGCGCCTGCAGCCGCTGCGTGCTGGCCACCGAGCTGGAGACCGCGCCGCGGATCTGCTGCTTCATCGTCGCCAGCGCGTCGATGAATTTGTTGACCGTGGAGCCGGTGCCCACGCCGATGATTTCGCCCGCAGGCACATAGCGCAGGGCCGCCTGGCCCACGAGGGTCTTGAGTTCATCTTGGCTGAGCATCGTGTCGTCCCGGCTGGGTGGATTGGATCTGGGAAAATCGGTGGTTCGTCGGAATTATCCAATGTCGCTGCTGCCCTACGCCCTCTCCCGCGCCCTGCTCTTTCGTCTCGACCCGGAAGCCGCCCACGAGCTCACGCTGGAGCTGATCGAACGCACCCAGCACACGCCGCTGGCCTGCGCCTACCGCAACCAGCGGGTGGAGGATCCGCTGACGCTGGCGGGGCTGACCTTTCCCAACCGCGTGGGCCTGGCCGCGGGGCTGGACAAGAACGCGCGCTGCATCGATGGCTTGAGCGCCATGGGCTTCGGCTTCGTCGAGGTGGGCACGGTCACGCCGCTGCCGCAGCCGGGCAACCCCAAGCCGCGCCTGTTCCGTCTGCCGCAGGCGCAGGCGCTGATCAACCGCATGGGCTTCAACAACGAGGGGCTGGATGCCTTCATCGCCCACGTGCAGCAGGCCACCTTCCGCCAGCGCGACCGCCTGCCCACGCTGCTGGGGCTGAACATCGGCAAGAACGCGGCCACGCCGATCGAGCGTGCCACCGACGACTACCTCACCGGGCTGGCCGGCGTCTATCCCCATGCCGACTATGTCACCGTCAACATCTCCAGCCCCAACACCCAGAACCTGCGCGCGCTGCAAGGCGACGCGGCGCTCGATGCCCTGCTGGCCGCCTTGGCGCAGCGGCGCGCGCAGCTGGCCGATCAGCACGGCAAGCACGTGCCGGTGTTCGTGAAAATCGCGCCCGATCTGGACGCTCAGCAGGTGCAGGTGATCGCCGCGACGCTGCAGCGCCACGGCATGGACGGCGTCATCGCCACCAACACCACACTCAGCCGCGCGGCGGTGCAGGGCCTGCCGCATGCCGACGAGGCCGGCGGCCTGTCGGGCGCGCCGGTGCGCGAGATGAGCAATGAGGTCATCCGCCAGCTGCGCGCGGCGCTGGGCCCGCACTACCCCATCATCGGCGTGGGCGGCATCCTGAGCGCGCAGGACGCGCTGGCCAAGATCGAGGCCGGCGCCGACCTGGTCCAGCTCTATACCGGGCTGATCTACCGCGGACCGGAGCTGGTGCGGGAAGTGGCCACGGCCTTGCAGCGCGCCGGCCAGCGCAGGTGATGGCCGCCAGCCGGCTGTGGCAGGCCCTTGCAGCCTGCGGCTCAGCGATGGATGACCAGCGCCAGGCGCCCGACCTCCACGTAGTCGCCTTCCTGCAGCGCCCGCTCGATAGCCGGCAGGTTTTTGCGCAACAGGGCTTCGAGTTCGGCATTGCCGATATTGCCTGTTGCCAGCAGCAAAAGCTTGCGGGGCTGGCCGTGCAGCAGATGCGAGCGCACGAAGTCGTCGTCTTTGGTGACGATGATGCGCTGCTCCACATGCGCCAGCCTCAGCAAATCGGCGTCGGCCGTCCGGTTGCCCTGCGGCAGATCCAGGGTATGCCGGGCATCGTGGCCGGCCTGCTGCAGCCACAGGCACATGCGCCGCGGCAGCTGCGCATCGACCAGAAACCTCATGCGGCCAGCAGCTCGGTGCGGCTCACCTGGGAAAGACGCGCCGCATAGGCCAGCACGGCCAGAATGTCCTCGCGCTCCAGATCCGGATAGTCGGCAAGGATGTCCTCGACCGTCATGCCACCAGCCAGCAGCTGCAGCAGGTTTTCAACCGGATAGCGCAACCCACGGACACACGGCTTGCCATGGCAGATTGCCGGATCCATCGTGATGCGGTCTGACCAATCCATGTGCGGCCTCCGAAGAACTGGACGCCATCCAGTGTAGCCCAGGCTATGCAGCGGCAGCCTGCAGCCGCGCCACCACTTCTTCGGCAATGGCCAGACAGCTGGTCAGCCCCGGCGATTCGATGCCGAAGAGGTTGACCAGACCGGCGACGCCGTGCGCGGCGGGCCCGTCGATGCGAAAGTCCGGCGCCGGCTGCTGCGGGCCGTGGATCTTGGGGCGCACCCCGCTGTAGCCCGGCTGCAGCGCGCCATCGGGCAGGCCGGGCCAGTAGCGGCGTACCTCGGCGTAGAAACCTTGGGCGCGCGCGGGATCGACTGCGTAATCGATCTGCTCGGGGCAGGAGACATCCAGCCACTGCAGGTCCGGGCCAAACCGGGCCTGGCCGCCCAGATCCAGCGTCAAGTGCACGCCCAGCCAGGCATCGGCCGGCGCCGGGTAGATCAGGCGCGAAAACGGCGCGCGGCCGCTGAGCATGAAGTAGCTGCCCTTGGCGTAAAACGGCTGCGGCACATGCCGCGCATCCAGCCCCTCAAAGCGCCGCGCCAGTGCGCAGGCATGCAGGGCAGCGGCGTTGACGACGATGCGCGCGGCCAGCTCGCTGCCGTCGGCCAGACGCAGCACATGGGCAGCGCCAGCCGAGCCCAGCACGGCCGACTCGACGGCCGAGCCCAGCGCCACCATGCCGCCGGCGCGCTCCAGATCGCCCTGCAGCGCCAGCATCAGGCCGTGGCTGTCCACGATGCCGGTGGTGGGCGACAGCAGGGCCGCGACGCAGGCCAGCTCGGGCTCCAGCGCGCGGGCCTGCGCCGCATCCAGCCACTGCACCGGCACGCCGTTGGCCTGCGCGCGCTGCTGCAGCGCGCGCAGGGCCGTTGCCTGCGCCTCATCGCAAGCCACGACCAGCTTGCCGCAGCGGCGGTGGTCCACGCCGTGGCTGGCGCACAGCGCATAGAGCAGTTCCTTGCCGCGCACGCACAGCCGCGCTTTCAGCGAACCCGGCGCGTAATACAGGCCGGCGTGGATGACCTCGCTGTTGCGCGAGCTCACGCCCTGGCCGATGGCGGTCTGCGCCTCCAGCACGATCACCTCGTGCCCGGCCTGCGCCAGCGCGCGTGCCACGGCCAGTCCCACCGCGCCCGCGCCGATCACCACCGCCTCGACCCGATCCATCACCCGCCTCCTCGCCTGGCCAAAGCGGCGAGCATACGCGATGCGCCGGGCAGCGCTCAGGCCGGATCGCCGCCCAGGGCCTTGTAGAGCTGGGCGGCGGCCGACCACAGGCTGCGGCGCAGCGCGATCAGGTTCTGCTGCGCCGCCAGCAGCTGGCGCTGGGCGTCGAGCACTTCCAGAAAGCTGCCCACGCCCTGGCGGTAGCGGGCCTCGGCGATGTCGGCGGCACGCTGCTGGGCCTGCTGCTGGGCCTGGGCCGCCTGCAGCTGCTCGGCCAGCTGTTCGCGCGCCACCAGCAGATCGGCCACCTCGCGGAAAGCCTGCTGCACCGTGCGCTCGTAGTCGGCCACGGCGATGTCCTGGCGCACCTGGGCCAGATCCAGCCCGGCGCGGTTGCGCCCGGCGTCGAAGATCGGCAGGCTCAGGCTGGGCGCGAAGCTCCAGGCCTCGGAGCCGTCCTTGAACAGGCCGTTGAGCTCGCGGCTGGCGGTGCCGGCCGCCGCGGTGAGCGTGATGCGCGGGAAGAAGGCCGCGCGCGCCGCGCCCACGTTGGCATAGGCGGCGCGCAGCCGCTCCTCGGCCGCCAGTACATCGGGCCGGCGCAGCAGCACCTGCGAAGGCAGGCCCGGCGCCTGCGTCAGCGGCAGTTCCTGCTCCAGCAGGCCGCGCCCGGGCGGCAGATCGGCCGGGTCGTGCCCCACCAGCGAGCGCAGGTAGTTGCGTGCCGCCGCCTGCTGGCGGCGCCAGGCCGCCACTTCGACGCGCGCGGCTTCGTAAGCGGCGTCGGCCTGCAGGTAGTCCAGATCGCTGCTCAGGCCAGCCGCGCGCCGACGCCCAACCAACTCGCGGGTCTGCGCGCGCGAAGCCAGCGTGGCTTCGGCCAGCGCCAGCCGCTCCTGCGCTTCCAGCAAGCCCAGATAGGCATCGGCCACGCTGGCGATCAGCGAGACCCGGAAGGCCCGCTGCGCGTGCTCGGTGGCCAGGTAGCTGGCGCGCGCGGCCTCCGTGAGCGCAGCCACCCGTCCCCAGAAATCAAGCTCGAAGGCCAGCAAGCTGACGTTGACGTCGATGCGGCGGCTGATGACGGCGCTGCCCGTGGGCGACAGATCGGCCGGCGTGCGGCTGTTGCTCGCCGACGCACCCGCGGCCAGCGTGGGCAGCCGGTCGGCGCGCTGAATGCCGTAGAGGGCGCGGGCCTCGGCCACGCGGGCGGTGGCGATGCGCAGGTCGCGGTTGTGCTCGAGCGCGGCGCGGATCAGCCCCTGCAGCCGCGCGTCAGGGAAATAGCGCTCCCACGCCAGCGCCTGCGTCGCGCCGGCCGGGATCTGGATCTCCTCGGGCCAGGCGGCCGGCACCGGCAGCTCGGGCTGCCGGTAAGCAGGCGTGAAGCTGCAACCGGCCAGGCTGGCGCCCAGCAGACCGGCCAGCACGGCGCGCATCCATTCAGGCTTCATGGTGGCCCTCCCCGGATGGCCCGGCCTGCCGCCGCCGCGGCGGAAAGAGCCGGCTGACGACCAGATAGAACACCGGCACCAGAAAGATGGCCAGCACCGTGGCGGCGATCATCCCGCCCATGACCCCGGTGCCGATCGCATGGCGGCTTTGCGCGCCGGCCCCGCTGGAGATGGCCAGCGGCAGCACGCCGACGATGAAGGCGATCGAGGTCATCAGAATCGGACGCAGCCGCAGGCGGCAGGCCTCCAGGATCGCGTCCCTGAGTGAGCGGCCCTGGTCCTGCAGCGTGCGGGCGAACTCGATGATCAGGATGGCGTTCTTGGACGACAGGCCGATGATGGCGATCAGCCCGACCTTGAAATACACGTCGTTGGGCATGCCGCGCAGCAGCACCGCCAGCAGCGCGCCGAACACGCCCAGCGGCACGACCAGCATGACCGAAAACGGAATGGACCAGCTCTCGTACAGCGCGGCCAGGCAGAGAAAGACCACGATCATCGACACCGCGAACAGCAGCGGCGCCTGCGCGCCCGACAGGCTTTCCTCGAACGAGGTGCCGGACCAGGCGTAGCCTATGCCCGGCGGCATCTGCGCGGCCACCTCGGTCATGGCCTGCATGGCCTCGCCGGTGCTGCGCCCGGGCGCCGGGTTGCCCGAGAGCTTGACCGCCGGCACGCCGTTGTAGCGGTCCAGCTTGGGCGCGCCCACCAGCCACAGCGGCTTGACGATCTCCGCCAGCGGCACCATGGTGCCGTTGCGGTTGCGCACCTGCACGCGCAGCATTTCGTCCGGATTGCTGCGGCTGCGCGGCTCGGCCTGCATCTGCACGCGCAGGATGCGGCCCTGGCGCTCGAAGTCGTTGATGTAGGCCACGCCGAACAGGGTCTGCAGGGTCTCGTTGAGCGTGGCCATGTCCACGCCCAACGTCTGTGCCTTTTCACGGTCCACCTGCAGCAGCAGCTGCGGCCCCGGCGGCTGTCCTTCCAGCCGCACCCCGGCCAGTGCCGGGTGGCTGCCGGCCAGCTGCAGCGCCAGCGCCTGCGCTTCGGCCAGCTTCTCGCGCCCCAGGCCGCTGCGGTCCTGCAGGCGGAAGTCGAAGCCGCCGACGGCCGCCAGCTCCGGAATCGGCGGCGGATTGATGCTGAAGATGAAAGCCTGCTTGATGCGAAACAGCGCCCCGTTGGCCCGCTGGATCACCGCCTTGGCGCTGCTGCCCTCGCCCTTGCGTTCGTCCCAGTGCTTGAGCCGCACGAAGATGATGCCGGCGTTCTGGCCGCGGCCGAAGAAGGAAAAGCCCACCACGCCGATGGTGTGCGCCACCTCGGGCTGCTTGAGGAAGAACTGCTCGACCTCGCTGATCACCTCCACCGTGCGCTCCTGCGTGGCGCCCGGCGGCAGCTGCACCAGGTTGATGAAGTAGCCCTGGTCCTCCTCGGGCAGGAAGCTGCCCGGCAGCTTGCTGAACATCCAGAACGTGGCCACCAGGATGGCCCCATAGACGATGAGCCAGCGCCCGGGCCGCCCCAGCAGGCGCGCCACCGCGCGCACATAGCCGCGCGTGGTGGCGGCAAAGCCGCGGTTGAACCAACCGAAGAAACCGCGGCGCGGCAGCGCCTCCTGCGCCTGGGGCACATGCCGCAGCAGCGTGGCGCACAGCGCCGGCGTCAGCGTCAGCGCCATCAGCGCGGAAAACACCATCGTCAGCACCAGCGTGACGGCAAACTGGCGGTAGATCGCGCCCACCGAGCCGGAGAAAAAGGCCATCGGCACGAACACCGCCGACAGCACCACCGTGATGCCGATGATGGCGCCGAAGATCTGATCCATGGCCTTGCGGGTGGCCTCGCGCGGGGGCAGGTGCTCCTCGCTCATGATGCGCTCGACGTTTTCGACCACGACGATGGCGTCATCGACCACGATGCCGATGGCCAGCACCATCGCAAACAGCGTCAGCACGTTGATCGAGTAGCCCAGCAGGTACAAGCCCAGCGCCGCGCCCACCAGCGAAACCGGCACGACGATGGCCGGAATCAGCGTGGCGCGGAAGTTCTCCAGGAACAGGTACATCACCACGAAGACCAGCAGCATGGCCTCCAGCAGCGTCTTGAGCACCTCGTTGATCGAGATGTCGATGAAGGGCGTGGTGTCATAGGGCACTTCCCAGGCCACGCCCTGGGGAAAGTAGCGCTGCAGCTCCTGCATGCGCGCGCGCACGGCCTTGGCCGTATCCAGCGCATTGGAGCCGGGGGCGAGCTTGACGCCGATGGCCGCCGAGGGCTGGCCGTCCAGCCGCGCATAGACCGAATAATCCTGCGCCCCCAGCTCCACGCGGGCGACATCGCGCACCCGCACCAGCGAGCCGTCGGCCTGCGCGCGCACGACCACATTGCCGAAGTCCTCGGGCGTGAGCAGCCGCCCGCGCGTGACCACGGTGGCGGCGTACTCCATGCCGCGCGGCGCCGGCGGCTGGTTCAGCTCGCCGACGGCCAGCAGCACGTTTTGCGCGCGCACCGCCGCGATCACCTCGCCCGGTGTCAGCCGGTAGGCGGCCAGCCTGTCCGGATCGACCCAGATGCGCATCGAGTATTCGGAGCCGAACAGCTGCGCCTCGCCCACGCCGGGCACGCGCCGCAGCTCGTCGAGCACGCTGGCCGCGGCAAAGCTGGCCAGGTCCACCTGCTGCAGACTGCGGTCCGGGGAATACAGCGCGATGAACATCAGGAAGTTGCGCCGCGTCTTGGTGACCGTCACCCCCAGGCGGCGCACCTCATCGGGCAGGCGCGCCTCCACCCGCTTGATGCGGTTTTGCGCCTCCACCGAGGCGATCTCGATGTTGGTGCCGGTGCGGAAGGTCAGGTTGATCGTGCCCACCCCCTGCTCGGACGAAGAATCCATGTAGAGCAGGTTCTCGATGCCGTTCATTTCCTGCTCGATCAGCGCCACCACCGTGTCCTCGACCACCTTGGCCGAGGCGCCGGGGTAGATCACGTTGATGGCCAGCGCCGGCGGGGCCACCTCCGGATACTGAGCCACGGGCAGCTGGCGCAGCGCCAGCGCGCCGGCCAGCAGGATGACCAGCGCGATCACCCAGGCAAAGACCGGCCGGTCGATGAAGAATTTGGCCAGCATCGCTCACTTCCCCTGCGCGTTGCCGCCTGCGGCGCCGGCTGCCGCCGCGGGCGTCCAGGGCACGGGCTTGACCACGCTGCCCGGGCGCGCCTTCATCTGCCCTTCGACGATGACCTGCTCGCCGCCTTGCAGACCCGCGACGATGGTCCAGCTGCTGCCGCTCATGCCACCGAGTTGCACCGGCCGCGGCGCCACCTTGCCCTCGGCATCAACCACCAGCACCGACGCGCCCTGGGGCGAGAGCTGCACCGCCCGCTGCGGCAGCGTAATCAGCGCATCGGCCCTGGCCTGTGCGTAGCGCACCCGCACGAACATGCCTGGCAGCAGCTCCTTCTTCGGATTGGGAAACTCGGCGCGCAGCGACACCGCGCCGGTGTTCGGATCGACCGCCAGATCGGAAAACAGCAGCCTGCCCGGCAGCGGATAGACCGCGCCGTTTTCCAGCACCAGATCCATGCGCGCGCCGTCGGCGCGCTTCCAGCGCCCGCTGGCGATGGCCTCGCGCAGCGCCAGCAACTCGGCGCTGCTCTGGGTGAAGTTGACATAGACCGGATCGATCTGCTCGATGGTGGCCAGGTGGGTGGCCTCGCCGCGACCGACCAGCGCCCCCTCGGTCACCAGCGAGCGGCCGATGCGCCCGGCTATCGGCGCGGGCACCGTGGTGTTTTCCAGATCGAGCGCGGCGCGCGCCAGCGCGGCTTCGGCCTGCCGCAGCCGCGCCTCGGCCGCGTCCAGCTCCTGCTGGCTCACGGCCTTCATCTCCACCAGCGGGCGGTAGCGGTTGACGACGGCCTGCGCCGCGGCCAGCTCGGCCTTGGCGGCCTCGAAGCTGGTGCGGTAGGTGCGCGCGTCGATCTGGTACAGCGGCATGCCGGCCGGCACGTCGGAGCCCTCGACGAAGAGGCGCTTTTCGATCACGCCCTCCACCCGCGCGCGCACCTGCGCGGTGCGCCAGGCCTGCACACGACCGGGCAGGTCCTTGGTCAGCAGGGCCTCGCCCTTGCGGGCTTCGACCACCGCCACCTCCGGCGGCGGCATCTTGGCGGGCGCGCCTGCCGGCGCGGCGTTTTTCGGGTCCGGCTGCTTGCCGCAGGCGGCCAGCAGCCCCAGCAGGGCGATGCCCGCCAGGCGGGGCATCAGGGAGCGGTTCTTCATCTTGTTGTGTCCTCGGCTGACGGGCACCGTGCCTGGATGGCCGGCCCGAGGGGCGGATGCACGGTGCCCGCACGCTGCACTGTGTCCACAGGAAGCAGGAGCGTGTGCGGCGATGTTAGCGCCCCGGCGTGTTTTCTGCCGGCGCGGCCCGGTAAAGATGCGCAAAGCCCGTGCAGCAAGGGCCGGGCAAAAGAAAAGGCCACGCACATGGCGTGGCCTGATGCTGGTGGGCGATACATGGATCGAACATGTGACCCCTGCAGTGTGAATGCAGTGCTCTACCGCTGAGCTAATCGCCCGTTGACCGGGTTGTCGGCGGCACAGAGGCTGCACCGCAACGACGAAGCCGGCATTATGCCACAAGTTTTCAGGCAGATGCCGCGCGCCAGACGGTCTTGCCCCCGCTGGCCTTGTCGAGCTGGGCCAGCACCTCCTCGTGGGCCGCCAGCTCCTGCGCGCTGGCCTGCAACACCGGCAGCTCGAACTGGCGCAGATCGATGCGCTCGTAGCGGTCGGCGACGCGGGTGTCATCGACCACATCGATCAGCAGCGCGTCCTGCCCGCGCGTCAGCAGGATGTAGACGTCGGCCAGCAGCTCGGCGTCCAGCAGGGCGCCGTGCAGCGTGCGGCCCGAGTTGTCCACGCCCAGGCGGTCGCACAGCGCGTCCAGCGAGTTGCGCTTGCCCGGATACATCTCCTTGGCCAGCGCCAGGGTGTCGATGATGCCGCTGACGAAGCTGGCCAGCGGCGGCTTGCCTAGGCGCTCGAGCTCCTTGTTCAGAAAGCCCACGTCGAAAGCTGCGTTGTGGATGATGAGCTCGGCCCCTTCCAGATAGGCCAGGATCTCCTCGGCGACTTCGGCGAACTTGGGCTTGTCGCGCAGAAACTCGTTGCTGATGCCGTGCACGCGCAGCGCGTCCTCGTGGCTGTCGCGCTCCGGGTTCAGGTAGTAGTGCAGGTTGTTGCCGGTGAGCTTGCGGTTGAGCAGTTCCACGCAGCCGATTTCGATGATGCGGTCGCCGGCTTCGGCGGACAGGCCGGTGGTTTCGGTGTCGAGGACGATCTGGCGCATTCAGTGCTTCTCGCGGGCGTGGTTGATCGAGTATTTGGGGATTTCGACCACCAGGTCCTGCTGGCCGATGATGGCCTGGCAGCTCAGGCGCGACTGCGGCTCCAGCCCCCAGGCGCGGTCGAGCATGTCCTCTTCGTTCTCGTCGGGCTCGTTGAGCGACTCGTAGCCCTGGCGCACGATGACGTGGCAGGTGGTGCAGGCGCAGCTCATGTCGCAGGCGTGCTCGATTTCGATGCCGTTGTCCAGCAGCGCCTCGCAGATGGACGTGCCGGCCGGCGCCGACACCTGCGCGCCTTGCGGACAGAACTCGGGATGGGGCAGGATTTTGATGACGGGCATGGCCGTAGGGTAGGAAACGGATCAGACGGTTGCGATGTGGCGGCCGGCCAGCGCCTGCTGGATGCCGCGGTTCATGCGGCGCGCGGCAAAAGGCTCGGTGCCTTGGGCCAGCGCCTCGGTGGCGGCGGTGATCGCCGCGGCATCCTGCCCCGCGCGGGCCGCCTCCAAGGCGGCGATCAGGCGATCGATGGCAGCGCGCTCGGCCGCGTCGAGCAGGTCGCCATCGGCCTGCAGGGCGCTGCGCGTGGCCAGCAGCATGCGGTCGGCCTCCACCTGGGCTTCCACCAGCGCGCGGGTCTGCATGTCCTGCTGGGCGCTGGCAAAGCCTTCCTGCAGCATGCGGGCGATCTGCTCGTCGCCCAGGCCGTAAGAGGGCTTGACGTCGATGCTGGCCTCCACCCCGCTGGTGAGCTCGCGTGCGGAGACGTGCAGCAGCCCATCGGCGTCGATGGTGAAGGTCACGCGGATGCGCGCCGCGCCGGCAGCCATCGGCGGAATGCCCCGCAGCTCGAAGCGCGCCAGGCTGCGGCAGTCGGCCGCCAGGTCGCGCTCGCCCTGCACCACGTGCAGCGCCATTGCCGTCTGGCCGTCCTGATAGGTGGTGAAGTCCTGCGCCATCGCGGTCGGGATGGTCTGGTTGCGCGGCACGATGCGCTCGACCAGCCCGCCCATGGTCTCGATACCCAGCGACAGCGGAATCACGTCCAGCAGCAGCAGGTCGCCCGCCGGGTTGTTGCCGGCCAGCTGGTTGGCCTGGATGGCCGCGCCCAGCGCCACGACCTCGTCCGGATTCAGGTTGAGCAGCGGCTCGCGGCCGAAGAATGCGCCGACGGTGCGGCGGATCACCGGCATGCGGGTGGAGCCGCCCACCAGCACCACGCCCTGCACCTCCTCGACGCCAAGCCGCGCATCGCGCAGCGCGCGGTGCACCGCGCCCATGGTGCGTGCGGTCAGCTCCGCCGTGCAGGCCTCGAAGTCGCTGCGCCGCACGCGCACGGTGCGCGTGCCGCCTTCCAGCGCCAGCTCGACGGCCACCTCCTCCTGCGCGGACAGCTGCTCCTTGGCGCTGCGCGCCGCCGCCTGCACCCGGGCGCGGTCTTCGGCGCTTTGGGCCGTCAGCCCCGCCTGCTGCAGCAGCCAGTGCGCCAGCGCCCGGTCGTAGTCGTCACCGCCCAGTGCCGAGTCGCCGCCGGTGGCGATGACCTCGAACACCCCCTTGGACAGCCGCAGGATGGAGATGTCGAAAGTGCCGCCGCCCAGGTCATAGACGGCGTAGATGCCCTCGCTGGCGTTGTCCAGCCCGTAGGCGATGGCAGCCGCGGTAGGCTCGTTGATCAGACGCAGGACGTTCAGACCCGCCAGCTGCGCCGCGTCCTTGGTGGCTTGGCGCTGCGCGTCGTCGAAATAGGCCGGCACGGTGATGACGGCGCCGTAGAGCTCGCTGTCGAAAGTGTCTTCCGCGCGCTGGCGCAGCACGGCCAGGATCTCGGCGCTGACTTCCACCGGCGTCTTGTCGCCGGCGACCGTGCGCACGCGCACCATGCCTTCGCCATCGACCAGGGCGTAAGGCAGCCTGGCGACATGCCCGATGTCGGCCAGCTTGCGCCCCATCAGGCGCTTGACCGACGCGATGGTGTTGGCCGGATCCTCGGTCTGGTGCGCCAGCGCCTCATCGCCGATCTGCCGCCGCCCATCGGGCAGATAGCGCACGACCGACGGCAGGATGACGCGGCCCTGGGCATCGGGCAGGCATTCGGCCACGCCGTGGCGCACTGCCGCCACCAGCGAATGGGTGGTGCCGAGATCAATGCCCACCGCGATGCGCCGCTGGTGCGGGTCCGGCGCCTGGCCGGGTTCGGAAATCTGTAGCAAGGCCATTGTGGGTTCCCAGGCGGCAGCCGTTCACGCCTGCCGGCTTTCCATCTGTTCATGCCGCGCGTCGATGTCGCGGGCGAAGCGCTCGATGAACATCAGCGCGCGCACCTGCTCCACCGCCGCGGCGTAGTCGCGCTGAGCGTCCAGCAGTTGCTCGAGCCGCTGCAGATGCGCACGCCGGCTCTGCTCGACCTCGGCGGCCAGTGCTTGCAGAGCAGCCGGCTCCTGCGCTTCTTCCAGGGCTTCTCGCCACTGCATCTGCTGCATCAGGAACTCGGCCGGCATGGCGGTGTGGCGCTCGGCGCGCACCGGCACACCAGCCAGCTCGCACAGGTAGGCCGCGCGCCTGAGCGGATCTTTCAGCCGCTGATAGGCTTCATTGATACGCACCGACCACTGCATGGCCACCCGCTGCGCGGCCGCCCCCTGGTCGGCGAACCGGTCCGGATGCGCCTGCCGCTGCAGTTGCTTCCAGCGTGCGTCGATCTCGGCGCGATCCTGGGCGAACCGGCGCGGCAGGCCAAACAGCTCGAAGTCGTCGGACTGGATGGAGGTCACTTCAATCAGGCCGTCTCGCCGCAGAAGGCGCGGCGGCTTTACACACGGAACGACTCGCCGCAGCCGCAGCGGTCGCGCTCGTTCGGATTGTTGAACTTGAAGCCCTCGTTCAAGCCCTCGCGCACGTAGTCGAGCTCGGTGCCGTCCAGATAGGGCAGGCTCTTGGGATCGACCATCAGCTTGACGCCGTGGTTCTCGAACACCAGATCCTGCGGGTCCTGCTCGTCCACATACTCCAGCTTGTAGGCCAGACCGGAGCAGCCGGTGGTCTTGACGCCCAAGCGCACGCCCACCCCCTTACCGCGTTTGGCCAGGTAGCGGTTGACATGCCGGGCGGCGGCTTCGGTCAGGGTCACGGCCATCTCAGTTCGCGTGCTTTTTGCGGTAGTCCTCGACCGCCGCCTTGATGGCGTCTTCGGCCAGGATCGAGCAGTGGATCTTCACCGGCGGCAGGGCCAGCTCTTCGGCGATCTGGCTGTTTTTCAGCTGGGCCGCCTCCTCCAGCGTCTTGCCCTTGACCCATTCGGTCACCAGCGAGCTGGAAGCGATGGCCGAGCCGCAGCCATAGGTCTTGAAGCGGGCATCCTCGATGACGCCCGTCTCGGGGTTGACCTTGATCTGCAGCTTCATCACGTCGCCACAGGCGGGCGCACCCACCATGCCGGTGCCCACGTTGTCGTCGCTCTTGTCGAACGAGCCGACGTTGCGGGGGTTTTCGTAATGGTCGATGACTTTCTGGGAATAGGCCATGGTCGTACCTCTACAGTCGGTTGTTCAATGCGCGGCCCACTGGATGGTGTTGAGGTCGATGCCTTCCTGGTACATCTCCCACAGCGGGCTCAACTCGCGCAGCCGCGCCACGTTCTGCTTGATCGTGGCCACGGCGTAGTCGATTTCTTCCTCGGTGGTGAAGCGGCCGATGGTCATGCGCAGGCTGCTGTGGGCCAGCTCGTCGCTGCGGCCCAGCGCGCGCAGCACATAGCTGGGCTCCAGGCTGGCCGAGGTGCAGGCCGAGCCGGAGGACACCGCGATGCCCTTGATGCCCATGATCAGCGATTCACCCTCGACGTAGTTAAAGCTCATGTTCAGGTTGTGCGGCACGCGGTGCTCCAGGCTGCCGTTCACAAACACCTGCTCGATGTCCTTCAGCCCGTCGAGCAGACGCTTCTGCAGCCGGCGCGCCTTCTCCAGGTCCTGCGCCATTTCCAGCTTGGCGATGCGGTAGGCCTCGCCCATGCCCACGCACTGGTGCGTGGGCAGCGTGCCCGAGCGCAGGCCGCGCTCATGTCCGCCGCCGTGCATCTGCGGCTCCAGTCGCACGCGCGGCTTGCGGCGCACGTACAGCGCGCCGATGCCCTTGGGGCCGTAAGTCTTGTGCGAGGCCAAGCTCATCAGGTCCACCGGCAGGGTCTTGAGGTCGATCGCCACCTTGCCGGTGGCCTGGGCGGCATCGACATGAAAGAGCACGCCTTTTTCACGGCAGATCTGACCGATCGTCGGGATGTCCTGGATCACGCCGATCTCGTTGTTGACGAACATCACCGAGGCCAGGATGGTGTCGGGCCGGATGGCGTCGCGGAAGCGGTCCAGGTCCAGCAGGCCATCGGGCTGCACGTCCAGATAGGTGACCTCGAAGCCCTGCCGCTCCAGCTCGCGCATGGTGTCGAGCACCGCCTTGTGCTCAGTCTTGACGGTGATCAGGTGCTTGCCCTTGCCCTGGTAGAAATGGGCCGCGCCCTTGAGGGCGAGGTTGTTGGACTCGGTGGCGCCCGAAGTCCAGACGATCTCGCGCGGATCGGCGCCGATCAGGTCGGCCACCTGGGAGCGGGCCTTTTCCACGGCCTCTTCGGCCTCCCAGCCCCAGGCGTGGCTGCGCGAGGCCGGGTTGCCGAAATGCTCGCGCAACCAGGGAATCATCGCGTCCACCACCCGCGGGTCGCAGGGCGTGGTGGCGCCATAGTCCATGTAGATCGGGAAATGGGGCGTCATGTCCATGGAAGCAGTCCGGGTCCGTGGGAAGCGCTGGTCTTCGAGCGCGGCAATCAGGTCTTGGAAAAGGCGTTGCCCAGGGCAAACACCGAATTGGGGGCGTTGACGCGCACCGGTTTGACCACCGGGGCGCTGGAGATGGCGCGCTTGGGCGCGGGCTTGTCCTCCACCGTCACGCCCTTGGCCAGCTGGTCGTCCACCAGCTTCTGCAGGGTGACGGAATCCAGAAACTCCACCATGCGGCTGTTCAGCGTGGCCCACAGCTCGTGCGTCATGCAGCGGCCGCCCTCGCCCAGGCAGTTTTCCTTGCCGCCGCACTGGGTGGCGTCGATGGGCTCATCGACCGAGAGGATGATGTCGGCCACGGTGATGTCCGAGGCCTTGCGCGCCAGCGTGTAGCCGCCGCCGGGGCCGCGGGTGGACTCCACCAGCTCGTGCCGGCGCAGCTTGCCAAACAGCTGCTCCAGATAGGACAGCGAAATCTGCTGACGCTGGCTGATGGCTGCCAGCGTGACGGGGCCATTGCTCTGGCGCAAGGCCAGATCGATCATCGCGGTGACCGCAAAGCGGCCTTTGGTGGTGAGGCGCATCGCAAACTCCTGCCGGGTTTGGGATCCATACCGCCCCCAGCGCGTCGCCGCACCGGGGGGCCACTCGACGCCACCGAATTTCCGGTTTTGTTGAGCAATTGGCTCAAGTATAGCAAAAACCTAGCGTTTCGCTCGGGAACCCCCCAGGCTGCCGGCGGCCTGGCGCTCAGGCGGCCGCCACCGGGTCGGCGCCGGCCGCGCCCAGGACCCGGGCCTTGAGCAGCGCGAGCTGGTCGCGCACCCGGGCGGCCTGCTCGAATTCCAGATTGCGGGCGTGCTCCAGCATCTGTTTTTCCAGCCGCTTGATCTCGCGCGCCAGGTCTTTTTCGCTCATTTCCTCGATTTCGGCCTGCGCCAGCGCCTGCTGCGCCAGCCGCTCGGCTTCGCGACCGGCTTTCTCGCTGTAGACGCCGTCGATCAGGTCGCGCACCTGCTTGACGATGGCGCGCGGCGTGATGCCGTGCGCCTGGTTGTAGGCCAGCTGCTTGGCGCGGCGGCGCTCGGACTCGCCGATGGCGCGCGCCATCGAGTCGGTCATCCGGTCGGCGTAGAGAATGGCCTTGCCCTCCAGGTTGCGCGCGGCGCGGCCGATGGTCTGGATCAGCGAGCGCTCCGAGCGCAGGAAACCCTCCTTGTCCGCGTCCAGGATGGCCACCAGCGAGACCTCCGGGATGTCCAGCCCCTCGCGCAGCAGGTTGATGCCCACCAGCACGTCGAAAGCGCCCAGGCGCAGGTCGCGGATGATTTCCACCCGCTCCACCGTGTCCACGTCGCTGTGCAGGTAGCGCACCTTCACGCCGTTTTCCGTCAGGTAGTCGGTCAGCTGCTCGGCCATGCGCTTGGTCAGCACGGTGATCAGCACGCGCTGCTGCCGCTGCACGCGCAGGCGGATTTCCTGCAGCACGTCGTCCACCTGGGTGGCCGCCGGCCGCACCTCCACCTCCGGGTCCACCAGGCCGGTGGGGCGCACCACCTGCTCGACCACGGCGCCGCTGTGCTGCAGCTCCCAGTCGCCCGGCGTGGCCGAGACGAAGATGGCCTGGCGCATCTTCTTCTCGAATTCCTCGAACTTCAGCGGCCGGTTGTCCAGCGCGCTGGGCAGCCGGAAGCCGTATTCCACCAGCGTGGTCTTGCGCGCGCGGTCGCCGTTGTACATGCCGCCGAGCTGGCCAATGAGCACATGGCTTTCGTCCAGGAACATCAGCGCATCCGACGGCAGGTAGTCGGTCAGCGTAGGCGGCGGCTCGCCGGGCGCTGCGCCCGAGAGATGGCGGGTGTAGTTCTCGATGCCCTTGCAGTGGCCGACCTCGACCAGCATCTCCAGGTCGAAGCGGGTGCGCTGCTCCAGCCGCTGCGCTTCCACCAGCTTGCCCATGGCCAGCAGCTCCTGCACCCGCTCGGCCAGCTCGGCCTTGATGCTCTCCACCGCCTTGAGCACCTGCTCGCGCGGCGTCACGTAATGGCTGCTGGGATAGACGGTGAAGCGCGCGATCTTCTGTCGGATGCGGCCGGTCAGCGGATCGAACAGCTGCAGGCTCTCGATCTCGTCGTCGAACAGCTCGATGCGCAGCGCCAGCTCGGAATGCTCGGCCGGAAACACATCGATGGTGTCGCCACGCACGCGGAAGGTGCCGCGGGTGAATTCCAGATCGTTGCGCTGGTACTGCATGCGCACCAGCTGCGCCACGATCTCGCGCTGGCCCAGCCGGTCGCCGGCACGCAGCGTCAGGATCATCTGGTGGTAATCCTCGGGCTTGCCGATGCCGTAGATGGCGCTGACGGTGGCCACGATGACCACGTCGCGCCGCTCCAGCAGGCTCTTGGTGCACGACAGGCGCATCTGCTCGATGTGCTCGTTGATCGCGCTGTCCTTCTCGATGAAGAGGTCGCGCTGCGGCACATAGGCTTCGGGCTGGTAGTAGTCGTAGTAGCTGACGAAGTACTCGACCGCGTTCTTTGGAAAGAACTCGCGGAACTCGCTGTACAGCTGCGCCGCCAGCGTCTTGTTGGGCGCGAACACGATGGCCGGCCGGCCCAAACGGGCAATGACGTTGGCCATCGTGTAGGTCTTGCCCGAGCCGGTGACGCCCAGCAGGGTCTGATAGACCTCACCGGCCTGCACGCCCTCGACCAGCTGGCGGATGGCCTCGGGCTGGTCGCCGGCGGGCGGATAGGGCTGGTACAGCTGAAACGGCGAGCCGTCGAAGGTGACGAAGCGCCCTGCGGGCTCGGCCACCCCGGCGGGGGCGGCGTCGATGGCCTCGGATCGTTGGTTCATGGCTGGCAGATCGCGGCCGTGCCGGCCGCTGCACGACGGGCCGGTAAAATCACGGGCAACCGGCAAGGATACGCCATCGCGCCGCTGCGCGCGGCTTGCGCCGGCCCCGTCCCACCCTCTTCCACGTCTTTTCCAAGGAAGCCTGCATGTCGTCCCTGTTTTCCGCCGTCGAGATGGCACCGCGCGACCCCATCCTGGGTCTGAACGAGCAGTTCAACGCCGACCCCAACCCCAACAAGGTCAACCTCGGGGTGGGCGTGTATTTCGACGACAACGGCAAGCTGCCGCTGCTGCAGTGCGTGCAGAAAGCCGAGCAGGCGCTGATGGCCAAGCCCACCGCCCGCGGCTATCTGCCGATCGACGGCATCGCCGCCTACGACGCCGCCGTCAAGAACCTGGTCTTCGGCGCCGACAGCGAGCCCGTCAAGAGCGGCCGCGTGGCCACCGTGCAGGCCCTGGGCGGCACCGGCGGGCTGAAGATCGGCGCCGACTTTCTGAAAAAGATCAACCCGAACGCCAAGGTGCTGATCTCCGACCCGAGCTGGGAGAACCACCGCGCCCTCTTCACCAACGCGGGCTTCGAGGTCGGCACCTACCGCTACTACGACGCCGCGCGCCGCGGCATCGACTTCGAGGGCATGCTGGCCGACCTGAACGCCGCCGCGCCTGGCACCATCGTGGTGCTGCACGCCTGCTGCCACAACCCCACCGGCTACGACCTCAGCCCGGCCCAGTGGGATCAGGTCATCGCCGTCATCAAGGCGCGCGGCCTCGTGCCGTTCCTGGACATGGCCTACCAGGGCTTCGGCCACGGCATCCAGGAAGACGGCGCGGTGATCGGCAAATTCGTCGCCGCCGGGCTGACCTTCTTCGTCTCCACCAGCTTTTCCAAGAGCTTCAGCCTCTATGGCGAGCGCGTGGGCGCGCTGTCGGTGCTGTGCGAGAGCAAAGAGGAAGCCGACCGCGTGCTGTCGCAGCTCAAGATCGTGATCCGCACCAACTACAGCAACCCGCCCACCCATGGCGGCGCCGTGGTGGCCGCGGTGCTCAACGACCCCGAGCTGCGCGCGCTGTGGGAGCAGGAGCTGGCCGGCATGCGTCAGCGCATCAAGCTGATGCGCGAAAAGCTGGTGCAGGGTCTGAAGGCCGCCGGCGTGCAGCAGGACATGAGCTTCATGACCCAGCAGATCGGCATGTTCAGCTACTCGGGCCTGAGCAAGGAGCAGATGCAGCGCCTGCGCAGCGAGTTCGGCGTCTATGGCACCGACACCGGCCGCATCTGCGTGGCCGCGCTCAACAGCAAGAACATCGACTACGTCTGCCAGGCCATCGCCAAAGTGCTGCAGTAAAGCCGGCACGGGCCCTGCATCCATGCATCCAGCCGCCTGCGGGCGGCTTTTTCATGGCCGGTCTTCTTCGACCAGGCGCCCCAGCGCGTTGTCCACCACCAGCGGGGTCTCGAAATAGCGGATCACCGGCTCGCTGCCATAGGTCTGGCGGATCCTGTCCCGCCAGGCCTGGTCGTGGGCACGCTCGGCATCCGCCCGCTGCTCCCAGAGATAGAAAGCGCCCGCCTGGCCAGCGGCCGCGTCATACACGAAGGTCTTGCGGATCAGGCCTGGCTCGCGCTGCCAGCGCGGCGCAACCTCATGCATGCCGCGCACCACCTCCTCACGGCTGATGCCCTGCGGCAAAGCAAACAACACATACTCAGTGATCATGCAGGTCTCCTGTCAGGTGATGGCGGGAATCGGCCCCAACCCAGGCCACCGAGCGCATCGACACCGAGCCGGCCTGAAATCCCTCGTTGAAAAACTGCACGGCCTCGCCTGCTTCGGCGGCGCCGGCGGCGTACAGCAGCGGCAGGAAGTGATCCCAGGTCGGGTGCGCCCAGCGCGCCGCCTCGCCGCCCCACTGGTGGAAATCGGCCAGTTCGTCCAGCCGGCCCGCGGCGATGCGCTCGGCCACCGCCGCGTCGAACGCCACGGCCCAGTCATAGGCCTGATCGTCGGGCAGCTCGCGCCGCATCGTCCGCAGGTTGTGAACGATGTTGCCGCTGGCCACGATGAGCACGCCGCGCCCGCGCAGCGCGCGCAGTTGCCGGCCCAGTTCCAGATGCTCGGCCGGCAGCCGGCCGTAGTCCATGCTCAATTGCAGCACCGGGATGTCCGCCTGCGGGAACATGGGCTGCAGCACGCCCCAGCAGCCATGGTCCAGCCCCCAGTCGCCGGCATCCACGCCCAGCGAGGCGCCGCTGGCGGGCTGGCGCAGCGCCGCGGCCAGCTGGCGCGCCAATTCGGGCGCGCCTGGAGCGGGGTACTGGATCTCGTACAGCGCCTGCGGAAAGCCGCCAAAGTCATGGATGGTGCGTGGCTGCGCCGCCCCGGTCAGCCACCAGCCCTCGGTCAGCCAGTGCGCCGAGATGCAGAGGATGAGCGCCGGGCGCGGCCAGCGCCCCTGCGCCCCGAACGCCTGTCCCCAGGCCTGCCAGCCGGCGCGGAAGCGGCTGGGCTGGATGATGTTGAGCGGGCTGCCGTGGCCCACAAAGAGCACGGGCAGCTGGGGGGTACAGGGCAAACCGGCCAGATCCATGCCCGCATTGTCGCCGCAGCGCCCTTGAACCTAGAAACGGCAGTTGACCGCGCCCTTTCTGCCTGCAACCTTGTCGGATGGTGGCGAAGCGGGTGTAGGCGGCTTTTACCCAAAGGGTGAGGGCGCTACAGGCCCGATTGGGCTGCCATGGCGCGCGCTGGCGGCGTTGCTCGTCCTTGCGGGCAGCCAGCCCGCGGCGTCCTCGCGCCTGGCCAGCCCACACCCTGACAACCCACTCGGCCGTGTTCAACTGCCGTTTCTAGGTTGAAAGGACGGCCTAGGGTCTGCACCCCATGCGCAAGCGCGGCACAACTGCTATATTGCACCGCAACAATCCCCATGAGGGCCCCAGCATGCTGTACCAACTCTACGAAACGCAGCGTTCATTCATCGAACCGTTTGCCGACCTGGCCCAGGCCACGGCCAAGGCCTTCAGCAACCCGCTGTCGCCGCTGGCGCACCTGCCCTGGGCGCAGCGCATGGCCGCCGGCTACGCGCTGCTGCACCGCCTGGGCAAGGACTACGAAAAACCGGAGTTCGGCATCCGCACCGTCAGCGTCGATGGCGTGCCGGTGGCCATCCACGAGCGGGTGGAAATCGACAAGCCGTTCTGCGAGCTGCGCCGCTTCAAGCGCTTCTCCGACGATGCGGCCACGCTGGCCAAGCTCAAGGCCCAGCCGGTGGTGCTGATCGTCGCGCCCCTGTCGGGGCACTACGCCACCTTGCTGCGCGATACCGTGCGCACCATGCTCAAGGACCACAAGGTCTACATCACCGACTGGAAGAACGCCCGCATGGTGCCGCTGTCGCAGGGGGTGTTCCACCTCGACGACTATGTGAACTACGTGCAGGAATTCATTCGCTACCTGCACCGTGAGTATGGCCACTGCCACGTGATGAGCGTGTGCCAGCCCACGGTGCCGGTGCTGGCCGCCGTCTCGCTGATGGCCAGCCGCGGCGAGCAGCTGCCGCTGTCGATGACGATGATGGGCGGCCCGATCGACGCGCGCAAATCGCCCACGGCGGTCAACAACCTGGCCATGACCAAGAGCCACAGCTGGTTCGAGCACAACGTGATCTACCGCGTGCCGGCCAACTACCCGGGCGCCGGCCGCAAGGTCTATCCGGGCTTTCTGCAGCACGCCGGCTTCGTGGCGATGAACCCGGACCACCACGCCAAGAGCCACTACGACTACTTCCAGCACCTGATCCGCGGCGACGACGCCGGCGCCGAGGCCCACCGCCAGTTCTACGACGAATACAACGCGGTGCTGGACATGGACGCGCATTACTACCTGGAAACGATCAAGACCGTGTTCCAGGACTTCAGCCTGGTGCAGGGCACTTGGGACGTGAAAAACGAACAGGGCCAGCCCGAGCGCGTTCGCCCGCAGGACATCCGTGACACCGCGCTGCTGTCAGTCGAAGGCGAGCTGGACGACATCTCCGGCGCCGGCCAGACCCGCGCGGTGCATGACCTGTGCACCGGCGTGCCCGACACGCACAAGCGCCATCTGGAAGCCAAGGGGGCCGGCCACTACGGCATCTTCTCGGGCCGGCGCTGGCGCGAAATCGTCTATCCGGTCGTGCGCGACTTCATCCGCGCGCACGACCGCCGCCCCGGCGCGGCGCCGCGGTGCCCCGAGGCGGCCAGCGCCGCCTGACTGGCACCGCTGCCCTCCCGCAGCCGCAGACCACCCCTTGCGCTGGAATAATCCTAGAAACGGCAGTTGACCGCGCCTTCTTCAGCGGGCAGCCTGGTCTGATCAAGGTGAACCTGGTTTGCGCTCCTTCACCGAAAGGGTGATGGCGCTACAGGCCCGATTGCGCTGCCATGGCGCGCGCTGGCGGCGTTGCTCGTCCTTGCGGGCGGCCAGCCCGCGGCGTCCTCGCGCCTTGCCAGCCCACGCCCTGACAGCCCACTCGGCCCTGTTCAACTGCCGCTTCTAGGATAATGGCGCACCCGTCATGAAGCCGGCCACCACCCCCGATGCCCAGGCCATCCTGGACCTGCTGCCGCAGACGCAGTGCACGCGCTGCGGCTATGCGGACTGCGCTGCCTATGCCCAAGCCATCGCCCGGGGCGAGGCGGCCATCAACCGCTGCCCACCCGGCGGCAGCGAAGGCGTGCAGCGCCTGGCCGCCCTCACCGGCCAGCCGGCGCTGCCGCTGGATCCGGCCTGCGGCAGCGAAGGGCCGCTGGCGGTGGCGGTGATCGACGAGGACTGGTGCATCGGCTGCACGCTGTGCCTCCAAGCCTGCCCGACCGACGCCATCGTCGGCAGCAACAAGCGCATGCACACCGTGATCGAGCGCCACTGCACCGGCTGCGAGCTGTGCGTGCCGGTCTGCCCGGTGGACTGCATCCGCATGGAAAACGTCAGCGGCCAGCGCACCGGCTGGGCCGCCTGGTCGCCCGAGCAGGCGCAGCAGGCGCGGCAGCGCTACGCCTGGCACCAGCAGCGCCGCGCGCGCGAGCAGCGCGAGCACGAAGACCGCCTCGAAGCCAAGGCCCGCGCCAAACTGGCCGATCTGGGCGCGCACTCGCTGCACACCGACCCCGCCGTGCTGGCGCAAAAGCGCGCCGTCATCGAAGCCGCGCTGGCGCGTGCGCGGGCCCGTCGCGGCGCCTCCTCCTGACGCCACGCTGACGGCGACCTGCCCGCTCCTGTGCATTTTTACCGCCCCAGCCCGCATGGCTGAGGCCAGGTCTGCTATCGTTCGAGGAGCATCCGCAACGCCGCACGCCCGCACGTCAACCGCTGCCGAAAACCCGCCGCGCCATGCCTTCCTCCCCTCGCACCCTGCTGGCCCTGCTGATCGTCGAAGCCCTGCTCATCATCGGCCTGACCGAGCTGGGCGTGATGCTGGCGCTGGACCTGTGGCCCACGCCGCTGAACCCGGCCGTCGAAGCCGTGCTGGACGTGGCCCTGCTCAGCCTGATCGCCGCGCCGCTGCTGGCCTGGCGGCTGCGCGCCCGCCTGCCCCGCCCCAACGGCAACGGCCATGCAGCGGCGCCTTTCACCTCCGCGCACGTACGTCGCATCACCCTGGCCCTGTTCGCCGGTGGCGCCCTGCTGGCGCTCACGCTGGCCTGGCTGAGCTGGACGGCGGCGCGCCGTGAAGGCGAAACACGCCTGGACGAGCGCATCGCCCAGCTCCAGGCCGATCTGCGCGCCGGCTTCGACAAGGCCGAGCACGGCCTGCGGAACCTGGCCGCCCTGCATGCTGCCCAGGGCGGCTTCACCCGCCAGGGTTTCCACGCCTACTGGGCCGCGCGCGGCTACACCCGCGACTACCCGGGCATCCGGGGCTTTGGCTACATGGAACGCGTGGCCGATGCCGAACTCGACGCCTACCTGCAGCGCCAGCGCAGCCAGCACGGACCGGGCTTTCACATCCCGCAGCGCGGGCCTTACCCGCAGCATTACATCGTGACGCTGGTCGAGCCGATGGACCGCATGGGCTCCACGCTGGGGCTGGACCTGAGCCGCGAGCCGGTGCGCTATGCCGCCGCCCGCGCGGCCGTGCGCAGCGGCCGCACCGTGCTCACCAGCGTAATCACCCTGGTGCAGGACGAAGAGCGCGGGCCCGGCTTCATCCTGCTGCTGCCGCTGTACGCCGGCGGCCGCGTGCCCGAAGCCGTGGCCGAGCGCGAGGCCCACCACATCGGCTTCGTCTATAGCCCCATCGTCGCGCGCGAGCTCATCGCCAGCACCCTGCCGACCACCGGCAACGAGCTGGTTTACACGCTCTACGCCGAAGGCGGCAGCGGCGAGGACGTACCGGTATTCCGCTCGCAGGACCTGCCAGCCTCCTCCTCAAACAACACCGCAGCGGCTGACGGGCAGTTCCGGCGCAGCGTGAGCTTCACCATCGGCGAGCGCCCCTTCCGGCTGGAGGTGCGCAGCACCCCGGCATTCGACGCCGCGGTATTCCAGAACCGCGGCAGCGTCATCGGCATCGGCGGCGTGCTCTTCAGCGCCCTGCTGGCGCTGGCGTTCTGGTCGCTGGCCTCGGCCCGCGCCCGCGCCGAAGCCCGCGCGGTGGAGCTCACCGGCGAGCTGCGGCGGCTGGCCCGCATCGCGCAGCGCACCCAAGACGCCGTCATCATCACCGACCCCGAAGGCCGCATCAGTTGGGTCAACCAGGCTTTCACCGACATTTCGGGCTACACGCTGGACGAAGCCCTGGGCCACAAACCGGGCGAGCTGCTGCAATGCGAGCAGACCGACCCGGCCACCGTGGCCACGATCCGCGAGGCCCTGCGCCGGCGCAAAGGCTGCCACGTCGAGATCCTGAACCGCCACAAGGATGGCCGCCTGTACTGGCTGGAGCTGGAAATCCAGCCGCTGTACGACGAGGCGCTGAACCTGGAAGGCTTCATGGCGGTGGAGCGCGACGTCACCCAGCGCCGCGAGACCCAGGCGCGCGAGCGCGATTACACCGAGCGGCTGACCGAGGCCCTGCGCGAGACCGAGGCGCTGATGGACACCATCAACGCCCACGCCATCGTCTCCGAGGCCACGCCCGATGGCCGCATCGTGCGCGTCAACGAAGCGTTCTGCCGCATCAGCGGCTACCGGGCCGACGAGCTGATCGGGCAGGACCACCGCATCGTCAACTCCGGCCTGCACGAGCGCGCCTTCTGGGTCGAGATGTGGCGCACCATCGCCAGCGGCCGGCCCTGGCGCGGGCAGATCCGCAACCGGGCAAAAGACGGCTCGTACTACTGGGTGGACAGCATCATCGCGCCCTTTCTGGACGCGCAGGGCCGCATCCAGAAATACGTTTCGATCCGTTTCGACATCACCCGCGCGCGCCAGGCCGAGGAGGAGATCGAGCGGCGCAACGCGCTGATGCAGACCATCATCGACAACCTGCCCAGCGGCCTGAGCGCCTTCGACGGCCAGCTCAACCTGATGCTGCACAACCGGCTGTTTCGCGAGCTGCTGGATTTTCCGGACGGGCTGTTCACGCCCGAGCCGGTGCCTTTCGAGCGCATCATCCGCTACAACGCCGAGCGCGGCGAATACGGCCCGGGCGATCCGGCCGCGCTCACCGCGGCCATCGTCGAGCGCGCGCGTCAGCCGGTGGCGCACCAGATCGAGCGCACCCGCCCCGACGGCCGGGTGCTGGACATACGCGGCGTGCCGCTGCCCGGCGGCGGCTTCGTCACCACCTACACCGACATCACCGAGCGCCGCCAGGCCGAGCGCGAAGCGCGACAGGCCGACGAGATGCTGCGCCAGGCCATCGACGCGCTGGACGAAGCCTTCGTGATCTACGACGAAAACGACCGGCTGCTGGTATGCAACCAGCGCTACCGCGACATCTATCCCATCTCAGCTGCGGTCATGCAGCCCGGCGCCACCTTCGAGGAAATCATCCGCTACGGCGCCGAGCGGGGGGAATACGCCGCCGCCATCGGCCGCGTCGAGGCATGGGTGGCCGAGCGGCTGGCCCAGCACCGGCGCGCCGACACCGACCTGGTGCAGGAGCTGGCCGACGGGCGCTTTCTGCGCATCGTCGAGCACAAGACCCCTGGCGGGCTGACCGTGGGTTTCCGCATCGACATCACCGACCTGATGCGCGCCAAGCAGGCGGCCGAAATGGCCACCCACGCCAGCGAGCAGGCGCTGGCGCGGCTGCGCGCGATCTACGACATCCTGCCCGTGGGGCTGACCATCACCGACCCCAGCGGCCAGATCATCGACTGCAACCCGGCCTCCGAGCAGCTGCTGGGCATCACAAGGGAAGAGCATCTGAGCCGCCGCTACGACGACAGGAACTGGACCATTCTGCGCGAAGACGGCAGCCTGATGCCGCCCGAGGAATACCCCAGCGTCATTGCGCTGCGGCAGCGCCGCCCCGTGCACAACGTACTGATGCAGGTCATCACCCGCGCCAAGGCGGTGTGGCTGCGCGTCAGCGCCATGCCCATGGCCAGCGAGGGTCTGGGCGTCGTGGTGGCCTACGTCGATGTGACCGAAGGCCGCCAGCAGCAGCAGGCGCTGCGCGAGGCGATGCGGCGCGCCGAGGAAGCCAGCCGCGCCAAGAGCCAGTTCCTGGCCAACATGAGCCACGAGATCCGCACGCCGCTCAACGCCATCCTGGGCATGCTCAGCCTGCTGCAGACCACGGAACTGACGGCGCGGCAGCAGGACTATGTGAGCAAGACCGAAGGCGCGGCCCGCGCGCTGCTGGGGCTGCTCAACGACATCCTGGACTTCTCCAAGGTCGAGGCCGGCAAGATGACGCTGGAGTCAGCCCCGGTGCAGCTGGAAGCGCTGCTGCGCGACCTCTCCGTCATCCTGGCGGCCAACACCGGCAGCAAACCGCTGGAAGTCCTGTTCGACCTCGACCCCCGCCTGCCCCCGGTGGTGCTGGGCGACAGCCTGCGTCTGAAGCAGGTGCTGATCAATCTAGGCGGCAACGCGATCAAGTTCACCGAGCGCGGCACCGTGGTGCTGCGCATCGTCGTCATCGCGCTGCAGGCAGATGCCGTGGAGCTGGAGTTTGCGGTGCAAGACACCGGCATCGGCATCGCCCCGGACAACCTGCAGCGCATCTTCGAGGGCTTCTCGCAGGCCGAGGCCTCCACCACCCGGCGCTTCGGCGGCACCGGACTGGGGCTGGCCATCTCGGCGCGGCTGGTGGCGCTGATGGGCGGGCAGCTGCAAGTGCAAAGCGAGCTGGGCCAAGGTTCGCGCTTTTATTTCCGGCTGCGGCTGCCGCTGCCGGCGCAGGCCGCGGTCACCCCGGCCGCCCAGCCGGCGCAGCCCGGGCGAGCGCAGCGGGTCCTGCTCATCGACGACAACCCTATCACCCGCCAGGTGCTGCAGGCGCTGGTGCGCCCGCTGGGCTGGCAGGCCGAGCTGGCCGGCAGCGGCGAAGAAGCGCTGGCGCGGATCGAGGCGATCCAGCGTGCGGGCGAGCCACCGTTCGATGCCATCTTCGTGGACTGGCAGATGCCGGGCCTGGACGGCTGGCAGACCAGCCTGCGCATCCGCCAGCTGCTGGGCGAGGCCGCTCCCATCCTGGTCATGGTCACGGCCCATGGCCGCGAAATGCTGGCGCAGCGCCCGGCGCAGGAGCAGGCGCTGATCGACGGTTTTCTGGTCAAGCCCGTCACCGCCGCCATGCTGCAGGAAGCCTGGCAGCAGGCCCGCCAGCGCGAGGCAGGAGCGCCGCCGCAGCCGGCAGTCCGCGCCAGCGCACGCCGGCTGCAGGGCCTGCGCATCCTGCTGGTGGAAGACAACCCGCTGAACCAGCAGGTGGCGCGCGAGCTGCTGCAGCGCGAAGGCGCCGAAGTGACGGTGGCCGCCGATGGGGCGCAGGGCGTGGCCGCCATCGCCCAGGCCGAAACGCCCTGGGACGTGGTGCTGATGGACGTGCAGATGCCGGTGATGGACGGCTACACCGCCACGCGGCAGGTGCGCGCACAGCTGGGCCTGAAAGAGCTGCCCATCATCGCGATGACCGCCAACGCGATGGAAAGCGACCGGCGCGACGCGCTGGAAGCCGGCATGGACGACCACGTGGGCAAGCCCTTCGACCTGGACCAGCTGGTGCGCACCATCCTGCGCCACAGCCGCCGCGCGCCGCAGGCCGCCGGACACGACGCGACGGCGCCACAGGGGCCGCCTGCCGCGCCAGCCGCTACGCCGGCTGCGGCCCTGCCGCCAGACACGCCCGAGCTGGAACTGTCGGCCGCCGCCCAGCGCCTGGGCGGCGACCTGGGCGTGCTGCGCCAGGTGCTGCAGTCCTTCCAGCGCGATCTGCCCCGCCAGCTTGGCCAGGCACAGGAGCTGCTGCAGGCTGCGCAATATGTGGATGCGGCCCGGCTGCTGCACACGGTCAAAGGAGCCAGTGCCACCGTGGGCGCGGTCGCGCTGTCGCGCGTGGCCGCCGAAGGCGAAGCGCTGCTGCGCCAGGCCGCCCCGGTCGAACCCGCCCACTGCCGCGAGCTGCTCACGCGCCTACAGGCCGCCGCCGACGCCGCGCTGGCTGCCGTGGCCCACGGGCTCGCTGCCCTGCAGCCTGCCGCAGCCCATGCGGCGGATGCGGACGATGCGGCCGCCGAGCTGGATGCCGCTGCGCTGCAGCGCGATCTGCAGGAACTGCAGGATCTCTTGCGCCAGTCCGATCTGGCCAGCCTGGATGTCTATGCCCGCATCCAGCAGACCCATGGCGCGGCCCTGGGCACGGCGCTGGACGAGCTGGACGAGGCCATGGCCAGCCTGGACTTCGAGCGCGCCGGCGCGCTGTGCGCGGCGCTGCAGCAACGCTACACTGCGGCCAACTGACCGCACCGCCGCGCGCCCGCCCATGCCACCCGACCACGCCCCGCTGCTCGAAGGCCTGCACGGCCTGGTGCCGCCGCGCAAGCCCCGGCTGCTGCTGGTGGACGACCAGCCGCTGAACATCCAGGTGATGCACAAGGTGTTCGCGCCGGATGCCCAGCTCTTCATGGCCACCAGCGGCGCGCAGGCGCTGCAGGTCTGCGCAACGCAGGCGCCCGACCTGGTGCTGCTGGACATCGAGATGCCCGAGATGGACGGTTTCGAGGTGTGCCGGCGGCTGAAAGCCGACGAGCGCACGCGCCACATCCCGGTCATCTTCGTCACCGCCCACAGCGACGCGGCCATCGAGGCCCAGGGGCTGGAAATCGGCGCGGTGGACTTCATCAGCAAGCCCATCAACCCGCCGGTGCTGCGCGCGCGGGTGCGCACCCATCTGCTGCTGAAATTCCAGTCCGACGTGCTGCGCGACCTGGTTTTCCTGGACGGACTCACAGGCCTGTACAACCGGCGCTACTTCGACCAGCAGCTGGCGCTGGAATGCGCCCGGGCCCAGCGCCAGCACGGCACGCTGGCGCTGCTGCTGATCGACGTGGACCACTTCAAGCGCTACAACGACCATTACGGCCATCAGGCCGGAGACGACTGCCTGCGCGCGGTGGCCCAGCTGCTCAAAGACAGCCTCAAGCGCAGCACCGACATCGTGGCGCGCTACGGCGGCGAGGAATTCGTCTGCCTGCTGCCCGACACCGACCACGCCCACGCCGTGCAGCTGGCGCAGGACATCGCGCAGCGCGTGCGCCTGCGGGCGCTGCCCCATGCGGCATCCGACGTGGCGCCGGTGCTCACGGTCAGCATCGGCGTGGCCAGCGGCCACTGCACCACGCCACGGCTGCAGGATCTGCTGGCGCTGGCCGATGCGCAGCTCTACCGCGCCAAGGCCGAAGGGCGGGACCGGGTGTGCGCGGCCGAATTGCCGCAGGCTGCGGCCGCATCCTGAGCGGTAGCGCCCGTGCAGGTGCGCCAGCTATCGCGCGCTGCGGCGGTGATCCTGCAAGCGGCAGCTGAACAGGGCCGGCAGTTGAGCAGGGCCGAGTGGGCCGTCAGTCCATCCCGTCGCCGATGGCGCTGCGGTAGGCGCCGCAGCCCAGCAGCAGGTCCGGCTCGACCGGGATCACGTAGGAGGACTTGCCGCGCACTTCGCCGGTGACGGGGTTGACGATGTTGTATTCCACCCAGCCGCCGCCCTGGTCGGCCCGGTGCCAGGCGTCCTGCACGAGCTTGGGTCCATCCACCCCCTGCGCCTGGTGCACCGAAGTGCCGACCTTGGCGATATCCGCGCCCATGATGCGGTAGGTGCCCTGACGGTCCAGCGCGAAGATGTAGAGGTCGCGGTCCACCCAGGAACTGCTCTTGTCGTGGAAATCCCTGCTGGCCTGCTCGAAGCCCACGGCCTTGTAGTGCGCCGCCGCGCGCTGCACCAGCTCGTAGGCCTCGTCGGCGGTACCCTCGCGCAGCTGGATATGGGCCACGGCCTGCGACAGCTGGCGCGAGCGCGAGGTCAGCCGGTTGGAGCGGTGCGAGGTGCGCTCCACCAGCGCGGAGTTCTGGCTGGTCATGCGGTCCAGGTCGCCGACGGCCTGCACGATCTCGCGCAGCGCCGTGCTCTGGCGGCCGCTGGCCTCGGCGATGCCCTCCACCGCGCTGGCCACCTCGCGGATGCCGCTGACCAGATGTTCCATCAGCCGGCCGACCTGATCGATGTCGGTGACGGTGGTCTGCACGCGCTGCGACGATTCGGCGATCAGCTGGCGCACTTCGGCCGCGGCCTGCTGGGTGCGGCCGGCCAGGCTGCGCACCTCGGAGGCGACGACGGCAAAGCCCCGCCCGGCCTCGCCCGCGCGGGCCGCCTCCACCGCCGCATTGAGCGCCAGGATGTTGGTCTGGAAGGCAATGGCGTCGATCGCACCGATGATCTCCGACATGCGGGAAGTCGTCTGCTGCAGGGGGCCCAGCCGGCCGATCGTCGCCTGCATCAGCTCGCCGGCCTGGTCGGCCTCCTGATGCAGGTTGCGCGTCATCGTGCTCACGCCCTTGGCCGTGTCGGAATTGCGCGTGACTTCCTCGCTGATGCTGCCCACATTGGCCGTGGCCTGCTCCAGACTGGCCGCCTGGGCCTGCGTGCGGTCGGACAGGTCGTGCGCGTCCTGCACCAGCGATTCGCCCACGTGGGTCACCAGCGCAGCGGCGCTGCGCACATCGGCCACCAGCGAGGACAGCATGGTCAGCATCTTTTCGAACTCGCGGGCGATCTCGGCCAGCTCGTCGCTGCCGCTGACCTGCACCCGCTCGGCCAAATTGCCCTCGCTGGCCAGGCGCATGATGCCGCGCAGCTGATCCAGACTGGCCTGCGTGGCCAGGAAGAAGCCGGCGACGAAGTAAAGGGCGAACAGCACGGCCAGGGCCGCCAACACCGACAGCGTCAGCAGCAGGTTCCAGCTGGCATCGGCGCGCGCCTGCAGCAGGCCGATGAGCTGCTCGTGCGCGGCATCGCGCAGCGCGCGGCCGGCGTCGATGGCGCGGGTGCCGGCCGCGTAAAACGCGTTCGCGTCGCCAGCGGGCACGCCGCTGCCCAGGCTGCGCTGGGCCTGCTCGGCGAAGTCGCGCGCGGCCTGGCGCGCCGCCGGCCAGGCGGCGGGCGCTGGCGCGCCGGTGCGCTGCAGCGCCTCGATCACCTCGCCGATGCGTTCGGTCTGCGTCACGATGGCGCCGGCCTGCGCCGCCACCGGCAGCACCTGCTGAGGGCTGGCCTCGCCCCGCGCCAGCAGGCCGGCGCCTGCGCCGCGCAGCTGGCCCAGCTGTTCCAACCAAGGCAGCATGCGGTCCACCAGCAGGGTCATCAGGAAATAGCTGTCGGCCTGCGGATCCAGCAGCAGGCCCGAGGTTTCCCCGGCCAGCAAGGCCAGGCGGCGCAGCTCCTCGATGCGGGCGCTGTGGTCGGCAATGAAGGCGGCCGCATCGCCGCTTTCGGCGCGCAGCAGCGGCTGCAGCCGCGCGCGCACGGCCTCCCACTGGGACTGCAGGCCCAGCGCCGGCCGCGCGCGCACCATGGTATCCAGCGCCTCGATGGCCTGGGCCAGCGCGCGGCGGGTCTGCTCCAGTCCATCGGCGGCGCCGGTCTGGGCCGACAGGATGCGATAGGCCCGATCGCGCTGCATCTGCAGCGCCAGCGCCACATCGGTGATGGCCCGCACGACCTGCGCGCCTTCGATTTCCTGCCGGGCGATGCGCCCGTCTTCATGCAGGCGCTGCAACTGGAAATAGCCGGGCAGGAGCAGCGGAAAGGCCAGAAGCAGCGCTAGCAAGAGCTTGACCCGCATGGTCAGGCGCTGCATCAGCCGCACGGCCGGCCGCAGTGGCGCCGGGATGCGGGGCGGGGAGGATTCGGTGGTCATGATTGGAAGTACCCAGGACGTCGAGGACGCATCTGGCCGGCTATCCTAGCCGCAGCAATGCCTGCCGCCATCCACGCTTACCCGGGGCCTGGCTGCATCCTGACGCCGGCCTTACAGCGCAGCGCCCAGCACCCGCTGCATTTCCTGCTGCAGGGCAGCCGGATCGACCGGCTTGATCAAGCAGCCGTCGGCGCCCATGCGGGCATAGCGCAGCCGGTCGCCCGGCCAGTCGTTGGCCGTGACCAGGATCACCGGCACGCGCGGCTGCCCGGCCTGCTCGCGCGCGCGGATCTGGGCCAGGGCCTGCAGGCCGTCGAGCACCGGCATCTGCACATCCATCAGCACCAAGTCAAACCGCAGCTGCGCCAGGCAGCGCAGCGCCTTGTCCCCATCGTTGACCACCACGCCGGTATGCCCCTGCGCCTTCAACAGGGCCACCATGTGCTTCTGGTTGATCGGGTTGTCGTCGGCCACCAGCACCTTGAGGCTGCGCATGGCCCGGCCTCAGGCAGCTGAGGCGCCGCCCAGCGCGGCAATGACCTCCGGCGGCGCTTGCACCAGCTCGATCAGCACGCCTTCGCCGGCGATGGGGAACTCCTCGCTGGCCTTGGGATGCAGAAAGCAGATGTCGTGGCCGGCCGCGCCCTTGCGGATGCCGCCGGGCGCGAAGCGCACGCCGCGCGCCGTCAGCCACTCCACCGCCCGGGGCAGATCGTCGACCCACAGGCCCACGTGGTTCAGCGGCGTGGCGTGCACGGCCGGCTTCTTGTCGGGGTCCAGCGGCTGCATCAGGTCCACCTCCACCGCGTGCGGCCCGCTGCCGATGGTGCAGATGTCCTCATCGACGTTCTCGCGCTCGCTGCGGAAAGTGCCCGTCACCGGCAGCCCCAGCATGTCCACCCACAGGGCGCGCAGCCGGGCCTTGTCGGTCCCGCCGATGGCAATCTGCTGGATGCCCAGCACCTTGAAGGGCCGGCTCATTTCGCCAACTCCACGATGGGCTGGTCCACCGCCAGGCTCTCGCCCTTGGCCGCCAGCACCTTGGCCACCACGCCGTCGGCCGGGGCGAACAGCACGTTTTCCATCTTCATCGCCTCGATCACGGCCACGCGCTCGCCGGCCTGCACCTTCTGCCCAGGCTGCACGGCCACGTCCACCAGCAGGCCCGGCATCGGCGAGAGCACATAACGGCTCATGTCCGGCGGCGCCTTGTAGGGCATGAGCCGGTACAGCTCGGCCATGCGCGGCGAGACCACCAACGCGTCGATGCGGCTGCCGTTGTGCTGCACCCGCAGCGCCAGCGGGTTCCTGGGCGTGCCGCGCTCGACCTGCGCGGTGAAGGGTTGGCCGTTGACGGTGCCGGCAATCAGGATGTCGTTGAGCCTCGAATTGCTACGGATTTCATAGCTGGCATCGCCCACCCGCACACGGGCCAGGCCTGTTTCGCCCACGAACTCATCGACGTGCACCGGCGTGTGCGCGTGCTGGCCGTCGGCTGCCAGCGTGATCACCACGTAGTCCTTGCCGGCATCGACGGCATAACCGGGCAGCTGCCCGGTCAGCGTGGTGGCGCGCTCGCGCGACTTGCGCCGCACGAAGGCCGCCAGCGCGATCATGAAGCGCGGGTCTTCGTGCGGCACGTCCTCGGCCGAGAAGCCCTTGCCGTAATGCTGGGCGATGAAGCCGGTGTTGAAGCGCCCGGCGACGAAGTCCGGGTGCGCCAGCAGCGCCGACTGGAACGGGATGTTGGAGCTGATGCCGCGGATCACGAAGCCGTTGAGCGCCTCGCGCATTTTGGCGATCGCCTCCGCGCGATCCCGGCCGTGCACGATGAGCTTGGCGATCATCGAGTCGTAGTACATCGGGATCTCGCCGCCTTCCTGCACGCCGGTGTCCACCCGCACGCCGTAGAGCTGCTCGGTGTTGGCCTGCCACATGGTCTGCTCCGGCGGGATGAAGCGCACCAGCCGCCCGGTGGACGGCAGAAAGCTGCGAAACGGGTCTTCGGCATTGATGCGGCATTCGATGGCCCAGCCGTTGCGCTGCACGTCGGCCTGCGTGATCGGCAGCTTCTCGCCGGCGGCCACGCGGATCATCAGCTCCACCAGGTCCAGCCCGGTGATGCACTCGGTCACCGGGTGTTCGACCTGCAGCCGGGTGTTCATCTCCAGGAAGTAGAAGTCCTGGTCCTTGCCGACGACGAACTCCACCGTGCCGGCGCTCTGGTACTTCACCGCCTTGGCCAGCGCCACGGCCTGCTCGCCCATCGCGCGGCGGGTGGCCTCGCTGATGAAAGGGCTGGGCGCTTCCTCGATGACCTTCTGGTGGCGGCGCTGGATCGAGCATTCGCGCTCGTTGAGGTAGATCACATTGCCATGCGCATCGCCCAGCACCTGGATTTCGATGTGCCGCGGCTCCTGCACGAACTTTTCCATGAAGACGCGGTCGTCGCCAAAGCTGTTGCGCGCCTCGTTGCGGCAGGAGGTGTAGCCCTCCTGGCACTCCCTGTCGTTGTAGGCCACGCGCAGGCCCTTGCCGCCGCCGCCGGCGCTGGCCTTGATCATCACCGGATAGCCGATGCGCTGCGCGATCTGCACCGCCTCTTCGGCCGACTGGATCGGCTGGTTGTGGCCTGGGATGGTGCTCACGCCCGCCTGCTCGGCCAGCTTCTTGGAGGCGATCTTGTCGCCCATGGCCGCAATGGAATAGTGCTTCGGGCCGATGAAGACCAGGCCCTGATCTTCCACGCGGCGGGCGAAGTCCTCGTTCTCGGACAGAAAGCCGTAGCCGGGGTGGATGGCCTCGGCGCCCCTTTCCTTGGCCGCGGCGATGATCTTGTCGGCCACCAGGTAGCTCTCGCGGCTGGGCGCCGGACCGATGCACACCGCCTCGTCGGCCAGCAGCACGTGACGCGCGTCGCGGTCGGCCTCGGAATACACGGCCACGGTGGCAATGCCCATCTTGCGGGCGGTGGCGATGACGCGGCAGGCGATTTCACCCCGATTCGCGATCAATATTTTCTTGAACATGGCTTCTTCTCCTCGGACCCTCACAGCGGAATGTTGCCGTGCTTGCGCCAGGGGTTGTCCAGCTTCTTGTCCCTGAGCATGACCAGACTGCGGCAGATGCGCTTGCGGGTTTCGTGCGGCTGGATCACGTCGTCGATGTAGCCACGCGCGCCGGCGACGAAGGGGTTGGCAAAGCGCGCCTTGTACTCGGCCTCGCGCGCGGCCAGCTTGGCCGGGTCGTCCTTGTCCTGGCGGAAGATGATCTCCACCGCGCCCTTGGCGCCCATGACGGCGATTTCGGCATTGGGCCAGGCGAAGTTCACGTCGCCGCGCAGGTGCTTGGAAGCCATCACGTCATACGCACCGCCATAGGCCTTGCGGGTAATGACCGTGATCTTGGGCACGGTGGCCTCGGCATAGGCATAGAGCAGCTTGGCGCCGTGCTTGATGATGCCGCCGTACTCCTGCGCGGTGCCGGGCATGAAGCCGGGCACGTCCACGAAGGTCACCACCGGAATGTGGAAGGCGTCGCAGAAGCGCACGAAGCGCGCGGCCTTGATGCTGCTCTTGATGTCCAGACAGCCGGCCAGCACCAGCGGCTGGTTGGCCACGATGCCCACGGTCTGCCCGTCCATGCGGGCAAAGCCCACGATGATGTTCTTGGCGTAGTCGGGCTGGATTTCGAAGAAGTCGCCGTCATCCACCGTCTTGAGGATGAGCTCCTTCATGTCGTAGGGCTTGTTCGGGTTGTCCGGCACCAGGGTGTCCAGGCTCGGCTCCGCGCGGTCGATCGGGTCGCCGCTCTTGCGCACCGGGGCCTTTTCCCGGTTGGACAGCGGCAGGTAGTTGAACAGCCGCCGCACCATCAGCAGCGCCTCCACGTCGTTCTCGAACGCCATGTCGGCCACGCCGCTCTTGGTGGTGTGGGTCGTGGCGCCGCCCAGTTCCTCGGCGCTGACTTCCTCGTGGGTCACGGTTTTGACCACGTCCGGCCCGGTGACGAACATGTAGGAGCTGTCCTTGACCATGAAGATGAAGTCCGTCATCGCCGGGCTGTACACCGCGCCTCCCGCGCACGGCCCCATGATCACGCTGATCTGCGGAATCACGCCCGAAGCCAGCACGTTGCGCTGGAACACCTCGGCATAGCCGCCAAGCGACGCCACCCCTTCCTGGATGCGCGCGCCGCCGGAGTCGTTAAGACCGATCACCGGCGCGCCCACCTTCATCGCCTGGTCCATGATCTTGCAGATCTTCTCGGCATGCGCCTCGGACAGCGCGCCGCCAAACACCGTGAAGTCCTGGCTGTAAACAAAGACCAGGCGGCCGTTGATCATGCCGTAGCCGGTGACCACGCCATCGCCCGGGATCTTGTTGTCGGCCATGCCGAAGTCGGTGCAGCGGTGCTCGACGAACATGTCCCACTCCTCGAAGGTGCCTTCGTCCAGCAGCACCTCGATGCGCTCGCGCGCGGTGAGCTTGCCCTTGGCGTGCTGCGCCTCGATGCGTTTGACGCCGCCGCCCAGTCGCGCCGCGGCGCGCTTGCGTTCGAGTTGTTCGAGTATGTCGTGCATGGGAACCCTCTGGTTACTATTGGATTGATAGCGCACTAGTTAGAAATGGCGCCGGCTTCAAGCAGTTTTCTTGCCGCAGTCGAAGCGGGCAGCGCCCCGGCGGCCACCTCCGCGCTGATGCGCGGCAGCAGTTCGCGCACCCGCGGGTGCGCGCGAAAGGCCGCGCGCAGACCGCTGTCGATGCGCTCCCACATCCAGGCCAGCGCCTGCTGCTGGCGGCGCGCGGCCGTATCGCGCGAGCGGGTGCACGCCTGCACCGCGTCCCAGAATGCGGCCAGCCCCTCGCCCTTGAGCGCGCTGATGCGCAGCACCCGCGGCTGCCAGGCCTGCGCGCGGCCGTGCTGGCTCAGCAGCCGCAGCGCGCTGGTGATCTGCGCTTGCGCGCGCGTGGCTGCGTCCGGGTCCAGGTCGGCCTTGTTGATGGCCACCAGATCGGCCACTTCCATCACGCCTTTCTTGATGGCCTGCAGGTCGTCGCCCGCGTTGGGCAGCTGCAGCAGCGCGAACACATCGGTCATGCCGGCCACCGCGGTTTCGCTCTGGCCCACGCCCACGGTCTCGACGATGACCACGTCGTAGCCGGCGGCCTCACACACCAGCATGGCCTCGCGGGTCTTCTCGGCCACGCCGCCCAGCGTGCCGCCCGACGGGCTGGGCCGGATGAAAGCGCGCTCGTGCACGGAGAGCTTTTCCATCCGCGTCTTGTCGCCCAGGATGGAGCCGCCCGAGACGCTGGACGAAGGATCCACCGCCAGCACCGCGACCCGGTGCCCCTGCTCAATCAGATAGAGACCGAGCGCCTCGATGAAGGTGGATTTGCCCACACCGGGCACGCCGCTGATGCCCAGCCGCAGGCTGCGGCCGGCGTGCGGCAGCAGGGCCGTCAGCAGCTCGTCGGCCTGGGCGCGGTGCTCGGGCCGGGTCGATTCGATCAGCGTGATGGCCTTGGCGATGGCGCGGCGCTGGCGCGCGGCCGAGCCATGCAGAATGTCTTCCAGAAGCGGCGGCTGCGCCACTGTTATGCCTTGTATGCCAGCTTGATCTGCTCCAGCACGTCCTTGGCGCTGGCCGGGATCGGCGTGCCGGGGCCGTAGATGCCCTTGACGCCGGCTTCATACAGGAATTCGTAGTCCTGCCGGGGGATCACGCCGCCGACGAAGACGATGATGTCGTCGGCGCCCTGCTTTTTCAGCTCCTGGATGATGGCCGGCACCAGCGTCTTGTGGCCAGCGGCCAGCGTGCTGATGCCCACGGCGTGCACGTCGTTCTCGATGGCCTGGCGCGCGCACTCCTCGGGCGTCTGGAACAGCGGGCCCATGTCCACGTCAAAGCCCAGGTCGGCAAAAGCCGTGGCCACGACCTTGGCGCCGCGGTCATGGCCGTCCTGGCCCAGCTTGGCGATCATCACGCGCGGACGGCGGCCGTGCGCTTCAGCGAACTGCGCGATTTCCTGTTTCAGTTTTTCCCAGCCTTCGGCCGAGTCATAGGCGGCTGCATACACCCCGGTCACCTTCTGCGTGTCGGCGCGGTGGCGCCCAAAGACTTTTTCCAGCGCGTCGGACACTTCGCCCACCGTGGCGCGCAGGCGGATGGCCTGGATCGACAGATCCAGCAGATTGCCCTGGCCGGATTCGGCCGCGGCGGTCAGCGCCTGCAGCGCGGCCTGCACCGCGGCGTTGTCGCGCGTGGCCTTGATACGCTTGAGGCGCGCGATCTGCTGCTCGCGCACCTTGTGGTTGTCCACTTCCAGGATGTCCACCGGGTCTTCCTTGGCCAGCCGGTATTTGTTGACGCCGACGATCACGTCCTTGCCCGAATCGATGCGCGCCTGCTTCTCGGCGGCGGCGGCCTCGATCTTGAGCTTGGCCCAGCCGGAATCCACCGCGCGGGTCATGCCGCCCATGGCATCGACCTCCTCGATGATCTTCCAGGCCGCATCGGCCATGTCCTGCGTCAGCTTTTCCATCATGTAGCTGCCGGCCCAGGGGTCGATGACGTTGGTGATGTGGGTTTCTTCCTGGATGATGAGCTGGGTGTTGCGCGCGATGCGGGCCGAGAACTCGGTGGGCAGCGCAATGGCCTCGTCGAAGCTGTTGGTGTGCAGGCTCTGCGTGCCGCCGAACACCGCCGCCATGGCCTCGATGGTGGTGCGCACGATGTTGTTATAGGGGTCCTGCTCGGTCAGCGACCAGCCGCTGGTCTGGCAGTGGGTGCGCAGCATCAGGCTCTTGGGGTTCTTGGCGCCAAAGCCCTTCATGATGCGGCACCACAGCAGCCGCGCGGCGCGCATCTTGGCGATCTCCAGATAGAAGTTCATGCCGATCGCCCAGAAGAAGCTCAACCGCCCGGCGAAGTCGTCCACATTCATGCCGCGCGCCAGCGCCGTCTTGACGTACTCCTTGCCGTCGGCCAGCGTGAAGGCCAGCTCCAGCGCCTGGTTGGCCCCGGCCTCCTGCATGTGGTAGCCGGAGATGCTGATCGAGTTGAACTTCGGCATGTGCCGCGCCGTGTACTCGATGATGTCGCCGATGATGCGCATGCTCGGCTCGGGCGGGTAGATGTAGGTGTTGCGGACCATGAACTCCTTGAGGATGTCGTTCTGGATGGTGCCGCTCAACTGCTCCTGCGCCACGCCCTGCTCTTCGGCGGCCACCACGTAGCCGGCCAGCACCGGCAGCACCGCGCCGTTCATCGTCATGGAGACGCTGACCTTGTCCAGCGGGATGCCGTCGAACAGGATCTTCATGTCCTCCACGCTGTCGATGGCCACGCCGGCCTTGCCCACGTCGCCAAACACGCGGGGGTGGTCGCTGTCGTAGCCACGGTGGGTGGCCAGGTCGAAGGCCACGCTCACGCCCTGCCCACCGGCAGCCAGCGCCTTGCGGTAGAAGGCATTGGACTCCTCCGCGGTGGAAAAGCCCGCGTACTGGCGGATGGTCCAGGGCCGCACCGCATACATCGTGGCCTGCGGGCCGCGGATGAAGGGCTCGAAGCCCGGCAGCGTGTTGGTATAGGGCAGGCCCTGCAGGTCCTCGGCCGTGTACAGCGGCTTGACCGTGATGCCGTCGGGCGTGACCCAGTTCAGCGCATTCAGGTCCCCGCCGGGCGCGGACCTGGCCGCCGCCTGCTGCCACTCGGCCAGCGTGACGGGGCGGAATTCGGAGTCGTTCTTGCTCATGGGGCGATTGTGGTGCGGCCAGCCCATGCTGGCCAGATCGGGACGACGGGAAACGAGTTTACATGATTCATAATTATTCATGCAGAATATTCGATCCGGCTTACAATCCGCCGCATGAGCGACACCCTACTCGCCCCCCGCGCGCTGTACGAAGAAGTGGCCGAGCGGCTGCGCCAGCGCATCTTCAGGCGCGAGCTGCCGCCGGGCAGCTGGATCGACGAACTGAAGATTGCCGAGGAATACGGCATCAGCCGCACCCCGCTGCGCGAGGCGCTGAAAGTGCTGGCCGCCGAGGGCCTGGTGACGATGAAAGTGCGCCGCGGCGCCTATGTCACCGAAGTCAGCGAGAAAGACCTGGCCGACGTCTATCACCTGCTGGGGCTGCTGGAATCCGATGCCGCCGCCGCGCTGGCCCAGCAAGCCACGCCGGAGCAGCTGCAAGAGCTGCAGGCCATCCACGACGAGCTGGAAGCCGCCGCCGGCAGCGCGCCGCAGGTGGAGCGGTTCTTCGAAATCAACGAGCGCTTTCACCTGCGCCTGCTGGAGCTGGCGGACAACCGCTGGCGCACGCAGATGGTGCACGACCTGCGCAAGGTCATGAAGCTCAACCGCCAGCACTCGCTGCTGAAAACCGGCCGCATCGCCGAGTCGCTCAGCGAGCACCGCGCCATCATGGCCGCGCTGCAGGCCCACGACCCCGAAGCCGCGCGCGCGCGCATGCTGGCGCATTTCCGCAACGGCCTGCTGGCAGCCGGCTGAGCGGCCCGCCTCAAAAACACGACCGAACGCGCACTTTTTGCTGGTTGCGCCCGGCGATTTCCTCTATCCTGCCCGCATGGGCCCCACCGCCGCCGCGGCGCCTGCCTGCGCGCAGGACGTCGCGCACACCCTGCTCGAATACCAGGCGATCCTGGAGAACGCCTCGGTGGGCATCATCTTCACGCGCGAGCGCATGGTGCAGCACTGCAATCCGCGCGCCTCGGCCATTTTCGGCTGGCCCCATGGGGAACTGGTGGGACAACCCGGCTCGGTGTTCTACCCGTCGCCCGAAGCCTATGCCGAGATGGGCCAGCGGGCTGGCCCGCTGCTGGCCAGCGGCGGTCTGCTGGACGTGGAAGTGCCGCTGCAGCGCAAGGACGGCACGCTGGTGTGGTGCCAGCTGCGCGCCAAGGCCATCGACCCGCAGCACACGAGCGAGGGCACGATCTGGATCGTCGAGGACATCAGCGAGCGCCGGCGCGCCCGCCAGGAGCTGGAGGAACTGCTGCAGCGCCAGCAGGCCATCCTGGAAAACGCCTCGGTCGGCATCCTGTTCACCCGCGACGGCGAAATCGTGCACTGCAACCCACGCATGGAATCCATCATGGGCTGGCCGCCGGGCAGCCTGCTGGGCCAGCGCGCCGCGGTGTTCTTTGCCGATGCCGACGATTACCAGCGCTTCGGCGCGGCCGTCGGCCCCGGTCTGGCTGCCGGCGCGCGGGTGGAGGTGGAGTGGCTCAACACCCGGCGCGACGGCACGCAGATCTGGTGCCGCCACCTGGCCAAGGCCCTGCCCTCGCAGGACGGCAGCCGCAGCACGATCTGGATCACCGAGGACATCAGCGCGCAAAAGCGCGCCCAGGAGGCGCTGGAGGAAGCCCGCCGCGAGCTGGAGCGGCGCGTGGAGGAGCGCACGCTGGAGCTGGCCTTCATCAACGACCAGCTGCAAAACGAGATCGCCGAGCGCGCCGAAGTCGAAAAGCACCTGCGCGCCGAGGAGTCGCGCTTTCGCGACCTGTCGGAAATGTCGTCGGACTGGTTCTGGGAAATGGGGCCGGACCTGCGCTTCACCGAAATGTCCGGTGGCCTGCACCGCACCAAGCTCGATCCGCGCGCCACGCTGGGCAAATACCGCTGGGAGCTGCCCATCGTCGGGGTCAGCCCCGAGCAATGGGCCGAACACCGGCGCATCCTGCAAGCGCGCCTGCCGTTCAAGGACTTCGTCTATCAGATGGAAACGCAGCCGGGCGAGCTGCACTGGTTTTCCATCAGCGGCAAGCCCATTTTCGAAGACGGCGTGTTCAAGGGCTACCGCGGCACCGGCACCGACATCACCGAGCGGCGCCAGGCCGAGGAAAAGATCGCCTTTCTGGCCTACCACGACGCGCTGACCGGCCTGCCCAACCGCGTGCTGCTGCAGGACCGTCTGCAGCAGGCCATCGCCCAGGCCGAGCGCGTGCGCAACGGTCTGGCGCTGGTGTTCCTGGACCTGGACAACTTCAAGAAGATCAACGACTCGCTGGGCCACGCCGCCGGCGACGCGCTGCTGCAGGAAGTGGCGCAGCGCCTCAAGCGCTGTGTGCGCGACAGCGACACCATCAGCCGCCAGGGCGGCGACGAGTTCGTGCTGATCCTGCGCGACCTGCGCGGCGTCGATTCCTGCGTGCCGGTGCTGGGCAAGATCATGGAAGCGCTGCAGGAACCCTATGCCTGGGAAGGCAACGAGCTGTCCACCTCGGCCTCGCTGGGCATCGCGCTGTACCCGGAGGACGGGCGCGATTTCGAAACCCTGCGCAAGAAAGCCGACATGGCCATGTACCGGGCCAAGGAGGCCGGGCGCAACACCTACCGCTTCTTCGACGAGGAAATGGACGAGGAAGCGGTGGAACACCTGCTGATGCGCAGCGGCCTGCGCCGCGCCATCGAACGCGGCGAATTCCTGCTGCACTACCAGCCGCAGATCGACCTGGCCAGCGGCCGCGTCATCGGCGCGGAGGCGCTGCTGCGCTGGCAGCACCCCGAATACGGCCTGGTGCCGCCGGGCCGCTTCATCCCGATCGCCGAGGAAAGCGGCCTGATCGTACCCATCGGCGTGTGGGTGCTGCGCGAAGCCTGCCGCCAGAACGCCCAGTGGCTGCGCGCGGGGCTGCCGCCGCTGGTGGTCGCGGTCAATCTGTCGGCCGCGCAGTTTCGCCGCGGCAGCGTGGAGCAGGCGGTGCGGCAGGCCCTGGACGATGCGCAGCTGCCGGCCGTGCAGCTGGAGCTGGAGCTGACCGAGAGCATCCTGCTCCAGGACGTGGAGTCGGTGCTGGCGGCGGTGCGGCGCTTGAAGCAGCTCGGGGTCAAGCTGTCGATCGACGACTTCGGCACCGGCTACTCCAGCCTGTCGTACCTCAAGCGCTTCGACATCGACAAGCTCAAGATCGACCAGAGCTTCATCCGCGACCTCGCCAGCGACCCGGACGACGCGGCCATCGTCCACGCGGTGATCCAGATGTCGCACAGCCTGGGCCTGCGCACCATCGCCGAAGGCGTGGAAACGCCGGACATGCTGCAGCGCCTGCGCACCTTCGGTTGCGACGAAGCCCAGGGCTACCACTACGCCCGGCCCATGCCGGCTGCGGAATTCGAGCGCTGGGTTGTCGCTTGGCAGGGCGACGGCCGCTGAAAACCGCGCGAGCAGGCGCCGGCTCAGGCGGCCTGGGGCTGCTTGCTGCCGTGCGCCAGCTCCAGCACCCGGCGCGGATCCAGCGGCTTGAGCCGGTGGTCGCTCCAGACCTGGCGCCAGTGCCGCGCGCCGCGCTCGCCGTGGTACAGGCCGAGCATGTGCCGCGCGATCGCGTACCAGGGTGCGCCGTCCTCGGCATGGGCGCGCAGCATGTAGTCCACCATGGCCTGCTCCACGGCCTGGCGCGTCAGCGTCTGCGCCGGCGCGCCAAAGTAGCGCTCGTCCCAGGAAGCCAGCCACCAGGGGTGGTAGTAGGCGGCGCGCCCGATCATCACGCCGTCGAGCCGCTGCAGCTGCTCCTGCACCTGCGCGTCGTCTGTCAGGCCACCGTTGAGCACGATGGTCAGCTGCGGGAAGTCCTGCTTGAGCCGGTGCACGATCTCGTAGCGCAGCGGCGGGATCTCGCGGTTTTCCTTGGGGCTCAAGCCCTGCAGCCAGGCGTTGCGGGCGTGGACGATGAAGACGCGGCAGCCGGCTTCGGCCACGGTGCCGACGAAATCGCGCACGAAGGCGTAGCTCTCGGTGCGGTCGATGCCGATGCGGTGCTTCACGGTCACCGGCACCGTCACCGCATCGGCCATGGCCTTGACGCAGTCGGCCACCAGCCGGGGTTCGGCCATCAGGCAGGCGCCGAAGGCGCCGCGCTGCACCCGCTCGCTGGGGCAGCCGCAGTTCAGGTTGATCTCGTCATAGCCCCACTGCGCGCCCAGCCGGGCGCAGTGCGCCAGCTCGGCCGGGTCGCTGCCGCCCAGCTGCAGCGCCACCGGATGCTCCTCGGCGTTGAAGCGCAGATGGCGCGCCACCTCGCCATGCAGCAGCGCGCCGGTGGTGACCATCTCGGTGTAGAGCCGGGCGTGGCGCGTCAGCAGCCGGTGCAGGTAGCGGCAATGGCGGTCGGTCCAGTCCAGCATCGGCGCCACGCACAGGCGCCAGGGGCTGGCTGCGGATGCATTTGGAAACATCCGGCGATTATCCCCGCCCGGTAAAATCGCCGGCTTTGCTTGCAGTGCTGCCGCGCACGGCGCGGCGCCTCCAGACCGCCTGCCCCCATGACGTCCACCGACACCCAGACCGCCTTCGAGCGCGAGATCGCGCAGTTCATCGTCAGCACCCTGAACCTGGAAGTGCGCCCCGAGGACATCGACCCGCAGGCGCCGCTGTACGGCGACGGCCTGGGCCTGGATTCGATCGACGTGCTGGAAATCGCGCTGGCCGTGTCCAAGCAGTACGGCTTTCAGATGCGCTCGGACGACCCGGACAACGCCACCATCTTCGCCTCGCTGCGCAACCTGGCCGCGCACATCGCCGCCCGGCGCGCCGCCTGAGCCACTGCCCCGCCCGCACCGGCACGGCCCATGACACTCCGGCTGCTGCTCCGATCGCTGCTGCTGGCCCTGCTGGCCGTGGGCTATCCGGTGCTCATGCATCTGCTGCTGACGCGCGGCCACTGGCCCGCCGCCACGCTGCTGCTGGCGCTGGCGCCTTTCGCGCTGGCGCCACCGGCGCTGTGGCGAGCCGGCCTGCGCCGCTCGGCCCTGGCCCTGGCCGCCGCCCTGGCGGCTGCCGCCATCTGGGCCTGGGGCGCCCTGCTGCGCCAGCCGGCGCTGATCTACCTGCTGCAGAACGTGGGCATGCAGGCGCTGATGGCCGCGGTCTTCGGCCACACGCTGCTGCCCGGGCGCGAACCGCTGATCGCCCAGCTGGCGCGGCGCATCCACCGCGACGACTACTGCGAGCCGATCGCGCGCTACGCCCGCGCGGCCACGGCCGCCTGGGCCCTGTACTTCGTGGCCATGGGGCTGGCCTCGGTGCTGGTCTATGCGCTGGCGCCGCTGGCGGCCTGGTCCTGGTTCGTCAACTTCTGGTCCTTCGTGACGCTGGGCGCGATGGCCGTCGGCGAATACGCGGTGCGGCGCTGGCGGCTGCGCGGCATCCGTCATGTCAGCCTCTGGCAGGGCCTGCGGCTGTACTGGCAGCGCCCGCAGCAGCCGCCCAGCCAGCCCTGCTGAGGCCCTTGCCGCCGATGGCCGCGCTGATCGCCCACCGCAGCCCCCGGGACCCCGTGGCCTGGTCCAACGGACGCGCCATCACGGCTGCCGACTACCTGGCCGCGGTCCGCCACATGGCCGCGCGCCTGCCTGGCGGTGCGCCGTTGCTCAACCTGTGCAGCCGGCGCCACCATTTCGCCGTGGTGCTGGGCGCGGCGCTGCTGCGCGGCAGCGCGCTGCTGCTGCCGTCCACCCGCACCCCCGCGATGCTGCGCCAGCTCGCCCGGGACTACCCGGGCCTGACCGCGGTGGTCGATGCCGAGCTGGACTGCGCCGGCCTGCCCGTGCTGCGCTACGAGCGCGGCCCGCTGCCCGCGGCCGACGCGGCCTTCGAGGTGCCCGACATCGCCGACGGCCAGCTCGCCGCCCTGGTCTTCACCTCCGGCTCCACCGGCACGCCGGTCCCGCATGCCAAGCACTGGGGCGCGCTGGTGCGCGACGCGCAGACCGCCGGGCAACGCCTGCGCGGCCTGCTGGGCAGCGCGGCCCCGCTGGCCGTCACCGGCACGGTGCCGGCCCAGCACATGTACGGCCTGGAATCCACCGTGCTGCTGCCGCTGCTCAACGCCGGCATCATCGACCCCGGCCATCCTTACTACCCGGCCGACATCGCCGCCGCGCTGCAACAGACGCCCGCGCCGCGCCTGCTGGTGACGACGCCGTTTCACCTGCGCACGCTGCTGGAGTCCGGCGTCGATCTGCCTGAAGTGGCGCTGCTGCTCAGCGCCACCGCGCCGCTGCCGGCCGAGCTGGCGCGCCAGGCCGAAGAGCGGCTGCGCGCGCCGCTGCTGGAAATCTACGGCAGCACCGAGACGGGCCAGATCGCCACCCGCCGCACCGCGCACGAGGCGCTGTGGCAGACGCTCGACGGCGTGGAAGTCATCGAGCAGCCGGCCCCGGACGGCCCGCCCGGCTTTGCCGCGCGCGGCGGCCACGTCGAAGGCGTGGTGCCGCTGGGTGACGTGCTGCAGCTGCACGGGCCCACGCGCTTCGCGCTGCTGGGCCGCCATGCCGACCTGGTCAACATCGCAGGCCGGCGCACCTCGCTGGCCTATCTGACGCAGCAGCTGCTGGCCATCCCCGGCGTGCAGGACGCCGCGCTGTACTGGCCCCAGGATGCCGCCGCAGAGGCCCAGGCCCGCATCCAGCGCCCGGTGGCCTTCGTCGTCGCGCCCACGCTCAGCGAAGCCGCCCTGCTGCACGCCCTGCGCGAGCGCATCGACGCCGTCTTTGTGCCGCGTCCCATCCATTTCGTGCCCGCCCTGCCGCGCAACGCCACCGGCAAGCTGCCGCAGCAGGCCCTGCTGGAGCTGGTCCGCCAGCACGCCCGATGAACGCCATCCGCCACAGCCTGCAACTGCCGGCGCAGCACCCCAGCTACGCCGGCCACTTTCCGGGCCAGCCCATCGTGCCCGGCGTGCTGCTGCTCGAGGCCATCGTGCAGGCCGCCGAGCAGCTGGGCATCGCCGGCGGCGCGGCGCTGGAAATCCCCGTGTGCAAGTTCAGCGCCAGCCTGCTGCCCGGCGCCACGGTGGAGCTCACGCTCACGCCCGGCCCCGGCGGCAGCGTGGCCTTTGCCGTCACGCAGGGCGACCGGCCGGTTGCCAGCGGCAGCCTGCGCTGGCAGGAGAGCGCATGAGCAGCACCGCCGCGGACTGGACCCGGCAGCCCGAGCGCGGCAGCGTGCTGCTGATGCGGCTCATCGCCTGGATCGGCCTGCGGCTGGGCCGTCGCGCCGCGCGCGCGCTGCTGCCGCCGATCTGCCTGTATTTCCTCCTCGCGGCGCCGGCGCCGCGCCGCGCCAGCCGCGCCTATCTGCGCCGCGTGCTGGGGCGCGCGCCGCGCTGGCGCGAGCAGTACCGGCATTTCCACACCTTCGCCGCCACCATCCTGGACCGCGTGTTCCTGCTCAACGACCGGCTGGACCTGTTCGAGCTGCATGTGCATGGCGAAGAACACGCCCGCAGCGCCCACGCCAGCGGCCAGGGGCGGCTGGTGCTGGGCGCGCACCTGGGCAGCTTCGAGGCGGTACGCGCCTTCGGCCACCACGTGCAGGCAGCTCCCCCGCTGGCGCTGCTGATGTACGAAGCCAACGCCCAGAAAATGCGCCGCGTGCTGGGCGCGCTCAACCCGGCGGCCACGCAGGAAATCATCGCGCTGGGCGAGCTCGACGCCATGCTGCACGTGCAGCAGCGGCTGCAGGAAGGCGCCTTCATCGGCATGCTGGCCGACCGCAGCTTCCACGGCACGGGAGCGGGCGCGCACGAAGAGGTGCGCTGGCTGCCCTTTCTGGGCGAGCCGGCGCCGTTTCCGCTGGGGCCGTTCAGGCTGGCCGCGCTGCTGCGCCGCCCGCTGCTGCTGATGCTGGGGCTGTACCAGGGCGGCAGCCGCTACGACATCCATTTCGAGCTGCTGGCCGACTTCTCCGCCCCGCAGCCGGACCGCCGCGCCGCCGTCGAGCAGGCCCTGCGCACCTACGTGCAGCGGCTGGAGCACCACTGCCGCGCCAACCCCTACAACTGGTTCAACTTTTACGACTTCTGGAGTTCCGAACATGCGACGCATTGACCGGCGCGGTTTCACCGGCCTGTTGCTGCTGGCGGCCGCCGGCGCGGCCCGCGCCCAGGACGGCTTCAGCCTGGAGACGCTCTTTGCGCGCATGGCCGGGCAGAAACGGCTCGCCGCCAGCTACACCGAGCAGAAATTCATCCAGGGCATCGAAGGCGCCATCGAGTCCTCGGGCGAGCTGCTGTTCGAGGCGCCGGCGCGGCTGGTCAAGCGCACCGTCAGGCCGGTGGCCGAGACCCTGACGGTCGATGGCAACCAGGCCACGGTGGAGCGCGGCGGGCGCCAGCGCAGCGTGGCGCTGGACGCCCATCCGGAAATCGCCGTGCATGTCGAGGGCCTGCGCGCCTGCCTGGGCGGCGACCTGGAGGCGCTGCTGCGCCTGTACCGCGCCTCGCTCAACGGCAGCGCCGCGCAGTGGAAGCTGACCCTGGTGCCGCGCGATGCCCAGGCCGCCGCCCAAGTGCTGGCCATCACGCTCGGCGGCGAGCAGGCCGACATCCGCAGCGTGCAGGTGCTGATGAGCAACGGCGACCGCGCGCTCACCCGCATCACCCCCCACCCGCCGGGGCGCTGACACCGATGCCCCTGCCCTCGTTGCCGCTGCGGCTGTGGCTGCCCCGCCTGCTGTGGGCGCTGGCGCTGGCCGGCTGCGCCGCGGTGGTGTGGCGCACCGAGTTCCGCGCCGACTTCTCGGCCTTTCTGCCGCGCGAGCCCAGCCCCGAGCAGCGCATCCTGGTCGCGCAGTTGCAAGACGGCGCGGCCGCCCGCGTGCTGCTGCTGGGCCTGCAAGGCGCGCCCGCGCCCACGCTGGCCGCGCTGGGCCGGCAGCTGGCCGAGCGCCTGCGCGCCGATGCGCTGCTGCAGCAGGTGCACAACGGCCAGGCCGGCGGCTACGCGGCCGATGAGGCCCTGCTGCTGGACGCGCGCTACCTGCTGTCGCCGCAGGTCGGGCCCGAACGCTTCAGCGCCGCCGGTCTGCGCCAAGCCCTGCAGCAAGGGCTGGCCGAGCTGGGCAGCAGCACCGGGCTGCTGACCCGCGCGCTGCTGGCGCGCGACCCCACCGGCGAGCTGCTGGCGCTGCTGGAGCTGCTGTTGCCGGCCGACGGGCCGCCCGTGCGCCACGGCCACTGGTTCAACGCCGCCGGCGACCGCGCGCTGCTGCTGGTGCAGACCCGCGCCGCCGGTTCCGACCTGCAGGCCCAGCAAACCGTCATCGACCACATCCAGACCGCCTTCGAGCAAAGCCGCGCGGCGCTGGCCGCCAGCGATGCGCAGGCGCTGCAGGCGCAGCTGCTGCTCAGCGGGCCGGCGGTGTTCGCGGTGACGGCGCAGCAGACCATCCGCGCGCAGGCCGAGCGGCTGGCGCTGGCCGGCGCCTTGCTGGTCATCGGCCTGCTGTACACGGTTTACCGCTCCTTCACCGTGCTGGCGCTGGGCCTGCTGCCGGTGGCCAGCGGCGCGCTGGCCGGGGTGGCCGCCGTCAGCCTGGGTTTCGGCCACGTGCACGGGCTGACGCTGGGCTTTGGCACCACGCTGATCGGCGAGGCCGTGGACTATGCGATCTATCTCTTCGTGCAGCGCCGCCCCGAGGCCGACCCGCAGGCCGGCCTGCACCGCTTCTGGCCCACGGTGCGCCTGGGCGTGCTGACGTCGGTCTGCGGCTTTGCCGCGCTGCTGTTTTCCGGCTTCAACGGGTTGGCCCAGCTGGGGCTGTATTCGCTGGCCGGGCTGGCTGCCGCGGCGCTGGTGACGCGCTGGGTGCTGCCGGGCCTGCTGCCGGCGGGCCTGACGGTGCGCGACCTCGCTCCGCTGGGGCGGCGCCTGCAGCGGCCGGTGGCGCTGCTGCGCCGGCTGCGCACACCGCTGCTGCTGCTGGCGCTGGCGGCGGCGGTCCTGCTGGCGCAGCGGCACGACCGCCTGTGGAACCACGCGCTGACGGCGCTCAGCCCGGTGCCGGCGGCCGCCCAGGCGCTGGACGCGCAGCTGCGCGCCGACATGGCCGCGCCGGACGTGCGCCACCTGCTGGTGGTGCAGGCCCCGGACGAGGAAAGCGCGCTGCAGCGCTGCGAGGCCCTGCTGAGCGTGCTGGATGCCTGGGTCCGGCGCGGCGAGCTCGCGGGCTACCTGGCGCCGTGCCGCTACCTGCCCTCGCAGGCCACGCAGCGCGCGCGCCAGCAGGCCCTGCCGGATGCGGCCACGCTGCAGGCGCGACTGGCGCAGGCGCTGCAGGGGCTGCCGCTGCGCCCCGATTTCCTGGCCCCCTTCGTGGCCGACGTGCAGGCCGCGCGCACGCGCGCGCCGCTGACCGCGGCGGACCTGCAGGGCAGCAGCCTGGCCGCCGCGCTGGACGCCACGCTCACCCGCGCGGGCGGGCAGGTGCAGGCGCTGATCCAGCTGCGCGCCCCGGCCAGCGGGCCGCAGGCCCACACCATCGACGCGGCGCGGCTGCGCACGGCGCTGGCTGCGCAGCTGCAGGACGGCTCCACCGTGCTGCTGGACCTCAAGGACGCGTCCGAAACCCTGTACGCCCAGTACCTGCGCCAGGCGCTGCGGCTGTCGGCGCTGGGCGTGCTGGGCATCGTGCTGCTGCTGGCCTGGCAGCTGCGCAGCGCGCGCCGCGTGCTGGCCGTGTGCCTGCCGCTGGCTGCCGCGGTGCTGCTGGTCATGGCCGGCCTGCATCTGGCCGGGGTGCGGCTGAATCTGCTGCATCTGGTGGGGCTGCTGCTGGTGGTGGCCGTCGGCTCCAACTACGCGCTGTTTTTCGACAGCGCGGCCCGCGATCCCGAGCCGGCCGTGCTGGCTTCGCTGCTGCTGGCCAATCTGACCACCGTGGCCGGCTTCGGCCTGCTGGCCACCGCCGACGTGCCGGTGCTGCAGGCCCTGGGGCAGACCGTGGGGCCGGGCGCCGTCGCGGCCCTGCTGCTGGCGGCGGCATTCAGCCGGCCGGCCCCGGCAGACGCGCAAGCGCCGACAATCACGCCATGAGCCCCCCCTTGCCTCCGCCCCGCTGGAGCCCGCCGCCGCTGGTGCGCGGCTCCATCGGCCTGCACGCCGTGGCCGCCGCCGGCCTGCTCACCCCGGCCTGGCCCTGGAGCGTGGCCGCCCTCGTGGCCGACCATGCGCTCATCACCGCAGCCGGGCTGTGGCCGCGCAGCACCTGGCTGGGGCCCAACCTCACCCATCTGCCGCGCACGCAGCCGCAGGTGGCGCTGACCATCGACGACGGCCCCGACCCCGAAGTGACCCCGGCGGTGCTGGACCTGCTGCAGGCGCATGGCGCCGTCGCCACCTTTTTCTGCATCGGCGCCCAGGTGCAGCGCCACGGGGCGCTGGCGCGCGAGATCGTGCGCCGCGGCCACGCCATCGGCAACCACAGCCAGCACCACCGCCACCATTTCTCGCTGCTGGGCCCGCGGGCGCTGCGGCGCGAGATCGCCGCCGCGCAGGACAGCATCGCCCAGGCCACCGGGGTGGCGCCGCTGTGGTTCCGGGCCCCGGCCGGACTGCGCAATGTGTTTCTGGATCCGGTGCTGCACGACCTGGGCCTGCGGCTGGCCAGCTGGACGCGCCGGGGCTTCGACACCCGCACCGGCGATGCGCAGCGCGTGCTGGCGCGGCTGACACGCGGCCTGGGCAACGGCGACATCCTGCTGCTGCACGACCGCCACGCCGCGCGCACCGCCGCCGGCCGCCCGGTGCTGCTGGAGGTGCTGCCGCCGCTGCTGGCGCGCCTGCGCGCGCAGGGCCTGCAGCCGGTGCCGCTGCCGGCGGCCCATACCCCCCCGCCCCCGTAAAATCGCGCCTTCGTTTTTACCGACCTCCCGATGCCCGCAGCCTCTTTGCCGGCGGCCCTGCTGGAGCAGGCCACGGCGCCCTACCGCCCCGTCGGCCGCTTTGCCTGGCATTTCGCCCGCGGCAAGCTGCGCGGCGACCCGGTATTCGGCGGGCTGCTGCGGCTGGGCCTGATCCCGGCCGGCGCGCGCGTGCTCGACATCGGCTGCGGCCAGGGACTGCTGGCGGCCCTGCTGGGCAGCCTGGACGGACAGTCCAGCGCCGAGCGGCAGTGGCCTGCGGACTGGGCACCGCCACCGGCGCGCGCCACGGTCCACGGCATCGAGCTGATGCCACGCGACGTGCAGCGCGCGCAGCAGGCCCTGGGCCATCTGGGCGGGCGCGTGCGCTTCACGCTGGGCGACATGCGCGAGACCGCTTTCGGGCAGGCCGACGTGGTGGTCATCCTGGATGTGCTGCACTACGTGGACTACGCCGCGCAGGACGAGGTGCTGCGCCGCGTCCGCCAGGCCCTGACGCCGGGCGGCACGCTGCTGCTGCGCGTGGGCGATGCCGCCGCCGGCCTGCCGTTTCGCATCAGCAACTGGGTCGATGCGGTGGTGACCTGGGTCCGCGGCCACCGGCTGCCGCGGCTGTACTGCCGGCCGCTGACGGCCTGGCAGCAGGCCCTGCAGCAGCTGGGGTTTGCCGTGCAGGCCATCCCGATGCACGCCGGCACGCCGTTTGCCAACATCCTGCTGGTGGCCCGGCTGCCGGCTGCGACGTCCCAGCCATGAGCCTGCTGCTGCGCGCCTGCACCGCCACCAGCGCCCTGGGCGTGGGGCTGCACGCCACCTGGCAGGCGCTGCTGGCGCAGCGCAGCGGCCTCAAGCGCTGCGACTTCGAAACCGTGACGCTGGACACCTGGATCGGCGCCGTGCCCGGCGTGGACGCCGTGGCCATGCCCGACGACCTGCAAGACTGGGACTGCCGCAACAACCGGCTGGCGCTGCTGGCGCTGCGGCAAGACGGCTTCGAGGACGCCGTGCGCGCCGAGCGCGCGCGGCACGGCCCGCAGCGGGTGGGCGTCTTTCTGGGCACCAGCACCTCGGGCATGCTGCAAACCGAGCTGGCCTACCGCGCCCGCGCGGCCGACGGCGCCTTGCCCGGGTGGTTTCACTACGCGCAGACGCAGAACACCTATTCGGTGGCCGCCTTCGTGCGCCGCTACTTCGACCTGCAGGGCCCGGCCTATGTGGTCTCGACGGCCTGCTCCTCCAGCGCCAAGGTGTTCGCCCATGCGCAGCGCTACCTGCAGGCCGGACTGATCGATGCAGCCATCGTCGGCGGCGTCGATAGCCTGTGTCTGACCACGCTGTATGGCTTTCACGCGCTGCAGCTGCTCGCGCCCCAGCCCTGCACGCCCTGGGGCGCGCAGCGCCAGGGCATTTCGATCGGCGAGGCGGCGGCCTACGCGCTGCTGACGCGCGCCGATGCATCCACCCCCGGCGGCAGCGTGCTGCTGCTGGGCGCGGGCGAGTCCAGCGACGCCCACCACATGTCGGCCCCGCACCCGCAGGGGCTGGGCGCGCAGCACGCGATGCAGGCGGCGCTGCAGGCCGCCGGGCTGCGGGCGGGCGACATCGACTACATCAACCTGCACGGCACGGCCACGCCCAGCAACGACGCGGCCGAAGACCTGGCGGTGCAGGCCGTCTTCGGCGCGAACCCGCCTCCGGTCAGCTCCACCAAAGGCCACACCGGCCATACGCTGGGGGCCGCCGGCGCCGTCGAAGCCGTGATCTGCGCGCTGGCGCTACAGCACCAGCTGGCCCCCGGCGGCTGCCACACCACGGCCGTGGACCCGGCGCTGCGCACCCCCTATCTGCAGCACAACCGGCCGCTGCCGCTGCGGCGGGTGCTGAGCAACTCTTTCGGCTTTGGCGGCTCCAACAGCTGCCTGATCCTGGGGCTGTCCGCATGATCCGCGTCTATCTGGACGGTGTGGGCCTGATCGGGCCCGGCCTGCCGGGCTGGGCAGCCAGCGCGCCGCTGCTGGCGCAGCCCCACGCTTACGCCCCGCAGCCGCCGCAGATCCCGCCGGCCGACGGCCTGCCCAGCGCCGAGCGCCGGCGCGTGGGCGCCCCGATCCGGCTGGCGCTGGCCGTCGGTCTGCAGGCCTGCGCCCAGGCCGGGCGCGACGCGGCCACGCTGCCCAGCGTGTTCAGCAGCTCCGCCGGCGACGGCGACAACTGCCACGCCATCTGCGAAACGCTGGCCGGGCCCGAGCGGCTGCTGTCGCCGACGCGCTTTCACAACTCGGTGCACAACGCGGCTGCCGGCTACTGGAGCATCGCCACGCGCTGCATGGCGCCTTCGACCAGCCTGTGCGCGCATGACGGCAGCATGGCCGCCGGCCTGCTGGAAGCGGCGGTGCAGGTCCATGCCGGGGCCCCGGCGGTGCTGCTGGTCTGCGCCGACGTGCCCTACCCCGAGCCGCTGCACAGCGTCCGCCCCCTGGCCGGCCCTGTGGGGCTGGCGCTGGTGCTGGCCGCCGCGCCGGGGCCGCACACGCAGGCGCGGCTGACGCTGCAGCCGGCCGATGCCGAGCCCACGCCGATGGACGGCCCCGCGCTGGAAGCGCTGCGCCTGGGCAACCCGGCCGCCCGCGGGCTGCCGCTGCTGCAGGCGCTGGCGCGGGGCCGCGCGGCGCGCCTCGTGCTGCAGCACCTGCCGGGCTGCCAGCTGGCCGTGGACCTCGATCCGCTGGAGCCGCAACGATGAGGCTGGACCACGCCGCCATCGCCGCGCGCATCCCGCACGCCGGGGCGATGTGCCTGCTGCACGAGGTGCTGGCCTGGGACGCGCAGCAGATCCGCGCGCGCGCCGTCAACCACCGCGACCCCGGCCACCCGCTGCGCGGCACGGGCGGCCTGCCGGTGACGGCCGGCATCGAATACGCCGCGCAGGCCATGGCCGTGCACGGCAGCCTGCTGGGCGACGGGCGCCCGCGTGCCGGCCGCCTGGCCAGCGTGCGCGGCGTGCAGGCCCGCACCCGCTGGCTGGACCAGGCCGACGGCGATCTGACCATCACCGCGCAGCGCCTCAGCGGCGATGCCGCCGGCATGGTGTACGACTTCCAGCTGCACGCCGGAGCCAGGCTGCTGCTACAGGGCCGCGCCTCCATCGCCCTGCTGCCCACCCCCACCAGCCCATGAACCCGACACCCCGCGACGAACCCGTGCGCGCGCTGGTCACCGGCGGCAGCGGCGCCATCGGCCAGGCCATCTGCCGCGCGCTGGCGCGCGCCGGCCTGCACGTGCACGTGCATGCGAACCACCAGCTGGCCAGCGCGCAGGCCCTGGCGCAGCAGCTGCGCGACGAAGGGCACCGCGCCAGCGCCGTGGCCTTCGACGTGACCGACGCCGCGGCCACCGGCGCCGCGCTGGAGGAGCTGCTGGCCGGCGGCCCGATCCAGGTGCTGGTCAACAACGCCGGCATCCATGACGATGCGGTGTTCCCGGGCTTAAGCGAACAGCAGTGGCACCGCGTCATCGACGTGTCGCTGCACGGCTTTTTCCATGTGACGCAGCCGCTCGTGCTGCCGATGGCGCGCACCCGCTGGGGCCGCATCATCAGCATTTCCTCGGTGGCCGCCGTCATGGGCAACCGCGGCCAGGTCAACTACGCCGCCGCCAAGGCCGCGCTGCACGGCGCGAGCAAGTCGCTGGCGCAGGAGCTGGCCAGCCGCGGCATCACGGTCAACGTCGTGGCCCCGGGCATCATCGACTCGCCGATGCTGCAGGACCGCTTTCCGCCCGAACGCATCAGGCAGCTCGTGCCGATGCAGCGCAGCGGCAGGCCCGAGGAAGTGGCCGCGCTGGTGGCCTTTCTGGCCTCGCGCGAGGCCAGCTACATCACCGGCCAGGTGATCTCGGTCAACGGCGGCATGGCCTGACAGGCCACTGTCCGCCTAGCAAGGCCGCCCGCGCAGGCGCTGCCACAGCAGCAGCGGCAAGCGCCACAGAAAGCCCAGCACCAGCCGGGTGTGCATCCAGGTCAGCAGCGCGTTGTCGCGCAGGTAATTGAAGTGCGACACCCCGCCTTCTTCCGGCCGCAGGTAGCGCACCGGCGCATCCAGGTTGAGGGGCCACACCCCGGCCCAGCACAGCCGCACCGCGGCCTCGATGTCGAAGTCGAAACGCCGCATCCAGCGCTGGCGCTGCATGATGACCAGCAGCGGCGCCACCGGATAGACGCGAAAGCCGTACAGCGAATCGCCCACGCCCATCCACAGCGTCTCCAGATTCGTCCAGGCGTTGGAGATCTTGCGCCCCTGCACCCGGATGGCCGGGGCGCTGGCGTCGAACACCGGCTTGCCCAGCACCATGCAGCCCGGATGCGCCTGCGCGGTCTGCATGAACAGCGGAATCAGATGGGCCGGGTGCTGGCCGTCGGAATCCATGGTCAGCACATGGGTGTAGCCCGCGGCCTGCGCGGCCTGCAGGCCATGCAGCACCGCCGCGCCCTTGCCCTGGTTGCGCGGCAGCACGAAGACGCGCAGCCGCGGCTCGCTTGCGGCCAGCGCCTGCAGCTGCACATCCGTGCCATCGGTGCTGCCATCGACGACGACCCACACCGGCGCCCAGTACTGCAGCGCCTGCTGCACGGTCTCCAGCACCTTGGCGCCGGCGTTGTAGGTAGGAATCAGGACGAGATGGGTGGAAGAAACGGAAGGACGGGCCGGCGCGGACATGGGCCGGCATTATCCCAAAGCGGGTGCCCCCAAAGACAGCTTGGGGCAGCTCAGCTCAGGCGGCTCAGCCGGCCGGCGTCGCGCACCAGGGCGCGGCATCGTGCGCCAGGCCCATCCACAGGGCCCAGGCCGAACTGGCCGCCAGCGCCGCGCCGGCGATGCGCATGCCCCAGTCCCCCCGGCCGCTGCCCCGCAGGCGCAGCCACAGCCAGGGCCCCAGCGTCATCGACACGGCGGTGCCGGCGGCAAACAGCGCCATGACGGCCGCGCCCTGCAGCGCATGGCTGGTCAGCGCCGCCACCATCAGCGCCGAATACAGCAGGCCGCAGGGCAGCAGCGCCCACAGCATGCCCACCAGCAGCGGCGCGGCACGCCCGCGGCCGGCCGCCAGCACGCGCGCGCCCTGCCACAGCCGCCGGCCCGCGTGATCCAGCCACACCGGCTGGCGCGCCAGCACCAGCAGCACCAGCCCCAGCACCATGGCCGCGACGTGAAACAGCGTCCAGACCGGGCGCAGCGCGGCCGACTGCACGGTCAGCCAGCCCAGCCCCTGGAGCGAGGCCGCCGCCAGCGCCCCCAGCGCGGCATAGCCGAGCACGCGGCCGAGCTGGAACACCCACAGCGCCTCGGTGCGCCGCTCGCCGGCGGCCTGGCTGAGGCCGGCGCAGGCCGCGCCGCACATGGCGATGCAATGTGGGCCGCCGGCCAAGCCCATGAACAAGGCCGTCAAGGCCAGGGAAGTCTGCATACCCGTCAGTGTAGAGCCCGCGTCCCGGATTCGCCGGCGAGCGCTCAGATGATCTTGGAAAAACGGGCGCGGTTGCGGTCGGCCTGCAGGTAGCGGTCGAACACCATGGCCACGGCCCGCACGAAGAACCAGCCGGTGGGGGTGACCTGGATGCCGCTGTCGTCCAGCGTCACCAGCCCCTGGGCAGCCAGCTCCTGCAGCGCCTCGAGCTCGGGGGCGAAATAGGTCTTGAAGTCGATCAGGTAGGCCAGGTTGATCGACTCGAAGATCACCTGGCCCTGGCACATCAGCGCCATGATCACGCCGCGGCGCACCAGGTCGTCACGCGACAGCGCCAGCCCGCGCACCACGGCAAAGCGCCCGTGGTCGATGGCGTCGTAATACTCCTCCAGCGTCTTGGCGTTCTGGCTGTAGGTCGGCCCGATGCGGCCGATCGACGACACCCCCAGACCGATCAGGTCGCAGTCCGGCTGGGTGCTGTAGCCCTGGAAGTTGCGGTGCAGCCGCCCCTGCCGCTTGGCCACGGCCAGCGCATCGTTGGGCAGCGCGAAGTGGTCCATGCCCACATAGACATAACCCGCCTCGATGAAGCGCGCAATCGCGCTGGCCAGCATGGCCACCTTGGCCGGCGCGGCGGGCAGCTCGGCCGCGGCGATGCGCCGCTGCGGCTTGAAGCGCTCGGGCAGGTGCGCGTAGGCATACAGCGCGATGCGGTCCGGCCGCAGCGCGCACACCTGCGTCAGCGTGCGCGCGAACGACTCCGGCGTCTGCTGCGGCAGGCCATAGATCAGGTCGATGTTGACCGAATCGAAGCCGCGTTCGCGCGCGGCCTGCACCAGATCGAACACCTGTTCGGCCGGCTGGATGCGGTGCACGGCCTTCTGCACGGCCGGGTCGAAATCCTGCACGCCGAAGCTCAGCCGGTTGAAACCCAGCTCGGCCAGCGTGTCCAGCCGCTGCGGGCTGATCGTGCGCGGATCGATTTCGATCGAATATTCCCCGCCCGGCGCCAGGGTGAAGCTGCGCTTGAGCATGGCCATGAGCTCGCGCAGCTCGGCATCGCTTAGGAAGGTGGGCGTGCCGCCCCCCAGGTGCAGCTGCGTGACCGTCTGGCCCACGCCCAGCACAGCGGTGTGCAGATCGACCTCGCGGCCCAAGTAGCGCAGGTATTCGGCCGCGCGCTCGTGGTGCTTCGTGATGATCTTGTTGCAGGCACAGTAGTAGCACAGGGATTCGCAGAACGGAATGTGCACGTACAGCGACAGCGGCAGCACCAGGGCCGCGGCGCCGCTGCGGCGCTGCTGCAGCGCCCGGGTGTAGTCCTCGGGGCCGAAGGCTTCGACGAAGCGGTCGGCCGTCGGATAGGAGGTGTAGCGCGGCCCCGGCACGTCATGGCGACGCAGCAGTTCGGCGGAAATGGGCTCGGCGGTCACGGCGTTCATTCGGCATCCTTGGGGCTGTTTGACTGTGCCGCCGATTCGCCACAGCTGCCTTGACGTGCGTCAAAAGCTGGTAAGGTAGCGGACGGAAATATCCTTTCCGCACGGGAGCAAGGCCATGACCGATGTCAGAATTCAGCGCATGAATCCGCAAGCCATCAAAGTCGCCTGTTCCAACTGCAACCTGCGCGAACTGTGCATGCCGATGGGGCTGAGCCCGGAGGAAGTCGAGCGGCTGGACCAGGTCGTGGCCAGCCGGCGCAAGGTCAAGCGCGGCATGGCGCTGTTTCGCAACGGCGAGAAGTTCAGCGCGCTCTATGCGATCCGCACCGGCTTCTTCAAGACCTGCGTGGCCTCCGAGGACGGGCGCGACCAGGTCACGGGCTTTCAGATGGCCGGCGAGATCATCGGCCTGGATGGCATCGTCAACGACCGCCACACCTGCGATGCCGTGGCGCTGGAAGACGCCGAAGTCTGCGTGATGCCGTTCGACCGCATCGAGGACCTCTCCCGCGAGATCAACAGCCTGCAACGGCACGTGCACAAGATCATGAGCCGCGAGATCGTGCGCGAGCACGGCGTCATGCTGCTGCTGGGCAGCATGCGCGCCGAAGAGCGCCTGGCGGCCTTTCTGCTGAACCTGGTGCAGCGCCTGCACGCCCGGGGCTTTTCCTCGTCGGAGCTGATCCTGCGCATGACGCGCGAGGAAATCGGCAGCTATCTGGGGCTGAAGCTGGAGACGGTGAGCCGCACCTTCTCGAAGTTCGTCGAAGACGGCATCGTCGAAGTCAAGCAGCGCCACGTGCGCATACTCGACACCGAAGCGCTGCAGCGCCTGGTCAACCACACCACCGAGTGCCACTGACAACCGGCAGCCGCAGTTCTGCGGCACGAGGCCCGGGGGCCAAGCCCGTCTCTGCCAGCTAGGCCGGCTCAGGCGTTCTGGCCGCTCTCGGGCGCGCAACAGCCTTCCTGCCTGGGGCAGCCTTCGGGGCGCTCCTGCGGCGGCAGCGGACACTGGTTGACCTCGAAGGGCGACATCGCCAGCAGCGTGGTCAGTGCGCTGGAGGCCATCGCCGCTGCCCAGAAAACGAAAAACGCAATCGTGTAGATGCCCTGACGCGACAGTTCGATAGGCTGGCCGAACCAGTGCAGATCATGCGGATCGACCATCGCAAACACCAGCATTTCCAGCACGGCGGCCACCAGAAAGGCCGGCCAGGCGATCCACGCCAGCTTCTGCAGTTTCATGGTGCTGTCTCCTTTTCTTGTGCGTCAGGGCGCACCGTTTCAGCGTTCGGGCTGCGGCGCCGCCGGCGCGCCGCCGGTCGCGGCGTGGTTGCGGGCCTGCACGGCCGGCGCCAGGCTGCCGGCCTCGCCCGGCTGGGCCTGCTGGCTCAGCTCCAGCCCCTTGCGGTAGTAATCCGGCGTGATGACCGGATCGGGGGTGCGCACGGCCAGGTACAGCGTGACGAACCCGGCGATCACCACGACCAGCGGCCCGGCGATGATCAGCCACACGTGGCCGTATTTCCACCAGGGCTGGGATGTCGGCTGCGATGCGGGCGGCTTGCCGTTCATGGTCGGACTCCTGTCAGCGCGGCACCAGGAACACCGACTTCTCGCGCACTTGCGCCGCGGTATCCAGAGCCGTGATTTCGAAATGGATGGGGTGGGAGCCGGGGCTGACGCCCTCATACGGCAGCTGCAGGCGCACCACCACCCAGCGGGCCTCGGCCGGCCCGAGCGTGACCACCTCATCCGAGGCCACGGCCAGCCCCGGCAAGCCACTGGCGGCGATGCGGAAACGCTGCTCGCTTTCCTTGACGTTCATGATCTGCAGGCGATAGACGTTTTCCAGCCGCCCGCCTTCGACGATGCGCGCCAGCACGCCGCGGTCGCGCACCACATCGACCTTGAATGGCGGGCGCAGGGTCAGGCTCACCACCATCGCGATGCAGACCGCAGCCAGGATCGCGCTGTAAATCAGCACACGCGGCCGCAACACCCGCCGCCAGGTCTGCGCCTTCGTCCACTTGTTGCGCATCGCGTTCTGCGTGGTGTAGCGCACCAGCCCGCGCGGGTAGCCCATCTTGTCCATCACCGTATCGCAGACGTCGGCGCAGGCCCCGCAGCCGATGCACTCGTACTGCAGGCCCTTGCGGATGTCGATGCCGGTCGGACAGACCTGCACGCACAGGCTGCAGTCCACGCACGCGCCCAGCCCCAGTGCGGCCGGATCGGCCTTGCGCGAGCGCGCGCCGCGCGGCTCGCCCCGCTCGGCGTCGTAGCTGACGATCAGCGTATCCTTGTCGAACATCGCGCTCTGAAAGCGCGCGTAGGGGCACATGTACTTGCAGACCTGCTCGCGCATGTAGCCGGCATTGCCATAGGTCGCGAAGCCGTAGAAGAAGACCCAGAAGGTCTCCCAGCCGCTGAGCCGCCACTCGAGGAAGGCCTGCCCCAATTCCCGGATGGGCGTGAAGTAGCCGACGAAGGTAAAGCCCGTCCACAGGGCCACCGCGATCCAGGCGATCTGCTTGCCGCCCTTGCGCAGGATCTTGTTGGCGTTCCAGGGCCCCTCGTCCAGCCGGATGCGCGCGGAGCGGTCGCCCTCGAACTGCCGCTCGATCCAGAGAAAGATTTCGGTATAGACGGTCTGCGGACAGGCGTAGCCGCACCACAGGCGGCCGGCTACCGCAGTAAAGAGAAACAGGGAAAGCGCCGAGATGACCAGCAGGCCGGTGAGGTAGATGAAGTCCTGCGGATACAGCACCAGCCCAAAGATGTAGAAGCGTCGCGCCCCCAGGTCGAACAGCACCGCCTGCCGCTGCCCCCACTCCAGCCAGGGCAGGCCGTAGAAGACGATCTGCGTCAGCCAGACGAACACCCAGCGCCAGCGGGCGAACAGGCCGCTGACGCTGCGAGGATAGATCTTCTTGTGGGCCTCGTACAGGCTGATCATGACCTCGTCGCCGGCAGCGGCCGCGGGTGCGGCCGGCTCTGCGGCAACGGGGATGACCTTGCTTGGGCCTTGGGGATCGCTCATGCTCAATTCAGCTCCAAGTGGGAATGGGGCCAGGCAGCCGCCTGACCCCGCCCCCTGCGATAGCCACGCTCACTTGGCCGCGGTGGCAGCCGGGTTGTTGGAGCGGCTCCAGACGTAGGCCGTCAGCACGTGGATCTGGGCCTCGTTGAGCTTGCCCTCCTGCGCCGGCATCTGGTTCATCTTGCCGTTGGTGACGATGTCGATGATGGCGTTCTCGCCATAGCCATGCAGCCAAATGTTGTCGGTCAGGTTGGGCGCGCCCATGGCCACGTTGCCCTTGCCGTCCATGCCGTGGCAGGCCGCGCAGGCGCCGAACTTCTCCTTGCCCAGCGAAGCGCGCAGGGAATCGTGCGGGCTGCCCGACAGGCTCAACACATAGTGGGCGACGTTTTTCACGTCTTCCGGCGTACCCACTGCAGCGGCCATCGGCGGCATGTTGCCCATGCGGCCCTTGGTAATGCTTTCCTTGATCTGCTCCGGCGCACCGCCCCAGAGCCAGTCGCCATCGGCCAGGTTGGGAAAGCTCTTGCTACCGCGCGCATCGGAACCATGGCATTGCGCGCAGTTGTTCAGGAACAGGCGCTCGCCTATGCCCATGGCCTGCGGATCGGCCGCCACCTGCTGCACCGTCATCGCGGTGAACTTGGCATAGATCGGGGCGATTTCCTTCTCACCCTTGGCCACTTCGGCCTCGTACTGGCCCTGCTGGCTCCAGCCGAACTTGCCAGGGTTGCTGCCCAGGCCCGGATAGAGGAACAGGTAGATCAGGCTGAAGACCACGGTGATGACGAACAGCCAGACCCACCAGCGCGGCAACGGGTTGTTCATCTCGCGCAGGTCACCGTCCCAGACATGGCCGGTCGTGTTGTCCACGGTGGACATCACCCGGGTCTTGCCCGTGGCCCACAGCAGGATCAGACAGGCAATGATGCCGATCAGGGTCGTCGCCGCAACGAAGACCGACCAGAAGTTGCTTGTGAAGTCGCTCATGATTGTTCTTCCTTAGACGGCCCGTTAATCCTGCTCGAACGGCAGGCGCGCGGCCTGGTCGAAATCCGCCTTGTTGCGGGCAGACCATGCCCACCAGACGATGCCAACAAAACAGACCAGCGCCGCTACCGTAACGATGGAACGCAGCATGTTGATATCCATGATGCCCTCCTCCTTTCCTTACTTACGGGCGGTGCCCAGACCCTGCAGGTAGGCGATCAGGGCTTCCATCTCGGTCTTACCCTTGACCTCCTCGGCGGCCTTGGCGATCTGCTCATCGGTATAGGGGACACCCACCGTGCGCAGGGCCTTCATGCGGCCGGGCAGCGCGGCATGGTCCACCGGCGTGGTGTCCAGCCAAGGATAGGCCGGCATGTTGGACTCCGGCACCAGGTCGCGCGGGTTAATCAGGTGCAGCCGGTGCCAGGTGTCGCTGTAGCGGCCGCCCACCCGGGCCAGATCGGGGCCGGTGCGCTTGCTGCCCCACTGGAAGGGGTGGTCATAGACGAATTCGCCCGCCACCGAATAGGGGCCGTAGCGCAGCGTCTCGGCGCGGAACGGGCGCACCATCTGCGAGTGGCAGTTGTAGCAGCCCTCGCGCAGATAGACATCCCGCCCAGCCAGCTGCAGCGCCGTGTAGGGCTTGACTCCTTCGATCGGCTGCGTCGTCGATTTCTGGAAGAACAGCGGCACGATCTCCACCAGGCCGCCGACCAGCAGCACCAGCAGGATGAGCACGATCATCAGGAAGTTGTTGGTCTCGATCGTCTCGTGCGTGAGACCGCCGGAAGTGGTTTGATTGGCCATGTTGTGGTCCCTCTTCTCAAGCGTGGGCCGCGGCTGCGGGAATCTTGACTTCGGTCACGCGACCGGCGGCCGCCGTCTTGATCATGTTCCACAGCATGATCAGCATGCCAACCAGATACAGGGTGCCGCCCAGCAGACGCAGCACGTAGAACGGGAAGGTGGCCTTGACCGACTCGACGAAGGTATAGGTCAGCGTGCCATCGGGGTTGACCGCGCGCCACATCAGACCTTGCATCACCCCGGCGATCCACATCGACGCGATGTAGATCACGATGCCGATGGTGGCGGTCCAGAAGTGAACCTCGACCGCCTTCATGCTGTACATCTGCTTCTGGCCAAACAGGCGCGGAATCAGGTAGTACATCGTGCCCATCGTGACCAGGCCCACCCAGCCCAGCGCGCCGGAGTGCACGTGGCCCACGGTCCAGTCGGTGTAGTGCGACAGCGCGTTGACGGTCTTGATCGACATCATCGGGCCTTCGAAGGTGCTCATGCCGTAGAAGGACAGCGAGACGATCAGGAAGCGCAGGATGGGGTCGTCACGCAGCTTGTGCCAGGCGCCCGACAGGGTCATGATGCCGTTGATCATGCCGCCCCAGCTCGGCGCCAGCAGGATCAGCGAGAACAGCATGCCCACCGACTGCGCCCAGTCCGGCAGCGCGGTGTAGTGCAGGTGGTGCGGACCCGCCCACATGTAGGTGAAGATCAGCGCCCAGAAGTGGACGATGGACAGGCGGTAGCTATAGACCGGCCGCTCGGCCTGCTTGGGGATGAAGTAGTACATCATGCCCAAGAAGCCGGCGGTCAGGAAAAAGCCCACCGCGTTGTGACCGTACCACCACTGCACCATCGCGTCCTGCACCCCTGCGTAAGCCGAGTAGGACTTGAACAGGCCGGCCGGAATAGAGATGTTGTTGACGATGTGCAGCAGGGCCACGGCGATGATGAAGGCGCCGAAGAACCAGTTGGCCACGTAGATGTGCTTGACCTTGCGGGTGCCCACGGTGCCGAAGAACACGACCGCGAAGGCCACCCAGACCAGCGCGATCAGGATGTCGATCGGCCACTCCAGCTCGGCGTATTCCTTGCCCTGGGTCATGCCCAGCGGCAGCGAGATCGCCGCCAGCACGATGACCAGCTGCCAGCCCCAGAACGTGAAGCTGGCCAGTTTTTCCGCAAAGAGGCGCACCTGGCAGGTCCGCTGCACCACGTAGTAGGCCGAGGCGAACAGCGCCGAGCCACCAAAGGCAAAGATCACCGCATTGGTGTGCAGCGGCCGCAGCCGGCCATAGGTCAGCCATGGGATGCCGAAGTTGAGCTCCGGCCAGGTCAGCTGGGCCGCGATGATCACGCCTACCAGCATGCCCACCACGCCCCAGATCACGGTCATGATGGCGAACTGTCGTACGACGGTGTCGTTATAGACAGTTGCCTGTTGGTTTGAAAAAGCCATGTGCACCTCTTTTCTTGGTTAGCCCCACGAAGTGTCCGCCTTTGCGGCGGCTTCTGATTTGATGAAAATCAACTGGGATCGGAATCGCGCAGGATCCGCTGGCCTTCGGCCTCGATGTCGTCGAACTGCCCCCGGTGCACGGCCCACCACAGGCCGCCCAGGATGAAAAACACCAGCACCACCGACAGCGGGATCAGCAGATACAGAATCTCCATCAGACGGTCTCCTTCTCTCCGGCGGGGATCACCAGCCGCATCGCGTTGCCCACCACCAGCAGCGAGCTGGCCGCCATGCCCAGCCCCGCCAGCCAGGCGGGCATGTATCCCGCCACCGCCAGCGGCACGCTGACCACGTTGTAGGCCACCGCCCACCACAGGTTCTGCCGCACGATGCGCAGCGTGCGCCGCGCCAGCGCCACGGTCCGCGCCACGGCATCCAGCCGCAGGCCCAGCAGCACGAAATCGGCCTGCGACTGCGCCAGCGGCACCGCTTGCCCGAACGCAAACGACACATGGGCGCCGGCCAGCGCTGGCGCATCGTTCAGGCCGTCGCCCACGACCACCACCTTGCGCCCCTGCTGCTGGGCCTGCCGCAGAAACGCCAGCTTGTCCTGTGGCGTGCAACCGCCACGGGCCTGCGCGTCGTCCAGGCCCAGCGCCTGCGCCACCCGCCGCACGGCCGGCTCGGCATCACCCGAAAGGATGCGCACCTCAAGCCCCAGGCCGCGCAACGCGCGCACCGTGTCCGCCGCCTCCGGCCGCAGATCCTCGCCAAGCTCGAAAGTGGCCAGCCAGCCCTGGGCGTCGGCGAGCACCGCGTGCGGGCCGGCCGGCGCCGGCACGTCCACCCCGGCATGGGCCGTCGAGCCCAGCCGCAGCGCCCGAGGCTGCGGCTCGGCGGCCAGCTGTACCAGACCGCTGAGGCCGCGGCCGGCCTGTTCCTGCACCTCGTGCGCCTGCCCCAGCGCTAGCTGCCGCGCCTGGGCAGCGGCCCCCAGGGCCCGCGCAACCGGATGCAGCGACTGTTGCGCCAGCGTCGCACCCCAAGCCAGCGCCTGCTCCGCGTCCACCCCATCGCGCACGCGCACAGCCTGCAGCACCAGGGCGTCGCGCGTGAGGGTGCCCGTCTTGTCGAACAGCACCACATCGGCCTGCGCCAGCGTCTCCAGCGCACCCAGCTGCCGCACCAGCACGCCCTGGCGAGCCAGCGACCCTGCCGCTGCCAGCATGGCCGCCGGCGTGGCCAGCGACAGGGCGCAGGGGCAGGTCACCACCAGCACCGCCACCGCCACCATCACGGCATGCCCCGGATCCTGCGGCCACCAGTACGCCGCCGCAGCGGCAGCGGCCAGCAGCACGCCGATCAGGAAGGGGCGCGCCAACCGGTCCACCAGCTGGGCCAGGCGGGGGCGGCTGGTGGCGGCTTGTTCCATCAAGGCCACGATCTGCGCAAAACGGGTATCGCCCCCCAGCCGCTCCACCCGCATCAGCACCGGCGCATCCAGGTTGTGGCTGCCGGCGATCACGCCCTGCCCTGCCGCACGGGGCAGCGGCCGCGACTCCCCGGTCAGCAGCGCTTCATCGACATGGGTGCGCCCCTGCAGCAGCGTGCCGTCGGCCACGAAGGCCTCGCCCGGCAGCACCTGCACCACATCCCCTGGCTGCAGACGACGCGCGGCCACGCGCTCGAAGGCCCCGTCGGCGCGCTGCCGCAGCACGCTGTCGGGCAGCCGGTTCATCAGCTCGTCCAGCGCGCCGGCGGTGCGTTCGCGCAGGCGCTGCTCCAGCCAGCGGCCGGTCAGCAGGAAAAAGACGAACATCGTCAGCGAGTCGAAATACACTTCCCGACCGAACACCCCCTGCGGGTCGAAAGTGCCGGCCGTGCTGACGACAAACGTGATCGCCATGCCCAGCGCCACCGGCAGGTCCATGCTGATACGCCGCTGCACGATGTCGCGCCAAGCCGCGCTGAAAAACGGCCCGCAGGAAAACAGCACCACCGGCAGCGTCAGCACCCACGAGGCCCAGCGCAGCAGCTGCTCCATCTCCTGCGACAGCTCGCCCGGCTCGGCAATGTAGGCCGGCCACGCGTACATCATCACCTGCATCATGCACAGGCCGGCCACCAGCCAGCGCCACAGCGCCTTGCGGGTCTCCTGGCGGCGCCGCTCGCTGGCAAAGGTGTCGTTGGCCGGCACCGCGCGGTAGCCCGCCTGGCGCACCGCATCCAGCCAGGCCGAGGGACGGGTGGCCTCGGCATGCCACTGCACCCGGGCGCGGCGGCTGCCGGCGCTGACGCTGGCACTGGCCACGCCCGGCACCCGGCGCAGGGCCTCCTCCACCGTGACGGCACAGGCCGCGCAATGCATGCCCTCGATCACCAGATGCGACTCCCAGCAGCCGGGCTGCGCGGTCTGCCGACTGAAAGCCGACCACTCGGCCGGATCGTCCAGCACGGCCGCAGCATCGGCGGCCTGCGCAGCAGGCGGCGGCAGGCCCGCAGGCTGGCCGGCGACGGGATGCAGGGAGGCCGTGGTCATGGCCGCAGCGTAGCGGCGGCGGCCACCGCCAGTCTTGATTTGGATCAAGACACAGAAAAAAGCGCTTGCGTTACCCTCGCGGGACGTACCATCATCGGCACGTATCCCCCTCACGACACCAAGGAGATTGTTCATGTACCAGCGCATCCTCGTCGCCACCGACGGCAGCACCCTGGCCAAGAAAGCCGTCAACAGCGCCATCGGCCTGGCCCAGCTGTGCGGCGCCGAGCTCGTGGCCCTGAAAGTGGTGCCGCGCTATCCACAAAGCTATTTCGAGGGCGGCCTGGCCCTGCCGGCGACCGATATCGCCAAGATCGAGAAGCAGTGGGCCGAGCACGGCCAGGCCGTGGTCGATGCGGTGGTCAAGGCCGCCAAGGCCAAGGGCGTGACGGCCAAGGCCCAGGTGGTCAAGAGCGACCTGGTCAGCGACGCCATCATCGCCACAGCGAAGAAGAACAAGTGTGACCTGATCGTCATGGCCTCACACGGGCGCAAGGGCATCAAGCGCTTGCTGCTGGGCAGCGAGACACAGCAGGTGCTGACGCACGCCCACATCCCGGTGCTGGTGCTGCGCTGAAAGCCCCCCTCTTGCGCACACATGACAACGCCGTCGCAGCCCGTGGCTGCGACGGCGTTGTCGTATCGGGCCGACACCTATCGGCCACCAGGTAGCTATTTGATCGAATGGACCGCATCCGACGGGCGTGCAGCGCCGCCGCGCTGCTACGATCCCCACCGGATTCGATCCGAATCCCAATTCACATTTACAGGGAACAACATGAAAAATCGCTACCTGGCCGCGCTCGCGGCCTGCGGCCTCGCTCCCGCGCTGGCCCTCTCCCAAACCCTCCCTCTCCATACCACCAGCGGTGGCGACCTGGGTGTCGAGGTGTATGGGTACGCTTATGACACCGACCGCAATGGCACATCGGATGTCGCGCTGACCGGCAGAAAACTGGGGCTGACCGGCAGTTTCACGAAAGCACTGGAACAGGGCTGGTTCTGGGGCATGGATGGCCGCTATGCCAGCGGAGGCACGACTTTCACGAGTTCGACCATCGGCAGCAACAGCGGCAGTACCGAAACCTTGCTGGATCTGCGCTTGCTGGCTGGCAAAGACGTCGTAGCCGGCAGTCATGTCCTGGCCCCCTACACCGGGCTGGGTTATCGGGCAGTACACAGCCAGCTGACCGGCTATACCACCCTGGGCTACATATCCCCGACGCGCAAGACCACCCAGTTCTACATTCCCATCGGACTGACCTACCGGACTGCAGCCAGTCCGACTGCACGCATCGCCACCACCTTCGAGGCCGACTATCTGCTCAATGGCACCCAGCAGACCCGTTACACCGAAATCGCGGGCTACATCAGCGATCTGAACGTCAGCCAGAAGCGCGGTTATGGCCTGCGCCTGAATGTCGCCTATGAGACCGCGCGCTGGTCTGCCGGTGTGTTTTTCCAGTTCTGGAACATCGCCGAATCCGAGATTGGCACCTACGCCGATACCTCGACTGTCTATACAGCCACCGAGGCCGCCAACATCACCCGTATCAGTGGCATCCAGGTCAAATATCGCTTCGACTGATAAAAGCCGCCTCACCTAGAACAACCACACGTTTTGCATTCACGGGAGTTCCTTTTGAAAGTCACCACCCTGCTCTGCACTGGCCTGCTGGCCGCAAGCACCCTCACCCATGCCCAGAATCTGCCGCTCAAGACCCTGACCGGCAGCGAAATCGGCGTGCAACTGTCCACCTATAAATACGAAGAAGACGATGCTGGCAGCTTCATCATGTCGCTGGAAGGCCGCAAACTCGGGATCACCGGCGCCTTCGTGCAAAGTCTGAAAGACGACTGGTTCTGGGGCATGGACGGGCGCTACGTCACCGGCAATGTGGACTACAAGAGCGCCAGCACCGGCGAAAAAAGCGCCAATCCTGATGACTACTACGAATTCCGCCTGACCGCAGGCCGGGATCTGGTCGTCGGCACGCAGGTACTGGCGCCCTACGCCGGCTTGGGCTACCGCTATCTCAAAAACGACCTGCGCGGCAACTCCAGCACCGGCCATATCGGCTACCGCCGCTCCAGCACCTACCTTTATCTGCCGATTGGCATAAACCACCGGGTCCAGGCCGGTGGCGGGGCGCGCTTCGTGACCACGCTCGAGTATGACTACCTGATTGAAGGCCGACAAAAGTCCTACATGACGGATGCCGTCGGCGGATTCTTCACCTACACCAGCGACCTGACCAACCTGCAGCGCAGCGGCCATGGTCTGCGCCTGGGACTGGCATACGAAACCCGCAACTGGTCTTTGAGCGTGTTCCATCACATGTGGGACATCGCCCGATCCGACGACGGGGTCTTCACCTCGACCCTGTTCGTACATACCGCCTATGAACCGCACAACATCACCCGCGAAACGGGCCTGCTGCTGCGCTACCACTTCCGGTAAACCGGCGCAATCTTGAGCGACACAAGCCGGCCCGTGGGCCGGCTTTTTTCACAGCCTTCAAAGAGATCAGGCAAACAGATCCTTGTAACGCTCACGCAGCAGGTTCTTCTGCACCTTGCCCATGGCGTTGCGCGGCAGGTCCTGGACCACGAAGCACTTTTTCGGGACCTTGAAATTGGCCAGCCGGCTCTTGAGGGTGGCGATAATGCCCTCCGCATCCAACTGCGCGCCCGGTTGCGGCACGACCACGGCCACGCCCACCTCGCCAAAGTCGGGGTGCGGCACGCCGACTACGGCGCTCTCGGCCACGCCCGGCAGCTCGTTGATGTAGCCCTCGACCTCGGCCGGATAGACGTTGTAGCCGCCGCTGATGATCAGGTCCTTGCTGCGCCCGACGATGGTCACGTAGCCCCGCTCGTCGATCCGACCCACGTCGCCGGTCTTGAAATAGCCGTCGGCGGTGAATTCCTCGGCCGTTTTTTCCGGCATGCGCCAGTAGCCTTTGAAGACATTGGGCCCCTTGACCTGGATGCCGCCGACCTCGCCCACCGGCACCGGCTGGCCCGCATCGTCGCAGATGCGCAGGCTCACGCCCGGCAGCGGAAAGCCCACGGTGCCGCCGCGGCGTTCGCCATCCCTGGGGTCATAAGGGTTGGAGGTGAGCATGATGGTCTCGCTCATCCCGTAGCGCTCCAGGATGGTGTGGCCGGTGCGCTGCTGCCAGGCCTGGAAGGTTTCGATCAGCAGCGGAGCCGATCCGGAGATGAACAGACGCATCGACCGCGCGACCTCGCGGGTGAGGGCAGGCTCGGCCAGCATGCGCACGTACATGGTCGGCACGCCCATGAAAACAGTGGCCTCGGGCATCTTCTCGATGACCTTGCGGGCATCGAATTTACCCAGCCAGATCATCTTGCTGCCGTTGAGCAGCGCGCCATGGATGGCCACGAACAGCCCGTGCACGTGGAAGATGGGCAGCGCGTGGATCAGCACGTCACCCGGCCGCCAGCCCCAGTAATCCTTCAGCACGCGGGCATTGCTCAGCAGGTTGCCGTGGGTGAGCATCGCGCCCTTGCTGCGGCCTGTGGTGCCGCTGGTGTAGAGGATGGCCGCCAGATCGGCCGCCGCCCGTGCCACCGGCTCGTGCCGGTCGCTGCAATGCGCGGCGCGCTGCAACAGGGTGCCGGTGCGGTCGTCGTCGAGCGTGAACACATGCCGCGTGCCAGCCTGGAAAGCGAGCTTGCTGATCCAGCCGAAGTTTTTGCTGCTGCACACCACCACGGCCGGCTCGGCGTTGCCGATGAAATAGGCCATCTCCGCGCTCTGGTAGGCCGTGTTCAGCGGCAGGAACACGTAGCCGGCGCGCAGCGTGGCCAGATACAGCAGCATGGCTTCCACCGACTTTTCCACCTGCACGGCGATCCTGGAGCCTTCGGGCAGCTCCAGCGAGACCAGCAGATTGGCGATCATGGCCGAGGCGCGCTCCAGATCGCGCCAGGAATAGCGCAAGCCGGTATCGGTTTCGACGGCGATGGTGTCCAGATCGGCAGGAAACGCCGCGCGCAGCGCGGCAAACAGGTTTTCGTTGGCAACAGACATGGGTGAAGTCGTGGGTCAGGAAATCGAAAAGGCGGCACGCCGCTTGGCCAGAAAGGCCGCGATGCCCTCGCGGTGTTCGGCGCTGTCGGCATAGGCATAGGCCTGTGCGGCCAGCGCCGCCGGCACCGCGCTGTGCGCACCGGACAGGGCCCGCAGGGTCTGTTTGTTCAGCCGCGCGGCCTGGGGCGCCAGGGCGCAAACCGCCTGGGCCCGCTCCTGCACCGCCTCAGCCAGCCGGTCCGCCGGCACCACGGCATGCAGAAAGCCACGGGCCTGCAAGATGCCCGCGTCCAGCACCGCGCCTTGCAGCAGCAGTTCGCGCGTGCTCAGGGCGCCGGCCTCGCGCAGCAGCAGCGCCGCTTCGCGCGGCGCCATCGGAAAGCCCAGCCGGCCGATCGGGGCGCCCAGGCGGGCGGTATCGGCGGCCACCCGCAGATCGCAGCAGCAGGCAATTTCCACCCCCGCGCCCATACAGTGGCCCTCGATGGCCGCGATCAGCGGCACGTCGCAGTCCAGCAGGGCCTGCAGGGCGCCCCAGACATCTTCCTCGTGGAAAGCTCGCAGGGCGTCGGGGTCGAAGCGGAAATCCGGGTACTCGGCAATGTCGCCACCGGCGCAGAAGTGCCCGCCCTCGCCCTGGATCACGATGCAGCGCAGCTGCGCGTCGGCCGCCAAGTCGGCAACCGTGGCGCGAAGCGCCCGCCACATGGCGCGCGACATGGCGTTGAGCTTGCCCGGATGGCTGAGGATCAATCGCGCCAGCGGACCGGCGCGCTCGCAGCGCACCTGCCCGCTTGGAACCGGGGACGTGGGCGCGGCCTGCATCAGTCCAGCTTGGCGCCCGAGCGCTTGACCACCTCGGCCCAGCGCTTGATCTCGGCATGCACGAACTGGCCGAACTGCTGCTGCGCGACGTTGGTGAACTCGGCCCCCTGGTTGGCCCAGACGGCCTTGGCCTCGTCGGTCAGGATGGCCTTGCGGATCTCCTCCACCGCGCGGGCCTGCACGTCCGCCGGCGTGCCCTTGGGCGCCCAGACGCCGTACCAGGTGGTCACGGTGTAATCTGGCAGGCCCAGCTCGGCTGCGCAGGGCACGTCCGGGAAAGCCGGGTTGCGCTTGGCGCCGGCCACCATCAGCGCCTTGATGCGCCCGGCCTTGATGTGACCCGACGAGGAACCCAGCCCGTCGAACATCATGTCCACATTGCCGGCGATCAGGTCCTGCAGCGCCGGGCCCGCGCCGCGGTAGGGAATGTGGGTGATGAAGGTGTTGGTCTGCTGCTTGAAGAGCTCGCCGGCCAGGTGGTGCGAAGTACCGCTGCCGGCCGAGCCGTAGTTGAGCCGCCCCGGATTGCGCCGCACCATTTCCAGAAAGGACTTGAAGTCGTTTTCCGCGATCTTCTTCGGATTGACCACCAGCACCTGCGGCACTGAGGCGGCCAGGATCAGCGGCACGAAGTCTTTTTCCAGGTCGTAGTCCAGCTTCGGATACATGGACGGCGCAATGGTGTGATGCACCGCGCCCATGAAAAGCGTATAGCCGTCGGGCTGGGCCTTGGCCGCGATGCTGGCCCCCAGCGTGCCGCCGGCGCCGCCCCGGTTGTCGATCACCATCTGCTTGCCGGTGAGCTTGGCAAACGATGCCGACAGCGGCCGTGCAAAGGCATCGGTCCCCCCGCCCGCCGGAAACGGCACGATCAGCGTGACCGGCTTGGTCGGCCAGGTGGCCTGGGCGCGGCCCAACAGCGGCGTGGCGGCAGTCAGTCCGGCCGCCGCGTACTGCAGCACGGCGCGGCGGGCGATTCCTTGGGGACGGGAAATGGGGTTCATGCGTGGTCTCCTTTGGTTGGTATGGGGCTGGCGCCGCCGGGGTCAGAACAGCAGGTCCTCGACGGCGCTGGCCATGGGTATTGTGCCTGCGGCCAACTGGGCACGGTGCCGGTCCAGCCGCTTGAGGTCGTAGAGATAGTTCACCATCAGCCCATAGGACTGGCGCATGCCCTTGGGGGAAGGATCGCCCATCCAGTTGAGCCGTTCCACCCGCGCGCCGTTGCCCAGGTGAAAGCGCGCCACCGCATCCAGCGGCCGCCCGCCCACCAGCTCGCGCCCCAGGTAGTGGGCCGCGCAGCGCAGCAGCCAGCGCTTCAGCGGCGAACGCGGCGGCAGCGTCTCCACCCGCTGCAGCGCCTGCAGCACATGCAGCGCAGCCGGCGGCTCGAAGCCCACGGCACGGCCCAGCTCCTCGCGCTCCTTGGCCGGCGTAAGCTCCAGCAGGCGTGCCGCATGGTCTTGCAGCCAGGCACGGAAACCCGGGATCGGCGACAGCGTGGCGTAGTGCTTGAGGCGCGGAAACTCGGCCTGCAGCGTCTCCACCACCCGCTTGATCAGGGCGTCTCCAAAGCTCACGCCGCGCAGGCCGGGCTGGGTGTTGCTGATCGAATAGAAAATCGCCCAGCTGGCCTGCTCCAGATCGGCGGCCGCGGCCTTTTCATCCAGCAGGGGGATGATGCTGTCGGCCATGTGGTCGATCAGCGCCACTTCCACGAAGATCAGCGGCTCGCCAGGCAGGCGGGGATGGAAGAAACCATAGCAGCGCCGGTCCGAGTCCAGCCGGTTCTTCACGTCATCCCAGCTGCGGATGTCGTGCACCGCCTCGTACTTGATGAGTTTTTCCACCAGCGAGGCCGGCGAGTCCCAACTGATGCGCCGCAGCTCCAGAAAGCCCACGTCGAACCAGGTCGAGAACAAGTATTCCAGCTCCTCGTCCAGCGCCTGCAGGCGCCGGTCTTGCTTCAGAAACGGCTGCAGCTCGGCGCGCAGATCCACCAGGAAGCGGATGCCCTCGGGCGCGGCCCCCACCCGCTGCAGCAGACGCCGCCGGGGCGAGACGGTGGCGCGGCGGTACTGCACCTCGGCTGCCGCCTCCTCGGGCGTGCCGATGGCCGCCGCATAGCGGGCCTGGGCCTTTTGCAGCGTCTCGGGGTCGGCCGTGAACATTTCGCTCATCAGCAGCCAGACATCGCGCCGCCTGGGCTGCGCGGCCCGTGCGTACCACTGCATCAGCGGCTGGGCCCGGCGCGCGGCCTCCACGTCGCCGATCTGCGGATCGATCACCGCGCGCAGCGCATCCAGCGCCCGGCGCAACATGCGTGGCGACATGGCCTCGCCTTTGTGCCGCAGGCTGGCAGCCAGCCGCTCGCGGGTGGAGCGCTGGGCAGGCGGCTGGCCTGCCGCCGGTGCCGGCACACCGCCATCGCCCAGCACGGCCGCACTCTGCCCGGCGGCCCGCACGCCGCCGTGTGCGAACAGGCGCGCCACATGGCGCCCGATCCAGCCGGCCGCGCTCATGCCAGCCTCCGGCTGTGCTGGCGCGCCAGCTCGCGCAGCGCCTCGCGTTGGCGCAGCAGATGGGTGCGCATGGCGGCCTCGGCGCCGTCGGCATCGCGCGCCTTCAGCGCGGCGAAAACGGCCAGATGCTCACTCAGGCTTTGCTCCAGCCGACCCGGCGCATGCAGCTGCTGCAGCCGCGCCAGTTTGAGAATCTTGCGCAGATCGCCGATCACCTGGGCCAGCCAGCGGTTGCCGGCCAGCGTGATGATGGCCTCGTGGATCGCGTAATTGGTGTCGTAGTACTCGACGATGCGCTTGCCGCGGGCCGCTTTCTGCAGGCGCTCGTGCAGCGCTTCCAGCGCCTGCAGGTCGGCATCGCTGGCGCGCAGCGCCGCTTCGTGGGCGCAGCGGCCCTCCAGCAGGGCGATGACCGGGAAAATCTCGTCCAGGTCGCGCTCGGTCACCTCGTTGACGAAGCAGCCGCGGCGCGGCTCATGCCGCACCAGCCCTTCGGCCGTGAGCACCTTGAGCGCCTCGCGCAGCGGCGTGCGCGAAATGGCCAGCCGCTCGCACAGCGCCACCTCGTCGATGAAGCTGCCCGGCGCCAGCGCGCCGGAAAAGATTTCTTGACGCAACGTGTCAGCCACCCGCTCATGCAGGGAGTTGTGGACCAGACGGACGGACTTGGACATGGGCTGCAGGGCACTTGCTCGCCATGCGCCGGGATACACGACCAGGAACTGGGTGCGCCCGGCAGCGGTTGCCGTAATTTTGCGTAATTATCGGTAATTACGGGTTCCGGGTTTACCCTGCCTACCCGACCACAAAGAAGCAAGCCCCTAGTTTGCGTAGGTAGTTGCGCCATACGCGCGCGGCAGGTCCGCGCCATCAGACACCAGGCGCGCCGGATCAGTGCCGCCCTGCGCGGGCAGCCGGGAAATTCAGCGCTGCGGCCGCCGCGAGGCCCAGACCCACAGCGCCAGCCCGCCCAGCACCATGGGCACGCAGAGCCACTGCCCCATGCTGAGATTCAGCGCCAGCAGGCCGAGGAAATCGTCCGGCTCGCGGAAATATTCGGCCACGAAGCGCAGCACGCCGTAGCCCACCAGAAACGCCGCCGCCACCTCGCCGCTGCGCCGCGGCCGCCGCGCGTACAGCCACAGCAGCACGAACAGCAGCACGCCCTCCAGCGCGAACTGGTAGAGCTGCGAGGGGTGGCGCGGCAACTCGCCCGCGCCGCGAAACACCATGGCCCAGGGCAGCGAGGGGTCGGCCACCCGTCCCCACAGCTCGCCATTGATGAAGTTGCCGATCCGCCCGGCCGCCAGCCCCGTGGGCACGCAGGGTGCGACGAAATCGGCCACCTGCAGCCAGGGCTTGTGGCGCCGGTGGGCAAACCAGAGCATGGCCGCCACCACCCCCAGCATGCCGCCGTGAAAGCTCATACCCCCCTGCCACAACGCCACGATCTCCAGCGGATGACTCAGGTAATAGGCCGGCTTGTAAAACAGCACGTAGCCCAGCCGCCCACCGAGCACCACGCCGATCACGCCGTAGAACAGCAGGTCCTCCACGTCGCGCGGGCTCCAGGCGCCCGGCCCGCGGACCGATGCAAAAGGCTCATGGCGCAGACGCAGCCGCCCCAGCCAAAGAAACAGCGCAAAGCCCACCAGATAGGTGATGCCGTACCAGTGGATGGACAGGGGGCCCAGGCGCAGCGCGACCGGATCGATGGCAGGATGCAGCAGCATGGCGCGATTGTGCCCGAGGCAGCCGCCCGCACGGCTTACACTTGGAGGCTGACCGCGCATTTCGCGCCCTCTCCCCGTACCGCTGCGACACCGACACCATGGACATCAAACCGATCAAGATCAACCGCCGCTCCGCCAACATCACCGAAGGCAAGTCCCGCGCGCCCAACCGCTCCATGTACTACGGCATGGGCTACCAGGAAAGCGACTTCGGCAAGCCCATGGTGGGCGTGGCCAACGGCCACAGCACCATCACCCCCTGCAACGCCGGCCTGCAGAAGCTGGCCGATGCCGCCGTCATGGGCATTGAGGAAGCTGGCGGCAATGCCCAGGTCTTCGGTGTGCCGACGATCTCCGACGGCATGGCCATGGGCACCGAGGGCATGAAGTACTCGCTGGTCTCGCGCGAAGTCATCGCCGACTGCATCGAAACCTGCGTGCAGGGCCAGTGGATGGACGGCGTGCTGGTCATCGGCGGCTGCGACAAGAACATGCCGGGCGGCATGATGGGCATGCTGCGCGCCAACGTCCCCGCCATTTACGTGTACGGCGGCACCATCCTGCCCGGCCACTACAAGGGCAAGGAACTGAACATCGTCAGCGTCTTCGAGGCCGTGGGCGAGAACGCCGCCGGCAAGCTCAGCGATGAAGACCTGCACGAAATCGAGAAACGAGCGATCCCCGGCACCGGCTCCTGCGGCGGCATGTACACCGCCAATACCATGTCCAGCGCCTTCGAGGCGCTAGGTATGTCGCTGCCCTACTCCTCGACGATGGCCAACGAGGAAGGCGAAAAGATCGCCTCCACCAAGGAATCGGCCCGCGTGCTGATCGAAGCCATCAAGAACGACCTGAAGCCGCGCGACATCGTCACGCGCAAGAGCATCGAAAACGCGGTGGCCGTGATCATGGCCATCGGCGGCTCCACCAACGCGGTGCTGCACTTCCTGGCCATCGCGCACGCTGCCGGCGTGGAATGGACCATCGACGACTTCGAGCGCGTGCGCAAGAAAACCCCGGTGCTGTGCGACCTCAAGCCCAGCGGCAAATACCTGGCCATCGATCTGCACCGCGCCGGCGGCATTCCGCAGGTCATGAAAATCCTGCTCAACGCCGGCTTGCTGCACGGCGACTGCATGACCATCACCGGCAAGACCGTGGCCGAGCTGCTCAAGGACGTGCCGGACCAGCCCAGCCCCGATCAGGACGTGATCCGCCCGATCGACCGGCCGCTGTACAAGGAAGGCCACCTGGCCATCCTCAAGGGCAACCTCTCGCCCGAGGGCTCGGTGGCCAAGATCACCGGTCTGAAAAACCCGGTCATCACCGGCCCGGCGCGCGTGTTCGACGACGAACAGTCCGCGTTGCAGGCCATCCTGGACGGCCGGATCAAGGCCGGTGACGTGATGGTGCTGCGCTATCTGGGCCCCAAGGGCGGCCCCGGTATGCCGGAAATGCTGGCGCCCACCGGCGCGTTGATTGGCGCCGGCCTGGGCGAAAGCGTGGGGCTGATCACCGACGGACGCTTCTCCGGCGGCACCTGGGGCATGGTGGTGGGCCACGTGGCGCCTGAGGCCGCCGTGGGCGGGACGATCGCGCTGGTGCAGGAAGGCGACAGCATCACGATCGACGCACACCGGCTGCTGCTGCAGCTCAACGTCAGCGACGAGGAGATCGCCCGCCGCCGCGCCGCCTGGACGCCGCCGGCGCCGCGCTACACCCGCGGCGTGCAGGCCAAGTTCGCGTTCAACGTCAGCTCGGCCAGCAAGGGCGCCGTGCTGGACCTCTTCTGATCTCTGCGGCCCCCACACGCAAACGCCCCGCCTGCGCGGGGCGTTTCGCGTTTTCATGGGGGGGAGCAAGTAGCAATAGCCAGCTTCAGCGCCTGCGCTTCAAGCCCAGCTGGTCGCGCTGCTTGTTGAGGCGGTCGCGCTTGCGCTGCTCCTCGCGTTCCATGGCCTTGCGGCGGGTGTAGCCGGTGGTGTCGGCCCACCACCACCACAGCGCCGCCAGCCCGAAGGGCGTCAGCACCACCCACCACGCCCAGCCCGCCACCGGGTCGATTTCCAGCAGCTTCAGCGCCAGCAGGGCCAATCCCAGCAGCAGCAGATACATACGGCTTACCCCCAGAAAGACTGTGGCTCACCGCCCGGTGCGGTCAACCAAAGTATCTACAATAGCGTTTTCATTCATGATTATCCGCTTAACCCAACCCCCAACCTGAAGAGGACCTCGATGAAACGCGCTCTGTTCGCCCTCGCTGCCGCCGCCACGCTCAGCACCCCGGTGCTGGCCGATCAGGCCCTGGCAACTTCCAAGAACTGCATGGCCTGCCACGCCGTGGACAAGAAACTGGTGGGCCCGTCCTACAAGGACATCGCCAAGAAGTACGCGGGCGACAAGGCTGCGGCAGACAAGCTGGCCGAGAAGATCATCAAGGGCGGCTCCGGCGTCTGGGGCCCGGTGCCGATGCCGGCCAACCCGCAGGTCAATGCCGAAGAGTCCAAGAAGCTCGTGGCCTGGATCCTGGCGCAGAAGTAATCCGATTCCCTTCTGCCTGCAAAAAAGCCCGCATATGCGGGCTTTTTTGTTGCTCCAGATGAACCGCCGACCTGTGCCGGCGGCGCAGCACCACCAAAGCGCTGCGCGCCTGGCGCCTGACGGCGGCGCTTGCCGGATCAGTTGTTCTGCGACAGCTGATCCAGAATGGCGGGGTTTTCCAGGGTCGTGGTGTCCTGGGTGATGGGCTCGCCCTTGGCGATCGAGCGCAGCAGCCGGCGCATGATCTTGCCCGAGCGGGTCTTGGGCAGGTTGTCACCGAAGCGGATGTCCTTGGGCTTGGCGATCGGCCCGATCTCCTTGGCCACCCAGTTGCGCAGTTCGTTGGCGATGGCCTTGGCTTCCTCGCCGGTGGGACGCGGCCGCTTGAGCACGACGAAGGCGCAGATGGCCTCGCCGGTCAGTTCGTCGGGGCGGCCGACCACGGCCGCTTCGGCCACCAGATCGGTCTTGGCCACCAGCGCCGACTCGATCTCCATCGTGCCCAGGCGGTGCCCGGAGACGTTGAGCACGTCGTCGATGCGGCCGGTGATGCGGAAGTAGCCGCGGTCGGCGCTGCGCACCGCGCCGTCGCCGGCCAGGTAGTAGCCTTTGAGCTCCTCGGGGAAGTAGCTTTTCTTGAAGCGCTCCGGATCGCCCCAGATGGTGCGGATCATCGACGGCCAGGGCTTCTTGATGACCAGGATGCCGCCCTGCCCGTTGGGCATGTCGTGCCCCTGCTCATCGACGATGGCCGCGAAGATGCCCGGCAGCGGCAGCGTGCACGAGCCCGGCACCAGCGGCGTGACGCCCGGCAGCGGCGTGATCATGTGGCCGCCGGTTTCGGTCTGCCAGAAGGTATCGACGATGGGACAGCGCTCGCCGCCGACGTGCTTGTAGTACCACATCCACGCTTCGGGGTTGATGGGCTCACCCACCGAGCCGAGCAGGCGCAGCGACTTGAGATTCCAGTTCTTCGGGTGCACCTTCTCGTCGGTTTCCGCGGCCTTGATCAGCGAGCGGATGGCGGTAGGGGCGGTGTAGAAGATCGTGGCCTTGTGGCGCTCGATCATCTGCCAGAAGCGACCGGCGTTCGGGTAGGTCGGCACGCCTTCGAAGACGATCTGCGTAGCGCCGGCGGCCAGCGGCCCGTAGGCCACATAGGTGTGGCCGGTGATCCAGCCGATGTCGGCCGTGCACCAGAAGATGTCGCTGGGCCGGATGTCGAAAGTCCACTCCATCGTCAGCTTGGCCCACAGCAGGTAGCCGGCGGTGGAGTGCTGCACCCCTTTGGGCTTGCCGGTGGAGCCCGAGGTGTAGAGGATGAAAAGCGGATGCTCGGCGCCCACGATCTCGGGCGGGCATTCGGCGCTCTGGCCCTTGAGCGCCTCGTCGAAGGTCTTGTCGCGGCCGGCCACCATGTTGCAGGGCGTAGCGGTACGCTGATAGACCAGCACCGTGCGCACCGACTCGCAGCCACCCATGGCCAGCGCCTCATCGACGATACCCTTGAGCGGCAGTTCCTTGCCGCCGCGCATCTGGTAGTTGGCCGTGACCACGGCCACCGCGCCCGCGTCGATGATGCGCTCGTGCAGCGACTTGGCGGAGAAACCGCCGAACACCACCGAATGCGTGGCCCCAATGCGCGCGCACGCCTGCATGGCCACTACGCCCTCGATCGTCATCGGCATGTAGATCAGCACCCGGTCGCCTTTGCGGATGCCCTGGGCCTTCAGCGCGTTGGCGAAGCGGCTCACCCGCTCCAGCAGCTCCCTGTAAGTCACGGTGGTTACCTGGCCATCGTCGGACTCGAAGACGATGGCGGTCTTGTTCTCGTTGGCCGTACCCATGTGCTTGTCCAGGCAGTTGGCCGAAGCGTTGAGCTCGCCGTCCTCGAACCACTTGTAGAACGGCTTGTTGGACTGGTTCAGCGTCTTGGTGAAGGGCTTGGACCAGACCAGGTTTTCGCGCGCCAGCCGCGCCCAGGTGCCCTCGAAATCGCGCTCGAAGGTATCGCACATAGCCTGGTACTGCGCCATGCCCGAGACGCGCGCGGCCTTGACCACGGCCTCGGACGGCGGAAAGACTCGGTTTTCGACCAGAACGGACTCGATCGCGGAAGAAGATGCGCTCATGGCTTGTTTCCTCTGGTATGGGTTTTGGCATGCGAGCCCGGTGGCGGGCCCGATCTCCCTGGCATCCAGGGCCGACCCGCGACTGTCGGGGCCGGCCCTTACAGGTCACTGACTTGTCACAGCTCGCGACTGTAGCGAATCCGCCGCGGCCCGAAAATGCGCCCTACAATCCGCGGTCTCCAGAAAAACCCTAACAGCGCCCATGACGACGCCCGAGCCCAAGCCCGCCCGCAAGCTACGCCCGCTGCCGGCCATCATGTTTTCCAGCCGCTGGCTGCAACTGCCGCTGTACCTGGGCCTGATCGCCGCCCAGGCGGTGTACGTCTATCACTTCCTGGTGGAGCTGCTGCACCTGGTCGAAGCAGCTTTTGGCAGCCAGACGGCGTTGCAGGCGCTGGTGTCCAGCATCGGCTACAAGGACACGGAAATCACGGCGCTGAACGAGACCATCATCATGCTGGTGGTGCTGGCCCTGATCGACGTGGTCATGATCTCCAACCTGCTGATCATGGTCATCGTCGGCGGCTACGAAACCTTCGTCAGCCGCATGGAGCTAGAAGGCCACCCGGACCAGCCGGAGTGGCTCAGCCACGTCAACGCCTCGGTGCTCAAGGTCAAGCTGGCCACGGCCATCATCGGCATCTCTTCGATCCACCTGCTCAAGACCTTCATCAACGCGGCCAACTACACCGAGACGGTGATGATGTGGCAGACGCTGATCCACATCACCTTCCTGCTCAGCGCCATCGCCATCGCCTATGCCGACAAGCTGCTGCACGCCGGCAGCCAGGGCGACGAGGCGCACTGAGCCCTGCCGCTCTGACGCGCTTTTTCCGCATGGCCCGGCGGGCCATGCGCCAGGCGTCTCAGTTTGGCGTCAGCCAGACTGCCTAGAATCGGCGGCTGTTTTTTGCCGACACCGCCCGTGCTTTACCTCGTCATCCTCCTTCCCCTGCTGGCCGGCACGCTGGCCACCGGCTGGTCCGGCACCCGCGCCGACGCCCAGGGCAGCAGCCGCACCGCCTGGATCGCCGGCGCCGTCACGGCCGCCAGCTTGCTGCTGCTGCTGGCGCAGCTGCCCGCCGTCTTCGGCGGCGAAGTGCTGCGGGCCCATACCCCCTGGGTGCCTGAAATCGGCCTCAATCTCGGCCTGCGGCTCGACGGACTGGCATTGATGTTCGCGCTGCTGATTGCCGGCATGGGCCTGCTGATCGTGCTCTACGCCCACCACTACCTCGCTGCGGACGATCCGGTCGGCAAGTTCTACAGCACGCTGATGCTCTTCATGGCCGCGATGCTGGGCGTCGTGCTGTCGGACAACCTGCTGCTGCTCATCGTCTTCTGGGAACTGACCAGCATCTCCTCCTTCCTGCTGGTGGGCTACTGGCAGCACAAGCCCGAGGCCCGCGCCGGCGCGCGCATGGCGCTGGCCGTCACCGGCGGCGGCGGGCTGGCGATGCTGGGTGGCTTCGTGCTGCTGGGCCAGATCGGCGGCAGCTACGAGATCAGCGCCCTGCTCGGCCAGGCCGAGCGCATCCAGGCCGACCCGCGCTACCCCGCGGCGCTGCTGCTGATCCTGCTGGGCGCCTTCACCAAGAGCGCGCAGTTTCCCTTCCACTTCTGGCTGCCCCAGGCCATGGCCGCGCCCACGCCGGTGTCGGCCTATCTGCATTCGGCCACCATGGTCAAGGCCGGCATCTTCCTGCTGATGCGGCTGACCCCCATCATCGGCGGCACCGAGCTCTTCATGGGCACGGTCACGCTGGCGGGCCTGCTGACGCTGGCCTTTGCCGCCTTCGTGGCCATCTTCAAGCACGACCTCAAGGGCCTGCTGGCCTACTCCACCGTCAGTCACCTGGGGCTGATCACCTGCCTGATCGGCCTGGGCTCGCCGCTGGCGGCGGTGGCTGCGGTCTTCCACATCCTCAATCACGCCAGCTTCAAGGCGGCGCTGTTCATGAGCGCCGGCATCGTGGACCACGAAGCCGGCAGCCGCGACATGCGCCGCCTGGGGGGGCTGTGGCAGGCCATGCCCTGGACGGCCACGCTGGCCATGACTGCGGCGGCTGCGATGGCCGGGGTGCCGCTGTTCAACGGCTTCCTGTCCAAGGAAATGTTCCTGACCGAGGCCGTACAGTTCGGCGCCGGCGGCGGCTGGCGGCTGATGGTTCCGGCGCTGGCCACGGTGGCGGCGCTGTGCAGCGTGGCCTATTCGCTGCGGCTGGTGCACGACACCTTTTTCAATGGCCCGGCGCGCGACCTGCCAGCCGACGCCCATCCGCACGACCCGCCGCTGGGCATGCGCCTGCCGGTGCTGCTGCTGGCGGCGGTGTGCGTCGTCGTCGGCCTGCTGCCGTCCCTGACGCTGGAGCCCATGGTGCGCCTGGCCACCGCCGCCATGCTGGGCGAGCCGGCACCCGACTTCCATCTGGCGCTGTGGCATGGCTGGAACCTGCCGCTGCTGCTCAGCGCCCTGGCCCTGGCGCTGGGCGCCGCGCTGTACCTGCGGCTGGCGCGCGGCGGCCGGCTGCACCGCATCGAGTCCGAGCGCTGGTTCGGCCCGCTGACCGGCCTGCACCTGTACACCCGCGGCATCGACCGCCTGTTCGGCGCAACCGGCCGGCTCACCACCCTGCTGGAAAACGCCTCGCTGCAGCGCTACCTGGCCTGGATGCTCGCGGCCACGTTGGTCGTAGGCGCGGCCCCGCTGCTGGGTCATGCGCCCGGCACCGGCACGCGCGCGCTGCTGCCGGCCGGGTGGGCCGCCTATGTGCTGTGGGCGCTGCTGCTGGCTGCCTGCGCCTGGCTGGTGCTGCGCCATCACCAGCGCTTCGAATCGGTCATCGTCACCGGCGTCGTGGGCCTGGTGACGGCCATGACCTTCGTCTGGCTCTCGGCCCCGGACCTGGCGTTGACCCAGCTCAGCGTCGAAGTGGTCTCCACCGTGCTGCTGCTCATGGGCCTGGCGCTGCTGCCGCGCCACAGCCCGAAAGAATCGCCCCCCGCGCGCCGCCTGCGCGACGGCGTGCTGGCGCTGGCCGGCGGCAGCGCCGTGGCCTGGCTGGCCTGGGTGCTGCTGACGCGCGATCACGAATCCATCGCCTGGTATTTCCTCAACCAGTCGGCCACGGCCGGCGGCGGCACCAACGTGGTCAACGTCATCCTGGTGGACTTCCGCGGCTACGACACGTTTGGCGAAATCACCGTGCTGGGCATCGCCGCCATCGGCGTGCTGGCGCTGATGGAAGGCATGCGCACCCGCCGCCCCGGCGCCGACGAGGCCGGCCGGAGCTGGACCTTCGCCGTGCAGCCGCTGCTGCTGCGCGTGGCCGCGCGGGTGGTGCTGCCGCTGGCGCTGGTGGTCACGGTCTATATCTTCATGCGTGGCCACAACCTGCCCGGCGGCGGCTTCATCGCCGGGCTGATCACCGCCGTGGCGCTGGTGCTGCAGTACATGGCCCTGGGCCAAGGCCGCGCCGAAATGCTGCTGCGCGCCCAAAGCGGTGGGCGTTTCGTGCGCTGGATCGGCACCGGCCTGGCCATCGCCGGGCTCACCGGCGTGGGGGCCTTCCTGTTCGGACGGCCTTTTCTGACCAGCGCCCACGGCCATCCGGTCGTGCCGCTGCTGGGCGAGCTGCCGCTGGCCAGCGCGGCGCTCTTTGACCTGGGCGTCTACATCACCGTGGTCGGCGCGACGCTGCTGACCCTGTCCACCCTGGGATCGGTCACGCGCGAAGGCGCGGCCGAGCCCGCCGGAGATCTCCGATGAGTCTGGAATTCCTGCTGGCCAGCGGCATCGGCGCCGTCACCGCCACCGGCATCTACCTGCTGCTGCGCGGGCGCAGCTGGCCGGTGGTGATCGGCCTGAACCTGCTGGGCTATGCCGTCAACGTCTTCATCTTCGCCATGGGCCGCCTGTGGCTGGACGCACCACCCATCCTGGGCGCGGCCGAGCGCGTCACCGACCCGCTGCCGCAGGCCCTGGTGCTGACGGCCATCGTGATCGGCTTTGCCACCACCGGCTTCGTGATCGAGCTGGCGCTGCGCAGCCGCCACGAAACCGGCACCGACCATGTCGATGGCCATGAGCCGGCGCAGGCCGCGCCGGCCGGGGGCGAACGCGCATGAACGAACTGCTCGACGCCTTTTTCGGCCGGCACCTGCCGGTCCTGCCCGTGGTGCTGCCGCTCTTCACCGCGGCCTTGCTGCTGCTGGCCGGCGACGGCGGCGGCCAGGCCGGCCATGGCGGCGCGCAGCTGGCGCGCGCGCGGCGCATCAGCCTGGCCAGCGCCCTGGTGGGCGCGCTGCTGGCCTGGCGCCTGTTCACCGAAGCCGCCAGCGGCACGCTGACCGTCTATCCGCTGGGTGACTGGCCCGCGCCCTTTGGCATCGTGCTGGTGGTGGACCGGCTCAGCGCCCTGCTGCTGGCGCTGACCTGGACCATCGCCGTGCCGGTGCTGTGGTACGCCAGCGGCGGCTGGGACGCCCATGGACGCTACTTCCATGCCGTCTTTCACTTCCAGCTCATGGGGCTGTCAGGGGCCTTCGTCACCGGCGACCTCTTCAACCTGTTCGTCTTCTTCGAGGTGCTGCTGATCGCCTCCTACGTGCTGCTGCTGCACGGCCAGGGGCGCGAGCGCTACAAGGCCGGGCTGCACTACGTGGTGCTCAACCTGGCCGCCTCGGCGCTGTTCCTGATCGGGCTGGCCATCGTCTATGCCGTCACCGGCACGCTGAACATGGCCGACCTGGCCCTGCGCATCGCCCAGCTCGACGCCACCCACGCGGCGCTGCTCAAAGTGGGGGCGCTGGTGCTGCTGGTGGTGTTCGGCCTGAAGGCGGCCATCGTGCCGCTGTACCTGTGGCTGCCCGCCACCTACGCCGCTGCCTCGGCCCCGGTGGCCGCGCTCTTTGCCATCATGACCAAGGTGGGCGTGTACAGCATCATCCGCGTGCATGCCGTGATGCTCGGCCCCGAAGCCGGCCATGCGGCGCTGGCGGCCCAGCCCTGGCTGCTGCCTGTGGGCTTGCTGACGCTGGCGCTGGGCGTGCTGGGCGCGCTGGCCGCGCACAGCCTGGCGCGGCTGGCCGCCTACCTGACGGTGGCCTCGGTCGGCACCATCCTGGTCGGCGTGGGGCTGTACACCCCGGCGGCGCTGTCGGCCGCGCTGTACTACCTGGTCCACAGCACGCTGGCGATGGCCGCGCTCTTTCTGCTGGTGGAGCTGGTGGCCGCGCAGCGCGGCGATGCGCGCGACCGGCTGCAGCCGGCCGCCCCGGTGGCCCAGCCCCTGCTGCTGGGGCTGATGACCCTGCTGGCCGCCGCCTCGGTGGCCGGCCTGCCGCCGCTGCCGGGCTTCCTGGGCAAGTTGATGATCCTGGAAAGCGCCACTTCCAGCACGGCCCAGGCCTGGATCTGGGCCGTGGTGCTGATCGGCGGCTTTCTCACGCTGGTGGGGCTGGCGCGTGCCGGCACCATCCTGTTCTGGAACACCGTGCCCGAAGCGGCCGCGCCGGCACCGGCCGGGGGCAGCTGGCGCCTGAACGCCGCCACGCTGGGCCTGCTGGGCCTGAGCGTGCTGCTGGCTGCGCTGGCCGCGCCGATGAAGCGCTACACCGATGCCGCCGCCGCCCAGCTGGCGCAGCGTGCGGCCTATGCCGAGGCCGTGCTGGCCGCCCAGGGCGGCGCGGCCATCCCGACCACCCGCCCCTACCGCGGCGGAGCGGGCGAGGTGCGTTTACCCGGAGCGCAGCCGTGAGCAAGAAACCGACCTGGTTCACCCACCCCTGGCTGTCGGCCCTGCTGGCGCTGGCCTGGCTGCTGCTGGCGCATTCGCTGGCGCCGGTGCATCTGCTGGCCGCCGCGCTCATCGGCCTGATCGTGCCGCGCCTGCTGCACGAGGCCCTGCCGGCGGCCAGCCGCATCCGCATCGTGCCGGCGCTGCGGCTCATGGCCGTGGTGCTGTGGGACATCGTGATCTCCAACATCACCGTGGCCCGCCTGGTGCTGGGCCGCATGGACCGCCCGCAGCCGGCCTGGGTGCGCGTGCCGCTGGACGCGCAGCACCCCACCGCCATTGCCCTGTTCGCCAGCATCATCACCACCACGCCGGGCACGGTGTCGTGCACCATCGACGAAGCGCAGCGCGTGATCTGGGTGCATGCGCTGGACTGCGCCGACCCGGCACAGGCGGCCGCCGACATGAAAGCGCGTTACGAAGCGCCGCTGCGCGCCATCTTCGAATCCACGCCCCCTGGAGAAACGGCATGAACATCCTGCCCCTGGCGCTGGACATCGCCACCGCCGCCATCGCCCTGGCGCTGCTGCTGTGCCTATGGCGGCTGCTGCGCGGCCCGCACGCCACCGACCGCATCCTGGCCATCGACACGCTCTACATCAACGCCGCCGCGCTGGTGGTGCTGCTGGGCATCCGGCTGGGCACCACGCTGCTGTTCGAGGCGGCGCTCATCATCGCCATGCTGGGCTTCGTCTCCACCGTGGGGCTGGCGCGCTACCTGGCCCGCGGCGACGTCATCGAATGAAAGGAGAGCGCCCATGACCGAACTGCATCCCCTCATCGAATGGGTGGCCGCGGCGCTGCTGCTGGTGGCGGCCTTTTTCGCGCTGGTGGGCGCCATCGGCCTGGTCCGCCTGCCCGACTTCTACATGCGGCTGCACGCGCCCACCAAAGCCTCCACGCTGGGCGTGGGCGGGGTGCTGCTGGCCAGCATCGTGGTGGCGCTGGGCCAGGGCCGCATCGGCTTTGCCGAGCTGCTGATCACGCTGTTCGTCTTCATCACCGCGCCAGTGTCAGCCAGCCTGATGGCCCAGGCCGCGCTGCACCGCCAGACCCCCAGCCGCGCGAGCGTGCCGCCCGACATCGTGCCCGAGCGCCGCGAGCGCTGAACGCCGGCTACCCCCGGGGGATGGGCGGCCGCCCGGGCGTCAGGCCGCCGTCAAGCGCCCTGCCACAATAGCGGCCTGGCCGCGCCCGCGCGGCCCAGGCGCCCTCCGTGGTGGCGGGCGCCCCACCGCGAGTGACACCGACCATGACCACCTCCATCCAGCAAGCCGACCTGATCGAATCCATCGCCGCCGCGCTGCAGTACATCAGCTACTACCACCCGGCCGACTACATCACCCACCTGGCCCGCGCCTACGAGCGCGAGCAAAGCCCCGCGGCCAAGGACGCGATCGCACAGATCCTGACCAACAGCAAGATGAGCGCCATCGGCCATCGACCGATCTGCCAGGACACCGGCATCGTCAACGTCTTTCTCAAGGTGGGCATGGACGTGCGCTGGGCCGGCTTCACCGGCAGCCTGGACGACGCCATCAACGAAGGGGTGCGCCGCGCCTACACCAACCCGGACAACACCCTGCGCGCCAGCGTGCTGGCCGACCCCCAGTTCGCCCGCAAGAACACCCGGGACAACACGCCGGCGGTCATCTTCACCGAGATCGTGCCCGGCGACAAAGTGGAAGTCACCGTGGCCGCCAAGGGCGGCGGCAGCGAGAACAAGAGCAAGATGGTCATGATGAACCCCAGCGACGACCTGGTGGACTGGGTGCTCAAGACCGTGCCCACGATGGGCGCGGGCTGGTGCCCGCCCGGCATGCTGGGCATCGGTATCGGCGGCACCGCCGAAAAAGCCGTGCTGCTGGCCAAGGAAAGCCTGATGGAAGACATCGACATGTACCAGCTGCAGCAGAAAGCCGCCCAAGGCGAGAAGCTCACGCAGGTGGAAGAGCTGCGGCTGGAGCTGTACGAGAAGGTCAACGCGCTGGGCATCGGCGCGCAGGGCCTGGGAGGTCTGACCACCGTGCTGGACGTCAAGATCAAGATGTACCCCACCCACGCGGCCAGCAAGCCCGTGGCGATGATTCCCAACTGCGCGGCCACCCGCCATGCCCATTTCGTGCTGGACGGCTCCGGCCCGGTCTATCTGGAGCCGCCCAGCCTGGACCTGTGGCCCAAGGTGGATTGGGTGCCGGACACGCAAAAGAGCCGCCGCGTCAACCTGGACACCCTCACCCGCGAAGAAGTGGCCAGCTGGAAAGCCGGTGAGACGCTGCTGCTCAACGGCCGCATGCTCACCGGCCGCGACGCCGCGCACAAGCGCATCCAGGACATGCTGGCCCGTGGTGAAAAACTCCCGGTGGACTTCACCAACCGCGTCATCTACTACGTGGGCCCGGTCGATCCGGTGCGCGACGAGGTGGTTGGCCCGGCCGGCCCCACCACCGCCACCCGCATGGACAAGTTCACCGAGATGATGCTGGCCAAGACCGGGCTGATCGCGATGATCGGCAAGGCCGAGCGCGGCCCCGAGGCCATCGAGGCCATCCGCCGCCACCGCAGCGCCTATCTGATGGCCGTCGGCGGCGCCGCCTATCTGGTGAGTAAAGCCATCAAATCGGCCAAGGTTGTGGGCTTCGAGGACCTGGGCATGGAAGCCATCTATGAATTCGAGGTGGTGGACATGCCCGTCACCGTGGCCGTGGACGCCGGCGGCACCAGTGCCCACATCACCGGCCCGGCCGAGTGGCGCCAGCGCATCGCCAGCGGGGAATTCAAGGGCATCGCCGTCACCGCGGCCTGAGTGTGGACGCGCGGCCCATCGGCGTTTTTGACAGCGGCGTCGGCGGCCTGAGCATCCTGCAGGCCCTGCGCGCCGAGCTGCCGCAGGAGCACTATGTCTATGTGGCCGACAGCGGCCATGCCCCCTATGGCGAGCGCGACCCCGCCCATGTGATCGCGCGCAGCCAGGCCATCGCCACCCACCTGGTGCGGCGCCACGGCATCAAGCTGCTGGTGGTGGCCTGCAACACCGCCACCGCCGCGGCCATCGAGCTGCTGCGCCAGGAGTGGCCGGAGTTGCCCATCGTCGGGGTGGAGCCGGCCCTCAAGCCCGCGGCCCGGCTCAGCCGCACCGGCCGCGTCGGCGTGCTGGCCACCCGCGGCACCCTGGCCAGCGCCAAGTTTCAGGCCCTGCTGGCCAGCCTGCAGGACCAGGCCCACTTCGCGCTGCAGCCCTGCGACGGCCTGGCCGATGCGATCGAGCGGCAGGACCTCCCCGCCATCGACGCGCTGGCGGCACGCTACATCGCCGCCCTGAGCGCCGGCGCTGGAGAGCCCCCCGGAGCCATCGACACCCTGGTGCTGGGCTGCACCCACTACCCGCTGGCGCGCGCGCAGCTGCAGGCTCTGGCCGGCCCGGCGGTCACGCTGATCGACAGCGGCGCGCCGGTGGCGCAGCAGGCCCGGCGCCTGCTGCAGGCCGGCCCCGGCCTGGCCCC
>DAIUCJ010000009.1:0-6415 GCA_036846225.1 Hylemonella sp.
GAACCGGTACGCTTCAATCGCTGTCAGAGCAGGGGTTGTGCAGACCTTCCTTAACTGATTACACGCCGAAGATCATGGTTACTGTGCTGGCTGACGATGACATGGTCGAGGAAATCCGCAACACCATCATCATGATCTGCAGCACTGGCCAGATCGGCGATGGTATGGTCTGGACCGTTCCGATCGAGACCTTGCATCGCATCCGCAACGGCTCGGACATGTTGGCCGAGTTGGAAGAGAAAAAGCGCAAGCTGACTGCCGCCGGAATTTCCCAGTCCTGATGAGTCAGGTCATCCCATTGCGCCGCGCCAGCTCCGCGAACAGGCCCGCCTGGTCCAGATCGGCATAGCCGTGGGCCACGCCTTCGGCGTAGAGCTGCTCCAGCAGCGCGGTGATGGGGGCGGTGAAGCCCAGGCTGGCGGCCGTTTCCAGCGCGTTGCGCATGTCTTTCAACTGCACCGTCATGCGCCCGCGGGGGGCGAAGTCGCGCTCGACCATGCGCTGGCCGTGCACCTGCAGGATGCGGCTGTCGGCAAAGCCGCCGGTGATGGCTTCCTTCACCTTGGCCGGGTCGGCGCCGCCTTTTTCGCACAGCAGCAGGGCTTCGGCCACGGCGCCGATGGTGATGCCCACGATCATCTGGTTGGCCAGCTTGGCCAGCTGGCCGCTGCCGCTGGGGCCGACCAGGGTGGCGCGGCCCAGCGGGGCGAAGACCGGCTTGGCGCGCTCGAAGGTGGTGGCCTTGCCACCGGCCATGATGGCCAGCGTGCCGGCTTCGGCGCCCAGCGTGCCGCCGGAGACGGGCGCGTCCAGGTGGGTGATGCCCATGCCGCCCAGGCGCTCGGCATGGTCGCGGGCCTCGGCCGGCTTGATGGAGGACATGTCGATGAGCACGGTGCCGGGGTTCATGGCCTGGGCGACGCCCGCGCCAAAGAGCACCTGCTCGACCACCGGGCCATGCTCCAGCATGGTGATGACGAATTCCCGGCCGCGTGCCGCCTCGGCGGCGGTGTCGTGCACCACGGCACCGTGGGCGGCCAGCCCTTCGGCCTTGGCGCGGGTGCGGTTCCACACATGCACCTCATGGCCGGCTTCGCACAGGCGCCGCGCCATCGGGTAGCCCATCATGCCGGTGCCCAGCAGGGCGATTTGGATCGTCATCGGGCGACTCCCGCGAACTGTTGTTCCATCTCGCGCCGCACGCGATAGGCCTGGGTGTTTTCGTCCATGGCCACATCGGCCCAGCTCAGGCTTTGGCCTTTCTTCACCGGGCGCACCACCTTGACGTTGTGCGCCAGGCCCAGCGGCAATCCGCCCAGTTGCAGCGACGTGGCCGCCGGCAGCAGCTTGCCCCAGACGGTGTAGCCGCCTTCGCCATCCAGCAGCTCGCCGGGCTGCAGGTCGCGCTTGGCCGTGGCCACCACGTCGGCGTTCCAGCAGGTGGCCACGCCGGTGGGCTCGCCGCGCACGGCCACGCTGGCCACCGAGACGCCCACTTCCAGCCCGATCAGGTGCCAGCGCTTGTACAGCGTGAAGTAGCGTCCGCTGGGGTCGGTGTGGGCGTTGTACTCCTCGAAGCAGTGCTTGATGTAGTCGGTCTCGGCTTCCACCGTGACCCACACGCCCATGCGGATGTCGTAGGGGATCCGGCGTCCGTCCGGTTCCAGCGAGGAGATCACTTCGACCATGCCCTTGCGCTCCAGCGCGCCGCCCTCGCTTCTGGGGCGGGTGACGTAAGGAATGTCCTCGATGCTGGCCGGCGGGTAGAGCAGGCCGTTGCTGGGCACCGTCAGGCCGGTGGCGTTGGCCACGGCGGTGCTTTCGATGCTGGGCTTGGAGCCGTCGAGGAAGCTGTTGAACATCTTGGGGTTGAGGCCGCCGCGCGCGGCCTGCTCGGGCGTCAGGCCGTAGTAGCCCCAGACGGTCTCGGGCGTGGATTCGCAGTAGTGGGGCAGCCACTTGTGGCCGCGGCCGGCGGCTACCACCGGAAAGCCGCAGGTGCGCGCCCAGTCCACCAGGTCGCAGATCAGCGCCGGCTGGTCGCCGAAGGCCAGCGAATACACCACGCCGGCCTGGGCGGCCTTGCGCGCCAGCAGCGGGCCGCAGAACGCGTCGGCCTCCACCGTCACGTTGACCACATGCTTGCCGTGCGCGAAGGCCTGCAGGATGTGATCGACCGCGGCCACCGGGTTGCCGGTGCACTCGACCACGATGTCGATTTGCGGGTGCGTGACCACCGCCTGCCAGTCGTCGGTGAGCCAGGTGGTGCCGGTCTGCATGGCCTCGTCGATGCTGCGGGCGGCGCACTGTTGGGGCTGCCAGCCCACGCGGGCCAGGTTGGCGCGGGCGTTGGCCGGCGATAGATCGGCGATGGCCGCCAACTGCACGCCGGGCGTGCGCGGCACTTGGGCCAGGTACATGGAGCCGAATTTGCCGGCCCCGATCAGGCCGACGCGCACCGGCCGGCCCTGGGCGGCGCGCTGCAGGAGTTGGGCATGGAGGTTCATGCCCGCAAGAATACCGCGAACGCTGCCGGCGCCCTGCCGCGTTTGTGCCAAGATGCGGGCCGGCCAACGATGGAATGCAACGGAGACGCGAATGACCCGAAAGACGAACCTGGAGCCGGCCTGGCTGGACCGCATGTACAACAACCGCGCGCTGGTGCCCGAGCACACGGTGCATTTCATGCGCTGGACCGACGCCTCCAGCGACGCGCGCGAGGCCCATCCCTGCGAGACGGACATTCCCTACGGGGAGGGGCCGATGGAGACGCTGGACGTGTTTCCGGCCGCGCAGAGCGGCTCGCCGGTGGTGGTGTTCATCCACGGCGGCTACTGGCGTTCGCTGGACAAGTCGCAGCACTCTTTCATCGCGCCGGCGTTCAAGAACCTCGGCGGCTGTGTCTTTCTCCCCAACTACGCGCTGTGCCCGGCGGTGACGATTCCGGACATCACGCTGCAGATGGTCAAGGCCCTGGCCTGGGTGTGGCGCAACGCCCGCAGGTACGGCGGCGATCCGGGTCGCATCTACGTCGTCGGCCACTCGGCGGGTGGCCATCTGGCGGCCATGCTGCTGGAGTGTGTGTGGCCGGCCTATGACCGCAGGCTGCCGCCCGATCTGGTCAAGGGGGCGTTGTCGATCTCGGGTCTGTACGACCTGGAGCCGGTGATGCACACGCCGTTCCTGAAGGAGTCCCTGCGACTGACGCCCGAGCAGGTGGCCCGCGTCAGCCCGGCCTGGCTGCCCGCGCCACGCCAGGGCGTGCTCTATGCGGTGGCCGGCGCCGACGAGAGCGCCGAGTTCCTGCGCCAGAACAGGCTGATCCGCCAGGCCTGGGGCCGCCAGGCGGTGCCGGTGTGCGAAACCATACCCGGGCGCAACCACTTCAGCGTGCTGGAGGATTTGACGGCGCCCTGGGAGCGGCTGCACCAGCTGGCGATCCGGCTGGTCTTTGGCCGGGCGTGAGCGCGGGCCGCGCGCAAGGAGCGATGTGGCATGAATCCCTCCACGCTGATCGGCCTGCTGGCCAGTTTCGCGCTGCTGGGCGGCGTGTTCGCGTTCACCGCGGCCGATCCGCGCCTCTTTTTCGACCTGCCCAGCCTGCTGCTGGTCGTCGGGGGGACGCTGGCTGCGACGTTCATGAGCTATCCGCTCAAGGAGGTGCTGCGCATCTTCCGGCTGATCGGCACCGTCTGGCGCAATGAGCGGCTGTATCTGCAAAAGGACCTGGAGGAGCTGGTCCACGTGGCCAAGCTGTGGATGCAGGACGATCCGCGCCTGGTCGAGCGCGAGCTGGCCCAGATCCGCAACCCCTTCCTGCGCACCGGCGTGCAGATGGTGATCGACCGCGCACCGGAGGAAGACATCATCGACCTGCTGCAGTGGCGCATTTCGCGGCTGCGCGCCCGCGAGGCGGCCGAGGCCGAGCTGTTTCGCGTGATGGCCAACTACGCACCGGCCTTTGGCATGATCGGCACGCTGCTGGGCCTGGTCAACATGATGGACGTGCTGGGCAGCGGCGACATGAGCGTCATCGGCCCGCAGCTGGCCGTGGCCCTGATCACCACCTTCTACGGCATCCTGCTGGCCAATCTGTTCTTCAAGCCGGTGGCCGTGCAGCTGGAGCGCCGCACCGAGCAGCGGCTGGTGATGATGAACATGATCCTGCAGGGCATCGCGATGATGAGCGCCAAGCGCAGCCCCTCGATGATGCGCGAGACGCTCAAGTCGTTCGTGGCGGTGTACGAGAACGAGCTGTTCGAGGGCCAGCCGCCGGGGGCGCGGCCGTGACGCAGCCCGAGGTGCCCGATCCCGCGGCCCTGCAGCCTGCGGCCGGCCACGGCGCCGCGCCGGCCGTGACGGTGCGCACCCGCGCCCACCGCGGTAGCTTCGAGCGCTGGCACATCAGTCCACCGCCCACGCGCGAGGCCGAAGGCTGGTTTCTCACCTATCTGGACGTGATGACGCTGTTGCTGGTCACGATGGTGGTGGTGCTGGCCTTCGTGGAGCCGCGCGACCGTCACCTCCCGGCGGTGGCTGCCGTGCCGCAGCCCCTGGCTTCGGCGCCGCAGGCTGCGGCTTCCGAACCGCAGGCGGCAGCTTCCGAGCCCGCAGCCGACCCGCTGGCCGGCCTGCCGCTGGAGCAGCTGGGCAACAGCATCGAAGTGCTGGTCAGCGGCCGCACGGTGAGTTTTCGCATCAGCAGCGAGATCCTGTTCGCCTCCGGCGAGGCCGGCCTGACCCCGGCCGGGCAGGAGCTGGTCAGCCGGCTGCTGCCGGCCCTGCGCGCGGCCGAGCGCCACGCCATCGTGGTCGAAGGGCACACCGACGATGTGCCGATCCAGACCGCTCGCTTTCCCTCCAACTGGGAGCTGGCTGCCGGTCGGGCCGGCAGCGTGGTGCGCTTTCTGGTCAGCCAGGGCATCGCGCCGCAGCGCATGCGGGCCATCGGCTACGCCGACACGCGGCCCATCGCGCCCAACGACACGCCGGCAGGGCGCGCGGCCAACCGGCGGGTCGAAATCGTACTGGAGGCCCAGGCCGAGCCGCCGCGCTGAAGGGCGGGGGCGCCGCTTTCCGTTTGTGTTCCGTCATGTCGGTCATCGATCCGCGTTCCATCATCGTCATCAACGGCCTGCTGGCCATCGTCATCCTGGTCATCCTGCTGTCCCTGCGCCGCAGCGTGCCGGCCGGCGTGCGCGGGCTGGCGGCCTGGATCGGCGCGTATGCGGCGATGGTGGGCACGGTGGTCCTGCTGGTGCTGCGGCCCTGGCTGCCGCTGCTGGCCACCCATGCGCTGGCCAATGCCCTGCTGGTGCAGGCCATTTTGCTCATCGATCTGGGGCTGCGGCGCTTCCACGGCCGGCCAGCCAGCGCGCGCGGCCGCCTGTTGGTGGCGCTGGCGGCGCTGCTGGTGTTCGGGCTGGCCGTGCTGGAAGGGGCGGGCGCGCGCACGCGGCTGCTGCTGGTGACCTCTTTCCTGCTGGGCAGCCTGGTCTGGACGCTGGTGTACGTGCTGCGGCGACCCCGCCCCACGGTCGGCGAACGGGTGACGCAGCTGGCGCTGCTGGCCGCTGGCGCCGGGGTGGCCTACCGCTTGCTGACGCTGGAGCAGGTCGGCCAGGAAAGCGTGCTGTTCCATCCCACGCCGGCGCAGGCGGTGTACATGACGGCCTTGAGCACCGGGCTGCTGACAGCGGGCGTGGGGCTGATCCTGATGGTCAACGAGCGCCTGCGCACCGAGCTGGAAGGGCTGACGCGCACGCTTGCGCAGACCACCGAGGAGCTGCGCCAGCAAAGCGAGGCCAAGTCCAAATTCCTCGCCTACGCGGGCCACGACATCCACCAGCCGCTACAGGCCATCCATCTGCTGATGGGCAGTCTGCTGCAGACCGGCGGGTCGCCGCGCCAGCAGGAAATCCTGCGCCAGATGGAAGTCTCGGTCCATGCCCTGTCCGAGCTGCTGGATACGCTGCTGGACATCTCCAGGCTCGATGCCGGCGCCGTCAAGCCGCAGTGGGCCGACGTGGCGCTGGATGCGCTGCTGGCGCGGCTGCTGCAGGAATTTCGGCCGCAGGCGGCTGCCCGCGGCCTGCGGCTGCGCCTGTGGCTGCCGCGCGGTCCGCTGCAGGTGCGCACCGACGAGCGCTTGCTGGGCTCGGTGCTGCGCAATCTGCTGAGCAACGCCCTCAAATACACGCCGCAGGGCAGCGTGCTGGTGGCGGTGCGGCGGCGGCAGGACGGGCAGCTGCTGGTGCAGGTGCGCGACAGCGGCATCGGCATAGCTCCCGAGCATCTGCAACGGGTGTTCGACGAATACTTCCAGGTGGACAACCCGCAGCGCGACCGCCGCCGCGGCCTGGGCTTGGGGCTGGCCATCGTGCGCCGCATCGACCAGCTGCTGGGCTTGCGGCTG
>DAIUCJ010000009.1:6515-89732 GCA_036846225.1 Hylemonella sp.
GGCTGGCCATCGTGCGCCGCATCGACCAGCTGCTGGGCTTGCGGCTGCAATGCCGCTCGCAGCCGGGGCGGGGCACGGTGATGGCGGTGAGCCTGCCGCCGGCGCAGGGGCTGCCCGCGCCAGCCAGCCCGCTGCGCGATGACGACGGTCTGGACCTGCGCGGGCGGCAGGTGGTGCTGGTGGAAGACGCGTCCGAGGTGGCCGGCGCGCTGCAGGCCTGGCTGCAAGCGCGCGGCGCGCAGGTGCAGTGTTACCCCGATGCCGACACGGCGTTGCGTGCGCCTGCGGTGGACCAGGCGGACCTCTACCTCTGCGACTACCGTCTGCCGGGGCGGCTGACCGGCATCGACCTGCTCGATGCGCTGCAGCAGCGCCGCGGCGGGCCGCTGCCGGGGCTGCTGCTCACCGGCGACACCTCCAGCGCCTTCATCGCCACGGCTGCAGCCAGCGGCTGGCCCATGCTGTTCAAGCCGGTGCAGTCGCGCGAGCTGGCCGCGGTGCTGCGCCTGGTGCTGGCGGGGGAGGAGCTGGTCAGCCCGTGAGCGGGCGCGGCATCGCCACGAAATGGGTGGTGCGGAACTGCTCCAGGCTCTCGCGGTAGGCGGGCAGCGGATGCAGGTAGCCTCCGGGCGTCAGCCGGTGCAGGGTGTAGCCCAGTTCCTGAAACAGATACCAGAAGTCCTGCAGGAAGGTGCGCGTGTCGATGTTGCAGCCGCCGAACTCAAAGACGATCAGCCCCACGCGGCCCTGCTCCAGCATCTGCCGGCCTCCCTGCAGGGCGTCGAGCTCATGGCCTTCGATGTCGAGCTTGAGCAGGTCGATGCGGCCGATGCCGCGCTGCGCGCAGTAAGCGTCCAGGGTCGTGATCTCGACGGGCTCGGACTGCGTGAAAGCCAGATCGAAGTGGTCCAGCCGCCGGCGCGTCAGCGAAGCCAGGCCCGAGCCGGCGGCGTCGTAATGCAGCTGCGCGCAACCGGGCTGCCGGCCGATGGCCAGGCGGTTCAGGTGGACGCGGGAGTCGGCGCCGGCGGCCTGCTGCAGCAGGGCAAAGGTGCTGCGGCCGGGTTCGAAACCATGCACTACATAGTCGCAGCCATCGAGCTGCTGTCTGAGCAGCTGCAGGAACTGGCCGCGGTTGGCGCCGACATCGAAGATGCACCAGGGCTGCGGCGCGCGCTCGCGCAGATGCCGCAGGACGGCGTGCTCGGCGCTGGTGTCCATGCCGGCGCCCGCGCCGATGCCCATCAGGAACTGGGCGCGGTCCACCAGCCATTGCAGCGCGGCCTGGGCGCGGGCGTTGGCGGCGCTGCGGATCAGCAGGGATTTGAGCGGATGCATGCGCGGCATTATCCGGGCCGGCGCGGCAGGCTGGCCGCAGGCGGCGCAGCCGCCCGTTGCGCAGCGCAGGGGGCGGGGCCGGGTTTTTACAATGGCATATGCCGATGAATCCATTGCACAGCAGTCCCCTGGAAGCCGTGGCGGCGCAATCGCCGTTGCTGGCCGGGCTCAATGCCGAGCAGCGTGCCGCCGTGGCCCTGCCGAACGAGCATGCGCTGATTCTGGCCGGTGCCGGATCGGGCAAGACCCGGGTGCTGACCACCCGCATCGCCTGGCTGCTGGCCACCGGGCAGGTCACGCCAGGCGGCGTGCTGGCGGTCACCTTTACCAACAAGGCCGCGCGCGAGATGATGACGCGGCTGCAGGCCATGCTGCCGGTGAACGTGCGCGGCATGTGGATCGGCACCTTCCATGGGCTGTGCAACCGCATGCTGCGCGCGCACCACCGCACCGTCGGCCTGCCGCCGACGTTCCAGATCCTGGACACGCAGGACCAGCTTTCGGCCATCAAGCGGCTGTGCAAGCAGTTCCAGGTGGATGAGGAGCGTTTTCCGCCCAAGCAGCTGGCCTGGTTCATCGCCGGCTGCAAGGAGGAGGGGTTGCGCCCGGCGCAGGTGCCGGCACGCGATGCGGACACGCGCAGGAAGGTGGAGCTGTACCAGCTCTACGAGGAGCAGTGCCAGCGCGAGGGCGTGGTGGACTTTGGCGAGCTGCTGCTGCGCTCCTATGAGCTGCTGCGCGACCACGATGCGGTGCGCGAACACTACCAGCGGCGCTTTCGTCACATCCTGATCGACGAGTTCCAGGACACCAACCGCCTGCAGTACGCCTGGATCAGGCTGCTGGCCGGCTTCGACCCGGGCGGTCGCCTGCGCGACGACGGGCAGGGCGGCTGCGTGTTCGCGGTGGGCGACGACGACCAGAGCATCTACGCCTTTCGCGGCGCGCGGGTGGGCAATATGGCCGACTTCGTGCGCGAGTTCGCGGTGCGGCACCAGATCAAGCTGGAGCAGAACTACCGCAGCCACAGCAACATCCTGGATGCGGCCAACGCGCTGATCAGCCACAACCGGCACCGCCTGGGCAAGAACCTGCGCACCGACCAGGGCGCGGGCGAGCCGGTGCGCGTGTTCGAGGCGCCCAGCGATGCCGAGGAGGCCCAGTGGGCGGTGGACGAGATCCGCCAGCTGCTGCGCGAGGGCGTGCCTGCGCGCGAAATCGCGGTGCTGTACCGTTCCAATGCCCAGAGCCGCGCGCTGGAGACGGCGCTGTTTCATGCCGGGTTGCCGTACCGGGTCTATGGCGGGCTGCGCTTTTTCGAGCGCGCCGAGATCAAGCACGCGCTGGCCTACCTGCGCCTGCTGGAGAACCCGAACGACGACACCAGCTTTCTGCGGGTGGTGAACTTTCCGCCGCGCGGCATCGGGGCGCGCTCCATCGAGCAGTTGCAGGACGCCGCCCGCGCCGCCGGCTGCTCGCTGCACGCGGCGGTGGGCCGGCTGTCGGGCAAGGCCGGCGCCAATCTGGGCGCTTTCGTCGCCCGCATCGACGTGCTGCGCGAGCAGGCCCAGGGCCTGACGCTGCGCGAAATCGTCGAGCTGGTGCTGGAACACAGCGGTCTGATCGCCCATTACCGTGGCGAGCGCGAGGGGGGCGACCGCATCGAAAACCTGGAGGAGCTGGTCAGCGCGGCCGAGAGCTTCGTCAGCATCGAGGGCTTTGGCCGCGAGGCCGAAGCCACCGAAGCGGCGGCGAACGCGGCGCCGGACGACAACGGCGAGGTCATGTCGCCGCTGGCCGCCTTTTTGACCCACGCGGCGCTGGAAGCGGGCGACAACCAGGCGCAGGAAGGGCAGGACGCGGTGCAACTGATGACCGTGCACGCCAGCAAGGGGCTGGAGTTCGACGTGGTGTTCATCACCGGGCTGGAAGAAGGCCTGTTCCCGCATGAGAATGCGCTGAGCGACGCCGACGGGCTGGAGGAGGAGCGCCGGCTGATGTACGTGGCCATCACGCGCGCGCGCAAGCGCCTGTACCTGAGCCTGGCGCAGACTCGCATGCTGCACGGCCAGTTGCGCTACCACATCCGCAGCCGCTTCTTCGACGAGCTGCCGCAAGACACGCTGAAATGGATCACCCCGCGCAGCCAGGGCTTTGGCAGCGGTCTGGCGCCGCCTGTTTGGAGCCAGGGCCGGCAGCGCGAGGGCTGGAGCGAGGGCTACCGCAGCGCCCATGCAGGCGGCGAGAGCCGCGGCGCCGGCGCGGCCCCGGCGCCGGTGTCCCGCGCGCAGGAAGCCGCTACCGGCCTGAAGGTCGGCATGCGGGTCTTCCACAACAAGTTCGGCGAGGGCACGGTGCGCACGCTCGAAGGCAGCGGAGCCGATGCGCGCGCGCAGGTGCAGTTCCTGCGCCATGGCCTGAAATGGCTGGCCCTGTCGGTGGCCAAGCTCACGCCGGTGGACTGAGTTTGATTGAGCCCGCCGGGCGGGGGAAACCCGCCGTCGCCGGGTCTTACAGCGCCGCGGGCGGGTCGGCGGGCGGCTGCGGCGGGGCGTCGGCCATGTAGCTGTCGCGGAAGGTGAAGTACACCGAGCAGGTGAACATGGCCGTCAGCATCAGGCCCACGGGGTGCAGCACGGCCAGCAGCGTGGCCAGGTCGCCCGGGTTGAGCAGCAGGCCGATCAGCAGCAGGGCCGCGAAGCCCACGGCCAGGCTCAGGCCCATCCAGCCGGCCAGAAAGACCAGGATGGCGCCGATGTTGCGCACGAAGCCCACGACGCTGAAAAACAGGCTCTTGAGCGGCGGCACGCGGTACCAGTGCACCAGCGCCGGCGCATGGGAGAACAGCAGCGTCAGCGGCAGGCTCAGCCCGAGCACGATGAGCAGCGCGTTCTGGAACGCGGGCGACTGCAGCTGCTCCGGCGTCAGACCCGAGCCGGTGAGGTGGGCCCGGGCCAGCTGGCCGCCGTCAGCCAGCGCGGACAGCGCCAGCACCAGCAGGAACACGGCCACGTACAGCGCGCCCAGCGTCAGCATGGCGCGGGTCTGGCCGGCTCCGGCGCGCAGCGCGCTCAGCAGCACCGCCGGCATGGGAAAGCGGCCCTGTTCGGCTTCGCGGGTGGCGGCCATCAGCCCCAGGGTGGCCGTGGGCAGCAGCAGCAGCGCCAGCAGCGTGCCCAGCACCGGCAGCAGGCTGGCCAGCGATATGAACAGCGTGACGATGAAGAACAGCCCGCCCAGCGCCAGCGGCTGGCGCCAGAAGGTGCGCACGCCCAGGCTCACCCAGCGCAGGCCGGTGCCTGGCGCCACGAGGTTGAGCTTCATGCGCAGACCTCGGCGGCGTCCAGCAGCTCGGCTGCGTGCAGCGGATGCTGCACGCGCTGGCGCAACACCCGCTCGAAGTGCGCCGGGTCGTGGGGCTTGAGCATGCTGGCTTCGCGCGGCAGGTAGTAATCCCACAGCCGCGAGGTCCAGAAGCGCAGGGCGCCGGCGCGCAGCATGGCCGGCAGCAGCGTGCGCTCGGCCGCGGTGAGCGCGCGCACCGCGGTGTAGGCGCGCAGGAAGGCCGCGCTGCGCGGCCAGTCGGTGGCGCCGCTGGCCAGGTCGATGCACCAGTCGTTGAGGCAGACGGCGATGTCGAACAGGAAGGTGTCCACCCCGGCGAAGTAGAAATCGAAGAAGCCCGTCAGCTCCGGCGCCTCGCGCGGGCCATCGAACATGACGTTGTCGCGGAACAGGTCGGCATGGATCGGTCCGCGCGGCAGCGCCCGGTAGGCCGGTAGCTGGGCGACATGGTTCTGGTAGGCCAGCTCGCTGCGGATCAGCGCGGCCTGTGCGGCATCCAGATGGGGCAGCACCAGCGGCACGGTTTCGTTCCACCAGGCCAGGCCGCGCAGATTGGGCTGGCTGCGTTCGTAGTCCAGCCCGGCCAAGTGCATGCGCGCCAGCATGGCGCCGACGGCGGCGCAGTGCACCTCGGTAGGCGCCAGCTCGCTGCGGCCGCGCAGGCGGTTGACCACGGCGGCCGGCTTGCCCTTGAGGCGGTGCAGGATGTCGCCGTCGCGGTTGGCGGCCGGATCGGGTACCGGGATGCCGCGCACGGCCAGGTGCTTCATCAGGTGCAGATAAAACGGCAGCTGCTCGAAGGACAGGCGCTCGAACAGCGTCAGCACGTAGTCGCCGCGTTCGGTGCTGACGAAGTAGTTGGTGTTCTCGATGCCGCCCTGGCAGCCTTCCATGTGCCGCAGCGTGCCCAGGTCCAGCGCCTGCAGCAGGGCGCTGGCCTCATCGAATGAGACTTCGGTAAAGACGGCCATGGATCAGAAACCCAGAATCTTCCAGCCCCCGCTGCCGCTGCGCTCCTGCTCGCTGGAGGCCGGGTTGCGGTTGTGGCCCTGGGGCGGTACTTCGTAGGACGGGGCCGCGCCCTTGGGCTGCACGCTGATCTGCCGGTTTTCACCGCCGACGCGCAGCTCGTCGATGCGCGAGCCGGCGTCTTCGTGCCGGATGCGCTCGACCCTGGGCTCGGGCCGGCGGGACGCGGCAGCGGGCGCATCGGGCAGCGGGGCGGCCGGCTGCGCCCAGGCGGCGCCCGCCAGCAGGCCGGCTGCGGCGCACAGCCAGACGATGCGGGCACGGGAGCGGGCGGACATGATGCGTGGATTGTAGGCGCAGGCACAATCGGCCCCTGACCCACGGAACGGCCCATGAGCGACAACAAAACCCTGCTGCTGGTCGATGGCTCCAGCTACCTGTACCGCGCCTATCACGCCATGCCCGATCTGCGCGCGGTGCCGGGCGATCCGACGAGCCCGCCCACCGGGGCGATCCGCGGCATCATCAACATGCTGCAGAGTCTGCGCAAGGACATCGCCGCCGACTATGCGGCCTGTGTGTTCGACGCCCGGGGGCCGACCTTCCGCGAGGCGCTGTATCCGGCCTACAAGGCGCAGCGCGCCCCGATGCCGGAGGACCTGCGCGCGCAGATCGAGCCCATCCACGAAGTGGTGCGCCTGATGGGCTGGAAGGTGCTGGACGTGCCGGGCGTGGAGGCCGACGACGTGATCGGCACGCTGGCGCGCGCGGCGGCCGCGCAGGGTGTGGAGGTGATCATCAGCAGCGGCGACAAGGATCTGGCGCAGCTGGTCACGCCGCACATCACCATCGTGGACACGATGAGCGGCAAGCGCCGCGACGTGGCCGGGGTGCAGGCCGAGTTTGGGGTTCCGCCCGAGCGCATGGTCGATTTCCAGACGCTGGTGGGCGACGCCATCGACAATGTGCCCGGGGTGGACAAGGTCGGCCCCAAGACGGCGGCCAAGTGGCTGCAGGAATACGGCTCGCTGGACAACCTGATCGCCCATGCCGCCGAGATCAAGGGCGCGGCCGGCGACAACCTGCGCAAGGCGCTGGACTGGCTGCCCACCGGCCGGCAGCTGCTGACGATCAAGACCGACTGCGATCTCAACGGCTGGGTGCCCGGCCTGCCCTCGCTGGAGGCGCTGCGCGTAGCCGAGCCCGACACCGGGGCGCTGCGCGCCTTCTACGAGCGCTATGGCTTCAAGACCCTGGCCCGCTCCCTGGGCGGGGGCACGCCGGCGCCGGCGGCGGTGGACGGGCCGGGCCTGTTCGACGCCGCCACGCCGCCCACCCCAGACGCCGCGCCGCTGCACTGCACCACCATCCTGGACTGGAGCACCTTCGAGCACTGGCTGCACAGGATCCGCCAGGCCGATCTGGTGGCGCTGGACACGGAAACCACCTCGCTGGACGAGATGGTGGCGCAGATCGTGGGCATTTCGCTCAGCGTGCAGCCCGGCGAGGCGGCCTACATTCCGCTGGCGCACGACTACCCCGGCGCGCCGGCGCAGCTGCCGCGCGACGAGGTGCTGGCGCGCTTGAAGCCCTGGCTGGAAGACGCCACGCACAGCAAGCTGGGCCAGCACGTCAAATACGACCGCCATGTGTTCGCCAACCATGGCATCGAGGTGCGCGGCTACGCGCACGACACCATGCTGCAAAGCTATGTGCTGGAAGTGCACAAGCCGCACAACCTGGCCAGCCTGGCCGAGCGGCACCTGGGGCGCAAGGGCATCGACTACGAAGACCTGTGCGGCAAGGGCGCCAAGCAGATCCCGTTCAGCCGGGTGGACATCGCGCGCGCGGCGGCCTACGCCTGCGAGGACGCCGAGCAGACGCTGACCGTGCACCAGGTGCTGTGGCCGCGGCTGCAGGCCGAGGAGAAGCTGCGCGCCATCTACGAGCTGGAGGTGGCGTGCTCGGAGACGCTGTATCGCATGGAGCGCCATGGCGTGCTGGTCGATGCGGCGGTGCTGCAGCAGCACAGCCACGAGCTGGGCCAGCGCATCGTGCAGCTGGAGCAGCAGGCTTACGAGCTGGCCGGCCAGCCCTTCAACCTGGGTTCGCCCAAGCAGATCGGTGAAATCTTCTTCGGCAAGCTGGGCCTGCCGGTGGTCAAGAAAACCGCCACCGGCGCGCCCAGCACCGACGAGGAGGTGCTGGAAAAACTGGCCGAGGACTTTCCGCTGCCGGCCAAGATCCTGGAGCACCGGGCCCTGTCCAAGCTCAAGAGCACCTACACCGACAAGCTGGCGGCCATGGCCGATCCGCGGACCGGGCGCGTGCACACCCACTATGCCCAGGCCGTGGCGGTGACCGGGCGGCTGGCCAGCAATGAGCCCAATCTGCAGAACATTCCGGTGCGCACGCCCGAGGGACGGCGCATCCGCGAGGCCTTCATCGCCCCGCCTGGCCATCTGATCGCCAGCGCCGACTATTCCCAGATCGAGCTGCGCATCATGGCCCACCTCAGCGGCGATGCGGCGCTGCTGCTGGCTTTCCACGACGGCATCGACGTGCACCGCGCCACCGCGGCCGAAGTCTTCGGCGTGCCCACCAGCGCCGTCACCAGCGAGCAGCGCCGCTACGCCAAGGTCATCAACTTCGGCCTGATCTACGGCATGAGCGCCTATGGCCTGGCCAAAAGCCTGGGTATCGACACCACCGCCGCCAAGAACTACATCGAGCGTTATTTCGAGCGCTTTGCCGGCGTGCGGCGCTATATGGACGAGACGCGCCAGCAGGCCAAGGCGCGTGGCTATGTGGAGACGGTGTTTGGCCGGCGTCTGTACCTGCCGGAGATCAACTCGCCCAACGGGCCGCGCCGCAGCGCGGCCGAGCGCGCGGCCATCAACGCGCCGATGCAGGGCACCGCGGCCGACCTGATCAAGATGAGCATGAACGAGGTGCAGCGCGTGCTCGATGCCGAAGGCCGCCGCACCCGCATGATCATGCAGGTGCATGACGAACTGGTGTTCGAGGTGCCCGAGGACGAGGTGTCCTGGCTGCGCCACGCCATTCCCCGTCTGATGGCCGGCGTGGCCCGCCTCAAGGTGCCGCTGGTGGCCGAAGTCGGCGTGGGACCGAACTGGGAGCAGGCCCACTGAGCGCAAGCCAGCCTTGGCAGGCCGGCGTTCAGATTGGACAATCCGCTTACTTTCGCCCGATGCATCTGCGACCATGGCTAGCTGGCTGCGCCCCTTCTTGACCTTCCTGCCCACGGCCCTGGCCGCGGCGGCGGCGCTGGCGCAGGGCGCGCCGGCGCCCGCAGCGGATGCGGCCGCAGGCGCCACCAAGGTGTACCGCTATCTGAGCGGCAGCGGCACCGTGTCCTTCTCGGACCGTCCGCCGGCCCATCAGGCCTATGTGGTGCTGAGCTACGGCTGCTATGCCTGCAACCCGCAATCGCCGATCGACTGGAAGGCCACCCGCCTGTACCACGATGCCTACGCCAGCGAGATCGAGCAGGCAGCGCGCCAGTACAACGTCGATCCGGCGCTGGTGCGCGCCGTCATCCATGCCGAATCGGGTTTCAATGCCCGGGCCCGCTCGCCCAAGGGCGCCATCGGACTGATGCAGCTCATGCCTGCCACGGCCCGCCTGATGGGGGTGGACGACCCCCATCTGCCGCAGCAGAACATCCGTGGCGGCGTGCGCTACCTGGCCGAGCTGCTGGTGCGCTTTCGCAGCGACATCACGCTGGCTACGGCGGCCTACAACGCCGGGCCCCAGGCCGTACAGCGGCATGCGGGCGTGCCGCCCTATCCGGAAACCCAGGTGTACGTGCAGCGGGTGCGCATCCTGCACCAGCGCTACCGGGCCGCCTCCGCCGGCTGAAGCCCCAGCGCGGCGCGCAGCGTGGCTGCGTCGCGCGCCTGCTCGATGGCGGTGACGCGCCCGTCCTGCAGCGAAATCAGCGTCACCACCTCGTCCGCGCGCGGCCAGCCGGCCAGCGTCTGCGGCTGCAGCACCACGCCCACCGCAAACGGCTGCTCGCGCAGGGCCGGCAGGGCGAAGGTGCGGGTGATGAAGCCGGGCATGCGGCTGAGATCGGCCAGGTACAGGGCCTGGCGGGCGGCGAGCACGTCGCCGGGCTGACCGGCCAGCACCTCCTGCACGAGGTTGGAGGCGGCGCGGCCGGTGGCCACGATCAGCAGGCGCGTGTGCGCCGTCACGCGCCAGTCCCGGCCGTGCTGATCCTGCAGGTTCAGTTCCGGCAGGGCCGATCCAATCTGGGGCGGGGTGGCCCACAGGGCCAGCGGCCAGCCCAGCAGGAGGACGGGGACGAAGAGAGTGCGTACGAAGGAGAGCATGGGCGGACTCGTGGGGCAATCAGTGGGGATGCATGCGCAGGATGACGATGGTCAGCATGCCCAGCAGCAGGCAGGCCAGGCTCGCCAGGGCCGGCCCGCTGCGCGTGGCCTGCTGGTGCAGGCGTGGCAGCAGGTCGCCCAGCGCGATGTAGAGGAAGCTGGCGGCCGACAGCGCCAGCAGGTAGGGCACCAGCGCCTGGGCCGATGCCAGCATCGCATACCCGAGCAGGGCGCCGGGCAGGGTGGCCAGCGCCGAAACCAGGTTCCAGCCCAGCGCGCCCCAGCGGCTCATGCCGCTGTCCAGCAGCACGGCGTAATCGCCCATTTCCTGGGGGACTTCGTGGGCGATGACGGCCAGCGTTGCGGCCCAGCCCAGGGCGGGGGCGCTGAGGTAGGCCGCGGCGATGACGATGCCATCGACGAAGTTGTGCAGGCCGTCGCCCACCAGCAGCAGCCGCCCGCTGCGGCGGCGGACCCGGCAGTCGGCGTCGTGGCAGTGGTGCCACAGCAGCAGGCGTTCGAGCAGGAAGAACAGCAGCAGCCCGGCCAGCACGATGCCGCCTGCCTGCATGCCCGGCAGGCCCGCATAGGCGCGCGGCAGCATGCCCAGCAGCGCGGCTGCCAGCAGGGTGCCGGCCGAATAGGCCAGCAGCAGCGGCAGCAGCCGCTGGCGCCAGCGCGCCGGCGCCAGTGCGATGGCCAGGGCGCCGGCCATCGCGCCGATGCTGCCCAGGGCAGCCATGACGAACAGATCCATCATGGTCGGCTCACCGGTAGGCGCGCAGGTACCACCACTCGAAAGCGCGCTTGGCCCAGTGCATCAGCCGCAGCGGCGGCAGGATCAGGTTGCGCGTGGGCGTGCGCCACACCAGCGTGCCGTGTGTCAGGCTGTCGATGATGCACAGCAGCTCCACCGGGAAGGTGGCCGTCGGCGTCTGGCCGCGCAGGCCATCCAGCAGGTTGCGCGCGGCGGCTGCGGCCTGCAGGTCGGCCATGTGCGCCTGCTTGGGGCTCCAGTCCGGGCCGGGAAAGCTGCCGGAGTCGCCCACCACGTAGATGTGCTCGGTGCCGGGCACGCGGCATTGGGCATCGGCCTGCAGCAGCCCGCCGGGCGAGCGCGGCAGCGTGGTCTGGTCGAACCAGGCGTTGCCGGTCATGCCCGGCATGAAGAGGATCAGGTCGGCCGCGAACCCGCCGCCTTCGGTCACGACCCTGTCGGCCTCGAAGCGCAGCAGCTTGTGGCCCAGATGGGTTTGAATGCCGCGCCGCGCCATCTCGTCCAGCAGATGCCGCACGGCTCGCGGGCCGAGTCGGTTGCCGGGCTCGGCGGCCGGGCTGAAGAAGACCAGCTCGAAGCGCTCGCGCCGGCCCTGCTGGCGCAGCAGCGTGTCGATGCCGAACAGGAATTCGAACATCGGACCGCCGCGCACGGCAGCGGGCTCGTTGGGGTTGCCCGCAAAGCCCACGGCGATGGTGCCGCCGGTCATGGCGCGCAGGCGCTCGCCGATCTGCTCGGCCACCGCCACGCCTTCGCAGGGCGTCAGGGCGTGTTCGATGCCGGGCAGTTTCTTGAGGAAACGCCCGCCGCTGGCGATGATGAGTCCGTCGTTGCGCACCTCGCCGGCGGTGGTCTGGACCACGCGGCCGCCTTCGCCCAGCCCCGTGACCTCGGCCGCGACGTGCCGCACCCGCATGCGGCGCAGAAAGCGATCCAGGTTGACGACGAGCTGTTCGCGCCGGCGCAGCCCGGCAGGAATCCAGATGATGCCCGGCAGGTAGTGCAGCTCGGCGCGGGGGGCGATCAGCGTGAGCTCGGCCTGCGGGTCGAGCCGGCGCAGGGCGCGCACGGCCGACAGCGCGCCAAAGCCGGCGCCGACGATGGTGATGGCAAAGGGTCGTTGTGCGGTCATGGGGTGGCAGAGGAAAGCAGCAAGTCGCGGCCGGCCGGCATGGCGGCACGGGCCAGGAAATCGTCGCGGCTGGTGCCGGCGAACCAGGGGTGGGCACGCCGCTCCTCCAGCACGGTGCTGACGGCCCGGTGGTGCCGGGCGTGGGCGGCAAAGAGCAGCGTTTCGTCCGGCAGGGTGAAGATGCGCTGGGTCACGGTGTCCCACAGGGCCTGGGGCGCAGCCGGCAGCGGCTGGTGTGGGCAGTCCTGCACGGCCAGGGTGCCGCCGCAGAACAGGCGGTCCCGCCAGGCGTAGCTGCGGTCGTTCGCGGTGTGGCCCGGCGTGGCCAGCACGCGCACCAGTTCGTTGCCAAACGGCAGGATGTCGCCGTCGGCGACGGCGTGCACGCCCTCGCCGGCCTCGCCTTGCACGATCGGGGCGTGCAGCTGCATCAGCAGATCGCGCTCGGCGGGCTGGGCCGCGTCGTGGTGGTGGGTGCGCAGAATCCAGCGCAGGCGCAGGCCGTGCTCGGCCAGCAGCGCGCGCAGCACCGCCAGGTCGCGCCCGCGGGGATCGATGAGCACGGCCTCGGCCGCGTCCAGGTCGGCCAGCAGGTAGCTCAGCTCGCCGCTGGCCGGATCGTGCAGCATGCGGAAATACATGGTCAACCGCTCCAGCGCATCAGCACGGCCAGTGCCAGCGCGACCGCGCAGGACCAGCCGGAGAACAACAGGCGTGCGAGGCGGTGACGGGGAACGAAGCCGACGCCGCGCACGAAGCCGGCACTCATGGCCCAGAACAGCAGCAGCGCCAGATCGTGCCGGGCGCGCCCGTCAGAGCCGGCGAACAGCAGCGGATAGACGCTGCCGGCGACCATGATGGACAGGGCCACCAGCAGGCTGGGCAGATGAACGCCCGCCGGTTGCGGCGCCTGCGGGTCGCCGTGTCCAGGCTGCTGGTCTTCGGGGGGGATCATGGCTGGCGGTCGCGCTGCGCGGCGCGGGCTTCCTCGTTCTCGCCCCACATGGCGTTGAGGATGGCCAGCAGCACGGCAAAGCCCACGCCCAGCATCCAGGTGAAGTACCACATGACTCGTTCTCCTTGCTCCGCGCTCAGTAGGCGCCGTGTTCGTTTTCGCGGATGTAGGCGGCCGTCACCTTGCCGCGCATGACGCGGTAGGCCCAGCCGGTGTAGAAGATGATCAGCGGCATGAAGATCACCGTGGCCCAGAACATGATGCCCAGCGTCAGGTGGCTGGAGACGCTGTCCCAGACGGTCAGGCTGGCCGCCGGCATCGTGCTCGACGGCATCACGAAGGGGAACATGCTGGCGCCGGCGGTGCCGATCACGCCGGCCTGCGCCAGCGCCGAGCTGACGAAGGCCGCCAGCGTGCGCCGCGCCCACAGCAGGGCGGCGCTGCCCAGCGCACCAGCGATGCCCAGCGCCGGCAGCAGCCACAGCAGCGGCTGGCTGCGGTAGTTGGCCATCCAGGCGCCGGCCTCGCGCACCACGGTCTTGCCCAGCGGGTCCGGGGCGGCTGCCGGGTCGATGGCCGAGGTGATGCGGTAGCCCTCGATGCTCTGCAGCCACACGCCGGCGGCGACGAAAGCCACCACCATCACGAGGGCAGCGGCCACGGCCGCCCGGATGGCGCGCGCCTGGATGGCGCCTTCGGTGCGGTGGGCCAGGTAGGCGCCGCCGTGCATGGTGATCATCGCGCTGGAGACCACGCCGGCCAGCAGCGCGAACGGGTTGAGCAGCTGCCAGAAGCTGCCGGTGTAGGTGGATACCAGCCGCTCGTCGAAATGGAAGGGCACGCCCTGCAGCAGGTTGCCGAACGCCACGCCGAAGATCAGCGGAGGCACGGCGCCGCCGACGAACAGCCCCCAGTCCCAGGTGCGCCGCCACAGCGGATGATGCACCTTGCTGCGGTAATCGAAGCCGACGGGGCGGAAAAACAGTGCCCACAGCACCGCCAGCATGGCCCAGTAAAAGCCGCTGAAGGCCGTGGCATAGACCAGCGGCCAGGCCGCGAAGATGGCGCCGCCGCCGGTGATGAACCAGACCTGGTTGCCGTCCCAGTGCGGGCCGACGGTGTTGATGACGACGCGGCGCTCGACATCGTCTTTGCCGACGAAGGGCAACAGCGTGCCCACGCCCATGTCATGGCCGTCCATGATGGCAAAGCCCACCAGCAGCACGCCCACCAGCAGCCACCAGATGATCTTGAGGGTCGGGTAGTCGATCATGATGCGTCCTCCGTGTTTCAGGCGTGGCGGGCCGGCTCGTTGGCATAGCGCCCGGTGCCCAGGCTGCCCGGGCCCAGGCGGGCGTACTTGACCATCAGGAACACCTCGATGACCAGCAGCAGCGTGTAGAAGCCGACGAAGCCGGCCAGCGAGCCGTACAGGCTTTCCACGCTCAGGGTCGAGACGCTCAGGTGCGTGGGCAGCACGCCGTAGATGGTCCAGGGCTGACGGCCATACTCGGCAACAAACCAGCCCAGCTCGCTGGCGATCCACGGCGCCGGCAGCATCCACAGCGCCCACTTCAGCAGCCAGGGCTTTTGCTCGCAGCGGGTCCGCACCGTGCTCCAGAACGCCAGCGCGAACAGCACCAGCATCGCGAAGCCCAGCCCCACCATGATGCGGAACGACCAGAACATCGGGGTCACGCGCGGCACGGTGTCATCGACAGCACGCTGCACGATCTCCGGCGTGGCCTGGTTGACGTCGGTCACGTATTTCTTGAGCAGCAGGCCAAAGCCCAGATCGGCCTTGTGGCGTTCGAACACCTGGCGGGCAACGGGGTCGTCGGGCTGGCGGCGCAGCGCATCCAGCGCGTTGACCGCGACGATGCCGCGTTCGATGCGTTCGCGGTTCTTGGCCTTGATCTCATGGATGCCCGGAATCTCCTTGCTGATGGAACGCGTGCCGATCAGGCCCATGACCCAGGGGATCTCGATTTCCCAGTCGTTTTTCTGGGCGGCTTCGTTGATGCCGGCCACCACCGTCAGCCCGGCCGGGGCGGGCTTGGTTTCCCACATGGCCTCGAGCGCGGCCATCTTGGTCTGCTGGGCTTCGCCCACGGTGTAGCCGGACTCGTCGCCCAGCACGATGACGCTGAGCACCGAAGCCAGGCCGAAGGCCGCGGCCACGCGGAAGCTGCGCTTGGCGAACGCCACGTCGCGGCCCTTGAGCAGATACCACGACGAGATAGACAGCACGAACATCGAGCCGGTGACGTAGCCGGCCGAGACGGTGTGCACGAATTTGGCCTGCGCGTCGGGGTTGAAGATCACGGCCCAGAAGTCGGTCAGCTCCATGCGCATGGTCTGGTAGCTGAACTCGGCGCCCACCGGGTTCTGCATCCAGCCGTTGGCGATCAGGATCCACAGGGCCGACAGGTTGGTGCCGATGGCCATCAGCAGCGTCACCATCAGGTGCTGGGTTTTCGACAGCCGGTCCCAGCCGAAGAAGAACAGGCCGATGAAGGTCGATTCGAGGAAGAAGGCCATCAGGCCCTCGATGGCCAGCGGCGCGCCGAAGATGTCGCCGACGTAGTGCGAGTAGTAGGCCCAGTTGGTGCCGAACTGGAATTCCAGCGTGATGCCGGTGGTCACGCCCAGCGCGAAGTTGATGCCGAACAGCTTGCCCCAGAAGCGCGTCATGTCCTTCCAGACGACGTTGCCGGTCATCACGTACACGCTCTCCATGATGACCAGCAGCCAGACCAGGCCCAGCGTCAGCGGCACGAAGAGGAAGTGGTACATCGCCGTCGCGGCAAACTGCAGCCGCGACAGGTCCACCAGTTGTTCGGAAATCATGGGCTCACTCCTTGTCGTCGTTGTGCGGCGTCCCCAGCACGTGGGCGGCTGCGGCGCGGCCGTCCACCTCCACCCGCTGCTCCCGGATGAAAGCCCACCACAGCGCCAGCAGCACCAGCAGCTTCAGGATCACGGCGATCACCAGCTTGCGGACCAGGGCGCTGTCGGAAGGGCTCATCGTCGGCTCGGGAAGTGGCAGGGCAGCCACGTCATGCATATTCCGCGCCAACCGGGGGAGGTATCGCAAGTCCTTGTCCGGCAAAGGTTTGCCGGACAGCCCGGGCGGCAGCGGACATGGCTTTTCTGCCATCTCTGGCAGTCGGTGGCAGTTCTGGCCTACACTGGCCGCCCATGAGCACGCCTTCTGCCCAGCCGCTGCCGGAGCTGATGTCCTATCTGGAAAGCCAGCCCGAGCCGCACATCCTGTTCGACCGCAACTACCGCATCCTCGGGGCCAATGCGGCTTACCGCCAGCAGTTCAGCCCGGCGCGCAGCGTGGTCGGGCGGACCTGCTACGAGGTGTCGCATCACTTCGCCGTGCCCTGTGACCAGGCCGGCGAAACCTGTCCGCTGGCGCGTTCGCGCGGCAGCGGACAGCGCGAGCGGGTGCTGCACCTGCATCACACCCCCCAGGGGGAGGAGTACGTCCAGATCGAGCTGACCCCGCTATACGACGCCAGCGGCGAGCAGGCCTATTACGTCGAGAAAATGGCCCCGCTGCCGCTGGCCAACGGCAGGCCGCAGGCGCACAGCCTGATCGGGCGCTCTCCCGCTTTCCAGCGCATGCTGGCGCTGGTGGCGCGGGTGGCGCCGGCGCAGGCGGCGGTCCTGCTGCTGGGCGAGTCCGGCACCGGCAAGGAGCTGGTGGCGCGGGCCATACACGAAGCCAGCCTGCGCGCGGGCAAGCCGCTGGTGGCGGTGGACTGCTCCAGCCTGCCCGAGACCCTGTTCGAGTCCGAGCTGTTCGGGCACGAGCGTGGCGCCTACACCGGCGCCACCTCGGCCAAGGACGGGCTGGTCGCCGCGGCCAGCGGGGGCACGTTGTTTCTGGACGAGGTGGGCGACATTCCCCTGCCCATGCAGGTCAAGCTGCTGCGCCTGCTGGAAAGCGGTACCTACCGGCGGGTGGGCAGCACCGAGCTGCGCCATGCCGACATCCGCATCGTCTCGGCCACGCACCGCGATCTGGACCGCATGGTGGCCGAAGGGCGCTTCCGCGAAGACCTGTATTACCGCCTGAGCACCTTTCCCATCCATCTGCCGCCGCTGCGTCAGCGGCGCGAAGACATCCCGCTGCTGGTGGAGGCGCTGCTGCAGCGGGTGGCGCCCGGGCGCACGCTGCGGGTCACGCCGGCGGCCCTGCAGCTGCTGCAGGAGCAGGATTACCCCGGCAATGTGCGCGAGCTGCGCAACTTGCTGGAGCGCGCTGCCCTGCTGTGCGATGGGGAGACGCTGCAGATCGACCATGTGCGGCTGGCGCTGGAGTCGGGGCGCCGCCCTGTGCGCCCGGCCGCGCCGGTAGCCGAGGCGCCCGCTACCGCAGGGACCGTTCCTGCGGCCGCGGCCCTGGCCGAGATGGAGCGCCAGCTGCTGCAGCAGGCGCTGGCCGAGCACCGCGGCAGCCGGGCCGAGCTGGCGGCCCGGCTGGGCATCAGCGAGCGTTCGCTCTACCGCAAGCTCAAGACCTGGGGCCTGATCGGCTCGCGCCGGCGGCCCTGAGCCCGCCCGCGCGGCTGCGTCATTTCCTGAGCGGCAGGTCGGCGTAGTAGCGGGCCAGGGCCTCGATTTCGCCGCGGGTGAGCTTGCGCGCGAACACGCGCATGCCCTGGGCGCTGTCGTTGTGGCGCACGCCGCTCTGGTAGTCGAGCATGGTGCGCACGAAGTACAGCGGGTTCTGCCCGCCCAGGGCCGGGGCCTCGCGCTGCCCGCCCTGGCCGACGACGCCGTGGCAGCTGGCGCAGGGCGTGATCAGGCGGGCGGGGTCGCCATGGCGCACCAGGCGGCTGGCCTCCATGTCGGTGCCGCCGGCAGCGGCCGCAGGCCGCGGGGTGGTGGTTTCCTGCGGCAGCGGCTGGGCCGCGTAATAGGCCGAGACATCGGCGATCTGCTGCGGCGTCAGCATCACGGCGATGTCGCGCATGAGCTGCGCGCGCCGGTTTTCCTGCCGCAGGCCGCTCTGGTAGTCCAGCAGCATCTTGGCGGTGTAGGCGGCTTTCTGGCCGGCCAGATGGGGCCAGTTCTGGGTGGGCGCCACGCCGCGCTCGCCATGGCAGGAGGCGCACATGAATTGCTCGTGCACCTGCTGGCCGCGGCTGGCGTCGCCGCGGGGCAGCTGTGCCAGCGCCTGGCGCAGCGTGGCCGGGGTCCAGGCGGTTGCGGGCGCTGCCGGCTGCGAGGCGGATGCGGCGAGCGCGGCGCCCAGCAGCACGCCGCCGAGCAGCGCGGGCAGGTAGGGGCGGGAGGTCCGTGCCATGGTCGGTTCCTTCAGGCGAAGCAGTCTTGGGTGAAGGTGCGCAGCCAGGCCTGCTGGTAGCGCGCGCCCAGCCGGATCTGCGCCGGCGTGGCGTTCAGCGGCAGGTAGCGCTCCTTGCCGTTGACCCGGGCGATCTTGCCGTCAACCACGCGGAACACATCGGCCACGAACAGGCCGTAGTCCTTGCCGGCCAGCGCATAGCAGGTGTTCTCCCACAGCGGTTCGGGCGTCGGGCGTCCGGCCAGCTCCTCGACGATGGCGCGGGCCACGACCTTGGCCTGGGTGTTGGCCGAGAAGCCCGATTTGGGCATGGCGTCGGCGATGCTGGCATCGCCGATGACGTGCACATGCGGCTGCAGCGTGGAGGCGAAGTTGCGCCGCTGCACCGGGCACCAGCCGCTGGCATCGGCCAGCCCCAGCGTGAAGGCCACCTGCGCGGCGCGCATCGGCGGAATGACGTTGATCACGTCGGCCTGGATGACTTCGGCCTCGGTCTCGATGCGCATGCGCTTGGGGTCGATGCGCAACGTGCGCCCGCCGTCCTTGCCGCGCACCCAGCTCAGCATGCCGGGGTTGGCATGCTGGCGGATCTCGACCTGGGAGGCCATGCGCTGGGCGTAGTCCTGCGGCAGGTTGAAGCGGTACAGCCGGTTCCAGCCCAGCATCATCGTTTCGTCGGTGACGAAGCTGTCCTTGGGATCGACGATGATGACCTTGGCGCGCGGGTTGTGCTGCTGCAGCCATTCGGTCACCAGCGCCGCCCGCTCGTAGGGGCCGGGCGGGCAGCGGTAGGGGTTGGGCGGGGCGGCCAGCACGAAGGTGCCGCCCTCGCGCATGGACTGCAGCTGCCGCGCCAGCAGCGCAGTCTGCGCGCCCGGGATCCAGCCCGAGGGCACGGCCGTCTGGGCCGCCTGCTCGCTGTAGCCGGCATAGGCGTCGTACATCAGCTGGATGCCCGGGGCGACGACCAGCCGGTCGTAGGCGAGCTTGAGCCGGCCGGCGGTGTGCAGGATGCGCGCCTGCGGGTCGTAGCCGGTGACGGTGTCGAAGACGAATTCGATGCCGTAGCGGCTGCGCAGTGTGTCATAGCTGACATTCAGGTCCTCCATGCGGATGTGCTGGTTGAGCACTTCGCTGGAGCCATAGGGGCGCACATAGACCGGGTTCTTTTCGACCACGGTCACGTGCAGCGTCGGGTCGAACAGCTTGAGGTACTTGGCCGTGGTGGCGCCGCCGACGCCGCCGCCGACGATCACGACGCGGGCGCGGCTGCCGCCGGCGGCCGGGGCCTGGGCCCAGGCCGGCAGCGCGGCGGTGCAGGCCAGGGCGCCGGCGCCGGCGAGCCAGCGGCGGCGTGACAGGAACGCTGCGTTGTTCATGGGGTCTGCTCCGGGGGAATGCGTGCGAAATAGCGGGCCATGGCCTGCAGGTCGGCATCGCTGAAGCCGCGTGCCACATGGCCCATCAGCGTGGACGGGCGCCGTCCGTCGCGGAAGTCCTGCATCGTGCGGATGAACTGCGCCTCGGGCATGCCCGCCAGCGGCATGAACAGTTCGTCGCGCAAGCGCCCTTGCGTGCCGTGGCAGGCCGCGCAGCTGTGGGCCATGGTTTCGCCGCTGACGGCGGTAGCCGGCGCGGCGGCGCCAGCGGTCGTTTGGGCGGCCACCCAGGCCGGCACGGCCAGCAGGATGGCGGCAATGCGGTGGAGACGGAGGGTTGGCATCATCAGCGCACCTGTACGTAAAGACCGACAGCGAAATACAGCAGCGTCCAGGCCACCAGCAGGCCGATGGCCGCCGAGCCCAGCCGGTCCAGCGCGCGGCTGGGGGTGTAGGTGCCGCGGCTCTGGCCGGCCTGCCAGGCGACGGTCAGCAGATAGGCCAGCGTGACCGTGCCCAGCACGCCGAAGGTGGCGAAGAACAGGCCCGTGCTGTACCAGTCCATCTGGATCCGGTAGTCCAGCGCGTCATAGCCGTAGGCGCGTGCCAGCGTGACGTAGCGCAGCACCTCGCGCGCGGCGCCGACGACGATCAGCGCCAGCGCGCCGATGCCAAAGGGGGCATAACCCCAGTAGGCCTGCTCCAGCCGGCTGCCCAGGGCCAGCGGCGCGGCCACCGCCGCCAGCAGGGCCAGCAGCGCCAGCCACGGCCAGGGGGTCTGCACGAACCAGGCCATCGAAGGCGGCAGCGTGGCCATCCAGACCGCGCCCAGCAGCAGGGCCAGCGCGCCGCCGGCCAGCATCAGCCGGCGCGCCAGCGCGGCCAGCCAGTCCAGGTAGCCGGCATCCGGCTCGGCCGCGCCCTGCAGGTAGCGCCGGTAGGCCAGCAGCCAGGCGCCGCTGACCGGGGCGGCCAGCGCGATGAAGAAGCCAAAGCGCGCCAGATTCCACTGGTGCAGGCGCTGGCCATCGGGCTGGATCGTTCCGCCGGGGGCGTACCACTGCATCCACTGGTCGGGGTAGAGCATCTGGTTGGTCAGGCTGTGGACGATGAAGCCCACGGCCAGCAGCAGCGCCAGCGAAGCCACCATCCAGTGCCCGCTGCGCCCGCCCTCGGTGGCCAGCCCGGGGTTGCGCCAGTAGAACACGTACATCGCGATGTAGCCGGCGATCAGCAGCACGATGAAGCCGATCACCCACCAGGCCGACAGCACGTTGGAGGTGTACCAGAACGGGTCATAGACCACCTGCACGAACAGCAGCGGCGCCACGCCCAGCACGATGGCCACCGACACGGCCACCTTGGCCGTGTTCAGCATCGCGGCGGCCAGCCGCCGCCAGTGGGGCTGGGCGCTGTAGGCGCCGCGCAGGGTCAGCGCGGCCGCGCCCAGCATCACCTGCACGGCGGCGATGTGCAGGGCGAAGGTCAGCACGCCCAGGATCAGGAAGACCAGCGGGTGCGAGGGCACGCCGGCCGGGTCGCGCAGGGCAAGCAGCATCTCGGGGGTCATGGTTGGTCACTCCTCTGTGGGGATGCAAGGGCGGTGGGCGTGCCGCTGCCCGCGCCGGCCGTGGCCGCCGCTGCGGGCGGCAGCAGGGTGCGGATGAAGCTGGCCAGCGCCAGCGCCTCCTCGCTGCTCAGGGGGATCTGCGGCATGTACAGCGTGTTGCCGGTGGCCAGCGCGGCCTGCAGGTAGTCGGCGATTTCCGTGGTGCTGCTGGCCGCGCCGAAGTAGCGGTGCAGCGGCCGCATGCCGGTGCTGCTGAGCGAGTGGCAGTTCGAGCAGGTGGCCAGCGCCAGCGCCCGGCCGACTTCGACGCGGTTGCCCTCATCGACGCGGCGCAGTCCGTCGGGCAGAAACACCATCGTGCGCAGCAGGCCGTGGGCCTCGATCGTCGGGATGTCCGAGCGCACGCCCATGCCGGGCACGTCGCGCCCGATGATCTGGTTGGAATAGACGTACTGCCCGGCCACCCAGGGCTTGCGGATCGACTCGCGCGCCACCTCCTCCGGCCACAGGCCGAAGACCAGCACCGCCAGCGTCATCGCCGCGGCCCCGCCGGCCACCAGCGCGCGCGGCTGCACTAGCGTCATGACGAAGTAGGCCAGCGTCGCACCCAGGATGGCCAGGATGGCCGGCTGGAACCAGGCGGGCAGGCGGTTGGCCAGCACCAGCGCCGCCGTTTCGGGCAGGGTGCGCAGATACCACTGGAACATCAGCGCGCCGGCCAGAGCCGAGACGATGCCCAGCCACGCCAGCTTGCGCGCCACGTCGCGCTTGAAGGCCGCGTCGGTGAAGCGCGCCGCGACGATGCCACCGACCACCGCGGTCATCGTGAACATGAAGGCGCTGCGCATGCCCAGCTGGGCAAAGGTGTTGGGGCCGTAGAAGGCGTTGAGCACGCCGCCGGTTTCATACCAGGCCGCCTGGCCGGGCCACATCATGAAGCTCAGGATGCCCACGATGACCAGCATCGTGGTGTAGGACGCCAGACCGAAGATCAGCGAGACTTTCAGATGCGTGCGCGCGTCGATGCGGCCGGCTAGATAGGTCAGCATGTACACGCCGGCCACCTCGATGACGAAAAACACCCATTCGGTGGCCCACATCCAGACGAAGCTGTGGATCAGGGCGGAGATGCCCCGCGGGCTGGCCACCGTCGTCGAATACCAGATGCCCGGGCCGGTGATCGAGCCCAGCACATAGCTGAACACCAGCAGGAACAGGCCGTAGCGCCGGATGAACTCCAGCAGCTCGGGCCGCTGGTGGCGGTGGGCATAGTGGGCCAGGAAGGCAAAGAAGATCGCGGCGCCGACCGAGGTATGGGAAAACAGCACATGGACCGTCGCGATCACGCCGACGATCCAGCCGCTGCCCAGACCGGGTTCGAACCATGTGGGGTACAGGCCTATCAAGTCCATGGGGTGTCGTCCTCGCTGTGGCCGCCCCCGCGCGGCCACATGGATGCGGCTGGGGGTATCGGCCGCAGCCATGTATCAATTCCCGTGCCAGCCCGCACGAGCGAGAAAAACTCCTTATGAATCAAATGGTTGCGGGTGATCATTGGAGGCGACGCGGAGGCCGCCGGGCTTGACCGACGTCATGTCTGTCAGTTTGTCTGCCGAGATTGGCAGTTTTTCGGCGCCGGCATGGTCTGCGCCGGGGTCACAATCGCGCCATGGCGTTTTCCCATTCCTTTGCCCTTTCGATGCTGGATCTGGTGGCGGTGCGCGAGGGCGGCACGGTGGCCGATGCGCTGGCCATCGCGCTGCGCACGGCCCGGCACGTGGAGCAGCTGGGCTTTACCCGCTACTGGCTGGCCGAGCACCACAACATGCCGGGCATCGCCAGCTCGGCCACGGCGGTGCTGGTCGGGCACATCGCCGGCGGCACGCAGCGCATCCGCGTCGGCTCCGGCGGCGTCATGCTGCCCAACCACGCGCCGCTGGTGGTGGCCGAAGCCTTTGGCACGCTGGCCGAGCTCTATCCGGGGCGCATCGACCTCGGTCTGGGCCGTGCGCCGGGCACCGACCCGCTGACGATGCGCGCGCTGCGGCGTGACCGCGTCGAGACCGAAGAAGACTTCCCGCGCGACGTGGCCGAGCTGCAACGCCTGCTCGGGCCGGTGCAGCCGGGCCAGCGCGTCATCGCCATGCCCGGCGCCGGCACCGGCGTGCCGATCTGGCTGCTGGGCTCCAGCCTGTATTCGGCCCAGCTGGCAGCCGAGCGTGGCCTGCCCTATGCGTTTGCCTCGCATTTCGCGCCGCGCTATCTGCTGCAGGCGCTGGAGCTGTACCGCAGCCGCTTTCGCCCGTCGGAAGCGCTGGCGCGGCCCTATGTGGCCATCGGCGTGCCGCTGATCGCCGCGCCTACCGATGAGGAGGCCGAGTACCTGGCCAGCAGCGTTTACCAGCGCGTGCTGGGCATCCTGACCAACCGGCGCGGCCGCCTGCAGCCGCCGGTGGCGGACTACCTGGAGCGGCTGCAGCCGCAGGAGCGCGCGGCCATCGCCGATTTTCTGGCAGCCGCCGTCATCGGCGGGCCGCAGACGGTGCGCGCCGGCTTCGAGCGGCTGGCCGCGCTCACCCAGGCCGATGAATTCATCCTGGTCTGCGATGTGTACGATCCGGCGCTGCGCCTGCGCGCGCTGGACATTGCCGCCGCGGTCTGGCGCGAAGCGGCGGCTCCCGTGCCGGCCGCATGAAGCACAATCCACGCCCATGAACGACACCGCACGACATTCCGACGGGGCCGCGTCGCGCCCCGAACTGCCCGACCGCCTGTCCATCGACCCCAAGAGCCCGCATTACGTGGCCGCGATCTTCGAGCACCCGGTTGGCATCCGCTTCAATGGCAAGGAGCGCCACGACGTCGAGGAGTACTGCATCAGCGAAGGCTGGATCCGGGTGCCGGCCGGCAAGACCGTGGACCGCAGGGGCAACCCGCTGCTGATCAAGCTCAAGGGCCGGGTCGAAGCCTTCTACCGCTGAAAGCCGCCGGCTGCTCCGGCGCGCGCGGCGATTCTTCGGCCCTTCGGGCACCGTTGCAAACCACTGAGAAGGAGACCGCGATGATCAGACCCGACGCGCAACAGGATCTGCAGGCTTTGCTGCATCACCGCGACGGCCCTGCGGGCCGCACGCGCCGGCAGGCGCTGAAGGCCGCGCTGGGTGTGGGCTATGCCGCCTGCACCTTGCCCATCATGGCGCAGACGGCGATCCGGACCCCGACCGACGGCCTGACCGTCGGGGAAGTCACCATCGATGTCCAGGGCTTCAGGATGCCAGCCTACCGCGCGATGCCGGCCGGTAAGACCCGGCTGCCGGTGGTGCTGGTGCTGTCGGAAATCTTCGGCGTGCACGAGTACATCGCCGACATCACGCACCGTTTCGCGCGCGAGGGCTATCTGGCCATCGCGCCCGAACTCTTCGTGCGCCAGGGCGATGCGCAGAGCTACGGCGAGATGGCCAAGCTGATTGCCGAGGTGATCTCCAAGGTGCCCGATGCCCAGGTGGCCGGCGATCTGGACGCCACCGTGGCCTGGGCCGGGGCCCATGGCGGCGATCCGGATCGCGTCGGCGTCACTGGCTTTTGCTGGGGCGGACGCCAGACCTGGTTGTATGCCGCGCACCAGCCGCGCATCAAGGCGGCCGTGGCCTGGTATGGCCGGCTCGAAGGGGAGCGCACGGCGCTCACCCCGCGGCACCCGATCGACGTGGCCGCGCAGCTGCACGCTCCGGTGCTGGGGCTGTATGGCGAGGCCGACACCGGCATCCCGCTGGCCAGCGTGGAGCGCATGAAGGCCGCGCTGGCGGCGGGCAACGCCCAGGCCCGGGCTTCGCAGTTCGTGCTGTACAAGGATGCGCCGCATGCCTTCCACGCCGACTACCGTCCGAGCTACCGCCAGCAGGCCGCCCAGGACGGCTGGCAGCGCTGCCTGGCCTGGCTGCGCCAGCACGGCGTTTGAGCCTCGAAACAAACGGCCGTTGAACCGGGCCCAGTGGGTGGTCAGGGCGCGGGCTGGCGGCCTGTACCGCCGGCGGGCTTGGTTCTTGCATGGACGCGGCACAGCGGACTTGACGCGTCTGCGAGAATCAAACGATGACTCTTTTTGCGATTCTGCTGGGCACGCTGGCGGCCGGTATTGGTAGCGTCTGGCTGGCCGCCGCGCTGAGCTTCGGGGTGCTGGCGCGCTACACCCAGCACATGCTCAGCCTGGCGGCCGGGGCGCTGCTGGGCACGGCGCTGCTGCACCTGCTGCCCGAGGCGTTCGAAAGCGGCATCGAGGCCCACGCCCTGTTTCTCACGCTGCTGGTGGGCGTGGTGTTCTTTTTTCTGCTCGACAAGGCCGAGCTATGGCACCACGGCCATGAGCACCACCAGCACGGGGCCGACGCCGCCTTGGCCCATGCCGGGCACGACCACCACGACCACCACGACCACGGCCGTGCCACCGGCAGCTGGGCCGTGCTGGCCGGCGACAGCGTGCACTGCTTTGGCGACGGCGTGCTCATCGCCTCGGCTTTCATGGCCGAGCTGCAGCTGGGCGTGATCGCCGCGGTGGCGGTGCTGGCCCATGAGGTGCCGCACCACATGGGCGACCTGACGGTGCTGCGCGCGGCCGGCGGCACGCGCCGGGCCGCGCTGGTCAAAGTTACGCTGGCCGGCGCCATCACCGCGCTGGGCGGGCTGCTGGGCTACTGGCTCATCGAGCAGCTGCGCGACTACCACCCGTATTTTCTGGTGGTGGCATCGGGCAGCTTCATCTACGTGGCGCTGGCCGACCTGATTCCGCAGCTGCAAAAACGCCTGCGTCCTGCCGAAACGCTGACGCAGGTGGCCTGGCTGCTGGCCGGCATCGCGCTGGTGACGCTGGCCAGCGCACTGATGCACCGGCACTGAACCCAGGCTGCACCCGGCCACGCACCGATGCGGCTTCAGTGCCGCGTTCCGCTGCCGGCCAGCACCGCCAGCACCAGCACGGGCACCAGATAGCGCAGGCAGCCATGCCAGATGGCGCCTAGGCGTCGGCCGTGCAGGTCGGCTGCCTGCAGGGCTTCGTGCCGGGGCCAGACCCAGCCCAGCAGCACGGCCAGCAGGATGCCGTTGGCCGGCAGCAGCAGATCGACCGCGATGAAGTCCATTGCATCGAGGATGCCGCGCCCACCCCAGAGGGTCACTTCGCCCCACGGCCCCATGCCCAGCGAGGCCGGCACGCCCAGCGCGAACAGCAGGCCCGCCAGCCGCCAGGCCGCCTGCGGCCGCGACCAGCCCCAGCGCTGCAGGGCGTAGGCCACGACCACTTCCAGCAGCGACACCATCGAGGTCAGCGCGGCGATGGACAGCAGCAGGAAGAAGGCCGCCCCCAACAGCGCGCCGGCCGGCATCTGCGCAAACAGCTCGGGCAGCACCACGAAGGCCAGCCCCGGCCCCTGCGCCGGATCGCGGCCGAAGCTGAAGACCGCCGGGAAGATCACCAGTCCGGCAGTCAGGGCAAACAGCGTGTCGCCCAGCGCGATGGTCAGCGCCGCGCCGGGCAGCGGCCGGTGCGCCGGCTGGTAGCTGCCGAAAGTCACCATCACCCCCATGGCCAGTCCGATGGAGAAAAACGCCTGCCCCAGCGCCGCCAGGTACACGCGGGGCTGGCTCAGGGCCGTCCAGTCCGGTTGCAGCAGAAAGCGCAGTCCCTGCCCGAAGCCCGGCAGGGTGGTGCTGTGGGCGGCCAGCCCCAGCAGCAACAGCGCCAGCAGGGGCATGAGGGCGATGCTGGCGCGTTCGATGCCGCGTTCCACGCCGCGGGCGATGATGAGCGCGGTCAGCGCCAGCCCCAGCAGCTGCCACAGCAGCGGCTGCAGCGGATGGGCCACATGGCTGGCAAAGGACTGGGCGAAACCGGCCGTTGCCAGGAGCTGGCTCTGGCCCGTGAGGTACAGCGCCGCATAGCGCAGCACCCAGCCGGCGATCACGGCGTAGTAAGCCAGGATCAGCCCGGCGGCGATGACGCCGATCAGCCCGGCATGGCGCCAGCGCGAGGAGGGCAGCAGCCGCGCCACCGCGGTGGCGCTTTCGCTCTGCATGCGCCGGCCCAGCGCGAATTCGCCCAGCAGCAGCGGCACCCCCACCAGCAGCACGACGAGCAGATAGACCAGCAAAAAGGCGCCGCCGCCGTGTTCGCCGGCCACATAGGAGAAACGCCAGACATTGCCCAGCCCGACGGCCGAGCCCAGCGCCGCCAGCAGAAAGCCGCCGTGGCTGCGCCATTGTTCGCGGGAGGCTTCGGCCATGGCGCTGCCGCCTCGCTGTGTGTCAGCCCCGTTCCACCGGCCGTTCGGGGCTGGCGCACCACTCGCTCCAGCTGCCCGCGTACAGGGGCGCGCGGCCCAGGCCGGCGATTTCCATGGCCAGCAGATTGGGCACGGCGCTCACGCCGCTGCCGCAGTGGTGCACCACGCTGCGCGGGTCGCGTCCGGCCAGCAGCTGCAGGAATTCGGCGCGCAGCTGCTCGGGCGCCTTGTAGCGGCCATCGGGCCCGAAGTTCTCGCCGAAAGGCCGGTTGAGCGCGCCCGGGATGTGCCCGGCCACCGGATCCAGCGGCTCCACCTCGCCGCGAAAGCGCGCCGGCGCGCGGGCATCGATCAGGGTCTGGCCGGGGCCCCGCAGCCCTTGCAGCACGTCGTCGGTGCTCGCCAGCGTGGCCCGTGGTGCGCCGGCGCGAAAGTCCGAGGGCTGGCGCGCCGGATCCGGCCCGCTGGCCATGGCGCCGCCGGCGGCCTGCCAGGCCTGCAAGCCGCCGTCGAGCACGGCCACGGCCTCGTGGCCGATCCACTTGAGCATCCACCACAGTCGCCCGCAGAAGGCCGAGCCCTGCCGGTCATAGACGACGGCCTGCATGGCGCTGGTGAATCCCACGCTGGCCAGCCAGGCGGCGAACACCTCGGGCCGCGGCAGCGGATGACGCCCGCCGTTGACGGCCTGCGCGCGGTCGTGCGCGCTCAGGTGCCGGTCCAGATCGGCGCGCACCGCGCCGGCGATATGGACCTGCTGGTACTGCGCATCGCCTTCGGCCGGCTTCATCAGCTCGAAGCTGCAGTCGAAAACCATCAGCGGCTGCTGCGTCTGCATCAGGTGCTGCAGTTGCGCGGCACTGATCAGGGTGGTGTACATGCTCAATGCTCCTCGGCGGGGGTGTCGGGGATCGCGCGCTCGCGCAGGAAGGTGGCGGCCACGCCGCTGGCCACGATGAGGGCGATGCCCAGCCAGGCCGACCAGGGCAGCTCGTCACCGAACAGCAGCAGGCTGTAGAGCGCCGCGAACACGATGCCTGAGTATTGCAGGCTGGCCACCACCAGCGTATGGCCGTGGGCGTAGGCGCGGGTCATGCACCACTGGCCCAGCGAGGCCAGCACCCCGATGGGGATGAGCCAGATGGCCGCCTGCCAGCTGATCTGCGACCAGGGCGTGAGCCCCGCGAACAGCGCGCCCAGCGCGCCGGTGGCGGTGGTGCCGATAGCGAAGTAGAACACGGTGCGGCCGACTGGCTCGCCCGCGCGCCCCAGCGCCGTGACCTGCACATAGGCCAGCGCCGCGCTCATGCCCGACAGCAGGCCGATCAGTCCGGCAAAGAGCTGGTTCTGGTCGATCGTGGGGCGCAGCGTCAGCACCACGCCGGCAAAGCCCAGCAAGACGGTGGCCAGCAGCGGGCCCTGGCCCTCGGCGCGGCCGTAGAGCAGCGCCCCGCCGATGATGAAGGCCGCCACCCAGATGCCGCTCATGTAGTTCAGCGTCATCGCCGTGGCCAGCGGCAGGTGGGCGATGGCGTAGAACCAGGCCGTCAGCGCCGCGCCGCCGACCACGGTGCGCCAGGCATGCATCCAGGGCACCGGCGTGCGCAGCGCGATGCCCTGGCGGCGCAGCACCGCCGCGACGAAGGCGATGCTGACCAGACCGCGGTAAAAGACGATTTCGAACGTGTTGAAGCTGGCCGAGGCGTACTTGACCGCCACCCCCATGGTGGCGAAGAAAAAGGCCCCGAGGACCATCCAGAGGGCCTGCATTTATTCGTCTCCCCTTGCGCTGCCGCTGTGGAGTCTGTTGGCCACCTTCCGGTTTTGTCCTTTGGGGCGGCGCTTTTCACAAGGCGCCCCGTCAGGGAAAAACATCACAGGACGAGGCAAAAAAGACTCAGAGCCCCATCTGCTTCCGATACCACTCATGGAAATGCTGCATGCCGTCTTCCATGGGGCTCTGGTAGGGGCCGACTTCGTTGTCGCCGCGCTCGAACAGCGCCTTGCGGCCGGCGTCCATGCGCTCGGCGATTTCGTCGTCCTCGATGCAGGTCTCCATGTAGGCGGCCTGCTGGGCCTCGACGAACTCGCGCTCGAAGGCGGTGATGTCCTCCGGGTAGTAGAACTCCACCAGGTTCAGCGTCTTGTTCACGCTGACCGGATGCACGGTAGAGACGGTGAGCACGTGCGGATACCACTCCACCATGATGTGCGGGTAATAGGTCAGCCAGATGGCGCCGCGCTCGGGCAGCTTGCCGTTGCGGTATTTCAGCAGCGCGTCGTGCCAGCGCTGATAGACCTTGGAGCCCGGGCGGTTGAAGGTGGCCGACACGCCCACCGTCTGTACCGAGTAGTGCTCCTTGAACTCCCAGCGCAGGTCGTCGCAGGTGACGAAGTGGCCCAGCCCGGGGTGGAAGGGGCCGACGTGGTAGTCCTCCAGATAGACCTCGATGAAGGTCTTCCAGTTGTAGTTGCACTCGTGCAGCTCCACGCGGTCCAGCGTGTAGCCGGTGAAGTCCAGCTCGGCGCGCGGCCCCATGCCGGCCAGGTCGGCGGCGATGTCGCGGCCGTTGTCCTCGAACAGCAGGCCGTTCCACTCGCGCAGCTTGTAGTTGTTCAGGTCCAGGCAAGGGTCGTGGGCGAAGTGCGGCGCGCCGATCAGCTGGCCCAGCGGCGAATAGGTCCAGCGGTGCAGCGGGCAGACGATGTTGCCGCCGGCGCTGCCCTTGGCGGTGTGGTTGAGCGAGCCGCGGCCCTTGAGCATGATGGCCTGGCGGTGGCGGCAGATGTTGGAAACCAGCTGCACGCCCTGGGCCGTGCGGATCAGCGCGCGCCCTTCGTTTTCCTGCGGCAGGGCGTAGTAGTCGCCCACCTCGGGCACGCTGGCCGCATGGCCCACGTAGCGCGGGCCGCGCTTGAACAGGATATCCAGCTCGCGCTGGAACAGCGCCTCGTCGAAATAGCTGCTGACGGGAAGTTGGCTGTGCGCCTGCTGCAGTTGAAGACTTAAATCAGACATGATGACCTGACCTAAAGACTCCCCACAGGGAGGTACGCCCAGAGGCGCGTGAACGAAAACGGCCCGGGTCCGACACCCCCAAGCCGCCATGGGGGGCGAATTGTACCCCGGGGTCGGATGGGGGGCCAGCCGCGCGGCGAGTCCCGTGACGCCGTGGGGTCGTCCGGGCCTAAAATGGCAGGCTTTCACCCTGACACGCGCACCGCTTCATGCCTAAGGCCTCTTCTCCCGCCGCCCAGCCGCCAGCCAGCTACGAAGCGGCCCTGCAGGAACTGGAGCAGCTGGTCAGCCGCATCGAGGCGGGTGATCTGCCGCTGGAGCAGCTGCTGGCCGGCTACCAGCGCGGCGCCGAGCTGCTGCAGTACTGCCGCGAGCGGCTGGAGGCCATCGAGGGCCAGATCAAGGTGCTGGACGAAGGGGTGCTCAAGCCGTGGACGCCCGAGTGAAGCCCGCTGCCGGATTCGACTTCTCCGCCTGGAGCGCTGAACGCCTGCAGCACGTGGAGCGCGCGCTGCAGGACTGGGTGGGCGTCGATGCGCCCGCGGGGCTGGGCGAGGCCATGCGCTACGCCGTGCTCGACGGCGGCAAGCGGCTGCGGCCGCTGCTGGTGCTGGCCGCCAGCGAGGCCGTGGGCGGCCATGCGCAGGCCGCCTTGCGCGCGGCCTGCGCGGTGGAGCTGATCCATGCCTATTCGCTGGTCCACGACGACATGCCCTGCATGGACAATGACGTGCTGCGCCGGGGCAAGCCCACGGTGCACGTGCGCTTTGGCGAAGCGGCGGCGCTGCTGGCCGGCGACGCGCTGCAGGCGCTGGCCTTCGAGTTGCTGACGCCTGGCGGGGCTGAGGTGCCGCCGGCCATGCAGGCCCGTCTGTGCGGCCTGCTGGCGCGCGCGGCCGGCAGTGCAGGCATGGCCGGCGGTCAGGCCATCGATCTGGCCAGCGTGGGGCGCCGGCTCGACGAGGAGCAGCTGCGCCAGATGCACCGGCTCAAGACCGGCGCGCTGCTGCAGGCCAGCGTGCTGATGGGCGCGGCCTGCGCCGAGGTGCCCGCCGCCACCGAGCAGGCGCTGGCCGCCTACGGCGCGGCCATCGGGCTGGCGTTTCAGGTCGTCGATGACATACTGGACGTGACCGCCGACTCGGCCACGCTGGGCAAGACCGCCGGCAAGGACGCGCAGCAGGACAAGCCGACCTATGTGTCCGTCCTCGGGCTGGCGCGCGCGCGCGCCCACGCGGCCGAGCTGCACGCGCAGGCGCTGGCGGCGCTGCAGGCCAGCGGCCTGCAGGAGACGGCCGCCCTGCGCGCGCTGGCCGATGTGGTGATCCACCGCGCGAACTGAGCGAGTCGAACCGATGAGCACCGCGAAGTACCCCCTGCTGCAGACCATCAACGATCCGGCCGATCTGCGCCGGCTGCCGCGCGCGCAGCTGCGCACGCTGGCCGACGAGCTGCGCGCCTTCCTGCTGGAGAGCGTGTCCAAAACCGGCGGCCATCTGAGCTCCAACCTCGGCACGGTGGAGCTGACGGTGGCGCTGCACTACGTCTTCAACACGCCGCACGACCGGCTGGTATGGGATGTGGGCCACCAGACCTACGCGCACAAGATCCTGACCGGGCGGCGCGACCGCATGCACACGCTGCGCCAGCTCGGCGGCATCAGCGGCTTTCCGGTGCGCACCGAAAGCCCGTATGACGCCTTCGGCACCGCCCACAGCAGCACGTCGATCTCGGCGGCGCTGGGCATGGCGCTGGCCGCGCGCCAAAAGGGCGAGGACCGGCATGCGATCGCCGTCATCGGCGATGGCGCGATGACCGCCGGCATGGCTTTCGAGGCGCTCAACCACGGTGGCGTGGAGAACTGCAGGCTGCTGGTCATCCTCAACGACAACGACATGTCCATCAGCCCGCCGGTGGGCGCGCTCAACCGCTATCTGGCGCAGCTGATGAGCGGACGCTTCTACGCCGCGGCCAAGAACGTCGGCAAACAGGTGCTGCAGGTGGCGCCGCCGCTGTTCGAGCTGGCCAAGCGCATCGAGGAGCATGCCAAGGGCATGGTGGTGCCGGCCACGCTGTTCGAGAAGTTCGGCTTCAACTACATCGGCCCGATCGACGGGCACGACCTCGACTCGCTGATCCCGACGCTGGAAAACCTCAAGCACCTGCAGGGGCCGCAGTTCCTGCATGTGGTGACGAAGAAAGGCCAGGGCTACAAGCTGGCCGAGGCCGACCCCATTGCCTACCACGGCCCTGGCAAGTTCGACCCGGCCGTCGGCTTGGTGCCGCCGGCCACGCCGGCCAAGCAGACCTTCACCCAGGTCTTCGGTCAATGGCTGTGCGACATGGCGGAAAAAGACCCGCGTCTGGTGGGCATCACGCCGGCCATGCGCGAAGGCTCGGGCCTGGTGGAGTTCCACCGGCGCTTTCCCGAGCGTTACTACGACGTGGGCATCGCCGAGCAGCATGCCGTCACCTTCGCGGCCGGGCTGGCCTGCGAGGGGCTCAAGCCCGTGGTGGCGATCTACTCCACCTTCCTGCAGCGCGGCTACGACCAGCTGATCCACGATGTGGCGCTGCAGAACCTGCCGGTGGTGTTCGCGCTGGACCGCGCCGGTCTGGTGGGAGCCGACGGCGCCACCCATGCCGGGGCCTACGACATCGCCTACCTGCGCTGCATTCCCCACATGGCCGTGGCCTGCCCGGCCGACGAGCGCGAGTGCCGCATGCTGCTGACCACGGCCTTCGAGCAGGATCATCCGGTGGCGGTGCGCTATCCGCGCGGCGCCGGCGTGGGCGTGGCGCCCGAGCCCGGCCTGCAGGGGCTGCCCTATGGCAAGGGCGAGCTGCGGCGCCAGGGGCAGGGCATCGCGATCCTGGCCTTTGGCACGCTGCTGTATCCGGCGCTGGAAGCGGCCGAGCGGCTGGGAGCGACGGTGGTCAACATGCGCTGGGCCAAGCCGCTGGACACCGAGCTGCTGCTGCAGGTGGCCGCTGCCCACGAAGCCCTGGTCACGCTGGAGGAGGGCTGCATCATGGGCGGCGCGGGCAGCGCCGTGATGGAAGCCCTGCAGGCGGCAGGCCTCGTCCGGCCGGTGCTGCAGCTGGGCCTGCCGGACCGCTTCATCGAGCATGGCGATCCGGTCAAGCTGCTGGCGCTGCAGGGGCTGGACGCCGCCGGCATCCAGGCCGCGATCGAGCGCCGCTACCCGGCGCTGTGCGCGCAGGGCAAGCCGGCGCTGAAGGTGGTGCGGTAACGTACGTGCTTTTGCACGTTACCATATGAGACGCGGCGCACCTTGCTACAGCCTCCAACTTGCATGGCACCGTAAGACAAAGACAGAATCTTGGACACTCATTCACCCTGGAGTACAGACAACATGGATCGTCGTTCCCTCATCAAGCAGGCCGGCATCGCCGGTGTCCTGGCCGCAGGCGTGGCCCCGGCCGTGCATGCCCAGACCGCGGTGCGCTGGCGCCTGGCCTCGAGCTTTCCCAAATCGCTGGACACCATCTTCGGCAGCGCCGAGAAGTTCGCGCAGACCGTCAAGGCCCTGTCCGGCGGCAAGTTCGAGGTATCGGTGCATCCTGCGGGCGAACTGATGCCGGCGTTCGGCGTGGTGGACGCGATCCAGAACAACACCGTCGAAATGGCGCAGACCGCGCCTTACTACTTCACCGGCAAGAGCCCGATCTTCGCCTTTGCCTGCGCGGTGCCGTTCGGCCTGAACGCCCGCCAGATGGACGCTTGGATGGAGCACGGCAACGGCCGCAAGCTGATGGACGCTTTCTTCGAGCAGTACAACATCAAGAGCGCCAGCGCCGGCAACACCGGCACGCAGATGGGCGGCTGGTACCGCAAGGAGATCAAGACCGTCAAGGACCTCAAGGGCCTGAAGATGCGCATGGGCGGCGGCCTGTTCGGCGAAACCATGCAGAAGCTGGGCGTCATCGCGCAGAACATGCCCGCCGGCGAGGTCTATCAGGCGCTGGAAAAAGGCACGCTGGACGCCACCGAGTTTGTCGGCCCCTACGACGACGAGAAGCTGGGCTTCCACAAAGTGGCGCCTTTCTATTACTACCCGGGCTGGTGGGAAGGCGGCGCCGAGCTGTCCTTCTTCATCAACCGCAAGGCCTATGCGGCGCTGCCGGCCGAATACCAGGCCATCGTCGATGCCGCCGCCGCCGTGGCCGCGCGTGACATGACGGCCAAATACGACGCGAAGAACCCGCAGGCGCTCAAGCGCCTGGTGGCCGCCAAGACTCAGCTCAAGCCCTTCTCCAAGGAGATCATGGACGCCGGCTTCAAGGCGGCGATGGAGGTCTTCGCCGAGCACGAAGCCAAGTCGCCCGAGTTCAAGAAGATCCACGAGGACATGCGCGCCTTCCAGCGCGAGCAGATCCTGTGGGGGCGCTTCTCCGAGTTCCGCTACGACAGCTACATGGCAGCGGTCAAGCTGTAAGCGTGGCGTCAGGCAGCCCCGCGCTGCCTGAACGGGCAACGGGCCTGCGGGCCCGTTTGCTTGTGCGGTCTTTGTCCATCGGTGGACATTCTGGGGGTTAGCACCTATGCCGGCCCTGCAGGGGGCTCCCTAGAATCGCGCCACCTCAACCTTACGGAGAGACCGCATGGATCGTCGTTCCCTCATCAAGCAGGCCGGCATCGCCGGTGTCCTGGCCGCGGGCGTGGCCCCGGCCGTGCATGCGCAGGCTTCCATCCGCTGGCGCCTGGCCTCGAGCTTTCCCAAGTCGCTGGACACCATCTATGGCGCGGCCGAGATCTTCGCCAAGCAGGTCAGCGCCATGACCGGCGGCAAGTTCCAGATTTCGGTGGCTGCGCCCGGCGAGATCGTGCCGGCTTTCGGTGTCGATGACGCCGTGCGCAATGGCACGGTCGAAATGGCCCACACGGCGCCGTACTACTTCGTCGGCAAGAACGAGGCCTTTGCTTTCGGCACGGCCATTCCCTTCGGTCTGAACTCGCGCCAGATCACCGGCTGGTACATGGAAGGCAACGGCATGAAGCTGATGCGCGAGTTCTATGCCGGCTACAACATCGTCAACTTCATCGGCGGCAACACCGGGGCGCAGATGGGTGGCTTCTGGCGCAAGCCGATCAAGAGCCTGGCCGACATGAAGGGCCTGAAGATGCGCATTGGCGGCTTTGGCGGCCGGGTAATGGAGCGCATCGGTCTGGTGCCCCAGATGATTCCCGGCGGCGAGATCTACCAGGCGCTGGAAAAAGGCACGATCGACGCGGCCGAATGGGTGGGGCCGTACGACGACGAAAAACTCGGTCTGGCCAAGGTGGCGCCGAATTACGCCTACCCCGGCTTCTGGGAAGGCGGCGCGCAGCTGGAGTTCTGGATCAACAACAAGGCTTTCGAAAGCCTGTCCGATGACTACAAGGCCATCGTCGAGGCTGCCGCTTCCCATGCCGCGACCGAGATGCAGGCTCGCTACGACGCCCGCAACCCGGCCGCGATCAAGCGCATGGTCGCTTCCGGCACCAAGCTGTTCCGCTTCCCCAAGCAAGTGATGGACGCGGCTTTCAAGGCTTCGCAGGATCTGTACGCCGAGATCTCGGGCAAGAACCCGGCGTTCAAGAAGATCCACGACGACTACATGGCCTTCCGGCGCGACTCCAACCTCTGGTTCCGCTTTGCCGAGTCCACCTTCGACAGCTTCATGCAGGCGCAGAAGCTCTAAGCAGCCTGTGCGGCACGGCCCCCTGTGGCCGTGCACCATGCCAAACGCCCCGCATCTGCGGGGCGTTTTTGCTGGGCCTTCTTATTTCTTGCCGTCCTGCTTGGCGGCTTCCAGCAGGGCCTTCATCGGGTCGTCTTCCGGCTCCTTGCCGGAATGCTTCTCGTCGTCGTCGCGCTGCTCCTCGTCGGCCGGCTCCTGCTGGGCTGCGCCGTCCGGGTCGTCGGCTTCGTCCTGCTGCAGCTGCTGCAGCACCTGTTCGGCATCGACCTTGGGGCCGTCGTCGCCCAGGCCGCTGATGACCATCTGCGGGAAGGCGATGATGGCGGCGACCATGACCAGCTGCAGCACGATGAAGGCGATCGAGCCCTTGTAGATCTGGGTCGTGGTCACGGCCGGGATCATCTGGCCAGTGACGCGGTCCCGGTAGTCGTGCTTGGGCGCGACGCTGCGCAGGTAAAAGAGCGCAAAGCCGAAGGGTGGCGTCAGGAAGGAGGTCTGTAGGTTCATCGCGATGATCACGCCGAACCAGATCATTACCGCGTCCACCGGCACGCCCGGCAGCAGTTCGGGCAACACCTTGGCCGCCACCGGTGCCAGCAGCGGGATGACGATGAAGGCGATCTCGAAGAAATCGATGAACATGCCCAGGATGAAGACCAGGATGTTCACGATGATCAGAAAGCCCAGCGCGCCACCGGGCATCCTGTCGAACAGGTGCTCGACCCAGATGTGGCCGTCGGCCGCATTGAAGGTGAAGCTGAACACGGTCGAGCCGATCAGGATGAACAGCACGAAGGTGGCCAGCTTGGCCGTGTTGTCCAGAGCCTGCTTGGTCAGGCTCCAGCTCAGGCGCTTTTTGGCGATGGCCAGGACCAGCGCGCCGACAGCGCCCATCGCGCCGCCTTCAGTGGGGGTGGCCACGCCGAGGAAGATCGTGCCCAGCACCAGGAAGATCAGGATCAGCGGCGGCATGAGCACGAAAGTCACCCGCTCGGCCAGGCGCGACAGCAGCCCCAGCCGGGTGATGTGGTTCAGCGTGGCCAGCGCCAGAGCGGTCAGCGAGGCCAGCGTCATCGACATGATGAAGATCTCGTCGCTGGGCGAGGGCATGCTGCGCTCCAGCCAGGCGGTCATCAGGCCATCGTGCACCCGTGACCAGGCCCAGCCCACGGCGGCGCAGATGGCCACCAGCACGCCCAGCGAGCGGTAGCCGGAGCTGCCATCGGCCTCGCGGTAGATGCGCGCTTCGGGCGGCAGGGCCGGCACCATCGAGGGCCGCACGATGGCCACGACGACGACGAACAGCATGTACAGCCCCACCAGCAGCAGGCCCGGCAGCAGCGCGCCGGCGTACATGTCGCCAACCGAGCGGCCCAGCTGGTCGGCCAACACGATCAGCACCAGCGAAGGCGGTATGGCCTGCGCCAGCGTGCCCGAGGCGGTGATCGCCCCCATCGCGACGGTGCGGCTGTAGCCGTAGCGCAGCATGATGGGCAGCGAGATCAGGCCCATCGAGATCACGGCCGCGGCCACGACGCCGGTGGTGGCCGCCAGCAGCGCGCCAACCAGGATCACCGCGATGGCCAGGCCGCCGCGCAGCGGGCCGAACACCTGGCCCACGGTCTCCAGCAGGTCTTCGGCCATGCCGGAGCGCTCCAGGATGATGCCCATGAAGGTGAAGAAGGGAATGGCCAGCAGCGTGTCGTTCTGCATGATGCCGAAGATGCGCAGCGGCAGCGCCTGGAACATCGTGGCCGGGAACAGGCCGAGCTCCATGCCCAGAAAACCGAAGCCCAGCCCCGTGGCGGCCAGGGCGAAGGCCACCGGAAAGCCCGTCAGCAGCAGCACCAGCAGGCCCACGAACATGATGGGCACGAACTGTTGGGTGAGGAATTCCATTTATTTTTCTCCGGCCAGTTGCCGTTCGGCCTGGGCTTCGAGTTCTTCGAGGTGTTTCTGTTCGTCGGATTTGTGCTCGGCGTCGGCCAGGCTGTCCGGGCCCCGGCCAAGGACGAAGAGCACGCGCTTGAGCAGTTCGGAGCAGGCTTGCAGCAGCAGCAGCGCAAAGCCCAGCGGCATCAGCGCATAGACCGGCCAGCGGATCAGGCCGCCGGCGTTTTGCGACATCTCGCCGGTCTGGTACGCCTTGACGAACAGCGGCCAGCTCAGCGTGATCGTGATCAGGCAAAACGGGATCAGCACCACGACGATGCCCACGATGTCGATCCAGTTGCGCGTGCGCGCCGACAGGCGGTGCGAGACGAAATCGATGCGCACGTGCGAGTTCTTCAGAAAGCCGTAGCCTGCTCCCAGCATGAAGACCGCGGCGAACAGATACCACTGGATTTCCAGCAGGCCGTTGGAACTCGTGCCAAAGGCCTTGCGCACGATGGCGTTGCCGGCACTGATGAGGGTGGTGGCCAGGATCAGCCACATGGTGAGCGTGCCGATGCGGCTGCTCAGGCCGTCGATCAGCCGCGAGATCTTCACGAGGATGTGCATGCGTGCTCCAGAAAGGGTGTTCCGGTCTTGCCGGCTGCGTCCACGCGTCGGGGTCCAGCGCGTGGGACCGGGCCGGCAAATCGCCGAATTCTATCGGTGGCCGTGGGCGCCCACCCACGTGGAAACACTAGGAAATCCGGGGCCTTGCAGTCAGGTGAAGGTCAGAGTCGATGGGGTTGGCTGGGCCTGGTGAGGGGGCGGCCGGCGTCGTTCAGCCACCGCCGCCACGCGCGTTCTCTTCCATGCGGCGGCGCTCGACGCAGATCGGATGCGGCGCGAACTTCGGCTTGTCGCACTGGTCCTTCATGCAGGTTTCGTAGCCCAGCAGGATGCGTCCCTCGCACTCGCGGCGCGGATCCGGCGCGGCTTGTGGCAGCGGCGCGGCGGCTGTTGCCGGGCTGGGGTCTGCCGGGCTCGCCGCGGCTGCCGCCGATGGGGTTTCGGCGTGGGGCTGCGCCGGCTTCGGCACAGGGGCTGCAGCGGCCGGCCTGCTGGCCAGACGGTCGGGGGTGGAGCGCTCCGCAGCAGCCGGTGCGGCGGCAGGCGCAGCCGCATGCGTAGAGGCGGGAGCCGGTGGTGCTACGGCACGCGGTGCTTCGGCGGAGGGTGCGGCCGGCGGTGTCGGTCTGTCGGTGGCCGCCGCGGCAGCCGGCTCCGCTGGGGTGGGGGACTGCCGGGTCAGGACAACGGCGAGCACCCCTGCTGCCACCAGCGTGGCCGCGCCCAGCAGCAGCGGCTTCAGCACACGCCGCCCCTGCGGCTGCGCAGGGCTGGCCGCGGCGGCGCCGGCAGCGGCGGCCGTAGCCAGCAACTGGGTGGGCGCATCGGCTGCGCCGGCCGCTGCCTGCCCAGTCGGCCCCGACACGGAGGCGGCGCTGCCTTCGCGCAGGCGCTGCAGGCGCCGGCGCGCCAGGTCCGAATAAATGCCGTCGGGAAAGCGTTGCAGATAGGCCTGGAATTCCTGCGGATCGCTGGAGTCGCGGATTTCTTTCCAGTACACCAGTTCCACTTCCTGCGTGACGGTCGAAGCCGGCATGCTGGGGGCGCTGCCGCCCTGGCTGGCCCGCGTGGGTGCTTCGCTGGCCGGACCGCGACCCGCCGGCGCGGCGACGGTGGGGTCGGCCGCGCACCGGATCGCGGCCTGCAGCGCGGCGTTGAACTCGGCCGCGCTCTCGTAGCGGCGTTGCCGGTCTTTTTCCAGCGCCCGGGCCACGACGCGATCCAGCTCCGGCGGCAGGCTGGGGTTGAGCGAGGAGGGCGGCAGGGCGTCTTTCGTGACGATCTGCTGGATGGTCTCGAAGTCGCTCGTCCCGTCGAACGGGCGCGCGCCGGTGAGCAGCTGGTACAGCACGATGCCGGCCGAAAAAATGTCGCAGCGGGCATCGACCGGCAGCCCCTGCACCTGCTCGGGCGCCATGTACTTGAGCGTGCCGACCATGGCGCCGCGGGTGCGGGTGGCGTCTTCGGCGTCCTGGATGCGCGCCACGCCGAAGTCGGTGAGCTTGAGGCCGCCGCTGCTGGCCAGCAGCAGGTTGGCCGGCTTGATGTCGCGGTGGATGATGCGCTGGCGGTGCGCATAGTCCAGCGCGCCCAGCAGGTCGTTCATCAGCGCGGCGGTCTGCTCCAGCGTGTAGCGCGCGCCGCCGTCCAGGTGGTGCTTGAGATCGCGGCCCTCGACATATTCCATCACCAGATAGGCCACGTCCAGGTCGCGGTCGGCGTCATAGACGCTGACGATGTTCGGATGCTGCAGCCGCGCGGCCGAGCGCGCTTCGGTGCGAAAGCGCGCCTCGTATTCCAGCGCCTCCTGTTCGCCGAGCGCATCGACGGAAATGGTCTTGATGGCCACGCGCCGGTCCAGGTGGGGGTCGCGCGCCTCATAGACCACGCCCATCGCGCCCTTGCCCAGCACGCGGATGAGGTCGTAGCGCCCCAGTCTGCCCAGTTTGTCCTCACTCATTCCGCGACTCCATGGTGTGGTCCGTGTGCTGCTGCCGGGTGGTTCGGTCCGGCCATTGCGGCCGCCCGGAAAATGGTAGCCGAAGGCCGGGGGGCATTCGACAGCCGCCGCCCCGCGCGGAATAATGGACCGCATGGCCTTCGAACTGCCCGTGCCCGCGTTCTCGCGCCTGGATGCCGCCGACATGCGCCGCGCCGGGCGCGACCTGCTGTCGCTGGCGCTGATGGATGCGCGCAACCACACGCTGTTCCTGATCGGGCAGTACCAGCAGGCCATGCAGGGCGGCGCCATCGACTTTCCCTGCCGGCCCGAGCTCAGCCCCCCGCTGTGGGAGCTGGGGCACATCGGCTGGTTCCAGGAGCGCTGGATCGGGCGTAACCTGCAGCGTCACCAGGGCTGGCGGGCCGATCCGCAGGCCACGCCGCTGGCTTCGCTGCTGCCGCAGGCCGATGCCTGGTGGGATGACGCCAGCCAGCCGCATGCGCAGCGCTGGCGGCACGCGCTGCCGCCGCTGGACGATTTGCGCGGCTATCTGCTGCAGACGCTGGAAGCCACGCTGGATCTGCTGGCCAAGACGCCCGAGGAAGACCAGGCGCTGTACTTTTACCGTCTGGCGCTGTTTCACGAGGACCTGCATGGCGAGGGCCTGATCGCCATGGCCCAGCACCTGGGCCTGCGTCTGCAGGTGCCGCTGCCGGCTGCGGCCGTGGCGCGCGAGCCGCTGCAGCTGCCGGCTACGCGCTGGCGCCTGGGGCTGGACGTGCAGCCGGGCTTCAGCTTCGACAACGAGCGGCCCGCGCACGAGGTCACCGTGCCTGCGTTCGAGATCGATGCCCAGCCCGTCAGCTGGGCCCAGTACGCCGAGTTCGTGGCCGACGGCGGCTACGACCGGCCCGAGCTGTGGCTGCCGGCAGGCTGGGAGTGGCTGCAGGCGCAGACCCGCGACGAAGCGCGGCGCGCGCCGCGCCATGTGGAGCAGATCGGCGTGGCGCGCCGTGGCGGTGCAGCCGCGGTGCTGATGCGCTGGTTCGGGCAGGTGGTGCGCCTGGCCGGCTGGGCGCCGGTGATGCACGTGAGCTGGTGGGAGGCCGATGCCTGGTGCCGCTGGGCCGGCCGGCGCCTGCCCACCGAGGCCGAATGGGAGGTGGCGGCCTGCCGGGCGGCGGCACGCGGCTTTCGCTGGGGCGAGGTGTGGGAATGGACCGCTTCGCGCTTCGAGCCCTATGTCGGTTTCGAGCCCGATCCATACGCCGACTACTCGCAGCCGTGGTTCGGCACCCACCGTGTGCTGCGAGGTGCGTCCTTCGCCACGCGACGCCGCCTGCATCACCCCAAGTACCGCAATTTCTATCTGCCGGAACGCGACGACATCTTCTGCGGCTTCCGCAGCTGTGCGTGGTGATGGGGCGCGGTGGTGACCCGGCTTCGGGCGGCCGAGCGCCGGGCCTCAGCCCTTGGGCCGCCGGTAGTTCCACCAGGGCAGCACGCTGCGCAGCGACAGCACCTGCCCGCTGCGATCCGGCTCGTAGCCCGGCAGTTGCGCGAGCCGCTGCTGCCACGACGCATCCTGCAGCACGCGGCGCAGGTGCTGCAACTCCGGCTCGTCCAGGTACTCCCGGAGTGTCACGAGGAAGTAGCCTTCCTGCGTGACCGGCACGAAGTCCAAGCCGCGCTGGCGCGCCGCCGACTCGATCCCGAACGCCACGTCCGCGCTGCCTGATGCTACGGCCTCGGCCACCGCTTCGTGGGAAGGTTCTTCGCGGTCGTAGCCCCGGATGCCGCGCGCGGACAGGTGCTGTTCGGCGAGGAGTTGCTCGAGCAGCACGCGCGTGCCTGTCCCCACCGGGCGGTTGACGAAGCGCAGCGCCCCTTGCGCAAGGTCCACCAGGCTCCGCACCCGTGCCGGGTTGCCGGGCGCGACGATCAGTCCTTGCATGCGGCGCGCGAAGCCGATCAGCTTGTGGCGCCCCGGGCGAAGCAGCGGACGGTAGACCTTGGCCGTGGGCGAGCGCTGCGGTGCCTGCACGTGCGCGTGGAATCCGGCTAGCGTGCACGCACCACGATTGAGCGCCTCCAGCGCGTCGACGCTGCCGGTGAAGCGCACGTCCAGGTGCAGGTCGTCACGCGCGGCAGTCTCGCGGAGCAGGGGCAACGCCGTATCGTGGCTGGCGTAGATGGTGAGCACCTCGGCGTGCGGGTCGAACGCGACCACGAAGGCGCGTTCCAGCTCGGCGCGTAGCGCCTCGATCTGAGGGGCAAGGCGCGCTTTGGCCCTGCGTTCGGCCCACAACAGCTTCTCGCCGAACTGGGTCAGTCGCGCCGGCTGGCCCTTGGCCCAGACGACCAGCTCCTGACCGAGCTCCTGCTCCCAGCGCTTGAGCTCGCCCCAGACGTGCCGGTAGGACAGGCCGAGCTGCCGGGCAGCGGCAGAGATCGATCCGGTCGTATGGATCGCGTCGAGCAGCTGCAGCAGTGGATGGTGCAGTGCGCGCGGCTCGTCGTCGGTCGCCCCCAGGGCGTAAGTCAGGTGGATCCTATGCATCGTCGTTCATATTGCCGGCGTCCGGCAGGCCGCCTAGGATAGCGAGCTGCCGCCGAAGTGCCGTCGCGCTCCCTGCGAAGGGGGCAGCACGGGGCGGGCGCAGTACGACTGATATGAACGATTTTTCGGCGAGCTTGATCCACGCGGCCCAGATGCTGGGCTCGGTGGACCCGCGCCTGTGGCAGGTCGTGGCCTTGTCGCTGCTGGTGAGCAGCTGCGCGACGCTGATCGCGGTGCCGGCCGGACTCGTGGCCGGGGCCTGGCTCGCGGTGACCGAGTTCCGCGGCCGGCGGACCGTGCTGGTGGTGCTGAACACGCTACTGGCCCTGCCCTCCGTGGTCGTTGGTCTGGTCGTGTACCTCCTGCTTTCACGTGCCGGTCCGCTCGGCTCCCTCGGGCTGCTCTTCACGCCCGGCGCGATGGTGATCGCGCAGAGCCTGCTGGTGCTGCCCATCGTGACGGCACTGTCGCGTCAGATGATCGAGGACCAGATGCGCGACCACGGCGAGCAGTTGCTCTCGCTGGGCGCGGGCCGGCTGCGCTGTGCGCTGCTGCTGCTGTGGGACGAGCGCATGAGCCTGGTCACGCTGGCCCTGGCGGCCTTCGGACGCGCCATCTCCGAGGTGGGGGCGGTGATGATTGTGGGAGGCAACATCGATGGCGTTACGCGCGTGATGACGACGGCGATCGCCCTGGAGACCAGCAAGGGCGATCTGCCGCTCGCGCTCGCGCTGGGCGTCGTGCTGCTGGGTGTGGTGCTCGTGCTCAACGCCCTGATCGCGCTTGCCAAGGATTGGCGCACGCGCACCGAGGAGGCCTGGGCGTGAAACCCGTCCACCGCCTGGAAGAGGCTCTTGCGCAGGAGCATGCCGAGGTCGTCGGCGTGCAGGCCCCCTTGCTGGTAGGCCTGGCGCGCGCTGAGGTGCGTTACGGCCGCAAGGTCGCGCTGCAGGACGTCACGATCGGGGTGCGCGAAGGCGATCGCGTGGCGCTGGTCGGCGCAAACGGGTCGGGCAAGAGCACGCTGTTGCGCGCTCTGCACGGGCTGGTGCCCCTTGCCGCTGGTCGGCGGGAGATCACGCTCGATGGCGGGAGGCAGGCCATGGTGTTCCAGCGGCCCTACGTGCTGTGCATGTCGGCACTCGCCAACGTGGAACTGGCCTTGAAGCTCGGTGGCGTGGCGGCCGGGCAGCGCCGGGATCTGGCCTTGCAGGCGCTGGCGCGCGTGGGCCTGAGCGAGCAGGCGCAGCGCAACGCACGGGTACTGTCGGGTGGACAACAGCAGCGCCTTGCGCTGGCCCGTACCTGGGCTCTGCGACCGAAGCTGCTCTTCCTCGATGAGCCCACCGCGAGCCTCGACCCGACCGCCAAGCGCGAGGTCGAGGCCTTGGTGCATGAATTCGCCGAGCAAGGGATGACCCTGGTGATGAGCTCGCACAACCTGGGGCAGGTCAAGCGTCTGGCCACGCGGGTGGTGTATCTGGAGCAAGGACGCATCGTCGCGGACGTGCCCGTCCACCGCTTCTTCGCTGGCCCACTTCCGCGCGAGGCCGAACTGTTTCTCAAAGGAGAACTGCCGTGGCATTGATTTCGTGGCTGCGCCGATCGCTGCTGGTCGGGGCGTTGACAACTGCGGTCGGGGTGGCCGCGCAAGCGCAGGACCGCCATATCGTGATGGCCTCGACCACGTCCACCGAGCAGTCGGGCCTGTTCTCGCACCTGCTGCCTGCGTTCAAGCAGGCGCGCGGCATCGACGTGCGGGTGGTCGCCCTCGGCACCGGGCAGGCCCTGGACATGGGTCGACGGGGCGACGCCGACATCGTTTTCGTGCACGATCAGGCAGCGGAGGAGAAGTTCGTCGCCGAAGGCTACGGAATCAAGCGGTACCCGGTCATGTACAACGATTTCGTGCTGGTCGGCCCTCGATCCGACCCCGCCGGTGTGCGTGGCAAGGACGTGGTCGCTGCGCTGCACAAGCTCGCGGCCGGCAAGGAGCAGTTCGTTTCCCGAGGCGACAAGAGCGGCACACATGCGGCCGAGCTGCGCTACTGGAAGCTGGCGGGGGTCGAGTCTCCCGCGGGGCGGGTGAGCGGGTACAAGGAGTGCGGCTGCGGGATGGGACCGGCGCTGAACATCGCCGCGTCCACCGGTGCGTACGTGCTGACCGACCGTGGCACATGGCTCTCGTTCAAGAACCGCGCGGACCTCGTCGTGCTCGTCGAAGGGGACACGCGCCTCTTCAACCAGTACGGCGTCATCGTCGTCAATCCGCAGCGCCACCCGCACGTCAAGCGAGAGGAGGCGCAAGCCTTCGTCGATTGGGTGATCTCGCCGCAAGGCCAGGCCAGCATCGCGGAGTACAGGATCGGCGGCGAGCAGCTCTTTTTCCCGAACGCGCAGAGCCGGTGAAGCGGATCCGCCCGAAGCCGGGCCGCAACCCCCCTGGGGGCACAAGCCCCGGGGGCGAAGATACAAGGCTCGCTCAGGAAGGGGCGGACGGTCCCCGCAGCCGCTTGAGCTTGCGGTAGATCGTGTTGCGGCCGATGCCTAGCTGTCGGGCTGCGCGCGCGGCAGTGACGTGGTGCAGGCGCTGCGGCGCATCGCGGTGGCGCGCGCGAGGCGCAGCATTTCGCCGACTGGCTGCTCTCGCCGCAGGGGCAGCAGGCGATTGCCGACTACCGCATCGCTGGCGAGCCGCTGTTTTTCCCCGACGCCGCGCGTTGAAGGCAGGCGCGCCGGCTGTGCAGGCCGTGACAACGTGCACGCCGCGCGGCCGGTGGCAGGATTTCGCGCTGGCGCGCCCTGCGTCGCTCCGGGCGCTCACACGGCCTGAAGGCCTTCCTAGAATCGTCGCGCATCGACTCCGCGAGGGTGCGACGCTGGCGCTGCCACCGCAACCCGCGCGGCCCACGCCACGCCGACATCCATTTCCACATGGCCTACTGCCCCAACTGTCGCGCCCCGATTGCCCAGGACGCCCAGGACTGCGACGTCTGCGGTACCTCGTTCGGCCCCGATACCTGGCTGCCGCTGGACAGCCTGCCGGCCCTGCATACGGGCCGCTCGCGGCGCCGCCGGGCGCTGCTGTACGCCGGCCTGGCGCTGGCGCTGGGGTTGCCGGTTCTGCTCTGGTGGCGCGCGGGCGAGGCAGCGCTGGAGGCGCTGGCCTATGTCGTGCCCGCCATTGCCCTGGTGGCGGCCGCGGCCCTGCTGCTGACGCGCGGCCGGTTCTGAACCGCGGCGCACGGCAGGCGCCGGATTGCCTACACTGGCGGCCAGCCGTATCCCTTGAGCGAGGAGAACCAAACGATGAAGCTGTATCTCAAGCCCGGGGCCTGTTCGCTGGCCGTGCACATCGTGCTGGAAGAGCTGGGCCTGCCGTATGAGACCGAGACCGTGGACCTGAAGGGCAAGACAACCGGCAGCGGCGCGGACTACCTGGCCATCAATCCCAAAGGCTATGTGCCGGCGCTGCAGCTCGATGACGGCACGGTGCTGACCGAAGGGCCGGCCATTGTGCAGTACCTGGCCGACCTGCAGCCGCACAAGCGGCTCGCGCCACCCAACGGCACGCTGGCGCGCTATCAACTTCAGAGCTGGCTGACCTTCGTCGGCACCGAGCTGCACAAGCAGTTCAGCCCGCTGTTCAACCCGGCCGCGCCCGAGGAGTGGAAGCAGCAGTGCCGTGCCGCCATCGAGCGCCGCCTGGCCTGGGTCGATCGCGAGCTGGCCGGCAGGGACTATCTGATGGGCGCGGATTTCACCGTGGCCGATGCCTATCTCTACACCGTGGTCGGCTGGACCAAGTTCGTCAGGATCGATATCGGCGCCCTCAGCCACCTCGCAGCCTACATGCAGCGGGTCGCTGCGCGCCCAGCGGTGCAGGCCGCGCTGAAGGCCGAAGGTCTGGCCTGAACCACCAGCGGCTGGCGCGCGGGCGCATCAGTCCGCCTCGGAGCCGTCGCGCCGCTGCGCCAGCCGCCGATAGACGGTGGCGCGGCTGATGCCCAGGGCCCGGGCGGCCTGCGCCACGTTGCCGCGCGCCTCGGCCACGGCCTGGCGGATCAGCCGGGTTTCGATGTCGCGCAGCGGCGCGCGCGCGCCCGCGGCCGCTGCGGCGGTGCGCTCGGCGCTGCCCGCTCCGGCCAGGCTGGCCTGCAACTGCAGCCGCAGCCCCGACCACAGCGGCACCGCAAGGGGCTGGCCATGGCAGGCGGCGTCGTACAGATGGGACCACGGCAGCGCGAAGAGGTCGCGCGCGTGCAGGCCGGGCTGCGGGCTGCGCAGCAGCGGCAGCATGTCGCGCGCGGCGCGGTTGGCCGCCACCACGCAGCCATCGGCGTCCAGCGTGAGCAGCCCGTCGGCCTCGCTCGGGGCCAGGCCCGGCCAGCTCAGCCGCAGCAGCAGCCGGTGGGGGCGCTGCAGCACCAGGGCGTTTTCAATGCGCTGCGCGGCCTGGGCCGCCAGATGGCGCAGCTCGGGCCGCTCGGCCGCCTCGATGCCGGTGAGGTCCAGCATGCCCACGCAGCGCCCGTCGGGGCCGAACAGCGGCGCGCCGGCGCAGCTGTAAACGGCGGTGTCGTCAAAGAAGTGTTCGCCACGGTGCAGCCACACCGGCTGCAGCTCGCGCAGCGCCGCGCCGATGGCCGTGGTGCCCACGGCCGGCTCCGACAGGTCCACGCCCACGCGGGTGATCACGCTGGCGCGCCGGTCCTGCCGGTCGATCGGGCCGTCGCTGTCGATGACCACGCCTTCGTGGTTGGTGAGGATGGCGAAGTAGCGGGTCTGCGCCAGCGCCTGTCCCAGCTGGTGCAGCACCGGGCGCGCCGCCTGCACCAGCGTGCGGTTGGCCTCGGCGGTGCGGCGCATGGCCGCGGCCGACACCAGATCGAAGGCAATGCGCTCCTGCGGGCGGCGGCCCTGCGCCAGGCAGCGCTGCCAGCTCTGCACGATCCAGGGCTCCACCAGCGCCGCGGCCTGGGGCGCGGCGTCGTGCAGGGCCAGCTGGCGCGCCTGGGCTATGCGTGCCAGTCGGGTGGTGGCGGGCGGGAGGCTGCTCATCCGCGTGGGCAGGGGTCGGGTGGGGCTTGCACGTTTCCGTGCTGGGCATGATGCCAGCGCCGGCTGCCGCAAGTGTTGCACTTTGAGAATATCCGGCGGGTGTCGCAGCGGCCCTAGGGTTGTCCCTAATCCGAGGGGCGGACCGGCATCCAAGAATGCAGCGGTCACCGTCATCAGGCTGCGGCCCGTCCGGGCCGAGCGGCCGCCCCCGCAAGGAGACTGCGCATGCAAAAGGTGTTGCACATCAACGCAGACAAGTGCACCGGCTGTCTGCAGTGCGAGATGGCCTGTTCGTTCGAGAACTACGGCGTCTTCGCCACGGCCAAGAGCCGCATCAAGGTGTTCGACTTTCACCACACGGGCAAGAAGGTGCCCTACACCTGCACCCAGTGCGACGAAGCCTGGTGCCTGCACGCCTGCCCGGTGGAGGCCATCACCGTGGACCGCGCCAGCGGCGCCAAGGTGGTGAACGAAACCACCTGCGTGGGCTGCAAGGTCTGCACCATCGCCTGCCCCTTCGGCACCATCAACTACGTGCAGGAAACCGGCAAGGTGCAGAAGTGCGATCTCTGCGGCGGCCAGCCGGCCTGTGCCGAGGCCTGCCCGACCGGCGCCATCACCTACATCGATGCCAACTGGACCGGGCTGGGCCGCATGCAGGCCTGGGCCGACAAACTGGGCAACCAGGCTGCCGCAGCCTAAGGAGGACGAATCATGGCATGGGCTGGAAAAATCCTGCGCGTCGATCTGACCCAGGGCACGGTCAAGGCCGAGCCCCTGAACATGGCCTGGGCGCGCGACTACGTGGGCTCGCGCGGACTGGGCTCGAAATACCTGGTGGAAGAAGTCGATCCCAAGGTCGATCCGCTGTCGCCGGGCAACAAGCTGATCTGGGCCACGGGGCCGCTGACCGGCACGATGGCCTCCACCGGCGGGCGCTACACCGTCATCACCAAGGGGCCGCTGACCGGCGCAATCGCCTGCTCCAATTCCGGCGGCTACTGGGGCGCCGAACTGAAGATGGCCGGCTGGGACATGATCATCTTCGAGGGCCGCAGTCCCAAGCCGGTCTATCTGTACGTGCAGGACGACCACGCCGAGCTGCGCGATGCGTCCCACCTGTGGGGGCAGACCGTCTGGAAGACCGAGGAAATCCTCAAGACCAGCCACCAGGACCCGCTGCTGCGCGTCTCCAGCATCGGGCCGGCCGGCGAGAACCAGGTGCTGTTTGCCAGCGTGGTCAATGACCTGCACCGCGCCGCCGGGCGCTCCGGCGTGGGCGCGGTGGCCGGCAGCAAGAACCTGAAGGCCATCGCGGTGCGCGGCACCAAGGGCGTGGGCAATATCCGCGACCCGAAGAAATTCATGCAGGTGGTCAAGGAGAAAAAGCAGATCCTGCACGACAACGCCGTCACCGGCCAGGGGCTGCCGGCCTATGGCACCCAGGTGCTGATGAACGTGATCAACGAAGTGGGCGCGCTGCCCACGCGCAACCACCGCGACGTGCAGTTCGAGGGCGCCAAGGACATCTCGGCCGAGGCCATGCTCACGCCACGCAAGAGCGATGGCAAGAAGCACCTGGTGACCAACCAGGCCTGCTTTGGCTGCACCATCGCCTGCGGCCGCATCAGCAAGATGGACGAGCACCACTTCACCATTGAGAACAAGCCGCAGTACCGAGGCGCTTCCGGCGGGCTGGAGTACGAGGCGGCCTGGGCGCTGGGTGCGGCCAACGGCGTCAACGACCTGGAAGCGCTGCAGTACGCCAACATGCTGTGCAACGAATACGGCATGGATCCGATTTCCTTCGGCGCGACGGTGGGCGCGGTAATGGAGCTGTACGACATGGGCGTGCTCACGAAAGAGCAGCTCGGCATCGAGGCGCCGTTCGGCTCGGCCAGGGCCCTGGCCTATTTCGCCGAGATCACCGGCCGCGGCGAGGGCTTTGGCAAGGAAATCGGTCTGGGCTCCAAGCGGCTCACCGCCAAATACGGCCATCCCGATCTGTCGATGAGCGTCAAGGGCCAGGAGTTCCCGGCCTACGACGGGCGCGGCATCCAGGGCATCGGCCTGGCCTATGCCACCAGCAACCGTGGCGCCTGCCATCTGCGCGGCTATACCGTGGCCTCCGAAGTGCTGGGCATTCCGGTCAAGACCGACCCGCTGGCCACCGAGGGCAAGCCCGAGCTGGTCAAGGCCTTCCAGGACGCCACTGCCGCGTTCGACTCCTCGGGCCTGTGCATCTTCACCACCTTCGCCTGGAGCCTGCCCGATCTGGCGCCGCAGCTGCAGGCCGCCTGCGACGAAGCCTACACGGTGGAGGAGCTGTCCAAGATCGGCGAGCGCATCTGGAACATGGAGCGCGACTTCAACCTGCGCGCGGGCCTGACGGCCAAGGACGACACTCTGCCCAAGCGGCTGCTGACCGAGCCGGCCAAGACCGGCCCGGCCAAAGGCAAGGTCAACGAACTGGCCAAGATGCTGCCCAAGTACTACGAGGTGCGCGGCTGGGACGCCGAGGGTCGCCCCACCGCGCAGACCAGGCAGCGGCTGGGGCTCTGAGCGGTGCGGCACCACGTCATCCTGGGCGCGGGCCCGGCAGGCGTGATCGCCGCCGAAACCCTGCGCAAGCACGCGCCGGCCGACCGCATCACGCTGGTGGGCGCCGAGCCCGAGGCGCCTTACTCGCGCATGGCCATCCCCTATCTGCTGATGGGGCAGATCGGCGAAAGCGGCACCCTGCTGCGCAAGAGCCCGCGCCATTACGCCGACTGGCGCATCGACACCGTGCGCGCCGCGGCCATCGGCGTCGATGCGCAGGCGCGCAGCGTGCGGCTGGACGACGGCAGCACGCTGCCGTTTGACACGCTGCTCATCGCCACCGGCTCCACCCCGGCCGACCCGCCGATACCCGGCATCCACCTGCCGGGGGTGGCGCACTGCTGGACGCTGGCCGATGCGCGCGCCATCCAGGCCCGCGCCAAGCCGGGCGCGCGCGTGCTGCAGATGGGCGCGGGCTTCATCGGCTGCATCATTCTGGAGGCGCTGGCCGCGCGGGGCGTGCAGCTCACCGTGGTCGAGATGGGCGACCGCATGGTGCCGCGCATGATGGGGCCGGCTGCCGGGGCCATGATCCGCCGCTGGGTGGAGCGCAAGGGCGTGACGGTGCACACCGGCACCCGCGTGCAGGCGATCGCGCCGGCAAGCGGCGACACGCTGGACGTGCAGCTGTCCAGCGGCCAGACCCTGAACGTGGACCTGGTGATCAGCGCCACCGGCGTCAAGCCGGCCATAGGCTTTCTGTGCGACAGCGGCATCCAGTGCCTGCTGGGCGTGCTGACCGACGAGCACATGCAGACCAACGTGCCCGGCGTCTATGCGGCCGGCGACTGCGCCGAGGCGTACGACAAGATCAGCGGCAAGGCCATCGTCAGCGCCATCCAGCCCAATGCGGCCGAGCAGGCGCGCATCGCCGCGCTCAACATGGCCGGCCTGCCCGGGCCGCGGGCGGTGTTGCATGGGGTCACGCAGATCAACGTGCTGGACACGCTGGGCCTGATTTCGGCCAGCTTCGGCAACTGGCAGGGCGTGCCCGGCGGCCAGCAGGTGGAGCTGACCGATGCCGAACGCTGGCGCCATCTGAGCCTGCAGTTCCAGGACGACGTGCTGGTGGGCTGCAACAGCGTCGGCTGGACTGAGCACATCGGCGTCATGCGCGGCCTGGTGGAAGACCAGGTGCCGCTGGGCCGCTGGAAGGACGAGCTGCTGCGCGACCCCACCCAGCTGGTGCCGGCCTATCTGGCCTGTGCCCAGGGGCAGGGGCGGTGGTCGGGGCCGCAGGACGGGCGGCGCCGGGCATGAAAGTCACGCTCAAGCTCTTTGCCACGCTGACCGACCATCTGCCCGCTCATGCCCGGGGCTCCAACCAGGTGGAGCTGGATGTCGATCCGCAGGCCAGCATCGACGACATCATCGCGCCTTTCAAGCTGCCGGCGCGGCTGGTGCATCTGGTGCTGGTCAACGGCGTGTTCGTGCCGCCGGCCGAGCGGTCCACCCGCACCCTGGCCGAAGGCGACGTGCTGGCCATCTGGCCGCCGATCGCCGGTGGCTGAGCGTGCCGCGCCGCTGCCGGGAGCAGGCCGCAGCCGAGGTGCCCGAGCGCTTCGAGCGCGTGATGAGCTGCACCGAAGCCGACTGGCAGCGCTGGCTGCCGGCGGCGCTGGGGGCGCTACCCTGGCAGGCGCTGGGGCCGGCTGAGGTCCATGTCCGGCTCGGCGTCGGCCGTCTGCGCCTGCGCTGGCGGGTTTTGCCGGAGCGGCGGCTGTCGCCGCTGGTGCGGCTGCCGCAGCTGCAGGTGGCGTTTGCCTTCGAGGATGTGGGCGCCGCCTGCCGCCGGGTCTTCATGCAGCGTTTCGACCTCTATCTGCAGCGCGGCGGCGGCTGACATCGGCTGGCCGATTGCGTTGCCCACGGGGCGCCGGATCGGATGCTGTGCCGCAGCAAACCACGTACGCATTAACCCGCTTGTATTGGTTTGGCTGTTGCATATATTCGCAATCAGTCATGTGTCGGTCCGGCTGGCGGCGGCACATCGCTGTGGAGCTTTCCCTTTCACTTTCCCTTTCAGACTGGATGTCAGACCATGCCTTTGCTGCGACTCTCCCGCGCCGTGCGCGATACGCTGCGCAACCTCTGGTTTCTCGATCCGCAGGCGCCGGATCTGGTCATCAACGACACGGCGGTGCGCATCCGCGCCGGTCTGATGCTGGCCATCCCGCTGTTCATGAGCTTCACGCTCTACGAAGCGGTGTTCGGCTCGCACTGGGTGGTGACAGGCAACTACGTCAAGGACACCTTCGACACCGATTTCGATGGCCGCATCCTCTATCACGTGGAGGCGGTGCGCCGCACCTGGGACTACACCGTGCAGACCTGGGTGCTGCTCTATGCCCTGTTCGAAATGCTGGCGGGCATGTTCGTCACCACCTCGCGGCTGTCGCCGACGATCTACCTGGCCAGCCTGCTGGCGCGTGCGCAGCCGCCGGTCTGGAAGCCGCTGACACCCAAGCGCTTCGCCTGGTCCATTGGCGCGAGCTTCATCGTCGTGTGCTTGATCTTCTTCAACCCCGACACGTTCGCCGGCTGGGTCAATGCGCTGGCGCACCGCGAACTGCTGCCGACCACGGAAAACTTCATGCCCCGCTGGATTCCGCTGGTGCTGGTCTGGGTCTGCCTGGGTTTCATGTGGATGGAGACGGTGCTGGGCTTTTGCGTCGGCTGTCAGGTGCATGCCCTGCTGGTGCGCCTGGGCGTGCTGCAGGAGCCCTGCGTGGCCTGCGCCACCTGGTCGCCTGACCGCACGCTGCCCTGAAGGGGCAGCCCGGCGCCCTAGGCCCCAAGGCCGCAGGGGCTGCAGCCTTGGGGCTGCGCCCGCACGGCGGCGGTGCTACCCACGCGCCATCCACCTGAGCATGCCCACGCAGCCGGCGCAGATGCTCAGCAGCGCGATCAGCGAGCCCAGCGCCAGCGTGGAGATGCCGCTCAGGCCCTGACCCACGGTGCAGCCCATGGCGGTGACGCCGCCAAAGCCCATCAGCATCGCGCCGACGAGCTGGTTGCGCAGATCCTGGAAATTAGCAAAGCCTTCCCAGCGAAAGCTCTTGTTGTACAGCGCCCAGGCCAGCGAACCCAGCACGATGCCCAGCGCGCTGGCGATGCCGAAAGTAAGCTTCAGCGACTTGTCGGTCCACAGCATCAGCAGCTCCAGCGCATAGGCCACGGGGGCCACGAAGCTGAAGGACTCCAGTGTGCGGGTGTTGGTGGCGAAGTAGCTCATCTCCAGCGTTTCCGGGTTCTCGGCGAAGCCGATGTGGCCCGTCAGGTACCAGCCGGCGGTCACCAGCAGGCCCAGCACCACGCCGGTGACGATCTGCGTGCCATTGCCGCGGTAGCGCGCGTCCTTGAACACGAAAGCCAGCAGGGCCAGCCCCAGGGCCACGGCGGCCGTCAGTGCCGCCGTGCGGGCCGGCAGGCCGCTGGCGGCGGCCAGCAGCTCGCCCAGCCCCTGGGTCTTGACGCCCCAGCCCGACAGATCGATGGCCACCGGGTCCAGCAGCGTGGCGCGCCACTGGCCGAACAGGCCCTTGAGCGTCATGTAGGCCGAGATGCCGAGAAACACCAGCACCACCAGCGCGCGCACGCTGCCTGCGCCCACGCGGATCAGGTTGCGGTTGGCGCAGCCGCCGGCCATCGTCATGCCCACGCCGAAGAGCGCGCCCCCGACGACCAGCGACAGCCAGGGCAGCACCGGACGGTGGTAGATGGTCCGGGACAGGTCGATGGCGCCGCCGTAGGCCAGCGCGGCGGTGCCCAGGATCGCCACCGCCATCGCCAGCAGCCAGGTGCGCATGCGCGCCCAGTGCGCCATGTTGACGATGTCCGACAGCGCGCCCATGGTGCAGAAATTGCCGCGCGCAGCCACGAAGCCGAAGACCAGCGCCAGCGCGAAGCCGCCCCAGACCACCCACAGGCTCAGTTTGCTTGCAATGTCCATATGCATGCCTTGCAGTTCAGAACTTCAGATTCAGATGAAGAGGCAGACGTCGGCTTCGCCGGCGAACTTCATGAAAGTGGCTGCGCCGCCGTATTCGACGCCGTCGATGAAATCCTCGCGCTTGAAGTCGAACAGATCGACGGTCATCTGGCAGGCCACGAACTTGACGTCCGACTCGCGGCAGAGTTCGCGCAGCTGCTCCAGCGAAGCCACGCCCTTGGCCTTGAGTTTTTGCTTCATCATCATCGTGGCCATCGACTCCATGCCCGGCAGCATCTGCGCGAACACCGGCATCGGAACCGGCATCGGCATGGCCGGGTTGCCCAGCGGGCTGATCTTGACGTCGTCCAGATCCTTGCGCAGCAGCTGCAGGCCATAGAAGGTGAAAAAAATCTGCACGTCCCAGCCCAGCGCCGCCGCCGTCGAGCCCAGGATGAAGGGCGGGTAGGCCATGTCCAGCGTGCCCTTGGTGGCGATCAGGGCCATTTTCTTGCTCATCGCGATGCTCCTCGTGTGCGGCCTGCGCCGCCGTGCCGCAAGCTGGATCAGGCCTTTTTCAGGAAGAAGACGTACCGGCCCCCTTCTTCGCTCTGGTGCAGCAGGGTGTTGCCGGTCTGCTCGGCAAAGGCCGCCATGTCGCAGACCGAGCCCGGGTCGGTGGCATAGACGCGCAGCACCTGACCAGAGGCCATGTCGGCCAGGGCTTTCTTGGTCTTGACGATCGGCAGGGGGCAGGCCAGGCCGGAAGCGTCGAATTCCTTGTCGTAGTGCATCATGGTCTCCATTCGCCGTGGTGACGGCAGGTGTCAAATCGGTTGGCGCGGTTCAGGCGCCTGAATGTACTCTCGCAGCTGCCCCTGTGGGCGTCAAGGCAATGAGCGGCTTTGCGGTCATCGACCCGGGCATCTGGGATCAGCCTCATCCGGTGTGCCGTTCTGCTGCACGCTGCGTGCGCACAGGGGCGGCGACGGATGCGATGGATGCACGATCTCGACGATCCGGTGGGAGCTGGTGGGCAGTGCAAAGGCCTGGCCTGCCCGGAGGGAATCGAACCCCCGACCCACAGCTTAGAAGGCTGTTGCTCTATCCGGCTGAGCTACGGGCAGCAGTGGGCAGGCCGCTGCCTGCCCCGGCAGCGCCGATGATACCGGCAGGCGGCTGCGCAGCTGCGCGGGCCGCCGCAGGGCTTCAGGCCGGATTCACCAGCACCAGCTTGCCCTGCACGGCGCGCGCGGTCATGCGGGCGTAGGCGTTCTTGAGCTCGGCCATCGGCAGCGTGGCGTCGATCACCGGCTTGATGCGGCCTTGGCCATGCCAGGCCAGCAGCTCGCGCAGCATCGCGGCATTGGCCTGTGGATCGCGGCGCGCGTATTCGCCCCAGAACACGCCGACGATGGACGCGCCCTTGAGCAGCGGCAGGTTCAGCGGCAGCGCCGGAATCGGCCCGGCCGCAAAGCCCACCACCAGATAGCGCCCCCGCCATGCGATGGAGCGCAGCGCCGGCTCGGCCAGGTCGCCGCCCACCGGGTCGTAGATGACATCGGGGCCTTTGCCTTCGGTCAGGGCCTTGAGGCGCTCGCGCAGGTCCTGCGTGCCGTAGTCGATCGTCGCATCCGCCCCCAGGCGCTCGCACAGCGCGCATTTGGCCGCGCTGGAAGCGGCGGCGATGACGCGCGCGCCAGCGGCCTTGGCGATCTGGATGGCCGCGGTGCCCACGCCGCCGGCCGCGCCCAGCACCAGCACGGTCTCGCCGGCGCGCAGCTGGCCGCGGTCCAGCAGGGCGTGGTGCGAGGTGGCATAGGTCATGATGAAGGCGGCGGCCTCCTCGAACGGGAAGCTCTGCGGCAGCGGCAGGCACAGCGCGGCCTGCGCCAGCGTGTGGGTGGCAAAACCGCCGGTACCCGACAGGCAGGCCACGCGCTGGCCGGCCTGCAGCTGCGTGACCCCTGCGCCCACGGCCTCGACCACGCCGGCGTATTCCGCGCCGGGCACGAAGGGCAGCGGCGGCTTGATCTGGTATTTGTTCTGCACGATCAGCAGATCGGGAAAGTTCAGGCTGGCGGCGTGGATGCGCACCCGCACCTGGCCGGGGCCGGGCTCGGGCGTGGGCAGTTCCTTCCATTCCAGCGCATCGACCCCGGTGGGGTTGCTGCAGAGCCAGGCATGCATGCGGTGTGTCTCCTCGTGATGGGCGAACCGGCGCAGATGATAGGGACCTTCCGGCGGCTGGCTTTGTCCCGCGGGCGACGGCCTGGCGCGGCCTGCACCTACAATCGCCGCACGACCGATGAAGATCCTGCTCTCCAACGACGACGGCTACCAGGCCCCGGGGCTGATCGCCCTGTACGAGGCGCTGCGCGACATCGCCGAGGTCGAGGTGGTGGCGCCCGAGCACAACAACAGCGCCAAGTCCAATGCGCTGACGCTGCACTCGCCGCTGTACGTCCATCGCGCCGCCAACGGCTTTCGCTACGTCAACGGCACGCCGGCCGACTGCGTGCACATCGCGCTGACCGGCCTGCTGGGCTACCGCCCCGATCTGGTCGTCTCCGGCATCAACAACGGCGCCAACATGGGTGACGACACCATCTACTCCGGCACGGTCGGCGCGGCGATGGAGGGCTATCTGTTCGGCATTCCGGCCATCGCCTTTTCCCAGACCGAGAAGGGCTGGAAACACCTGGACGTGGCCGCGGCCCAGGCGCGCCGGCTGGTGCAGCAGCTCACGGCGCGCCAGCTGGTGGGCGCGCGGCCCTGGCTGCTCAACGTCAACATCCCCTGCCTGCCGGCCGAGGCGCTGAAGCCGCCCAAGGTCTGCCGGCTCGGGCGGCGCCATGCGGCCGAGCCGGTGATCACCCAGATCAGCCCGCGCGGCGAAACCATGTACTGGATCGGCGCGGCCGGCCCTGCACTGGACGAAGGCGAGGGCACCGACTTCCATGCCACCGCCCAAGGGCATGTGGCCATCACGCCGCTGAAGATCGACCTGTCCGACCACGAGGCCATGGGCTACTGGGCCCAGGCGCTTGCGCGCATGGCGCAGGAGGGCGCGTGAGCGCCCGCGCTCGCCCCGGTTTCCCGGTGCGTCTGGGCGGCGGCGAGGCCGCCCGCACGACCGCAGGGGCGCCGCCGCGCGTGCCGCGTCCGGAGGTGGCCGCGCAGCTGCGCGGTGCGGCCCTGCAGACGCCGCAGGGCGTGGGGCTGGACTCGCAGGCCGTGCGCCAGGCCATGGTGCAGCGCATCGCCGCGCAGGGCGTGCGCGATGCGCGCGTGCTGCAGGCCATGGCCCAGGTGGAGCGGCACCGCTTCGTCGATACCGCCCTGGTCCCCCAGGCCTATGAGGACACCAGCCTGCCCATCGGGCTGGGACAGACCATCTCCAAGCCCAGCGTCGTGGCCCGCATGGCCGAGCTGCTGCTGGCCGCCCCAGGCGTGCAGGCTGGCGCGCGCATGGGCCGTGTGCTCGAAATCGGCACCGGCTGCGGCTACCAGGCCGCGGTGCTCAGCCGTCTGGTGCAGGAGGTCTACAGCATCGAGCGCCTGCGCGGCCTGCACGAAAAGGCCCGCGCCCATCTGCGCCCGCTGCGCCTGCCCAACGTGCACCTGCTGCTGGGCGACGGCATGCTGGGCTATGCGGCCGGGGCCCCCTATGCGGGCATCATCGCCGCCGCCGGCGGCGAAGCGGTCCCGCCGGCCTGGGTGGAACAGCTGGCCATCGGCGGGCGGCTGGTCGCGCCGGTGGCCACCCGCGCGGGCGGCGCGCAGGCATTGCTGGTGCTGGACCGCACGGCCACCGGCGTGCGCCATGCCGTGCTTGAGGCCGTTCATTTCGTCCCCCTAAAATCGGGCGTCGCATGATGGGAGCCGTTATGACCTTGCCGCATCGGGCCGCTGTGTGGGGCGTGTGGGCCCTGGGTGCCATGTTGTTGTCCGCCTGCGGCACCCGCACGCAGACCGCCCCGGTCGAAGATCGGCGCCCGCCCGTGGCGCGTCCCGGCGTCGAAACATCCCCGGTTGCGGCCGCGCGGCCTGCCCCGGGCCAGGAAAACGCCGGCAAGCCCGGCTACTACACCGTCAAGCCCGGTGACACGCTCTACCGCATCGGCCTGGAAACCGGCCAGAGCTGGAAAGACCTGGCTCGCTGGAACAACCTCAGCCAGCCGCACCAGATCGAAGTGGGCCAGGTGCTGCGCGTCATTCCGCCCGTCACGACGGCCGCAGCCGCCACCGGCGCCGACGCCGGCAATGGCGTGGTCACGCGCCCGGTGGGCAGCGGCAGCGTCAGCGCCGCGCCGGTTGCGCCCGCTGCGACGCCGGCCAGCGCACCGCGCACGGCCGAGCCGGCCAGCCCGGCCGCCGGCGAGGCTGCCGATGCGGCGCTCAGCTGGGTCTGGCCGGCTAACGGCCCGATCGTCGGCAGCTTCGACGAAGTCAAGAACAAGGGCGTGGACATCGGCGGCAAGGCCGGCGACCCAGTGGTGGCCGCCGCCGACGGGCGCGTGGTCTATGTCGGTGCGGGCCTGCGCGGCTACGGCAACCTCATCATCCTCAAGCACAACAACACCTACCTCACCGCCTACGCGCACAACCAGACCCTGCTGGTCAAGGAAGACCAGACCGTGCGCAAGGGCCAGAAAATCGCCGAAATGGGCAGCAGCGATGCCGACCGCGTGAAGCTGCACTTCGAAGTGCGGCGCCAGGGCAAGCCGGTCGATCCGCTCAAGTACCTGCCGCCGCGCTAGGTACGCTTCAGCAGCCCGTGTGAGGACCCGTCATGCCCCGACGCCCTGCGCACGGAACTTCCCGTTGTGGCGGCCCCGGCCCCGGCGATGAGCTGCCCGCGGGGGACGACACCGCCGCCTCCGCCGAGATCGCCCTGCCGGCGTCCGAGCTCGCTGGCGAGACCGGCGACGCGCTGACCAGCTACCTGCGCCAGGTGCGGCGCACCGAGCTCTTCACGCCCGAGGAGGAATACGCCACCGCGATGCGTGTGCGCGCCGGCGACTTCGCCGCGCGCCAGAGCATGATCGAGCACAACCTGCGCCTGGTCGTCAGCATCGCCAAGCTCTACCTGGGCCGCGGCGTGCCGCTGTCGGACTTGATCGAGGAGGGCAACCTCGGCCTGATGCACGCCATCGACAAGTTCGAGCCCGAGCGGGGCTTCCGCTTCTCCACCTACGCCACCTGGTGGATCCGCCAGTCGGTGGAGCGGGCGCTCACCCAGCAGGGGCGCATCATCCGGCTGCCCGTCAGCGTGCTGCGCGAGCTGCAGCAGGTGCTGCGGGCGCGGCGCGAGCTGGAAAACGATCCGCAGTTTCTGGCGCGCCGGCCCGATGGCGTGCGGGTCGAGGACGTGGCCGGCTTTCTGGGCCGCGAGGTGCAGGACGTGGCCGAACTGCTGGCCCTGGCCGAGACGCCCCGCTCGCTGGACGCCACGTTCGAGCGTACCGACAGCGAGCAGACCCTGGCCGAGACCGTGGTCGATGAACAGGCCGCCGACCCCAGCGGCGTGGCCCATCTGCACGAGGTCGAAAAGCTGCTGGACGAGTGGCTGCTCAGCCTGTCGGCGCGCGAGCGCGAGGTGCTGGAAGGGCGCTTTGGCCTGCACGACCGCGAGCCCGAGACGCTGGAAGTGCTCAGCCAGCGCCTGGGCCTGACGCGCGAGCGGGTCCGCCAGGTGCAGAACGAAGCCCTGGGCAAGCTCAAACGCCACCTGGCACGCCGCGGCATCACGCGCGAGGCCCTGCTGTGAGCGGGTGGCCGGCTGCTACAGTGCGCGCATGATCAGCCCCGTTCTCGTCTTCGACATCGAAACCATCCCCGACGTTGCCGGTCTGCGCGCCCTGCGCGGCGCGCCGGCCGCAGCCAGCGACGAAGAGGTCTATGCCGCCTGGCTGGCCGAGCGCAAGGACAACGGCCAGAGCGACTTCGCGCCCCTGCACCTGCAGCGCGTGCTGGTCATCAGCGTGGTGTTCCGCAACAGCGAGGGACTGCACGTGCACTCCTTCGTGGACCGCGACGGCGCCAGCGAGGGGCGCATCATCCAGGCCTTCTTCAACCGCATCGACAAGCACGTCCCCCAGCTCGTGAGCTGGAACGGCGGCGGCTTCGACCTGCCGGTGCTGCACTACCGGGGCCTGCAGCACGGCGTGGTGGCCAACACCTACTGGGACCAGGGCGAGGACGACCGCGACTTCAAGTGGAACAACTACATCAGCCGCTACCACACGCGCCATCTGGACCTGATGGACCTGCTGGCGCTGTACCAGCCCAAGAACAACGCGCCGCTGGATGCCATGGCCAAGCTCTGCGGCTTTCCCGGCAAGCTGGGCATGGACGGCTCGGCCGTCTATCAAGCCTACAGGTCCGGCCAGCTCGAAGCCATCCGCCGCTACTGCGAAACGGACGTGATGAACACCTACCTGCTGTACTGCCGCTTCCAGAAAATGCGCGGCGGCCTGCTGGAGCAGGAGTACGAGCAGGAAATCGCCACCGTGCGCGCCACGCTGGCTGATCTGGCCGCCAGCGAGCCGCACTGGGCCGAGTACTTGGCAGTTTGGGGTGGTTGAGTCTTTCTAGCTGCTGCATGCAGTTCAGCCGCCTCGCCGACAATACGTCCATGACCGAGAAAAACCCGATGGGCGGTGAAAAGGCCGCCGATCACCTGTTGATTGAGTCGCTGGACATCGAGGCCCAGGGCATCGCCCACCGTGCCGACGGCAAGGTGGTGTTCGTCGAGGGGGCGCTGCCTTACGAAGTGGTCAGCGCCAGTATCCACCGCAAGAAGAACAACTGGGAGGCCGGCACCGTCACGGCCATCCACCGGGAGTCCTCGCAGCGCGTGCGGCCGGCCTGTCCGCACTTCGGCCTGCATGCCGGGGCCTGCGGCGGCTGCAAGATGCAGCACCTGCATCCGGCTGCGCAGGTGGCCGTCAAGCAGCGGGTGCTGGAGGACAACCTCTGGCATCTGGGCAAGGTGCGGCCCGAGACGGTGCTGGCCCCCATCGAGGGCCCGGCCTGGGGCTACCGCTGGCGCGCGCGCCTGTCGGTGCGTCATGTGCGCAAGAAAGGCGCGGTGCTGGTGGGCTTTCACGAGCGCAAGAGCCGCTATGTGGCCGACATGACCGTGTGCCCGGTGCTGCCGCCTGCGGTCAGCGCTTTGCTGCTGCCGCTGCGCGCGCTGATCGCGGCGATGGATGCGGTGGAGTCCTGCCCGCAGATCGAGCTGGCCTGCGGCGAGGCGGTGGTGGCGCTGGTGCTGCGCCATTTGCAGCCGCTGAGCGCGGCCGATGTCCAGCGGCTGCGCGCTTTCGCGCAGCAGCATCCGCAGGTGCAGTGGTGGCTGCAGCCGCAGGGGCCCGACAGCGTGCACCGGCTGGACGCAGCGGATGAGCGCGAGCTGGCTTATGCGCTGCCGGAGTTCGGCATCACGGTGCCGTTTCGCCCGACCGACTTCACCCAGGTCAACCCGCAGATCAACCGCGTGCTGGTGGCGCGGGCGCTGCGGCTGCTGCAGGTGCAGCGCCACGAGCGCGTGATCGACTGGTTCTGCGGGCTGGGCAATTTCACGCTGCCGCTGGCCACCCAGGCCGCCGGCGTGCTGGGCATCGAAGGCAGCGAGGCGCTGGTGACGCGTGCGCGCGCCAACTGGCAGTACAACCAGGCGCGGCGGCCGGCGGGGCGGCCGCTGGCGCCTGCCGAATTCGTGGCGCGCAATCTGTTCGAGATGACGCCCGAGCAGCTGGTGCGCGACGGTGTGGCCGACAAGTGGCTGATCGATCCGCCGCGCGAAGGGGCCTTCGCGCTGGCTAAGGCGCTGGCCGAGCTGCACCAGCAGCGCGCCGGCATGCCGGCATCGTGGCGGCCACCGCAGCGCATCGTCTATGTGAGCTGCAACCCGGCGACGCTGGCGCGCGATGCGGGGCTGCTGGTGCATCAGGCCGGCTACCGCTGCACTGCGGCGGGGGTGGTCAACATGTTCCCCCATACCGCGCATGTGGAGAGCGTGGCGGTGTTCGAGCGCATGGCCTGAACGCGGCCTGCGCAGGCTGCCGTTCTGTGGTGGGCGTTGCCCTGCGGGGGAGGGGCCTGCAGGCGGTGGTCGTCAAGAAGCCTTTTTGTCGGTCTTGGGGCGGCTGTCGTCCGCGCCGGCGGGTTTTTTGTCGCTGCCGCTGGCAGCGTCGCCGCTTTCGGCATTGTCCCTGGGGGGCTCTCGCACCGGGGTGGGCTGGCCCTCGATCTTGTTCTCGCGCATATAGACGTCCATTTCCTTCCAGCCTTCGAAGATGGCCGTCTTGGACGCCTTGGGGTTGAGCTGGTAGCACTCCTCGATGCCGCGCAGCGCGTAGCGGCAGGCGCCGCCGATGGCCTTGCCCTCGGCCTCGCGGGCGGCGATGCGCGGGTCCGGCCCCAGCCCCGGGATGTCGCAGGCAGCCAGCAGCAGCGCGGCGGTGGCGATCAGCAGGCGGGGGTTCATGGTGGTGACGGGCATGGCTTACCGGGTATATCGGCCGCTGGCGAACGATATTTATAGCAGGCGAAAAAAAGGACCCGTGGGCGGGTCCTGAGGAGGGCGGCGGGGCGTGCCGCTGTCAGTCGCGCTCGCCGCCGAAAATGCCCAGCAGCGCCAGCAGGCTCTGGAACACGTTGATGATGTCCAGATACAGGGCCAACGTGGCGCTGATGTAGTTGGTTTCGCCGCCGTCGATGATCTGCTTGACGTCGTACAGCATGTAGGCGCTGAAGATGCCGATGGCAGCCACCGAGATGGCCATCATGCCGGCGGTGGAGCCGACGAAGACGTTGATCACCGATCCCACCAGCAGCACGATGACGCCGACGAACAGCCACTTGCCCAGGCCGGAGAGGTCGCGCTTGATCACCGTGGCCAGGCTGGCCATTGCGAAGAACACGCCCGCGGTGCCGGCAAAGGCGGTCATCACCAGATCGGCGCCGTTCTTGAAGCCCAGCACCATGGCGATGAGACGCGAGAGCATCAGCCCCATGAAGAAGGTGAAGCCCAGCAGCACCGGCACGCCAGCGGCGGAATCCTTGGTCTTGTGGATGGCGTAGATGAAGCCGAAGGCGCCGCCGAGGAACACCACCAGGCCCAGCACGCCGTTGAGGGCCTGCGTGATGCCGGTGGCCACGCCGATCCACGCGCCCAGCACGGTGGGCAGCAGGCTCAGCGCCAGCAGCCAGTAGGTGTTGCGCAGCACCTTGTTGCGCTGGGCGGCCGAGAGGCTGCCGCCATAGCCGGCGGTATAGGTGGGGACTTGCTCGTTCATGATGGACCTCCTGACAGGATGGTTACAGCGCGGTATAGCTGCGGCCATTCTAGGGCGGTTCAAGAGGCGCGGCGATTTCACCACGCCGGTCTGCGTATTTGCCGGCGTGCCGCGGCGCTGGCGGCCGGGCAGTCTGCGGCTATGCTTGCGGGCGTTGTTCCGTTTTTCATTTCCGTTGCCACCCATCATGCAAACCAAACCCGTACTCCAGCTGGCCGACCTCAAAGCCATCGCCGCCGCCGCCGAAGCCGAGGCGCTGAAGAACAACTGGGCCGTCAGCATCGCCATCGTGGACGATGGCGGCCATCTGCTGTGGCTGCAGCGCCTGGACGGCGCCGCGCCGATTTCGGCCCAGATCGCTCCGGCCAAGGCGCGCACCGCGGCGCTGGGGCGGCGCGAGAGCCGGCTCTATGAGGAAATGATCAACAACGGCCGCGTGTCGTTTCTCAGCGCGCCGGGGCTGGACGGCCTGCTCGAAGGCGGCGTGCCCATCCTCAAGGACGGCCAGTGCCTGGGCGCGGTGGGGGTCAGTGGCGTCAAGTCGGTGGAAGACGCGCAGATCGCGCGCGCCGGCATCGCCGCCCTCGGCCTGTAAGCCCAAGGCCTGCGCCGTGCGGCGCTGCGGCCGGGCGTGCCGGGCCTGCTGCTACTTGGTCAGGATCAGCTTGCCCTGGCGCGTGGCCTGCAGGCGGTAGAGCTCCCCGTTGTGCCGGATGGTCACGCTGCGCGCGCCGCGCAGCAGCTGCGCGCTGTCCAGCACCGCCGGGGCGCCCGGGCGCGGGCTGGCCGCGGCAGGGGCGTGGGGCTGCGCGGGCCCGCTGTCGCGGGCGCCGGGTTCCATCGCGGACTGCATGGCGCGGCAGGTCAGCGGCGAGGTTCGGTGACGAAGCCGATCTTGCGCAGCCCGGCCTGCTGGGCCATGGCCATGGCCTGGGCCACGCGCTCGTAGCGCACGGCGCGGTCGCCGCGGATGTGCAGGTCCGGCTGGGGCTGTTTGGCCGCCTCGGCCTGCAGCAGCGCAGGTAGGGACTCGTCGCTGACGGCGCTGCCGTTGAGGAAATAGGCGCCCGAGGCGTCCACCGTCAGGTTCAGCGTTTCCGGCTTGACCTGCTCGCGCTGGCTGCTGGCCTGCGGCAGATCCACGTTGACGGCGTGCTTCATCACCGGCACGGTGATGATGAAGATGATCAGCAGCACCAGCATGACGTCCACCAGCGGCGTCATGTTGATTTCGTTCATCACCTCGTCGGTGTCGTCTTGCGTTCCGAAGGCCATGGCGTTCAGACTTTCTTCATCGGGACGACTTTGGCCTCGGCGCCGCCGACGCGCGCGCCGGTGACGAAGTAGGCGTGCAGGTCGTGGGCGAAGCTGTTGAGCTTGGCCAGGATGGCCTTGTTGCCGCGCACCAGCGCGTTGTAGCCCAGCACCGCCGGTATGGCCACGGCCAGGCCCAGCGCCGTCATGATCAGCGCCTCGCCGATCGGGCCGGCGACCTTGTCGATCGTGGCCTGGCCGGCCGCGCCGATGCTGATGAGCGCGTGGTAGATGCCCCAGACCGTGCCGAACAGGCCGACGAAGGGCGCGGTGGAGCCGACCGAGGCCAGCACGGCCAGCCCCGCTTGCAGGCGGGCGGTGGTGTGGTCGATGCGGTTGCGCAGGCAACGCGTGACCCAGTCGCTGATGTCCAGGCTGTCGTGCAGGTGGGCCCTGGTCTTGCTGTGGTGGGCCACGGCCTCGCGCCCTTCCTCGGCCAGCGCGCGGAAGGGGTTGTCATCGGCTGGGCCCAGCCGGTTCAGCCCCTCGGCCAGATCGGCGCTGTGCCAGAAAGTCTCGGCCCGGCGGGCCAGGCGCTTGTAGCGCACGATGTCCAGCGCCTTGAGCAGGATGACCATCCACGAGGCCAGCGACATGCCCAGCAGCAGCAGCGCCACGCCGCGCGTGACCCAGTCGCCCTGGGCCCAGACGTTGAACAGACCGAATTGCGATTCCATGATGAAAGACTCCAAAGTCAGGGGATGGATTATTCGAGGACGAACTGGATGGGCACGTTGAACCACATCGCTTCGGGCACGCCGTTGCGCGTGCCGGGCACGTAGCGCCAGCTGCGCACCGTCTGCAGCGCGGCCTGATCGAGCCGCTCGTAGCCGCTGGAGCTGCGGATCTCGGCCTGCTGGGCACGGCCATCGACGCCGATGAGCACGCGCACCACGACCTTGCCTTGCTCGCCCAGGCGGCGGCTCAGGGCCGGGTAGGCCGGCTTGGGATTGTTCAGATAGGCCGCGTCGCTCGATGGCAGCTCGATGCGGGGCGCAGCCGGCGGTGCCGCGGGGGCGGCGGGCGCGGCAGCCACGGCGCTGGCTTCGAGGGCGGCCGGCTGCGCCGCAGCGGCCGGCGCGGGCGCAGGCGGCTGGGCCGCCGGCTCGGGCGTGATGGCCACCGGCTGGGGCTGCGGCTGCGGGGGCGCCGGCGGCTCGGGCAGCTGGCGCGGCTGCGGGCGCGGCTGCGGGCGCGGGGCGGGCGCTTTGTCGGGCTGCGGGGCGGGCGGTGCCGGCGGGCTGATGAATTCGCTGACGATCTGCGCCGGAATCACGATTTCTGCCGCGCGCTGCACCAGGCCCGTCTGCAGGGCCCACAGCAGACCCACGTGCAGCAGCAGCACGGTGGCGGCGGGCAAGGGCGTTCAGCGCAGGCAGACCCAGCGGGCGGCCAGCGTCACCAGGGCCAGGCTGGCAAGCAGGGCGAGAGCGGCGATCCACATAGAATCATTGTAAATAAAAACAATTCTCATTTCAAGTGGAGGAGGACGCACTTTCACGATCCAGCAGGGCGGCGTCGATGTCGGCGACGGTGCGGCAGCCGCACAGCGCCATCGCGATTTCCAGCTCGTCGCGCAGCAGCCGCAGCACATGGGCCACGCCGGCGGCGCCGGCATTGGCCAGGCCATAGACATAGGGCCGGCCGAGCAGCACGGCGGTCGCGCCCAGCGCCAGGGCCTTGAGCACGTCGGTGCCGCGGCGGATGCCGCCATCGACCAGCAGCGGCAGCGCGCCCTGGCAGGCCTGGGCGATGCGGGGCAGGGCCTGCGCGGTCGGCACGGCCGTATCGAGCGTGCGGCCGCCGTGGTTGGAGACGATCAGGCCGGCTACCTGCAGGCGGCTGGCCTGGCGGGCATCGTCCGGATGCAGGATGCCTTTGAGCAGCACCGGCAGACGGGTCTGGGCCTGCAGCCAGGCTACGTCGTCCCAGGTCGGGGCGTGGCGCAGCAAGTCGTCGAACAGCGCGCTGGCGCCGGGCTGCAGGGCTGCCGGCGGAGGCGGGCGCAGCCCGTCCAGATTGACGGCGCGCAGGCCCGGCGGCAGCGCAAAGCCGGCGCGGCGCTCGCGGTCGCGCGCGCCGCTGGTCGGGGCATCGACGGTGAGCACCACGGCCTCGTAGCCCGCGGCTTCGGCGCGCTGCAGCAGCTCGCGGGTATAGCCCCGGTCGGGCTGGATGTAGAGCTGGAACCACAGCGGCCCGTTGGCTGCATCGCGGCCGTAAGCGCGGGCCACGTCTTCCAACAGGGTGCTGGCCTGGGTGCTGAGCACCAGGCCGGCCTGCAGGGCGGAAGCGGCCAGCGCGGTGGCGATTTCGCCGTCCGGGTGCGCCAGCCGCTGGTGGGCCACGGGCGCCAGCAGGATGGGGTGGGCCAGCGTGCGGCCCAGCAGCTGCACGCGGGTATGGCCGCCGGCCAGCGGACGCAGCACCCGCGGCAGCAGCGGCAGATCGGCCCAGGCGCGCTGGTTGGCGCGGGCGGTCAGCTCGTCGGCCGCGCCGCCATGGAAATAGGCCCAGGCCATGGCGTCGAGCCGCTGGCGTGCCAGGTCTTCGTGGTCGGCGAGGCTCGCGACCTGCGCAGGCAGCGCGGCAGGCGCCGTGTAAGCGGTGAACGTACTCATGTGTCGGCCCACATGCGCAGCAGGTTGTGGTAGGTGCCGCTGAGGGCGGTGGTTTCCGCGGTTTCGCCGTGGCGCTGGCGCAGCCGCAGCAGCGTCATGTCCAACTCGTAGAGCAAGCGGCGCTGTTCGTCGCTGCGCACCATGCTTTCGACCCAGAAGAAGCTGGCGATGCGCTGGCCGCGCGTGACCGGGCGCACCTCGTGCAGGCTGGTCGAGGGGTAGAGCACCAGGTCGCCGGCCGGCAGCTTGACCTGCTGGCTGCCGTAGGTGTCGTGGATGGTGAGTTCGCCGCCGTCGTATTCGTCCGGGTCGGCCAGAAAGAGGGTGCAGCTCACGTCCGAGCGCACGTACTGTTCGGGCTGCCGCGCGTGCAGGATGGCGTTGTCGATGTGCGCGCCGTAGAAATTGCTGGTGCCGCCGTAGCGGTTGAACAGCGGATTGAAGATTTTTTTGGGTAGCGCCGCCGACAGGAAGGCCGGGTGCTGGCGCACGGCCTGCACGATCAGCGCCTGCAGCGGCTGCCACTGGGGACTGTCCTGGGCCAGTTGCTCGTTGTTCTTGACCTGTACGGCCTGTGCGCCGGCCGTGGCGCGGCCGTCGCGCCAGGGCGCGCGCGCCAGTTCGCTGCGGATCTGGCGGACCTGCTGGGGGGAGAGGATGTGCGGGATGTGGACGAGCATGGCGGCTTCTGCAGCAAAGCCTTGCGCGGCCCAGGCCGCGCAAGGCTGCAGGGGTTACTCGAACTGGACTTTGAGCGTCAGCTGCGCCGAAAACGGCGCCCCCGGCGCGTAGAAGCCCGAATACAGCGCATCGGCATAGCGTTCATCGGTGACATTGTTGAGGTTGAGTTTGACCGAGGTGTTGTCGCTGACCTGGTACTCGGCCATCAGGTCCAGCGTGGTGAACTCCTTGGCGTAGATGGTCTTGTTGGTCAGCGGGGTCTGGCGGCCGCGGTAGTTCAGGCCGGCGCCGACGCGCCACTGCGAATTCAGCCGGTAGGTGGTCCACAGGCTGGCGCTGTGCACCGGCGTCAGCCCGGGGCGGTCGTCCTTGCCGGGCATGTTGCCGGTGACGGGCACGCTCTTGTCGATCTTGGCATCGGGAATCCAGGTCCAGGACAGGAAGGCGTCCCAGGCCGGGGTGATGCGCCCGGCGATGTCCACGTCCAGCCCGCTGGCGTGGCGCATGCCGGAAAGCAGCTCCTGCGTGGCGGCGCTGTCCGGGTCGGTGTTGCGCTCGTTGTATTTCTCCGAGTAAAAGAGCGCCGCCGACAGCAGCAGCTTCTTGTCGAACAGGTCGAACTTGCCGCCGACTTCGATGTTGCGGCTTTGCTCCGGCGGGGTGTTGGCCACCCGCGTGCTGGGGCCCTGAACGGCATACTGGTAGGCGTCGCCCGAGACGTTGTAGGACGTGCCGTAGGAGACGTGGTAAGAGGCCCAATCGTTGGGCTGGTACAGCGCGCCCAGGCGCGGGCTCCACAGGCTGTCGGTGCGGTTGTGGCTGGCGCCCGCGGCGGTGTAGTAGCTGGCGGTGAAATTGTCGTTGCGCAGGCCGCCGACGAGCTTGACGGTGGGGGTCAGCTGCATTGTGTCCTGCACGTACAGGCCGATGTTGCGGGCGTTGAAGCTGTTCATCGGCGGATCGCCGCGCAGGTCCGACCGCGCTTCGCCGTCATCGGGCGTGCCCACCAGGGTGGTGTTCAGCGGCGCCGGCGCGTTGCCGCCGGGGAAGTTGTTGTTGCGCAGCGCGTCTTCGTTGGACCAGTCCAGCCCCATGACGATCTTGTGTCGGTAGCCCAGCCAGTCGAAGCTGTCGCTGTAGTCGCTCTGCAGCGTGGTGATGGTGCTGCGCGCCACCCGGCCTTTCTGGGTGCGGGTGAGCACGGTGCTGTCGTTGATGGCGGCCACCGTGGGCGGGGCCGGGTTGGCAAAGCCGATCACGCTGGCCCACAGATCGCGGGTGTAGCGGCCGTGGCGCAGCACGGTCTTGAGCTCGGCGCCGTCCTCGAAACGGTGGGTGTGGCCCACCGTGCCGTAGGTGGCGGTGCCACGGTTGTAGTCGCTGGCCAGACCGTAGTACTTGCGGGGGTCCAGCGTGGTCTGGATTTCGCCGTTGGCCAGGCGCCAGGGGGCGTTATAGACCGGGCGGTTGTCGTACTCCAGGTGGTAGAGCGAGACGAAGTACTCATCTGCCGTGCCGATGCCCCAGCGGTAAGTGGGCGCTATGCCCTGCTTGGCGATGCGGGTGCCGTAGGCGCCGCCATCGTGTTTCATCACGTTCAGGCGCAGCGCGGCGTCCTCGTCGGTCTTGAAATTGAAGTCACCGCTTACGCGCCGCTCGTTGCCGGTGCCCACGGTGGCCTTGACTTCATGCAGCGTCATCAGGAAAGGCATTTTGTTGACCTGGTTGACCACGCCGCCGGTGGAGCCGCGGCCAAACAGCATCGAGGCCGAGCCTTTGAGCACCTCGACGCGGTCGTAGTTGAAGGTGTCGCGCTCGTAGATCGAGGGGTCGCGCATGCCGTCGATATAGACGTCACCGGCCTGCAGCAGCGAAAAGCCCCGCATGCGGATGTCTTCCTCGCCCGTCTCGCCCGAGAGGAACGTGATGCCGCCGGTGGTGCGCAGCACTTCCTTGAGGTCGTCGAAATTGCGGTCGTCCATCAGCCGCTCGGTGTGCACGGTGATGGACTGCGGGATGTCGCGCAGCTTTTCCTGCCCCTTGCCGATGCGCGTCTCGCTGGCGCGCAGGGAATTCTTGGCTTCGGGGGCGCCGGCTTCGGCGCGTACCTCCACCGTGGCCAGCGATTTCTCGGGCGCGGCCGGCGCGGTCTGGGCCAGCACGCCGATCGAGCTGGCCAACAGGGCTGCGCCCAGCGGCAGCAGCGCCGGCTGGCGGGCGTACGTGGCAGGCAGGCTGGTGCGGGAGGGGGGTGGAAGTTGGCGTTTCCTTTTCTTCAGTTGGGCCATGACGGTCGCAGTTCCTTGGTTGCACTTGTTGTTGGCTGGCTACGACCGGGCGCGCACCGTGTGACGGTGGGCGGCGGGCTGGCTCGCTGAAAGAGGACAGGGATTTATTTTACACAAATACGAATCATTTTCATTTATTGTGTGAGATGATTGGGTTCTGGGCCTGTCGCCAGCCCCGGCTGGGTGGGCTTTTGTGGGCGGGTCTTTGGTTTCTGCTTATGCGCGTGCTTGCTTCGATGTGTGCCGGTTCGATGTCTGGCTTCCCCCGCGGGGTTTCGGCCTGCTGGCCGCTGGCGGTGGCGTCATGACGGCGCTGCATGAGCTGCCCGTGGGTGTGCCGGCCTGGGTCGAGGCGGTGCAGGCTCCCGCAGGGCTGGACGAATGGCGCACCCGTCTGGAGGAGCTGGGCTTTCTGCCGGGCGAGCCGGTGCGGGTGATCGCGCGCGCCGCCCCCGGCGGCGATCCGCTGGCGGTGCGGATTGCGGATTCGACGTATGCCCTGCGCCGTGCCGAAGCTGCCTGCGTGCAGGTGCGGCCCGCGGATGCGAAGGAGCGGTGATGCAGGAAGCGGTTGTGCACGTCCATCCCGCCGCGCCACTGGTTGCCCTGGTGGGGCCGCCCAACTGCGGCAAGACCGCGCTGTTCAACCGCCTGACCGGCAGCCATCAAAAAGTGGCCAACTACGCCGGGGTGACGGTGGAGCGCAAGGAAGGGCGGCTGCGCACGGCCGCCGGCCGGTCGCTGCGCCTGCTCGATCTGCCGGGTGTTTACAGCCTGTACCCCCGCTCGCCGGAAGAGCGGGTGACGGTCGATGTGCTGCACGGCCAGGCCCGGGGCGAAAAGCGTCCCGATTTGGTGGTTTGTGTCGTCGATGCGACCAACCTGCGGCGCAACCTGCGCCTGGTGCTGGGGATCCGGCGTCTGGGCCTGCCCTGTCTGGTGGCGCTCAACATGGCCGATCTGGCCGAGCGCAAGGGGCTGAAGATCGATGCCGCGGCCCTGGCGCGCGAGCTCGGCGTGCCGGTGGTGCCCACTGTGGCCATCGACAGCGACGGTGCAGCCCCGCTGCTGACCGCGCTGGACGATGCGGCGCTGTGGCGCAGCGGCAGCGTGCCTGCCGCAGCAGCCGCGCCGCAGGTCGATCCGCAGGCCGACCACGAGGCGGTGCGGGCGATGCTGCAGCGTCTGGGCCTGGACACTGCCGTGCCCCATACGCGCAGCGACCGCATCGACCGGGTGGTGCTGCACCCGGTGGCAGGCCCTTTGTTGCTGGCGCTGCTGCTGTTTCTGGTTTTCCAGGCCGTTTTCGCCTGGGCTGAAGCGCCGATGGGCTGGATCGAAGCGGCCACGGCCTGGGCCGGCGCCCGGCTGGGCGCGGCGCTGCCCGAGGGCTGGCTGCGCAGCCTGCTGGTCGATGGGCTGGTGGCCGGTCTGGGCGGGGTGCTCGTCTTTCTGCCGCAGATCGTGATCCTGTTTGCCTTCATCCTGGTGCTGGAGGAAAGCGGCTATCTGCCGCGCGCCGCGTTCCTGCTGGACCGGCTGATGGGCACCCTGGGTCTGTCCGGGCGCAGCTTCATTCCGCTGCTGTCGTGCTTTGCTTGCGCCGTACCCGGCATCATGGCCACGCGCACCATAGCCGAGCCGCGCGAGCGGCTCGTGACCATCCTGATCGCGCCGCTGATGACCTGTTCGGCCCGGCTGCCCGTCTATGCCCTGCTCATCGGCGCTTTCGTGCCGCCGCGCACGGTCTGGGGCGGGCTGCAGCTACAGGGGCTGGTGCTGTTCGGCCTTTATCTGGCGGGCATCCTCGGCGCAATGGCCGTGGCCTGGGTGCTCAAGCGCTGCACGGGGCACGGCCGGGTGGCCACGCTGATGATGGAGCTGCCGGCTTATCACTGGCCACGGCTGCGCAATGTGCTGATCGGCCTGTGGCAGCGCGTGCAGATTTTCCTGCGCCGGGTGGGCGGGGTGATCCTGACGCTGACCGTGCTGCTCTGGTTTCTGGCCAGCTACCCGGCGCCCCCGGCAGACGCGACGGGGGCGGCCATCGAGTACAGCCTGGCCGGCCGCATCGGCCACGCGCTGGCGGTGGTGTTCGAGCCCATTGGGTTCAACTGGCAGATCAGCGTGGCGCTGGTGCCGGGGCTGGCGGCGCGCGAGGTGGCGGTCAGCGCGCTGGGGACGGTCTATGCCCTGTCGGCCACCGGCGACGACACGGCCCAGGCCCTGACGCCGCTGATCGCGCAGGACTGGAGCCTGGCGACCGCGCTGTCGCTGCTGGTGTGGTACGTGTTCGCGCCCATGTGCCTGTCCACGCTGGCCACGATCCGCCGTGAAACCGGCGGCTGGCGCATGGTGCTGATCGCGGCGGGCTACCTGTTCGCGCTGGCGTATGCCGCGTCGTGGCTGACTTACCGGGTCGCGCTGGCGCTGGGCGCGGGCTGATGGCGCGCGGGCTGGCTATTCAGTAGCTCAGCCGCTCGGGCCGGATTTCCTGCAGGATGGTGGTGGCGATTTCCTCGATGGACTTGGTGGTGGTGGACAGCCAGCGGATGCCGGCGCGGCGCATCATGGCTTCGGCGGCGGCCACTTCCATGCGGCAGTTCTCCAGCGAGGCGTAGCGGGAGCCGGGGCGGCGTTCGTTGCGGATCTCGCTGAGGCGTTCCGGGTTGATCGTCAGGCCGAAGAGCTTGGATTTGTGCGGCAGCAGCGCCGGCGGCAGGGTCTGGCGCTCGAAGTCTTCCGGGATCAGCGGGTAGTTGGATGCCTTCAGGCCGTACTGCATGGCCAGGTACAGCGAGGTCGGCGTCTTGCCGCTGCGGCTGACGCCGATCAGGATGACGTCGGAGGCGGCCAGGTCCTTGTTGGACTGGCCGTCGTCGTGCGCCAGCGAGAAGTTGATGGCCTCGATGCGGTCGTGATAGGCCTGGCTTTTGCTGACGTCGGAAAAGCGGCCGATGCGGTGGTTGGACTTGACGCCCAGCTCCGCCTCCAGCGGGCTGACGAAGGTGCCGAACATGTCCAGCAGCAGGCCGCGGCAGTGCTCGGTGATGACGCGCTGCACCTCCTCGTTGGCCAGCGTCAAAAAGACGATGGGGCGCTTGCCCTCGACTTCGGCCGTGTGGTTGATCTGGCGCACGGCCTGGTGGGCCTTGTCCACCGTGTCCACGAAGGGCAGGCGCACCCGGTGCATGGGCAGCTCGAACTGGGCCAGGATGGCGTTGCCAAAGGTTTCGGCGGTGATGCCGGTGCCGTCGGAGACGAAGAAGACGGTGCGGTTGGGCATGGGCGGGTCTGGTTGGGGTGACGGTGCGGTCGGGTTATGGCCACGGGGGGCGACGCCTGCGCGGCCAGCGCCCTAAAATTGCGCGTTCGCATCCCGAATTCTTCCATGACCTGCGCCGCCCCACGAGAACAAGAGCAAAGGCAGCAGCCGGGCATGGGTCGCGTTCGCCGCCGGCGCGTGCCGGGCGGACGTGCTGGCCGGTTTTTAAACTCTGGAGCATTCCCATGTCTGCACTGTTCAGCCCGACCGCCCTGGTCGTACCGTTTGAAAACCTGAGGATGAGCGACGTCGAGGTCGTCGGCGGCAAGAACGCCAGCCTCGGCGAGATGATTTCCCAGCTGCCCCAGGGCGTGCGCGTGCCCACCGGCTTTGCCACCACGGCGCACGCCTTCCGCGAGTTTCTGAAAGCCGGCGGCCTGGGCGATCGCATCCATGCCAAGCTGGACGCGCTGGACACCGAGGACGTGCGCGCGCTGGCGCAGGTGGGGGCGGAAATCCGCGCGATGGTGCTGGCGCAGCCGTTTCCGGCCGAACTGGAACAAGCCATCCGCGCTGAGTTCGCGCGTCTGAGCGCGGGCAACCCGCAGGCTTCATTTGCGGTGCGTTCCTCGGCCACCGCGGAGGACCTGCCGGACGCTTCGTTTGCCGGTCAGCAGGAAACCTTCCTGAACGTGGTGGGCATCGAGGAGGTGCTGCACAAGGTCAAGGAAGTGTTCGCCTCGCTGTACAACGACCGGGCCATCAGCTACCGCGTGCACAAGGGCTTCACCCACGCGGAGGTGGCGCTGTCGGCCGGGGTGCAGCGCATGGTGCGCTCCGACCTGGGAGCGGCCGGCGTGATGTTCACCATCGACACCGAGTCGGGCTTTCCGGACGTGGTCTTCATCACTTCCAGCTACGGGCTGGGCGAGACGGTGGTGCAGGGCGCCGTCAACCCCGACGAGTTCTACGTGCACAAGCCCATGCTCAAGGCCGGCAAGAAAGCCGTGGTACGGCGCAACCTGGGCTCCAAGCTGATCCAGATGGTGTTCGCCACGCCCGAGGAGAAGGCCGCCAGCGGCAAGCTGGTCAAGACCGTGGATGTGCCCACCGAGCAGCGCAACCGCTATTCGCTGACCGATGCCGAGGTCGAGCAGCTGGCCCGCTATGCGCTGGTGATCGAGCAGCACTATGGCCGGCCGATGGACATCGAATGGGGCAAGGACGGCATCGACGGCCAGCTCTACATCCTGCAGGCGCGCCCGGAGACGGTCAAGAGCCAGGCCGGGGCCACTTCGGAGCTGCGTTACAAGCTCAAGGGGCAGAGCACGGTGCTGGCCGAGGGCCGCGCCATCGGCCAGAAGATCGGCACCGGGCCGGTGCGGCTGGTGCGCCATGTCGGCGAGATGGACCGGGTGCAGCCCGGCGACATCCTGGTGACCGACATGACCGACCCGAACTGGGAGCCGGTGATGAAGCGCGCCGCCGCCATCGTCACCAACCGGGGCGGGCGCACCTGCCATGCGGCCATCATCGCGCGCGAGCTGGGCATTCCGGCCGTGGTGGGCTGTGGCAACGCCACCGAGGTGCTCAAGGACGGCATGCTGGTGACCGTCAGCTGCGCCGAGGGCGACACCGGCCGCATCTACGACGGCCTGCTGGAGATGGAAGTGACCGAGGTGCAGCGCGGCGCCATGCCCGAGATCCCGGTCAAGATCACGATGAACATCGGCAATCCGCAACTGGCCTTTGACTTCGCCCAGCTGCCCAACCACGGCGTGGGGCTGGCGCGGCTGGAGTTCATCATCAACAACAACATCGGCGTGCACCCCAAGGCCATCCTGGAGTACCCGAATGTCGATCCGGACCTGAAGAAGGCCGTGGAGTCGGTGGCACGGGGCCATGCCTCGCCGCGGGCTTTCTACGTGGACAAGGTGGCCGAGGGGGTGGCGACGATCGCCGCCGCCTTCTGGCCCAAGCCGGTCATCGTGCGCCTGTCGGACTTCAAGAGCAACGAGTACCGCAAGCTCATCGGCGGCAGCCGCTACGAGCCCGAGGAGGAAAACCCCATGCTGGGCTTCCGCGGCGCGGCGCGCTACCTCTCCGAGGACTTCGCCGAAGCCTTCGCGATGGAGTGCGAGGCCATGAAGCGGGTGCGCGACGAGATGGGCCTGACCAACGTCGAGCTGATGGTGCCTTTCGTGCGCACGCTGGGCCAGGCCCGCAAGGTCATCGACCTGCTGGCCCGGCACGGCCTCAAGCGCGGCGAAAACGGCCTGAAGATCGTGATGATGTGCGAGGTGCCGAGCAACGCCATCCTGGCCGAGCAGTTCCTCGAGCACTTCGATGGCTTCTCGATCGGCTCCAACGACCTGACCCAGCTCACGCTGGGGCTGGACCGCGATTCGGGCATGGAGCTGCTGGCGGCCGATTTCGACGAGCGTGACCCGGCGGTGGAGGCCATGGTCGAGCGCGCCATCACCGCCTGCCGCCAGCAGAACAAATACGTGGGCATCTGCGGCCAGGGACCCAGCGACCATCCCGACTTTGCAAAGTGGCTGGTCGACAAGGGCATCACCTCGCTGTCGCTCAACCCCGACTCGGTGATCGAGACCTGGCAGCAGCTCGCGCGCTGAGCCGCTGGACGCCAGCCACCGCCGGCACGTCTGCTGCCGGCACAAGCAGCCGCCCTTCGGGGTGGCTTTTTTGTTCCGGGTAAACCCTGACAGGGTTTACGCCGGGAAAAAGGGATGGCGGGCGCGCTTGTAAGAAGGTCGTAAGCGTGCCCCTCAGAATCCAGCCCATCCTTTCGACGGCATTCCATGCTCACGCTTGCCACCATCATCAAACTGATCGCCGAGATCGCGCTCATGGCCATGGCCGGCCAATGGCTGCTGGGCCTGCTGGCCGGCGCGCGCAAGGAGCAGAACGTCTTCTACCAGGTCCTGCGCATCATGACGCGGCCCTTCGTCGGCGCGGCACGGCTCATCACGCCGCGGCTGGTGCTCGACCGGCATGTGCCGCTGGTGGCTTTCCTGCTGCTGGTCGTGGTCTGGATGGGTGCCACGATCTACAAGATCCAGACCTGTGTGCGCATCGGCGTGGAGCTGTGCAAATGAGCGCCACCGTCCATTACCTGTTCCTCAAGCTGCAGGCCATGACCCTGCTGGTGCTGGGCCGGCCGGCGGCTGCGCTGGAGCGTTTCGACGCGATGCTGGCCTGCCGTGCGAACGATTTTTACGCGCTGGCCAGCCGTGCCCATGTGCTGGCGCAGCTGGGGCGCAAGGAAGAGGCGCTGGCGGCGCAGGAACTGCTGGCACAGCAGCACCCGGACAACCTGGCGGCCCTGTTCAATCTGGGCTACATGCTCGAAGAGGCCGGCCAGCTGGAGCGTGCCGAAACCGCGTTTCGCCGCGTGCTCGAACTCGATCCCAAAATGGACCGCGCCTGGTATGGCCTGGCGCTGGTGTACATCCGCACCCGCCGTTTCGACGAGGCGGTGCAGGCGCTGAAGAAGAACACCGAATTGCAGCCCATGAGCCCGTTTGGCTGGTACCAGCTGGCGCGGGTTCATGTCGACCGGCACGAGCCCGACGAGGCGGTGAAGATCATTCGCCACCTCAAAGGCTTCGAGCCCAAAGTAGCCGCCCAGCTGGAACGCGAAACCGGACTGCGTGCCACGCCGTCTGCGTGAGGCGTTCCCGTTGGGCAGCTGCCGGGTGGTCGGGCGCGAGTCCGGTCCCCAAGAAAGACAAGCCGTGATCCGGCTGCAAGCCACGCGGAGACACGTGGTGATCGCGAACCGCCCGCAAGGGCATCGTTGTTGGAGGTAGGTGTCACATGGAGTTGACCGAAAGCCACCGCCAGTACTGGCGGAAGAACCTCAATATCACAGCCATCCTGCTGGCGATATGGTTCATCGTGACCTTTGTCGTGGGCTATTTCGCCCGCGAACTGAGTTTCAGTTTCTTCGGCTGGCCGTTCAGCTTCTGGGTGGGAGCCCAGGGCGCGCTGATCGTCTATGTGGCGATCATCGGCTATTACGCCCACTACATGAACAAGCTGGACATCGAGCACGGTGTCCACGAAGGAGAGGAGTAAGCCATGGCTGGAATGTTTGACGCGGGTGCCGCAGGCGGCGCCTCCAGCGCCGCGGCCAACGCGGCTTTCAAGAAGAACCTGAACAAGGTGTACGGCTGGTACACCGGTGGTTTCGTGGTGTTCGTGCTGGTACTGGCGGTGCTCGAGCAGCTGGGCATGCCGCGTAGCTGGATTGGATTTACCTTCCTGTTGGCTACCATCGGTCTGTACGCCGGCATCGGCATCATGAGCCGCACCACCGATGCGGCCGAGTACTACGTCGCGGGCCGGCGCGTGCCGGCTGTGTACAACGGCATGGCCACCGGCGCGGACTGGATGTCGGCTGCCTCCTTCATCGGCATGGCTGGTACGCTGTACCTGACGGGCTACGGCGGTCTGGCCTTCATCATGGGCTGGACCGGCGGCTACTGCCTGGTGGCGCTGTTCCTGGCGCCGTACCTGCGCAAGTTCGGGCAGTTCACGATTCCGGACTTCCTGGGTGAGCGCTACGGCGGCAACACCGCCCGTTTCGTCGGCATCCTGATCGCCATCCTGGTGTCCTTCGTGTACGTGGTGGCCCAGATCTACGGCGTGGGCCTGATCACCGCCCGTCTGACCGGCGTGGCCTTCGAGCTGGGCGTGTTCCTGGGGCTGGGCGGCATTCTGGTCTGCTCGTTCCTGGGCGGCATGCGCGCCGTGACCTGGACCCAGGTGGCGCAGTACATCATCCTGATCGTGGCCTACATGATTCCGGTGGTGTGGCTGTCGGTGAAGCAGACCGGCGTGCCGATTCCGCAGGCTGTCTATGGCTACCAGCTGGAGAAGGTGACGGCCAAGGAAAAGCAGCTCATCAATGACCTGAAAGAGCTGGAAGTGCGCGAGATCTTCAAGCAGCGTTCGGCGGCTCTGGCCGAGAAGCTGAAGGATCCGGCTGCTGCGCTGGCTGCCGACAAGGCTGCTGCCGAGCAGAAGCTCGCCGAGCTGAAGGCCGCCAATGCGCCCGCGGCGGAAATCGCTGCTGCCGAAAAAGCGCTGGCTTCCTTGCCCAAGGATCCCGAGGCGGCCAAGAAGGCCTGGACCGCTGCCAAGGCGGCGGCCGATACCAAGGCCCGTCCGCTCAATGGCATGACGCCGCATGCACAGGCTTTTGCCGGCGATCCCAAGGGTGATGCCAAGGCGCAGGAGGCTTACGATGTCTCCCGCCGCAACTTCCTGGCGCTGATCTTCTGCCTGATGGTCGGCACCGCTGCGCTGCCGCACATCCTGATGCGCTACTACACCGTGCCCAGCGTCAAGGAAGCGCGCGAGTCGGTGACCTGGTCGCTGTTCTTCATCTTCCTGCTGTACTTCACGGCGCCGGCGCTGGCCGTGCTGGTGAAGTTCGAGGTCTTCAATGTGCTGGTGGGCACGCCGTTCGACAAGCTGCCGGCCTGGGTGGCTGCCTGGGCCAAGGTCGATCCCTCGCTGCTGTCGCTGACCGACATCAACAAGGACGGCATCCTGCAGCTCAACGAGATGACCATCGGCGGCGACATCATCGTGCTGGCCACGCCCGAGATCGGCGGTCTGCCCTATGTGATCTCCGGCATGGTGGCCGCCGGCGGTCTGGCCGCGGCACTGTCCACCGCCGACGGCCTGCTGCTGACGATCGCCAACGCGCTGTCGCACGACCTGTACTACAAGATGATCGACCCCAACGCTTCGACCGCCCGCCGCGTGACCATCTCCAAGGTCCTGCTGCTGGTCGTGGCCCTGCTGGCTGCCTATGTGGCCTCGCTGAAGGTGGCGGACATCCTGTTCCTGGTCTCGGCGGCCTTCTCGCTGGCAGCGGCCGGTTTCTTCCCGGCCCTGGTGCTGGGCATCTTCTGGAAGCGTGCCACCGGCCCCGCCGCGGTGCTGGGCATGCTGGCCGGTGTGTCCATCACGTTCTACTACATGGCCACGACCCAGCCTTGGCTGCGCAGCGTCTTCGGCGTGACCGGCCCGGTGGCTGACTACACCTGGTGGGGCATCCAGCCGATCTCTGCCGGTATCTTCGGCGTGCCGGTCGGTCTGGCCGTGATCATCCTGGTCAGCCTGGTGACCCCGGCGCCCAGCAAGAAGATCCAGGAGCTGGTCGAGCACGTGCGCTATCCCAACCTGGGCACGAGCAAGGCCTGATGACTGGCAGTTGATCTGAAACAAGATCGGCTCACGGGCCCGGCTGCAGGATTGCAGCCGGGCTTTTTTTCGCGCCGGACCTGCGGTACGCTGCACCAACCGGCCACGACCTTCAACCCTGCGGCAACCTGCGATGCAAGCCTCGACCTCTTCCAACGGCACGACTGGCGCAACGGCGCAAACGCCTTCCAGCAGCCTGCTGGCGAATCTGCGGCAGGAACTGGCGCGCTACACCCCTTTTTCCCAGATGGCGGCGGCCGACGTGGACTACTTCCTGTCGCACAGCCAGCAGCAGTACTATGCGCCGGGCGAGGTGCTGGTGGATCCGGCCAGCGGGCCGGTGCAGACGCTGCTGTTCATCCGCCAGGGAGCGGTCAGCGGCAAACGCGGACTGGCCGATCTGTCGGGCGGGGCGTTCCAGTATGAGACGGGCGATCTGTTCCCGATCAGCGCGGCCATTGCCGGGCGGGCCGTGACCGCCACCTACGAAGCCACGGCCGATACCTTCGTGCTGGCCCTGCCGGTGGCGCACATGCAGGCGCTGGCGCAGCGCAGCGGGCCGTTTGCCGACTTCCTGAACCGCCGCGTGCTCAAGTTTCTGGATCTGTCGCGCCAGGCGCTGCAGGTGGCTTACACCTCCCAGACCCTGGCCGAGCAGTCGCTGGAGACATCGCTGGGTGAGCTGGCGCGCCGCGCACCGGTGACCTGCCGACCCGAGACGCCGCTGCGCGAGGCTCTCACCGAAATGCACCAGCGCCGCATCGGCTCGATGCTGGTGACCAATGCGCGCGGCGAGCCTCTGGGCATCCTTTCGCGGGAGGACGTGCTGGGCCGGGTGACGCTGCAGGGCGTGCCGCTGGAGACGCCGATTTCCGCCGTGATGGTGCATCCGGTGCTGCACCTGACGCACGAGCACACCGCCGAGGACGCCGCGCTGCTGATGAGCCGGCACTCGATCCGCCATGTGCCGATCACGCGCGACGGCGTGGTCATCGGCATCGTGTCCGAGCGCGATCTCTTTGCGATGCAGCGGCTGAGCCTCAAGCACGTGAGCAACGCCATCCGCGGGGCTGCCGATGTGGACACACTCAAGCACGTGGCGCAGGACATTCGCCGTTTCGCGCGCAGCCTGCTCAGCCAGGGCGTGCAGGCGCGGCAGCTGACGGCACTGATCAGCCACCTGAACGATGTGCTGACCGAACGGCTGATCGACCTAGAGGCGATGCGCCATGGCGTGCAGATCGAGCGGCTGTGCTGGCTGGCGCTGGGCTCGGAGGGACGCAGCGAGCAGACCATCGCCACCGACCAGGACAATGCGCTGATCCTGCCGGACGACACCACGGCCGCGCAGCGCGAGCAGATCCTGCGCTTTGCCCGCGCGGTCAACGAGGCGCTGGACGCCTGCGGCTACCCCTTGTGCAAGGGGGGGGTGATGGCGGGCAATCCGGCCTGCTGCCTGACGCTGCGCGAGTGGCGCGAGCGCTTCGCGCATTGGATCGAGCATGGCGCGCCGCAGGATCTGCTCAACGCCAGCATCTATTTCGATTTCCGCGCGCTCAGCGGCGACGCTGCTCTGGCGGCGGCCCTGCGCTCCGACATCAGCGCACGCGTGCAGCAGGTGCCGCGCTTTCTCAAGCAGATGGCCCTGAACGCGCTGAGCCGCACGCCGCCGCTGAACTGGGTGGGCGGCATCGCCACCGACGAGCAGGGCTGCATCGACCTGAAACTGCAGGGCACGGCGGTCTTCGTCGATGCGGCGCGCATCTACGGCCTGGCGCATGGAGTGACCTCGACCAACACGCGCGAGCGGCTGATGGCCATCGGCCCGCTGCTCGGGGTGGCGGCTGCGGAGTACGAAGCCTGGGTGCGGGGGTTCGAGTTTCTGCAGATGCAGCGGCTGCAGGTGCAGCTGCAGGGGCGCGGCCATGCGGACGAGCCCAACCGCATCGTCGTGGACAGCCTCAACGACATCGACCGCCGCATCCTGAAGGAGGCGTTCCGGGTGGCGCGCACGCTGCAGCAGCGCCTGCAGCTGGACTACGAGCGCTGAGCCATGGGCTGGCTGGACTGGATCAGGGGACGCGGCGATTTCGCCGTGCGCGAGGATCGCTGGGTCATGCTCGATGTGGAGACCAGCGGGCTGGACCCGCACCGCGACCGGCTGCTGGCGATCGCGGCCATTGCGCTGCGGGTGGACTGGGCGCGCAAGCGCCTGAGCGTGGATTTGGGCGACAGCTTCGAGGTGGTGCTGCGGCAGCAGGAGGTCACGGCGGCCAAGGACAACATCCTGCTGCATGGCATCGGGGTGCAGCGCCAGCGCGAGGGGGTGGAGCCGGAACGGGCGCTGCAGGCTTTCGTGGACTATGCCGGGCAGTCGCCGCTGCTGGCCTTCCACGCGGCTTTCGACGAAGCGATGATCAACCGCCATGCCAGGCGCTACCTGGGGCAGGGGTTGCCCCATCCGTGGGTGGACATCGAGCAGCTGTGCGCGGTCACGCACGAGCAGGTAAGGGCCCGCTCGCTCGATGAGTGGATGGCCCATTTCGGCATTGCCTGCGCGGTGCGCCATCAGGCCGCGGCCGACACGCTGGCCGAGTGCGAGCTGCTGCTGCGCATCTGGCCGCGGGTGGCCGCGCAGTGCGGCTGTTGGCGCGACGTGCAGCGGCTGGCGCAGCAGCAGCGCTGGATCGCTCGGGCCTAAGGAAACGCTGATCAAGTCCCGCGCCTGGTAGTAGTCCGTCTTGTCGCCGTGGCGA
>DAIUCJ010000010.1:0-87351 GCA_036846225.1 Hylemonella sp.
GCCTCAACGGCGTTCAGACTTTACCGCGCCGGCCTGGTGTGAACATACAAGACCGTCGGCCATGTTCCTGCGCCTGGTCTTCTTTCTCCTGCTGCAGCTGCTGGGCGCGCTGGCTGGCGCTTTGGCGTTTCCCGAAGCGCTGCGCGTGCGCGGCGCCCTGGCGGGCATGCTCACGGCCGGCCTGGTCTGGGTCCTGCTGGATTTTTCCCGTGGCCTGCGCCTGCTCAAGTGGCTCAAGGACGAGGATTTCGACCGCCAGCCGTTTCGCCACGGGCTGTGGGGGGAGCTGGCCGAGCGCATCCGGCGCGCGGTGCGCGCGCGCGAGCGCCGCATCGAGGAAAGCGAGGCCCGGCTGCACGACTTCCTCTCCGCGCTGCAGGCTTCGCCCAACGGGGTCGTGCTGCTGGACGAGCAGGGCCGCATCGAGTGGTTCAACCAGACGGCGGCCAACCACTTCGGTCTGGATCCGCAGCGCGACATCCTGCAGCACTTCGCCAACCTGGTGCGCGACCCGGCCTATGCGGCCTATGTGCACGCTGGTGACTTTACCCAGCCGGTCATCCTGCCCGGGCGGCAGAGCGCGCCGGGGCGGCCGGTGCGCCTGTCGGTGCACCTGCATCCGTACGGGCAGGGCCGGCGCTTGCTGCTGTCGCGCGACATCACGCTGTTCGAGCAGGCCGAGGCGATGCGCCGCGACTTCGTGGCCAACGTTTCGCACGAAATCCGCACGCCGCTGACCGTGCTGGCCGGTTTCGTCGAAACGCTGCAGACCCTGCCGCTGGAGGAGGCCGAGCGTTCGCGCTACCTCGAGCTGATGGCCCAGCAGGCCGCGCGCATGCAGTCGCTGGTCACCGATCTGCTGATGCTCTCGCGCCTGGAAGGCAGCCCCTTGCCCGGCACGGGGGAGTGGACGCCGCTGGAGCCGCTGATGCGTCAGCTCGAGCAGGAAGCCCGGGTTCTGTCGCAGGTACTGCATCCGCCGGCTGCGGGCGCGGCCGGCCAGCGTCTGGTTTTCGAGCCGGTGCCGGCCTGCGAGCTGGCCGGCATTCCTACCGAGCTGCACAGCGCGTTGTCCAATCTGGTCAGCAATGCGGTGCGCTACACGCCGGCCCAGGGCACGGTGCGGGTGGGCTGGATCCTGCATGAGGACGGGCGCGGGGAGTTCTATGTGCAGGACGACGGACCGGGCATTGCGCCCGAACACATCCCCCGCCTGACCGAGCGCTTCTACCGGGTCGATCGCAGCCGCTCGCGCGAAACCGGCGGCACCGGGCTGGGGCTGGCCATCGTCAAGCACGTGGCGCAGCGGCACGGTGCCGAGCTCAGGATCGACAGCACGCCGGGCCAGGGCTCGCGGTTCGCGCTGGTGTTTCCGGCCAGCCGGCTGCGCCCACGCCTGCAGGCGGCGGCCTGAGCAGGCGGCTGGTAGCAGTTGCCTATCGGTCTTGGGCGGGGCGGCTGTCGCGCCGCAGAACCTGCCAGAGCATCAGCCAGAAGACCAGGGCCGTCAGCGCCAGCGCGGCCGCGCCGGCCAGCCAGAAGGCTGCGGGCGTGTGCTGCGCAGGCCAGGGCCCCAGGCCCTCGTAGGCCAGGCGATAGCCGCCATACAGGCCCAGTCCCCACAGCAGCACGCCATAGATCAGCAGCGGCGCCAGCGTGATGCGCCAGCAGCGCAGCATGAAGACGCCCAAGGCCTGCAGGCCGTCGAACAGGTGGAAGACGGCGGTCCAGCGCAGCAGCGCTGCGGCCACGGCCACCACCTCGGCCTGGCTGGCGTACAGGCGTGCCAGCGGCTCGCGCAGCAGCGCCAGGGCGCCGGCCAACAGCAGCGCGGCGCCCAGCACCAGACCAAAGCCCAGCGCCACGGCCTGACGGGCGCGCTCCGGCCGGCCTGCGCCCAGCCAGTAGCTGGTGCGCGCGCTGCTGGCAATGCCGATGGCCAGCGGCACCATGTAGAGCACGGCGGCCAGATTGGCCGCGATCTGGTGGGCGGCCGACGCCGTGGTGCCCAGCCGCGCGATGAACAGGGCCATCAGCGTGAACGACGTCACTTCGACCAGGATGGTCAGCCCGCTGGGCAGGCCCAGCCGCAGAAACGGCCCCAGCACCTGCCAGTCCGGCCGGCCCGGTGCGCGCCAGATCCGGTAGGGGCGGTACAGCGAGCGGGTGCGCAGCAGCGCCAGCGCCAGCGCCGCCATGGCCAGATGCACCAGCAGCGTGGCCCAGGCGCAGCCGGCCGCGCCCAGCGCCGGCAGGCCCGCGCCGCCGAAGGTGAACCAGACCGACAGCGGAACCTTGAGCAGCAGCGAACCGAGCTGCACCCAGGTCACCAGCTGCGGGTGGCCCAGGCTCTGGTTGAGCGTGGCGTAGAGCCGAAACAGCAGGGCCGCAGGCAAGGCCAGCGCCAGCACGCCCAGATAGGCCAGCACTTGCGCCTGCAGTGGCGCCGGGACCTGCGCCCAGTCCAGCAGCGGCTGTGGCTGCAGCAGCACGGCCATGCCCACGGCCACCAGCAGCGCCCACAGATAGAGCGACTGGCCGAACGAGTGGCCCAGCGTGTGGTGCCGGCCGGCTCCGCGCAGCTCCGACCACAGCGGCAGCAGCGCCTGCAGCACCCCCATCAGGCCCACATAGACGCTCATGTAGATGGCCGATCCCACCGACAGCGCGGCCAGGGCCGCCTGGTCGTAGCGGCCGGCGACGATGGTGTCGGTCACGCCATAGGCCATGGTGGCCAGCTGCCCGGCCAGCACGGTGCCCGCGTGGCGGGAGATGGTGCGCAGCTCGCTCACGGCTTTCAGCGGGCGGCAGCGGGCGTGCGCCGGTGAAACAGCACCAGGTCTTCCGATCCGGGGCGGGGGTGGGACCAGTCGCTGTCGCGGACCCAGCGTTCGGCGTTGACGATTTCCGGCGTCTGGCTGACCACGCCGCGGTCGAGCAGGGCCCAGGGGCAGGTGCTGTCATCGGTCAGCGGCTGCAGCCGCAGCGAGCCGTGGAACTGCAGCGCGGCCAGCTGCGCGCGCGACAGGCCGAAGTGGGCCAGACAGCGGTCCGCGCCCACATGGGCCTGCAGGCGATGCACCAGCGGCGCATAGCCCTGGGCATGGTCCAGCGCCGGCATCCACAGCGTGGTCAGCAGCAGCCAGCACAGGGCCGCGCCGCCGGCAGGCAGCACCATGCTCTTCCACAGCGCGGCACGGTGGCGGCCGACGCGCCAGTGCACCAGCCAGCCCCAGGCCAGCGTGGCCAGCGTGGCGAACACGAAGGGCAGGATGACGAAGCGCGGCTCGAAATCGGGCAGCAGCCGCGCCACATTGGCCGCCGGCTGCGGCGGCACCCCGGTCAGCATGGCCACCCAGACCACCCAGATCACCAGCGCGCAGGTGGTGAAAAACAGCAGCGTGAACCAGTCGATCAGGGCCGAGACGCTGCGTCCCAGCGTGGGCAGCGCGAAGGCGGCCAGCGCCGCCAGCGCGGGCAGGGCCAGCAGCAGCGCGCGGTCGCCGGCCGGCGTCAGCACCGTGGCGCCCAGCGTGATCAGCGCATACCACAGCGGCAGCGACAGATGCCGGCTGGGCCAGCGTCCCAGCAGCTGGCGGCGCCAGCGCCACAGCGTCCACAGCACCAGCGGCCACAGGGGCCAGGTGAACCACAGCAGCAGATTGCCCAGGCTCTCCAGGGTGGCGCCAGTGAGCGGGGGCGGCTGGATGCGCCAGCGCCACAGCTGCAGCGCCGTGGCCAGCGCGGCCAGCGCCACCGTCAGCGCCAGCAGCCGCCACAGGCCGCGGCGGTGCCGGCGTGGCTCCTCCTCGGCCTGGCGGCGGTCCAGCGCATGGGCCAGCAGGCCGCCGGCGGCCAGCAGCACGGCCATCGACGGGCCGCCCGAGAGGGCCAGGCCGCCAAGCCCGAAGAGCGCCGACAGCGCCGGCGTCCAGCGGCGAAAGGGCAGCGCGGCCAGCGCGTAAAAGCTCAGCGCCACGCCGCACAGCTGCACCAGCGCGGGCGTGGTTTCATGGCCCAGCTGGGCCAGCCCCAGGCAGGCGATGAAGGCCAGCAGCCCGCCATCGGCCAGGGCGCGGGCGTAGTCCTTGGGGCGCGCCTCGCCGCCGAAGGCAAAAGCCACCGGCTGCGCCAGCGGGCTGCGCGCCAGGTAGTAGATGGCGTACCAGACGGCCAGCAGGGCCAGGCCCAGCAGGGCAATGAAAGGCAGGCGGGCCGCGAAATCCACCGGCATCCATGCCGGCGCGGCGCGGATCGCCCAGGCGCCCAGCCAGTAGGGCAGCAGGCCGTCCACCGCGGGCGGCATGCCCTGCAGCGTCGGCGCCAGCCAGTCGGCCTGTCCGCGCGCCAGCGCCAGCATGTAGCCGAACGCGGCCATGTCTTCCTGCCGCCAGGGGCTGCGCCCGATGAAGCCGGGCAGCACATAGGCCAGCGCGAACAGCCACAGCGCCAGCCGGGGCAGCCGGCGCACGGCGAGTTGCGGGACGATGGCGGGGCTGGGCTGGTTCACGCGCGCGAGGGTGGAAACGAAAAGGGCAGCGCGGCGTGCCGGGCTGCCCTGTGCCGCCAGATGGCGCGGGGATTACTTGGCCGCGGTCTTGGCGTAGCGGCTGCGGAACTTCTCGACGCGGCCACCCATGTTGTCCACCGACTTCTGCGTGCCAGTGTAGAAGGGGTGCGACTCGCTGGAGGTGTCGAGCTTGAAGAGCGGCAGCTCACGGCCGTCTTCCATCTTGATCGTTTCCTTGGTGTTCGCGCAAGAACGCGTGACGAACTTGAAGCCGTTGGACAGGTCCAGGAAACAGACCTCGCGATAGTTCGGGTGGATGCCTTCTTTCATGATCTCTTTGCCTCATGCCCGCGGGAGCCGGCCCGGCCCATCCAGGCTACTTTCCGCCGAAAAGCGGCAATTGTACAGAAAAATCAAGCACTTGCGCTGCTGTCAGCCGCCGCGGCGCATCATCTCGAAGAACTCGTTGTTGTTCTTGGTGGCGCGCATCTGCTTGAGCACCATTTCCATGGCCTCGATCTCGTCCATGTTGTAGAGGAACTGGCGCAGGATGCGGGTCTTCTGCAGGATTTCGGGCTGCAGCAGCAGCTCCTCGCGGCGCGTGCCGCTGCGGCTGAGCTGGATCGAGGGGAAGACGCGCTTTTCGTACAGGCGGCGGTCCAGGTGGATCTCGCAGTTGCCCGTGCCCTTGAACTCCTCGAAGATCACCTCGTCCATGCGGCTGCCGGTGTCGATCAGCGCGGTCGCGATGATGGTCAGGCTGCCGCCTTCCTCGACGTTGCGCGCCGCGCCCAGGAAGCGCTTGGGCCGCTGCAGCGCGTTGGCATCCACCCCGCCGGTGAGCACCTTGCCCGAAGACGGCACCACGTTGTTGTAGGCGCGCGCCAGCCGGGTGATGGAGTCCAGCAGGATCACCACGTCCTTTTTCAGCTCGACCAGGCGCTTGGCGCGCTCGATCACCATCTCGGCCACGTGCACGTGGCGCGCGGCCGGCTCGTCGAAGGTGGAGGCGATGACCTCGCCCTTGACGGTGCGCTGCATCTCCGTCACTTCCTCGGGGCGCTCGTCCACCAGCAGCACCATGAGGATGCTCTCGGGGTAGTTGGCGGCGATGGCGTGGGCGATGTGCTGCATCATCACGGTCTTGCCGCTCTTGGGCGGGGCCACCAGCAGGGCGCGCTGGCCCTTGCCGATCGGGGCGATGATGTCGATGATGCGGGCGGTGATGTTCTCGTCGCTTTTGAGGCCGTCACGTTCCAGCTTCATCTGTTCCTTGGGGAACAGCGGCGTGAGGTTCTCGAACATCACCTTGTGCTTGTTCTGCTCGGGCGGCCCGCCGTTGACCTTCTCCAGCTTGTTCAGCGCGAAGTAGCGCTCGCCGTCCTTCGGGGTGCGCACCTCGCCTTCGATCATGTCGCCGGTGTGCAGGTTGAAGCGGCGCACCTGGCTGGGGGAGATGTAGATGTCGTCGGTGCTGGCGGTGTAGCTCGAGTCCGGGCTGCGCAGGAAGCCGAAGCCATCGGGCAGGATTTCCAGCACGCCGTCGGCGAACACCTGCTCGCCGGCCTTGGCGCGTTTCTTGATGATGGCAAACATCAGCTCCTGCTTGCGCATGCGGCCGGTGTTCTCGATTTCGAGCGCTTCGGCCATCTGGAGCAGTTCGGACACGTGCAGTGCCTTGAGTTCGTTCAGATGCATGGATGGATCCCCTGGGGGAGGAAAGAACTGGAGCGGGGGAGATTGGGGAAGGCGTGGCGTCCGCGCGGGACACCGGCCGGGCAACCGGTCCGGCCCCTGCAGGGCCGGCGTTGCGGCGGATTATTACAGAAAAACGGCCGCCATCCGGGCGGCCGGCGCCGCATGTCCATCGGGACATGCGGCCAGGCGACAGGGGGATCAGGCCAGCTGCTGGTCGATGAAGGCCGTCAGCTGGGCCTTGTTCATCGCGCCGACTTTGGTGGCGGCGAGCTGCCCGTTCTTGAACAGCATCAGCGTCGGGATGCCGCGGATGCCGAACTTGGCCGGGATGTCGCGGTTTTCATCGACGTTCATCTTGGCCACCTGGAGCTTGCCCTGGTAGGCGGCGGCAACTTCATCGAGCACGGGCGCGATCATGCGGCAGGGGCCGCACCACTCGGCCCAGTAATCCACCAGCACCGGCTGGCTGGACTGGAGGACTTCCGCCTCGAACGTGGCGTCGGATACGTGCTTGATCAGGTCGCTGGCCATGGAGGGCTCCTTGTCGATTTGGCGATGCAGCTACAGTTGCGGCATTGTGACAGAAACCCGGCCATCCCGTTGGCAGCAGTGGGCGGCGCAGCTGCGGCAGCTGATGCAGGCGCGACAGGCGCACGCCGCGCGCACCGTGGTCCTGCTGCCCTATGCGCAGCTGCTGCCGCTGGCCCAGCGGGCCTGGGCGCAGATCTGCCCCGACGGCTTCGCGCCCCGCTTCGAAACCACCCAGAGCTGGTGCCGCGGCCAGCCCGTGGCCCCGCCCGGCGAGCACGACTACCGCGGCGACGTGGCCTTCGACGCGCTGACCGCGCGCGAGCTGCTGGAGCGTGCGGGGCTGCGCGAGCACGCCGGCATCGCGGCGCCGTTGCTGCTGCAGTCCATGCCCGAGTTGGCCCAGCGGGCGGCTGCGCTGCCGCCGGCGCAGCGGGCCTCCTGGGCGCAGCGGGCGCGGCTGGCCCTGTCGGCCGCGCTGCAGGCCGAGGAGCTGCGGCTGGAAGCGGCGGTGGCCCAGGTGGCGGTGAGCTGGGCCGGGTATGGCAGCTACCCCAGCGATGGATTGTTTGCATCGACGCTGCGCGAGGACGTGGACTGCCTGGTCCTCGTGCCCGGCCTGCAGCCCGATCCGCTGCGCGTGGCGCTGCGTGATCACTGGGGCGCGCGCTGCGCGGAGCTACCGCTGCCGCCGGCGGCGGACGCGCCGGCGGTGACGCTGCACGCGGCGCAGGACATGGAGGACGAAGCCCAGCGCGCCGCAGCCTGCGTGCTGCGGCACCTGCAGGCCGGCCGCGCGCCGGTGGCGGTGGCGGTGATCGACCGGCTGCTCACGCGCCGGCTGCGCGCGCTGCTGGCCGCGCAGGGCGTGGCGCTGCGGGACGAGACAGGCTGGAAGCTCTCGACCAGCCGGGCCGCGGCCCAGCTCATGGCCACGCTGCGGGCCGCCGCCTGGGACGCCGGCAGCGATGTGGTGCTGGACTGGCTCAAGCAGCTGCCGGCGCTGCCGGCCGATTTCGTGTCCGCGCTGGAGGCGCAGCTGCGGCGCCGGCCCCAGCGTGGCTGGCGCACCGCGGCGGCCCTGCTGGCCGCGCACGCCCCGATCGCCCAGGCGCCGTCGTGGCCGGCGGTGCAGCGCTGGCGCGCGCAGCTGCAGGGGCGTCGCAGCCTGGGCGAGTGGCTCGATGCGCTGCGCGCCGTCTGCTGCGACAGCGGGCTGTGGGATCTGCTGGAGCAGGACCGCGTGGGCGCGCAGGTGCTGACGGCGCTGCGGCTGCAGGCCGGCGCCGCCCGGGAGCTGGCAGGCCGGGCGCTGCAGCCCATGGACCTGCCGGCCTTTACCCACTGGGTCGATCAGGTGCTGGAAGCGGCCAGCTTCCAGGCCGAGCCGCCGGCGCAGGAGCAGGCGGTGCTGCTGCCGCTGGCGCATCTGCTGGGGCGGGAGTTTGCCGCCGTCGTCATGCCCGGCTGCGACGAGCTGCGCCTGCCCGCCAGCGCCGAGCCGGCCGGCCTGTGGACCGCCGCGCAGCGCGAGCTGCTGGGGCTGGCGGCGCGGCCCGAGCGCGATGCCGCGCTGCGTCTGAGCTGGCTGGAGGCGGTGAGCCGTCCCTGCGTGGACGTGCTGTGGCGCTGCGCCGACGAAACGGGCGAGGCGCTGATGCCCAGCCCGCTGGTGCAGCTGCTGCAGTTGCAGGGCTACGCGCAGCCCGCCGGGGCGGACCCGCGCGGGCGGCGGGCGCTCGCGCCCGCGCCGGCGCAGACCGCGCCGCCGCGCGCGCCCATGCTGGCGCAGCCTGCGCTGTCGGCCAGCGCCTACGATGACCTGCGCCACTGCCCCTACCGCTACTTCGCGCTGCGGCTGCTGGGGCTGCGCGAAGCCGAGGAGCTGGAGACCGAGCTGGACGCCAGGGACGTGGGCGACTGGGTGCATGCCATCTTGCAGCGCTTCCACGCCAGGCTGGATCAGCCCGGGGCGGCGCGCGCGCAGCGCCGCGCCTGGCTGGACGAGGCCGCCGACGCCGCGGCGCAGACGCTGGACCTGGCCGAAGACGAGCTGCTGCCCTACCGCAGCGCCTGGCCGCGCCTGCGCGAAGGCTATCTGGACTGGCTGGCCGCCCACGAGGCCGAGGGCTGGCGCTATGCCGAAGGCGAGTGGAAACTGCAGCGCCCTTGCGGGGACGTGATCCTGCAGGGCCGCATCGACCGGCTGGACCGCGGCGCCGACGGCGGCGTCATGCTGTTGGACTACAAGACCGAGGGCGAGCAGCGCACCCGCGACCGGCTCAAGGAGCCTCTGGAGGACACGCAGCTGGCCTTTTATGCCGCCTTGCACGGCGGCGAGGCCCTGCGCGCGGCCTACGTCAACGTCAGCACCCACGGCGCCGGCGAAAAGCCCGTGCAGCTCATCGAGCACCCCGATGTGGCCGCGGCGCGCGAGGCGCTGCTGCAGGGCGTGCAGCAGGATCTGGCACGCATCGCCGCCGGCGCCGAGCTGCCCGCGCTGGGCGAGGGGCCGGTGTGCGACTATTGCGCCGCGCGCGGCCTCTGCCGCAAGGACTTTCGCGCATCGCCGGAGGCTGCATGAAGGAGGCGGCTTACGAGCACAACGGCCAGCCGGTCGGCAAGGAAGCGTTCTATCGCCTGGCCTGCGACCCGCAGCGCCACGCGGTGGTGGAGGCCTGCGCCGGCGCAGGCAAGACCTGGATGCTGGTCTCGCGCATCCTGCGCGCGCTGCTCGACGGCGTGGCGCCGCACGAGATCCTGGCCATCACCTTCACCAAGAAGGCCGCCGGCGAGATGCGCCAGCGCCTGCTGCAGTGGCTGGCCGAGTGCGCGCAGGCCGACGACGCCCGCCTGGCCGAGGAGCTGCGCATCCGGGGCGTGGAGGAACACCGCATCCCTGCGCTGATCGCGCCGCTGCGCGGCCTGCACGCGCAGGTGCTGGCGCATGGGCGGGGCGTGCAGATCCGCACCTTCCACAGCTGGTTTGCCGCGCTGCTGCGGCAGGCGCCGCTGTCGGTGCTGCAGCAGCGGGGCCTGCCGCCTGCGTTCGAGCTGCTGGAGGACGACGAGCCTGCCGTGGCCCGGCTGTGGCGTCCTTTCCATGCGCGGCTGCTGCGCGAGCCCCAGGCCCGCTCCGACTACGAGGCCCTGGTGCAGACCCATGGCCGCAGCCAGACCCTCAAGGCGCTGCGCGCGGCGCTGGAGCGGCGGGTGGAGTTCGAGCTGGCCGACGCGGCCGGCGTGGTCGATGCCTCGGTGCCGCCGGCCTCGGCCTTGCAGGCCGAGCTGGCCGCAGTGGCCGAGCCCGCGCTGTGGCTGGCGCAGCCGGCGGTGCGCGCGCGCTGGCAGGAAAGGGCCCGCCTGCTGCAGCAGGAAAAAACGAAAACCCCGCAGAAAGCGGCCGAGGCCATCGGGGCTGCATACGCGCGGCTCGACCAGGGCGACGCGCAGGCCGCCGCCGAGGCGCTGCAGACGCTGCGCAAGGGCTTTTTCGTGCAGAAGGAAGACCGCCTCAATGACAAGCTGCAGGGCTTTGCGGCCGCGCGGCAAGCCGAGGCCGAGCTGCAGCGCCTGCTGGCTGCGCAGCGCCAGCACCAGGCCTGGCTGCACCAGCAGCGCCTGGCGCGGCTGACCCGCATCCTGATCGACGAATACGCCGCGCTCAAGCGGGAGCAGGGCTGGGTGGACATGAACGACGTGGAGCGCGCGGCGCTGCATCTGCTCAAGGACGCCACGCTCAGCGCCTGGGTGCAGGAGCGGCTGGACGCGCGCACCCGCCAGCTGCTGATCGACGAATTCCAGGACACCAACCCGCTGCAGTGGCAGGCCCTGTACGCCTGGCTCAGCGCCTACGCCGGCAGCGGCGGCGGGCAGGCCGCGCCGGTGCTCTTCATCGTGGGCGACCCCAAGCAGAGCATCTACCGCTTCCGCCGCGCCGAGCCGCAGGTGTTTCGCGCCGCGCAGGACTTCGTGCGGCAGCTCGGCGGCGAGCTGCTCAGCTGCGACCACACCCGCCGCAACGCCCGGGCGGTGCTCAGGCTGGTCAATGACGCGTTGCAGCAGGCGCAGGACGAGGGCGACTACAGCGGCTTTCGGGAGCACACCACGGAATCGGCGGAGGAAGGCGCGGTGCTGGCCCTGCCGCCGATTCCCCGGCCCGAGCGCGCCGCCAAGGAGACCGCCGGCCGCTGGCGCGACAGCCTGAGCGAGCCGCGCCACACTGTGGAGGAAACGCTGCGCGAGCGCGAATGCCGCCAGGCTGCGCGCTGGATCGCGCAGCGCATCGCCGCCGGCGTGCCTGCCGGCGAGATCATGGTGCTGGCGCGCAAGCGCGACCGTCTCGCCGCGATGGAAGCCGAGCTGCGCGCGCTGGGCATCGCCGCGGTGCAGCCGGAAAAAACCGACCTGGGCGAGGCGCCGGAGGTGCAGGACCTGCTGGCGCTGCTGGACGTGCTGGTGTCGCCGACGCACGACCTCTCGCTGGCGCGGGCGCTGAAGTCGCCGCTCTTTGGGCTGGGCGACGAGGCCCTGATCCAGCTGGCGCTGCGCCAGCGGCAGAACCCGCGCCCCTGGCTGGAGCTGCTGCTCGACGCCGGCTGGGACGACGACGGGCCGCTGCGCGCCGCAGGGCCGCGGCTGCGGCGCTGGCAGCAGTGGGTGACGCAGCTGCCGCCGCACGACGCCCTGCACGCCATCTATGACGACGGCGACGTGCTCGCCCGCTACGCCGTGGCGGTGCCCGCGCCGCTGCGCGCGCGCGTGCTGGCCAACCTGCGCGCGCTGCTGCTGGCCGCGTTGCAGCACGACGGCGGGCGCTATGCCAGTCCGTACGCCTTCATCCGCGCCGTGCGCGCAGGGGGCATCCAGGCGCCGCAGGCCGGCGGCCCGGACGCGGTGCAGCTGCTTACCGTGCACGGCGCCAAGGGGCTGGAGGCCGACGTGGTGCTGCTGCTGGACACCGACGCGCCACCGCCGGCGGCCCAGTCCATGGGCGTGCTGCTGCAGTGGCCGGGCCAGAGCCCGCAGCCGCAGCGCCTGATCTTCCTGGCCAGCGAAAGCGAGGTGGCCCCGCTGGCGCGTGAGCCCTACGCGCAGGAGCAGGCCGAGCGCCAGCGCGAAGAGCTCAACGCGCTGTACGTGGCGCTCACGCGCGCGCGCCGGCAGCTGGTGCTGTCGGCGGTGCAGCCGCACCGCGACAGCGGCCGCAGCTGGTGGAAGCGGCTGGCGCCACAGTGCCAGTCCGTCGAGCTGGATGACGCGGCTGTCTCCTCAGCCACCGCCGCAGCCACCGCCATCGAGCTGCCGCTGCTGCCGGCGCTGGCGCAGCCGGCGGCCGAGCCGCAGCCGGGCGCGCTCGACGGCATCGAGGCGCGCATCGGCTCGGCCATGCACCGGCTGCTGCAGTGGGCCGAGTTGGATGCGCAGGACATACCGGCTGCGCAGCTCGCGCGCGTGGCCGCCGAGTTCGCGCTGGACGCCGCGCAGGCCCGGCAGGCCGCCGCGATGGCGCAGCGCATCCTCGGCGGCCAGGGCGCCTGGGCCTGGCGCAGCGCCGAGCTGCTGTGGCATGGCAACGAAGTGCCGGTGGTGCATGGCGGGCAGATCGGGCGCATCGACAGGCTGGTGCGCCGGCGCGACGGCAGCTGGTGGGTGCTGGACTACAAATCCGCCGCCAGGCCCGATGCGCAGGAGGCGCTGCGCGCGCAGCTCGCCGCCTACCGCGCCGCCGTGCAGGCGGCCAGCCCGGGGCAGCCGGTTCATGCGGCTTTTCTGACCGCAGCCGGCACCCTGCTTGAAGTGCAACTATGAAAAATATAGCAATCGAGGCCGCAGCGGATGTCGGTCAGCCCTCGGTGCTGCGCGTGCGCGCCGCCGTCATCGGCGGCGGCCCGGCCGGTCTGATGGCGGCCGAGGTGCTGGCCGAAGGCGGCGTGGCCGTCGATCTGTTCGACGCCATGCCCTCAGTCGGGCGCAAGTTCCTGCTGGCCGGCAGGGGCGGGCTCAACCTCACCCATTCCGAGCCGCTGGAGCGCTTTGCGGCACGCTACGGCCAGCGCCGCCAGCAGATCGAGCCGCTGCTGCGCGACTTCGGCGCCACCCAACTGCGCGAGTGGGCGCGCGGCCTGGGCATCGAGACCTTCGTCGGCACCTCCGGCCGGGTGTTTCCCGCCGACATGAAGGCCGCGCCGCTGCTGCGCGCCTGGCTGCAGCGCCTGCGCCATCCGGGGCCGGGCCTGCCGCCGGTGCGCCTGCACATGCGCCACCGCTGGGTGGGCTGGGCCTCCGACGGCCGCACGCTGCGCTTCGAGACGCCCGCTGGCGCGCTGCAGGTGCAGGCCGATGCGGTGGTGCTGGCGCTGGGCGGCGGCAGCTGGGCGCGGCTGGGCTCCAACGGCGCTTGGGTGCCGCTGCTGGCTGCGCGCGGCGTGGCCGTGGCGCCGCTGCTGCCGGCCAACTGCGGTTTCGACGTGGCGCCGGCGCGCGCCATGCCCGCGCCGGGCCAGCCCTTGCCGGTGCAGGCCGTGCCGGCCCCCGCCGGATGGAGCGCGCATTTCGCCAGCCGCTACGCCGGCCAGCCTTTCAAGACCGTGGCCATCGCGTTCACCGATTCAGCCGGGCGGCAGTTCCAGCGCAAGGGCGAGTTCGTCGCCACCGCCACCGGCGTCGAAGGCAGCCTGATCTACGCCGCCTCGGCCCTGCTGCGCGACGAAATCCTGCGCAGCGGCCACGCGCTGCTGCACGTGGACCTGCTGCCGGACTGGACGCCCGAGCGCGTGCGCGCCGCCGTGCTGCACCCGCGCGGCGCGCGCTCGATCAGCAGCCACATCAAGAGCCGGTTGGGGCTGGACGGCATCAAGACCGCCGTGCTCTACGAAGTGCTCGGGGCCGAGGGCATGCAGGACGGCCAGGCCGTGGCCCGCGCCATCAAGGCGCTGCCGCTGCATCTGGTGGCCGCACGCCCCATCGACGAGGCCATCAGCAGCGCCGGCGGCGTGCTGTTCGAAGCGCTCGACGACCACCTGATGTGCGAGGCCCTGCCCGGCGTGTTCTGCGCCGGCGAAATGCTGGACTGGGAAGCCCCCACCGGCGGCTATCTGCTCACCGCCTGCCTGGCCAGCGGGCGGCGGGCGGGGCAGGGCGCTTTGATCCACGTCAATTCGCTCGGCACCTCGAATGCCTAGCATGGGCTGACAGCTCCGTCAGCGGGCTGCCATGTTCCGGCATCGATCGAGGAGACGCACATGACACATCAGGCAGGGGGCCGGGCAGGCCCGCATAGCACGGATGCCGGCCGCCGCCGGCTGGTACAGGCCCTGGGCGCAGCCGCCATGGCGGGCGCAGCCGCGCAGGCGCCGGCGCGCGCGGCCTTGCGCACGCCGGCGCGCATCGTCATCGCCGGCAGCGGGCTGGGCGGGATTGCCGTGGCCAACCGGCTGAGCCACTTGCTCGACGGCGCGAAGATCATCATCGTGGACGCCAAGGAGGTCCATAACTACCAGCCCGGCTACACCCTGGTGGCCACCGGTGTGTGGCCGCTGGAGAAGGTCAGTGACCGCAACGCCGACTTTCATCCGGCCGGCGTGGAATGGGTCAAGGACATGGTGGCCGAGTTCGACCCCGCAGGCAAGGCCGTCGTCACCGCCGGCGGGCAGCGCATTCCCTACGACTTTCTCGTCGTGGCCACCGGCACCCATCAGGACTGGGCGCGCATCGAAGGCATGGACCTCAAGGCCATAGGCCGCGACGGCCTGGCCAGCGTCTATCCCAGTCCGCAGGCGGCGGCAGCCACCTGGGCGGCGATGGATGCCTTCCGGCAAAAGGGCGGGCAGGCGCTGATGACGCTGCCGGCCACCCCGCTCAAGTGTGCCGGCGCCCCGCTGAAGATGACGTTCATGCTGCGCGACCGTCTGGCCCAGGCCGGCACGCTCGGCCAGTCCAAGATCACCTTCTGCTCGGCGCTGGGCAACGTCTTTGGCGTCAAGACCGTCAACGACAACGTGCTGGCACGCTGGAAAGACCTGGGCATCGGCGTCGAGTACAACATGGCCCTCAAGGCCATCGACATCGGCGCGCGGCGCGCCACCTTCGCCAGCCCCGAGGGACAGACGACCGAACTGCCCTATGACTTCATCCACGTCGTGCCGCCGATGCGCGCGCCCGATGCGGTGAAGAACTCCGACCTGGCCTGGAAAGAGGGCCCGATGGCCGCTGGCGGCTGGCTGGAGGTGGACAGGGAAACCCTGCAGCACCGACGCTACAAGAATGTCTTCGGCATCGGCGACATCAACGGCACGCCGCGCGGCAAGACGGCCGCCACCGTCAAGAAAAGCGCACCCATCGTCGCGCAGCATGTGGTCGATGCGATCGCGGGCCGCCCGTTGCAGCAGAAGTTCGACGGCTACACCTCCTGCCCGCTCATCGTGCGCGAAGGCTCGGCCATGCTCATCGAGTTCGACTACGAAGGCCGGCTTACTCCCTCGCTGCCGATGATCGAGCCGCTGCAGGACAGCTACTTTGCCTGGCTCATGAAAATCCGCATGCTCAAGCCGGCCTACCTGGCCGTGCTCAAGGGACGGGTCTGAGCGCAGCGCGTCACGAGGAGATACACCATGTACGAAATCTGGCTCATGCTCAACATCGTGTACGAAATGGCGCTGCCCCTATGGCCCGTGCTGCTGCTGGCCCTGCTGCTGTGGGTGGGGCTGATGGCGGCCGCGCGCGCCCGCCTGCGCGCCAGCGGCTGGCGCATGCCGGCGCTCATCGGCGTGGGCGCGTCGGTTCTGGCTTTCCTGGCGCTGCCCGCGGCCACCCAGTCCAGCCTGGCCAATCTGGGCTACTGGGTGGACTGGATCTTCGTTGCTGCCGTCGCGCTGGCTGTGGGCGCAGTCGTGGCCCTGTACGCCTGGCCGCTGCTGGCGCTGCGGCAACGACCAGCGACTTGAAGGCAGCCCGCAGGGCGGGGTGGCACTTCCTGGCCGTGGCCGCTACACGCGGCCTTTCGTCTGTTTGGCAGCCTGGAAAGCGGCAAGCCGCAGGGCTTGCCTGCGGCTTGGTGAGGGAATGGGGTGACGGACCTCGACCCCGGCACTGGCTCTACGGTTAGGGCTGCTTGGTTCCCCACCTGACCCGGTTGGCCGCTTCCCCATGCGGGAAGGCCCGTCGCCCCGTATTGTAGGGGCAGGGCGGCCGTTTCACAGGCGCGCGCCGCCGCATGCCGCGGAAGTGGGGTGGCGTGTGGGCGGCGGCGTGTGCCGGGCCCGTAGAATGCGGCGCATGTCTTATCTCGTGCTCGCCCGCAAGTACCGGCCCCGGCGCTTTGCCGAAATGGTGGGGCAGGAGCATGTGGTGCAGGCGCTGGGCAATGCGCTGGCCACGCAGCGTCTGCATCACGCCTACCTGTTCACCGGCACGCGCGGCGTGGGCAAGACCACGGTCTCGCGCATTCTGGCCAAGTCGCTCAACTGCACCGGGCCGGACGGCACGGGCGGCATCACGGCCGAGCCCTGCGGCGTGTGCCCGGCCTGCACCGAGATCGATGCCGGCCGCTTCGTGGACTACACCGAGCTGGATGCCGCCTCCAACCGCGGGGTCGATGAGGTGCAGGCCCTGCTGGAGCAGGCGGTGTACAAGCCGGTGCAGGGGCGCTTCAAGGTCTTCATGATCGACGAAGTGCACATGCTGTCCAACACGGCCTTCAACGCGATGCTCAAGACGCTGGAGGAGCCGCCGGAGTACCTGAAGTTCGTGCTGGCCACGACCGATCCGCAGAAAGTGCCGGTGACGGTGCTGTCGCGCTGCCTGCAGTTCAACCTGCGGCCGATGGCGCCGGAGACGGTGCGCGAGCACCTGGCCCATGTGCTGGCGGCCGAGCACGTGCCGGCCGAGCCGGGCGCGCTGCGGCTGCTGGCGCGCGCGGCGCGCGGCTCCATGCGCGATGCGCTGTCGCTGACCGACCAGGCCATCGCCTACGGCAACGGCCGTCTGCAGGAGGCCACGGTGCGCCAGATGCTGGGCAGCGTGGACCGCTCGCATGTGCTGGCGCTGATCGAGGCGCTGGCGCGCGGCGACGGCAAGACCGTGGTGGACACGGTGGAGCAGCTGCGCCTGCAGGGGCTCAATGCCGGCGCCACGCTGGAGGAGATGGCGGCGGTGCTGCAGCGCATGGCGGTGCTGCAGGTCGTGCCGGATGCCGACGCGCAGGCCGCGGCGGACGACGAGGCCGAGGCGGCCGAGCTCGCCCGGCTGGCCGCGGCGCTGCCGCCTGATGAGACCCAGCTGCTCTACAGCCTGTGCCTGCATGGCCGCGGCGAGCTTGGCCTGGCCCCGGACGAATACGCGGCGCTGACCATGGTGCTGCTGCGTCTGCTGGCCTTCAAGCCGGCTGCCTGGGGTGGCGCGGCGGAAAAAAAAACACTGAAACCGGCTGATCCGGGCGTACCCGCTGCCGCTGCAGCCGCGCAGGCCGCGCCTGCCGCAGCGCACGCGGCCCGGCAGACGGGCGCGCCCACCCCGCCCGAGGCGCAGCGCCCGATCACGGCAGCCGCCGCGGCCACGCCCGCGCGCCAAGCCGCGGCGGCGGTGCAGCCGCTGCCCGTGGTGGACCTGGAGCGCAGCCCCGGGCCGGCTGCGCAGGCTGCGGCAGCGCCCGCGCAGGTGGTGGCCGTGCCGGTGCGGCAGGCGCCGCAGGCGCGGGTGGATGCGCCGGCGGCTGCGGCCACGCTGGTGCCCACCGAAGAGGGCGGCTTCTGGCACCAGGTGGTGCAGCAGCTCATCGCCAGCGAGGCCATCGCCGCGCTGGTGCGCGAGCTGGCGCTGCAGGCGCAGCTGGTGGCGCGCGACAGCGACCAGTGGCTGCTGCGGGTGGAGCGCGAGTCGCTCAACACCGCCACCAGCCGCGAGCGGCTGCAGGCCGCGCTGCAGGCCGCGGGCTATCCGGTGCGGCTGGTCGTGGAAGTGGGCCGCGTGACCGACAATCCGGCGCGGCGCAACGCGGCGGTGTCGGCCCAGCGGCAGCAGGCGGCCGAACGCCTGATCCGCGAGGACCCCTTCGTGCAGGCGATGATGCGCGACTTCGGCGCGCAGATCGTGCCGGGCAGCATACGGCCGCTGGAGCCGCAGGCGCCGGAACCGCACCCGAACAACTCTTAGCAGGAAAGGACGATCGATGTTCAACAAAGGACAACTGGCTGGCCTGATGAAGCAGGCCCAGGCCATGCAGGAAAACCTGAAGAAGGCGCAGGAGGAACTGGCCACGATCGAGGTGACCGGCGAATCCGGTGCCGGTCTGGTGAAGGTGGTGATGACCTGCAAGCACGACGTCAAGCGCGTGACCATCGACCCCAGCCTGCTGGGCGAGGACAAGGACATGCTGGAAGACCTGGTGGCTGCGGCTTTCAACGCCGCCGTGCGCAAGGCCGAGGAAACCAGCCAGGAGCGCATGGGCAAGCTCACCGCCGGCATGCCGCTGCCGCCGGGCATGAAGTTTCCGTTTTGAACCGCACGCCGGACCTGCGGTCTGACGCCGGGCAAGAGGTGGCCTGCCGCGGCCCTGGGCTGCCCGGTGCGAACGGCGTCTGAATGCGCTCCATGTCCGATACCCACGCGCTCGATGCGTTGATCCAGGCGCTGCGCCGCCTGCCCGGCGTGGGAGTGCGCTCGGCCTCGCGCATGGCGCTGCATCTGCTGCAGCACGACCGCGAAGGCGCGCAGCTGCTGGCGCGCGCCTTGCAGGAGGCGGTGGCGAAGGTGGGGCATTGCCGGCGCTGCCACACGCTCAGCGAGCACGAGCTCTGTGCCACCTGCAGCGACCCGCAGCGCGACGCCAGCAAGCTGTGCGTGGTGGAGACCCCGGCGGACCAGATGGCGCTGGAGCGCACCGGGGCTTATCACGGCCTGTACTACGTGCTGCTGGGCCGCCTGAGCCCGCTGGACGGCGTGGGGCCGCGCGACATCGGGCTGCAGGGCCTGTTCGAGCGCGTGGCCGACGGCACGGTGCGCGAGGTCATCCTGGCCACCAATTTCACCGCCGAGGGCGAGGCCACCGCCCACGTCATCAGCGAAGGGCTGAAGGCGCGCGGCGTGCCCTGCACCCGGCTGGCGCGGGGGGTGCCGATCGGCAGCGAGCTGGAATACGTGGATCTGGGCACGATCGCGCACGCGCTGGTCGATCGGCGCTGAGCTGCCGTTTCTAGGCTGAGCCCTCAAGGCGCGTGGGGGATAATGCGGCGCAGCCGCGGCCCGACGGCTGCGCTTGCTCCGCCTCTCCGTCCCTCACTCGTTTCTCCATCATGACCTTTGCCCGCTTCACCCTGGCCTACTGGTGCGTGCTGATCGCCGCGCTGCTTCCCATCGTCTGCGCCGGCATCGCCAAATGGGGCATGTTCAAGGTGCCGCGGCGCGAAGGCGGCTATGACAACGAGCATCCGCGCGAATGGCTGGCCCGTCAGACCGACTGGCGCGCCCGCGCCAATGCCGCGCAGCAAAACAGCTTCGAGGCGCTGCCCTTTTTCATCGGTGCCGTCATCATCGCGCACCAGCTGGGCGCGCCGCAGGCGCGGCTGGACATGCTGGCCTTCATGTTCATCTTCCTGCGGGTGATCTACATCATGGCCTATGTGGCCGGCATGGGCACGGCGCGCTCGGTGGTGTGGACGGCGGCGCTGGCGGTCAACGTCGCCATCCTGTTCGTCGGCTACCGCTGAAGCTTGGCAAGCCATCAGGCCGCCGGGCTGCCGTCGGCCTGCACCGGCGCGCAGGCGCAGAAGAGGTGGCGGTCGCCCCAGGCGTTGTCGATGCGGCCCACCGGGGGCCAGTATTTCGCTTCCTTCAGACCCGGGGCCGGGAAGGCGGCGCGCTCGCGCGGATAGGGATGGGTCCAGTCCGCGCCCAGCAAGCTGGCGGCGGTGTGCGGCGCGTTTTTCAGCGGGTTGTCGTCACGCGGCCATACGCCCTGCTCGATCAGCGCGATTTCCTCGCGGATGGCGATCATCGCCGCGATGAAGCGGTCCAGCTCCTGTAGCGGCTCGCTCTCGGTGGGCTCGACCATCAGCGTGCCCGGCACCGGAAAGCTCAGCGTGGGGGCGTGAAAGCCATAGTCCATGAGCCGCTTGGCCACGTCTTCGGCGGTGACGCCGCTGCTTTCCTTCAGCGGGCGCAGGTCCAGGATGCATTCGTGCGCCACCCGGCCCTGCGCGCCGCTGTAGAGCGTGGGGTAGTGGTCCTTCAGGCGCGCGCTGATGTAGTTGGCGCTCAGGATGGCCACCTCGGTGGCGGCCTGCAGTCCTTGCGCGCCCATCATGCGGATGTACATCCAGGAAATCGGCAGCACCGAGGCATTGCCCAGCGGCGCGGCGGCGATCGCGCCGACTCCGCCGCTGGCGGGCCGGTCTGCAGCGGGCGCGGTGGCCGCGGCGCTGGCGTGGCCCGGCAGATAAGGCAGCAGGTCCGGCGCGACGCACACCGGGCCCACGCCCGGGCCGCCGCCGCCGTGCGGGATGCAGAAGGTCTTGTGCAGGTTCAGGTGGCTGACGTCGCCGCCGAATTCGCCCGGCGCGGCCAGCCCCACCAGGGCGTTCATGTTCGCGCCATCGACATAGACGCGGCCGCCATGGCGGTGCACCAGCGCGCACAGCTCCCGGATCTGCGACTCGAACACCCCATGCGTGCTGGGGTAGGTGATCATCACGCAGGCCAGCCGGTCGCTGTACTGTGCGCATTTGGCCTGCAGATCGGCCAGGTCCACATTGCCCTGCGCGTCGCAGGCGGTCACGACGACCTGAAAGCCCGCCATGTGGGCGCTGGCCGGATTGGTGCCGTGGGCCGATGACGGGATCAGGCAGATGTCGCGCTGGCCCTGCCCGCGGGCTGCGTGCCAGGCGCGGATGGCCAGCAGGCCCGCGTATTCGCCCTGGCTGCCGGCGTTGGGCTGCAGGCTCACGCCCGCGTAGCCGGTGATCTCGGCCAGCCAGCCGCGCAGCTGCGCGTCCAGCTCGGCATAGCCGGCGCGCTGGTGCGCCGGGGCATAGGGGTGGATGTGGGCGAATTCCGGCCAGGTGATGGGGACCATCTCGCTGGTGGCGTTGAGCTTCATCGTGCAGCTGCCCAGCGGGATCATGCTGCGGTCCAGCGCCAGGTCCTTGTCGGCCAGCCGGCGGATGTAGCGCAGCATCGCGGTTTCGCTGTGGTGGCTGTTGAACACCGGGTGGGTGAGAAAGGTGCTGGTGCGCCGCAGCCCAGCCGGCAGCGCGTCGGGCACCTGGGCGGCCAGCGCATCGAAGTCCGGCTGGCGCGCGGACCGGCCGGGGCAGACGGCGGGCTGCGCGAAGATGGACCACAGCAGCGCCACGTCCGCGCGCGTGGTGGTCTCATCCAGGCTCAGCGCCACCGAGCCGGCCTCGCGCAGCCGCAGGTTCACGCCGTGCTGCTCGGCCAGCGCGACGATGGCCGCTGCCTGCGGCGTGCGCACGCTCAGCGTGTCGAAATAGTGCGGGTGTTCCAGCGTGTAGCCCAGATCGGCCAGGCTGCGCGCCAGCACGGCTGTGTAGCGGTGGATGCGCTGCGCGATGCGGGTGAGCCCCTGCGGCCCGTGATAGACCGCGTACATGCTGGCGATGACTGCCGGCAGCACCTGCGCGGTGCAGATGTTGGAGGTGGCCTTCTCGCGCCGGATGTGCTGCTCGCGCGTCTGCAGCGCCAGCCGGTAGGCGGGCTGGCCGTGCGCGTCCACGCTCAGGCCCACCAGACGCCCGGGCAGCGAGCGTTTGTAGTCGTCGCGGCAGGCCAGGTAAGCCGCGTGCGGGCCGCCGTTGCCCATGGGTAGGCCGAAACGCTGCGTGCTGCCCACGGCGATGTCCGCGCCCAGCTCGCCCGGCGGGGCCAGCAGCGTCAGCGCCAGCAGGTCGGCGGCCACGCAGACGGCGATGCCGCGCGCGTGGGCTGCCTCGGCCAGCGGGCGCAGATCGGTCACGGCGCCGCTGCTGCCCGGGTATTGCGCCAGCAGGCCGAAGACGTCCGGCCCCAGGCGCGCCGGCAGCGCGGACAGCGTGTCCACCACGATGGCGATGCCCAGCGGCTCGGCGCGGGTGCGCAGCACTTCGATGGTCTGGGGGTGGCAGTCGGCATCGACGAGGAAGGTGCCGCCGTGGTCGCTGCCGCTGCGCGTCATGCGGTGCGCCAGGGTCATCGCCTCGGCCGCGGCCGTGGCCTCGTCCAGCAGCGAGGCGTTGGCGATGGCCAGGCCGGTGAGGTCGCAGACCATGGTCTGGAAATTGGCCAGCGCCTCCAGCCGGCCCTGGCTGATTTCGGCCTGGTAGGGCGTGTAGGCCGTGTACCAGGCGGGGTTTTCCAGAATGTTGCGCTGGATCACGCCCGGCGTGTGGGTGCCGTAGTAGCCCTGGCCGATGAAGCTGCGCAGCACCCGGTTCTTCGCCGCGATGGCCCTGAGCTCGGCCAGCGCGGCGGCTTCGTCCACCGGCGCGGGCAGGTTCAGCGGGCGCTGGCGGCGGATCGCAGGCGGCAGCACCTGCTCGATCAGCTCGCGCCGCGAGGCCACGCCCAGGACCTGCAGCATGCGGGCTTCGTCCTGCGGCGTGATGCCGATGTGGCGGGCGCTGAAGGCGTCGCGGGCTTCGAGGGCGGACAGTGCGGGCGGGGTGGACATGGTCGTGCTAACTCCTCGTCAGGGACGATACGGGTTCAGGGCGTCGCGGCAGGGCGTGCAGCGGGGCAGGGCGCTGCGCGGCAGCGCTTCAGTGGCTCTTGGCGTAGGCGTCGTAGGCCGCCTCGTCCAGCAGCGCGTCGAGCTGGGACGGGTCGCTGAGCCGGATCTTGAAGAACCAGCCCGCGCCCAGCGGGTCGCTGTTGGCCAGCGAGGGGTCGGCGCGCAGGTCTTCGTTGACGGCGATGACCTCGCCCGAGACCGGCATATAGACGTCGGCGGCGGCCTTGACCGACTCGACCACGCCGGCCACCTCTTTCTGGGCCAGCTGCCGGCCCACGGCGGGCAGGTCCACGAACACGACGTCGCCCAGCGCGTCTTGCGCATGCACCGTGATGCCGACGGTGGCGGTGTCGCCCTCGACGCGGATCCATTCGTGGTCTTCGGTGTACTTGATCATGGTTTCTCCTGTGAGCGTGGTTTATCAACCACGGTGGTAACGATGGGGAACGAAGGGCAGCGGCGTGACCTGCATCGGCACGGGCCTGCCGCGCACGATGGCGTGCAGCCGGGTGCCGGGCGCGGCGTGCGCGCTGGCCACATAAGCCATGGCCACGGGCTGGTCCAGCGTGGGCGACAGCAGCCCGCTGCAGACGCGGCCCACGGTGTGGCCTGCGTCGTCCTGCAGCTCGGCCGGCTCGCGCACCGGCACGCGCTCCAGCCCGAGCAGCCCGACGCGGCGGCGCTGCACCGTCTGCGGCTGCGCCAGCTGCTCCAGCACCCGCGCGGCCCCGGGAAAGCCGCCGGCACGCGCACCGCCGCTGCGGCGCGCGCGGGCCACGGCCCAGGCCAGATCGGCCTCGATGGGGGTGGTGCCGGTGTCGATGTCCTGCCCGTACAGGCACAGCCCGGCTTCCAGCCGCAGCGAGTTGCGCGCGCCCAGGCCGGCGGGCCGCACCTCGGGCTGCTCCAGCAGCGCGCGCGCCAGCGCCTCGGCCTGCGCGGCCGGCACCGAAATCTCGAAGCCGTCTTCGCCGGTGTAGCCACTGCGGGTGATGAAGCAGGCGATGGCGCCGGCGTCGGTGCGGACCTCGAAGGCCGCGCCGCTCATGAAGACCAGCTGCGCCACGTCCGGGCACAGCCGCTGCAAGGCGGTGACGGCCTGCGGGCCCTGCAGCGCCAGCAGGGCCTGATCCGGCAGGGCTTCGACGCTGCAGCGGCTGCCGATGCGGCTTTGCAGGTGGGCCAGGTCGGCGGCCTTGCAGGCGCCGTTGACCACCAGCAGATAGTCGGCGCCGCGGTGCACCAGCATCAGGTCGTCCAGGATGCCGCCGGCCTCGTCCAGCAGCAGGCCGTAGCGCTGTCGTCCCACGGGCAGGCCCAGCACGTCCGCGGGCATCAGCGACTCCAGCGCGGCGGCGGCATCGGCGCCGGCCACGCGGATCTGCCCCATGTGGGAGACGTCGAACAGGCTGGCGGCGCGGCGGGTGTGGTGGTGTTCGGCCAGCAGGCCCGTGGGGTACTGCACGGGCAGGGCGTAGCCGGCGAACGGCACCAGGCGCGCGCCCAGCGCCTGGTGCAGGCCGTGCAGCGGAGTTTGAAGCAGATTCGGATCGGGCGTGTTCATGCGGGCTCCAGGGGCAGGCAAAACCACGGCCCTCAGACCGTGGGCGGCCCCCGCTGTCCGCTTTACCTGAGAGATTCGCCGGGCGGCCCAGGGCCGCTGCGGTTTGCTCCTTCGGTGGACGGTGGCCGGCTCGTGGCCGCACCGCCTCTCTCCAGTGGGGAAGCGCGAGCAAGGCACGCGGGCCCGCGTCGCGGGTGTCAGTCCTGGGTGCCTGAGCGTTCAGAAGGGCAACGGGCCCTTCCTGCGCCTTCGGCGGCTCCGCGGTGGGGCGGAGCGCTCTCCTGACGCGGCGCATTCTAGCCCAGGGCTGCGCGGGCGCGATCCGCAGGCGGGCGCGGCGGTGCGTGCGCGCATCCTGGCGCGGCCGGCGGCTGCGCGTTAGCATCGGGGGCATGACGACCGAACCCATCCTCCTGTCCCAGCGTGACGCGCGCGGCGTGGTCACGCTCACCCTCAACCGGGCCCAGGCCTTCAACGCGCTGTCCGAGGCGATGCTGCAGGCGCTGCAGACCGAGCTCGACCGTCTGGCGCAGGACGAGTCCGTGCGCGTGGTCGTCATCGGCGGCGCCGGCAAGGCGTTTTGCGCCGGCCACGATCTGCGCGAGATGCGCGCGCAGCCCGCGCAGGACTACTACGAGCGGCTGTTCGCCCAGTGCGCTCGGGTGATGCTGGCCATCCAGCGCCTGCCGGTGCCGGTGATCGCCCGCGTGCATGGCATCGCCACGGCCGCCGGCTGCCAGCTGGTGGCCATGTGCGATCTGGCGGTGGCCGCGCGCGAGGCCAGATTTGCCGTCAGCGGCGTCAACCTGGGGCTGTTCTGCTCCACTCCCAGCGTGGCGCTGGCCCGCAACGTGCCGCGCAAGTTCGCTTTCGAGATGCTGGTGACCGGCCAGTTCATCAGCGCCGAGCAGGCGCAGGCGCGCGGTCTGGTCAATCGCGTGGTCGATGCCGACGCGCTGGACGCCGAGGTGCAGGCGCTGGTGGACGCCATCGTGGCCAAGCCGCGGGTGGCGCTGGCCATGGGCAAGGCGCTGTTTTACCGCCAGCTCGAAACCGGCATCGAGCAGGCCTACGACGACGCCTGCCAGACCATGGCCTGCAACATGATGGACGACAGCGCTCTCGAAGGCGTGCAGGCCTTCATCGAGAAGCGGCCGCCGAACTGGAAGTAGCGGCAGCCGCCGCGCTGCGGCGCGCTTCGTGGTAGCGGCCGCTGCCCCGGTGCAGCACCACGTCGCCGGGCAGCACCTCGCCCGGCTCCAGCTCCGGCAGGCTGACCGCGCGCCGGTACAGCGGCTCGAAATCGATGCGCGCCAGCTCCAGCAGCTGGTCGAGGTCGCGCAGCACGAAGTAGCTTTCCTGGAAGTCGTCGATGCGGTAGCGCGTGCGCAGCACCCGCAGCAGATCGAAGGCGATGCGGTTGGGCGAGGCGTCGTCCAGGCTGAACACGCTCTCGGTGGCCGAGGAGACGATGCCGGCGCCGTAGATGCGCAGCCTGCCGTCCTCGCGGATCAGGCCGAACTCCACCGTGTACCAGTACACCCGCGCCAGCTGCGGCAGAAAGCCCAGGCGCCGGGCCTTCAGGCCGCCTTCGCCGTAGGCCTGCAGGTAGTCGGCCATCGTCGGGTTCATCAGCATCGGCACATGGCCGAACACGTCGTGAAAGACGTCCGGCTCCTGCAGATAGTCCAGCTCATGTGGCTGGCGGATGAAGTGGCCGGCCGGAAAGCGCCGCTGGGCCAGGTGCTCGAAGAACACCTCGTCCGGCACCAGGCCCGGCACGGCCACCACTTCCCAGCCGGTGCGCGCGCGCAGCGCGGCGCTCAGCGCCGCGAAGTCCGGGATGCGGTCCGGCGCGATCGGCAGGTCCCGCAGGCCGTCCAGCCAGGCCCGGCTGGCACGCTCTGGCAGCAGGCGCGTCTGCCGCTCGTACAGCGTGCGCCAGGTCGCGTGTTCCTCGGCGGTGTAGGCCGCCCAGTCCTGATCGACCGTCCAGTCGGCGCGGGCCGGCTGGTAGCCGGGCTGGGCCAGGCCGTGCCGGCGTGGGGCGTGCATCGCGGCACCTCAGGCAGCGGGGCCGGCCAGCGCATCCATGGCCCTGGCCAGTTGCAGGTCCAGCGCGGTCACCCCGCCAGCGTCGTGGGTGGTGAGCAGCACCTCGACCCGGTTGTATACGTTGGACCATTCGGGGTGGTGGTTCAGCCGCTCGGCCTGCAGCGCCACGCGGGTCATGAAGCCGAAGGCGGCGCCGAAATCGGCAAAGACGTAGCTGCGCCGCAGACCGGGGCGCCGCGCATCGAACTGCCAGCCTGGCAGCTCCGCCAGCGCGGCGTGCAGGGTCTGAGCATCCAGCACGGCGGCGGCCATGTCAGCCCTCCACCCTGAGGGTGCCGCGGCGGATCTGGTCGCGTTCCAGGCTTTCGAACAGGGCCTTGAAGTTGCCTTCGCCAAAGCCTTCGTCGCGCTTGCGCTGGATGAACTCGAAGAACACCGGCCCCAGCAGCGGCTGGCTGAAGATCTGCAGCAGCAGGCGGGGCTGTCCGCCGGCGGTGCTGCCGTCCAGCAGGATGCCGCGGGCTTTCAGCTGCTCCACCGGCTCGCCGTGGCCGGGCAGGCGCTCTTGCAGCATCTCGTAGTAGATGTCGTTGGGCGCGCTCATCAGCGGGATGCCGGCCAGCTGCAGCGCATCCACCGTGGCGATCAGGTCGTCGGTCAGCAGCGCGATGTGCTGGATGCCCTCGCCGTTGAACTGCAGCAGGAACTCCTCGATCTGCCCGTTGCCGCCGCGGCCGGCTTCCTCGTTGAGCGGGATGCGGATCAGCCCGTCGGGCGCGGTCATCGCGCGGCTGGTCAGCCCGGTGTATTCGCCCTGGATGTCGAAGTAGCGCAGCTCGCGGAAATTGAACAGCCGCTCGTAGAACGCGCTCCAGTAGGCCATGCGTCCGCGATAGACGTTGTGCGTCAGGTGGTCGATGAGCTTGAGGCCGTGGCCGCGCGGATGGCGGTCCGCGCCCTCGATCCATTCGAAGTCGATGTCGTAGATGCTGCGGCCGTCCTCGAAGCGGTCGATCAGGTACAGGGGCGCGCCGCCGATGCCCTTGATCGCCGGCAGCCGCAGCTCCATCGGGCCGGTGGGCACGTCCACCGGCTGCGCGCCCAGCTCCAGCGCGCGGGCATAGGCCTTGTGGGCGTCGCGCACGCGAAAGGCCATCGCGCAGGCGCTGGGGCCGTGCTCGGCGGCGAAGTAGCCGGCCAGGCTTCTGGGCTCGCGGTTGACGATGAAGTTGATGCCGCCCTGGCGGTACAGCAGCACGTCTTTGCTGCGGTGGCGCGCCACCAGGGAAAAGCCCATTTTCTCGAACAGGGGCTCCAGCACGTTGGGGGTGGGCGAGGCGAATTCGACGAACTCGAAGCCGCACAGACCCATGGGATTGTCGAACAGGTCGGCCATGAGACAGTCTCCAGCGGGGATGAGGGGGTGCGCCGACCCGCTCCCCGCCAGCGGCCGGATCAGCGCAAGGATGTGCGCAGGCAGGGGCGCGGCGACGGCGGCGCGCCCGGGCGCCCGCGCGTGCTGCGCGCCAGGTGCAGGCCGTGGATGATGAACTGGACGTACATGGCGTCTTGAGGCTGGCGCGAGGTTACCCCATCTGGATCGCCGCCGTCACTATCATCCCTGCCATCGACACAGGAAAGGTCAGCGACCATGGAACCCGCCTATCACCGTTTCTGCGAGCTGTTCGTGCAGCTGGGGCTGCCGGCCGATGTGGCCAGCATCGAGCGCTTCATCCGCGCGCACGCCCCGCTGGATCCGGCCATCCGGCTGGAAGACGCCCCGTTCTGGACGCCGGCGCAGGCGGCCTTTTTGCGCGAGCAGCTGCAGCAGGACGCCGACTGGGCCGAGCAGGTGGACCAGCTCAACGCGGCGCTGCGCCGCGCCTGAGGCGCAGGGCGCGCCCGCCGCGGTCAGCGCGCCGCGGCAGCCGCCGGCCGCGTGCCGGCGACGATGTGGTAGCGCCGCAGCGGCCGCCCGGCGCGCTGCACGTCCAGGGGCGGACGCTCGCGCAGGCCGGTCAGCTGGTCGGCCGCCGGCGCGCCGCCTTCGCCATCGACCCAGACATACAGCCCCTGGGCGCTGGCCAGGCCGGCCGGCTGCGGCCACAGGTTGAACTGGCTGGGGCGCGCCTGCGGTTCGGGCCAGACGGTGAGCCGCTCGCCGCTGTAGTAGATCAGCTCGGCGGCGAGCTGGTGCGAGGGCGTGAGCACGAAATCCGGCTGCGGCCCGCTGGCCAGCGCCTGGGCCAGCTCGCGCCAGCCATGGAACTGGTTGGTGGCGTCGGCCTGCAGCGCTGCCGGCGACAGCCAGGCCGGCGGCACGATGTGCCAGCGCGCATGCAGCGTGACCAGCAGCGACAGCAGCAGGCTGGTGGCGGCGGCCAGCGCCCACAGCGCGCGCCGCAGCCGCGTCGGCCGGTGCAGGGCCCAGCCGGCCAGCAGCAGGCTGAAGCTCACATAGGCATAGGCCGGCCAGTTCGGGCCGGCCAGCTGGCGATAGGAGGTGGCGGCAAAGAAGGCGATCACCGGCACCGAGGTCAGCGCCAGCAGCCACACGCCGCTGCGCTGCGGCGGCGGGGTGCGCAGCGCCGCCACCGCGGCCACCAGGCCCAGCGCCCAGGTCAGCGGGCCTACCAGCAGGGCCTGGCCGGCCAGGTAGGTGCCCACCTGGGCCACCGAATGCTGCGCTTCGCCCAGGCCGTGGCGGAACTGAAAGCGCAGCGAAATCCAGTCGTGCTGGGCATTCCAGAGCAGCACCGGGGCGAACAGCAGCAGCGCCAGCAGGGCGGCCAGGTAGGGGTGGGGCGTTTGCAGCCAGCGCCGCTGCGGCGTGACCAGCAGCCACAGCAGCACACAGGGCGCCAGCAGTGTGGCTGTGTACTTGGACAGCAGCGCCAGCCCACCGGCAGCACCCAGCGCATACCACCAGCGCGGCTGCTGCGTGCGCGCCAGCTGCCCCAGCGCGCCCAGCGCCAGCGCCCAGAACAGCAGCAGCGGCACATCGGGCGTGAGCACGATCAGCCCCAGCGTGGCCGGCGGCAACGCGTTGAACAGCAGCACACCGCCGGCGGCCACGGCGGTGCTGCCATAAATCTGGCGGCCCAGCTGCCATAGCACGCCGCTGATCAGCAGCGGCGTGAGCACGCCGCTGGCGCGCACGCCCAGCTCGCCTGCGCCCAGCCAGTCGGTGGCGGCGATGAAGTAGGCCACCATCGGCGCGTGGTCGAAATAGCCCGCATCCAGCCGGCGCGACCACAGCCAGTAATAGGCCTCGTCCGGGTGCAGCTGCAGCGTCGAGGCCAGGTACAGGCGCCAGAGGGTGAGCAGCGCCAGCACGAGCAGCGTGGCGCGGGGGGTGAGCAATCGGTCCATCTAGGCCGGCAGGAAGGCAAAGCCGCCATTGTGCCGGCTGCCCAAGGTGTGGACTGCCCTGCGGCGGCTCAGGGCGTCACCCAGGTGCCCGGTGCAGGCTGCTGCAGGGCCTGGGCCAGCGCATCGGTGTGCAGGATCGCGGCAGGTCGCCCGCAGGCCTGTACGAAGGCTGCGGCGCTTTCCACCTTGGGCGCCATCGAGCCGGCGCCCAGCGTGCCCTGTGCCAGCAGGGCGTGTGCCTGCGCCAGCGGCAGCCGCGCCAGCGTGCGGGCTGCGGGGGTGCCGTGGTCGCTTTGCACGCCGGCTACGTTGGTGGCGAACACCAGGGCCTGGGCCTGCAGGTCGATGGCCAGCCGCGCGGCCACCCAGTCCTTGTCGATCACCGCAGGCAGGCCGGCGTGGCCGGCGGCCGTGCGCGCCACGGCCACGCCACCGCCGCCTGCGGCGATCACGTGGTGCTCGCGCAGCAGCGTGGCGATGGCTGACGCTTCCACCACCGCCAGCGGTCGGGGCGAAGCCACGACCCGGCGCCAGCCGCCGCCGACGGGCAGCGCCGCCACCTGCTTAGGGGGCGCGGCCAGCAGCGCTCCGATGGGCTTGGTGGGGTGGGCGAAGGCGGCATCGGCCGCATCCACCTCCACCCGCGTCAGCAGGGCCGCCACCGGATGGCAGCAGGCGTTCTGCAGGGCCTGGGCCAGCAGATAGCCCAGCTCGCCCTGCGTCTGGGCCACGTGGATGTCCAGATCGGCGGGGTCGGCCTGCGTGCCGAGCAGCCGGCCCACCTGCGGCCCGTTGCCATGCACGACCAGCAGCCGCCAGCCTTGCGCGGCCAAGCTGGCCAGCTGCCCGGCGGCCTGCTGCACCGCGGTGCGTTCGGCCGCGTAACCCTGATCGCCGGCCGGCGGATTGAGGGCGTTGCCGCCCAGGGCCACGACCAGCAGCGGCCGCTCAGGCGGGGACATCGAGCCGTTCGGCCAGCAGGCCGGTTAGGGTGGGGGTGCCGGCATCGGCATAGCCGTAGCGCGCACGCACGATGGGGCGGGCAAAACCGCCCAGGCGCGCCAGGTCCACTGGCGTGGCCGCCAGAACCGCGTCGGCTTCGCTGGCGTTGACCGTGGCGCGCAGCGCTTCGAGCTGCGCCGCGTCATAGCCCATGGCCGGTAGCACCGGGCCGATGTGCGGGTAGCGGGCGTAGATGGCCGCGATCGCAGGGGCTGCGTGCGCGCGCGGGTCCACCACCTGCACGTCGGCCAGCGTCTGCAGCGCGCGGTAGCCGGCCCCCCAGGGCATGCCGCCGTGGGTGAGGGTGGGGCCGTCTTCGATGACCAGCACGCGCCGCCCGCGCAGGTGCTGCGGCGCATCGATCTGCACCGGCGAGGCCGCGTGCACGATGGGCACCAGCGGGCGCAGCGCGGCTACCGCGGCGTGCAGCCGCGCCACCTCGCCAGCGGGGGCGGCATCGACCTTGTTCAGCACCACGATGTCGGCCATGCGCAGCACGGCTTCGCCCGGGTGGTGGGTGGTGAGCTGGTCCGGGCGCAGGGCGTCACAGACGACCACGTGCACCGTGGGCACGAAAAACGGGAAGTCGTTGTTGCCGCCGTCCCAGACGATGATGTCGCAGGCGGCTTCGGCTGCGGCCAGCACGGCCGCATAGTCCACCCCGGCGAACACCGCGTGTCCGGCGGCCAGATGCGGCTCGTACTCCTCGCGCTCCTCGATGGTGCAGCGGGCCGCATCCAGATCGGCCAGGGAGTGAAAAGCCTGCACGCGCTGGGCGGCCAGGTCGCCATAGGGCATGGGGTGGCGCACCACGGCCACGCGCCGGCCGCCCGCCTGCAGCCAGCGCGCCAGATGGCGCGCGGTCTGCGACTTGCCGCAGCCGGTGCGCACCGCCGAGACCGCCACCACCGGTTTGCGCGCCTGCAGCATCGTCGCCCGCGGCCCCAGCAGGGTGTAGCTGCAGCCGGCGGCCAGCGCGCGCGAGGCCAGGTGCATCACATGCGCGTGGCTGACGTCGCTGTAGGCAAAGACCACGGTGTCCACCCGTTCGCGCCGGCACAGCGCCTCCAGTTCGTCCTCGGCCACGATGGGGATGCCCTGCGGGTAGCGCGCGCCGGCGAGGCTGGCCGGATAGCGCCGGCCTTCGATGCCCGGAATCTGCGCCGCCGTGAAGGCCACGACCTGCACGGCCGGGTCGTCGCGATAGACCGTGTTGAAGTTGTGGAAGTCGCGCCCGGCGGCGCCGCAGATGACGATGCGTGGCATGGCGATGCGGCCTGTGCTCGAAGTACGGCGATATTACGGCTGCTCCCGTTCTGACAGACATCCGATGCACAGGGCTTGACAACAGGCATGCCGACAGTTACAAAAAGATACAAAACTGCGCCATCGAAAGTCTGCGGCTATCTGACGGCGCACAACGCAGGGGAGGCTGCCATGTCTGGTTCGTCATGCAGGAGGGCAGGTTGGGGCACCGTGTGTGCCGTGCTGGCTTTATCCGGTTGTGCGAGTTTGTCCGAGCCGGCAGGTTCCGGTGGCAACTCTCGCTCGACGATGGGGGCGCAGAGCAAACCAGAAAAACAAGCCCTGTCAAAGACGCCAGTCAACACAGCCGGTGCTGGGCCCCAGATGATGGGGAGAGTCACTGACGTTCAAGACGCATCCCCGCGCGGGAACGGGGCGTCAGGGTCGGATGCGACAACGAACGCAACAACGAACGCAGCAACGAACGCAACAACGAACGCAGCAACGAACGCTTCGAGAAGCTGGCAGGCCATCAACATCACGCCGTTCAGCCGGTATGTGGACGAAGGGGCCGAGGGTAAAGCGGTCGATGCGGGTAAAGCGGTCGATCCGGGGTTTGCCGGCGCGTACACGCGTTTCGTCATTGAGAGCGAGGTCCATGCGAGTCGTTCACAAGAGAGCAGTCAACAAGAGGCTGGTTCTGGCGCGGATCCCCCGCCTTTGACTTTGCCTTACCAGCCGCGTCCATGGCTGGAGCGGGCTTTGGTCGGCAAGGAGTTTTCCATCAACTTGACGGTGCGTCTGGGGGTGGGCGCGTATGAGCAGACTGTGCCGTTGGTCACGGTCGGGCATTCCAGCAATTCCAGCGGTGAGAAGTGGGTGCGCGCGATTCAACACGATGTGCGCGCGTTCCCGCTGTTTCTGGTCAAGGGGGACGGCACGGCGTCCATGCCACGGGTGCATTACACCGTCAAGGCCAGCAATACCTATGCGGCGCGCGGGGCCGCGGCCGCCTTGGGCGTGGCGGTGCAGGTGGCCAGGGCCTTGGTCGTGGAGCCGGCGGTGATGACACGCCTGACATCGGAGGCCATGCGTAGCGAAGCGCAGGCTCTGGACCAAGCGATTTCCCTGTTGTTTTCCAGTGCGCTGACGGAAGAGCATGGATCCCATCGGGATTTGAGCCGTGTGACACCTGCTGTCAATGGTCGCGCCTCGGGCGCCCGCATCGAGCTATGGATTCCGGTCGGGGAAGACTGGGATGCTTCGCGCCGGCAGGTGGGGCTGTGGCGCATTACCTTCGAAGCGCCGCGGCCTTCGATTTTCGTGGATTGGCGCATATGCCAGCCTCCACAGACCCGGTGCGCGGGAACTGCCGAGCAAGCGCGCGCTGCGGTGGTGCGCGATATCGCGGCGGCCGAGGTGCTGAACTACAAGCTGATGCCGGCCAACGGGGATCTGGGCACGATACGGGCCTACCTCGGCTCGCAGGACTGGTACAACGCCGCGCTCACGGCTTTTGCAACACAGACGGATCGGGCGTTGACGCAGTCAGCCACGGCGTTTTGCCGCCGCGTCGTGGCGGAGATCACCGGGCTCGATCTGAGCGATTTCGATGGCGCGGCCGTGCTATGGGCCGTGTACCGGGGGATGCCGGCGGCATTTCCAGACTTTGCGAACGTGACGGGATGCCGGCAGGCCTTGCGGGAATTTGCGGACCGGCTGTGAGCGCGGCCGATGGGGCGGCTACGGTATGGGGCCGATGCCGGGCCCATACCGCATCAAGCCTCACATGCCGCTGTAGTTCGGCCCGCCGCCACCTTCGGGCGTGACCCAGACGATGTTTTGCGTCGGATCCTTGATGTCGCAGGTCTTGCAGTGCACGCAGTTCTGCGCGTTGATCTGCAGGCGGTCGGAACCGTCTTCGTTCTTGACGAATTCATAGACGCCGGCCGGGCAGTAGCGCTGCTCGGGGCCGGCGTATCGCGCCAGGTTCACGGCCACCGGCACGCTGGCGTCCTTGAGGGTCAGGTGCGCGGGCTGGTTCTCCTCGTGGTTGGTGTTGCTGATGAACACGCTGGAGAGCCGGTCGAAGGTGATCGTGCCATCCGGCTTGGGATAGTCGATGGGTTGGCACTCGGCGGCGGGTTTGAGCCGGCTGTGGTCGGCTTCCTTGCGGTGGAGGGTCCACGGCGGTGTCTTGATGCCGATGCGCGGCAGCAGCCACTGCTCGATGCCGGTCATCATCGCGCCGACCAGATTGCCTTTCTTGAACCACTGCTTGAAATTGCGCGATTTGTGCAGTTCCTCATACAGCCAGCTCTGCGCGAAAGCGACCGGGTAGGCGTTGAGTTCGTCGTGCGCGCGCCCGCTGCTGACGGCTTCGTACAGGGCCTCGGCGGCCAGCATGCCGCTCTTGATGGCCGCATGGCTGCCCTTGATGCGGCTGGCGTTCAGGTAGCCGGCGTCACAGCCCACCAGCACGCCGCCGGGGCAGATGGTCTTGGGCAGCGACAGCAGACCGCCGGCAGTGATGGCGCGCGCGCCGTAGCCGATGCGCTTGCCGCCTTCGATGTGCTTGCGGATGGCCGGATGGGTTTTCCAGCGCTGCATTTCCTCGAAGGGGCTCAAGAACGGGTTCTGGTAGTCCAGCCCGGTGACGAAGCCCAGCGTGACCTTGTTGCCTTCCAGGTGGTAGAGGAAGCCGCCGCCATAGGTGCTGTTGTCCATCGGCCAGCCGGCGGTGTGCACCACCAGGCCGGGCCTGGCCTGCTCGGCCGGGATTTCCCACAGTTCCTTGATGCCGATGGCATAGCTCTGCGGGTCCTTGCCCTCGTCGAGCCTGTACTTGGCGATGATCTGCTTGCCCAGGTGGCCGCGCGCGCCTTCGGCGAACACGGTGTACTTGGCATGCAGTTCCATGCCGAGCTGGAAGTTTTCGGTGGGCTGGCCGTCCTTGCCCAGCCCCATGTTGCCGGTGGCCACGCCTTTGACGGCTCCGGTTTCGGTGTAGAGCACCTCGGCGGCAGCAAAGCCGGGGAAGATTTCGACGCCCAGCCCTTCGGCCTGCTGGGCCAGCCAGCGCGTCAGCGTGCCCAGGCTGATGACGTAGTTGCCTTCGTTGTGGAAGCAGTCGGGCACCAGCCAGCCCGGCGTGCGCCGCGCACCGGTTTCGGTCAGAAACAGCACCTCATCGCCGGTGACCGGCTGGTTCAGCGGCGCGCCCAGCTCCTTCCAGTTCGGGAACAGCTCGTTGAGCGCGCGTGGATCCATCACCGCGCCCGAGAGGATGTGCGCGCCCGGCTCCGAGCCTTTTTCCAGCACCACGACCGAGATGTCCTGGCCTTTGTCGGCGGCGAGCTGTTTGAGGCGGATGGCCGTGGCCAGGCCGGCCGGGCCGGCGCCGACGACGACCACGTCGTATTCCATGGCTTCGCGGGGGCCGTACTGGGCAAGAATCTCTTCGTTCGTCATGTCAGGTCTCGATGGCGGTGGAAACGGGACGCGCGCAGCCGGCGATGGTAGGGCCATGCGGGCTGCGGGCCTGTCGGCTGCGCGACGGAATTGTAGTCCCGAAGCGGCAGAAAATAGAACGGTCGTTCGATTCTTTCCGGCCCGCCGCGCGGCGGTCTGGCCCACAATAAGTGCCATGCCCGCATCCCGCCTGTCTCCCGCCGAACTGCGCCTGCGCGTCGATGCCGCCGGCCTGGGCTTTGCCGATACCTCGGAGCTGCTGCACCACCCGCTGCCCTGGATCGGGCAGGAGCGCGCCGAGCGCGCGGCCCGCTTCGGTCTGTCGATGGACCTGCCCGACTACAACCTGTTCGTGCTGGGCGAGGTGGGCAGCGGCCGCACCACGCTGCTGTGCCAGATGATGCACGAGGTGGCGGCCACGCGGCCGGTGCCGCCGGATCTGTGCTATCTGCACAACTTCGACGCGCCGGAGCGTCCACGCGCCCTGCGCATGCCGGCCGGGCAGGGGCGGCAGCTGCGCAGCCTGATGCAGCAACTGGTCAAGACCCTGCAGGCCGAAATCCCCAAGCGCCTCGGGGGCGAGGATTTCCGCGCCGAAAGCGAGCACCTGCGCAAGACCTACAAGGCCGAGGAGGCGCGCGCCTACGCTGAGCTCGATGCCTTTGCCGAGGCGCGCCGCTTCGCGCTGATGCGCGACCAGGGGCATATGGTGTTCACGCTGCGCGACGAGCAGGGCGAGCCGATGACCGAGGCCAAGGTGCTGGCCTTGCCCAAGGAGCGCCGTGCCGAGATGGACCGCGCCGAGGAGGAGCTGCGCGGCGAGATCGCCCGCTTTCTGGAGCGCACGCGCGCCATGGAGCGCGTGCTCAACGAAGGACTGGCCGCGCTGCGGCGGCAGATGGTCAAGCCGCTGCTGGAGCGCGAGCTGCAGGAGATCCGCAACGAGCTGCGCAAGCAGATCAAGGACACGGTCAAGCTCGGCGGCTATCTGGATCAGGTGGCGCGCGACGTGCTGGACAACGTGGAGCTGTTCGCCCCGGTCGAGGACGAGGAGGCCGACCCGGCCGAGCGGGCCCAGGCCCTGCAGGACGTGCTGCGCCGCTACCAGGTCAATGTGGTGGTGGACAACCACGACCGCCAGGGCGCGCCGGTGATCGTCGAGGACAACCCGCTGTTTCGGGCGCTTTTCGGCAGCGTCGAATACCAGACCGAGAGCGACGTGCTGGTGACCGACCACACCCGCATCCGTGCCGGCAGCCTGCTCAAGGCCCACGGCGGCTTTCTGCTGCTGCACCTGCGCGATCTGGTGGCCGACGAGGCGGTGTGGGAGAAGCTGCGCCGCTTTTTGCGCAGCGGCCGGCTGCAGATCGAGGAGCCGGGCATGATTTACGCGCCGATCGCGGCGGTGTCGCTGCAGCCCGAGCCGGTGGACGTGGACGTCAAGATCGTGCTGATCGGCTCGGTCGAGGAGTATTACGCGCTGCAGGAAGCCGACCCCGATCTGGCGCGGCGCTTCCGCTGCAAGGTGGACTTCGCCGAGAGCTTCCGGGCCACGCCCGGCGTGCGGCTGGCCAGCGCGATCTTCGTGGCCCACACCTGCCGCCGGCTGGGGCTGCCGCATTTCCGCGCGGCGGCGGTGGCCGCGCTGCTGGAGCAGGCGCACCGCGAGGCCGAAGACCAGGCGCGCCAGAGCGCCATCTTCGCCCACACCGAGGCGCTGGTGATGGAGGCGGCCGCGATGGCGCGCGGCCGCGGCGCGGCGCTGGTCGATGCGCAGGACGTCGAAGCGGCCCGGCTGGCGCGCATCCAGCGCCACGACTACCCGGAGCAGCGCCTGCAGGAAACCATCGCCGACGGCGAGCGGCTGCTCGATCTGGATGGCGAGCGCATCGGGCAGGTCAACGGGCTGACTGTGGTGGACCTGGGCGACTACCGGTTCGGCTTTCCGGTGCGGGTGACCGCCCGCACCCACGCCGGCGACGAGGGGCTGCTCAACATCGAGCGCGAGGTCGAGCTCTCCGGCCCCATCCACGACAAGGGGGTGCTGATCCTGCACAGCTATCTGGCGCACCTGTTCGTGCACATCACGCCGCTGGCGCTGAATGCGGCCATCGTGTTCGAGCAGGAGTACAGCGGGGTCGAGGGCGACTCGGCCTCGCTGGCCGAATTCGGCGCGCTGCTGTCGGCCCTGGCCGGCGCGCCGGTGCGCCAGAGCATCGCCGTCACCGGCGCGCTGAACCAGCATGGCGAGCTGCTGCCCGTAGGCGGCATCAACGAGAAGATCGAGGGCTTTTTCCGCAGCTGCGCGTTGATGGGCCTGACCGGCCGCCAGGGCGTGCTGATCCCGCAGCGCAACCGCCGGCACCTGATGCTCGACCCCCGCGTGGTCGAGGCGGTGGAGCAGGGGCGCTTCCACATCTGGACGGCGCAGACCGCCGCCGAGGCGCTGGAACTGCTCACGGGCCTGCCTTTCGGTGCGCTGGACGCCACGGGCAGTTACCCGGGCGATACGCTGCTGGGGCGGGCGCAGCAGACGCTGCAGACCTACAGGCGGGCTTCGCAGGCCACCGTGCGGCCTGCGCGCAAGCCGCGCGGCCGCTCGGCCGCCGGGCTGCGCTGAGCCTTTGGCTTGCCTGGCCCAGCGCGCCCTCGGCTTGGGGGTGGCGGCCCTGCTCACTGCAGCATGAAGGTCTGGTATTCCAGATTGTCGAGCTTGCGGCTGAGGATCCACAGGCCGATGAGCACGGTCAGCAGCATCGCGAAGGCAAAGCCATAGCCGAACCAGTTGGCGCCGGCCTGCAGCGACAGGGCCGTGAACACCAGATTGAACAGCGGCAGCAGGGCGGTGAGCAGCAACACCGCGCGGCGCTGGTCCAGATAGAACAGCACGTTCAGGATGCCCAGCAGCACCACCTGCAGCGCCGTGCCGATGACGTCGATGTACAGCAGCGGCAGATAGAGCGTGGAGATGCCCAGGAACTGCAGCAGCGACTCGCCCAGCACCAGCGTGACCAGCACCGCGATGGCCTGGATCTTGGCGATGTCGAACAGGCCGCGACGCACGTAATAGACCATCTGGTTGCGCATGCGCTCGATGTAGTCCAGCGTGGCGCCTTCGCGCACTGCGTCGTAGAACTTGACGTAGTACTCGACGAAGTCCGTCTCGATGCGGACCAGGAACACCGCCATGCCCGGGATGACGGACAGGTAAGCCAGGAAGATCGGAAAGTCGTAGATCACCGAGGCATGCAGCGGCCCGATGACGGCCTGCCCCGTGTCCGGGTGGTACCAGAACAGGATCTTGTCGATCCAGGTGCCCAGGTTGAACAGAAAGCCGGTGGCCATCAGGCTGCGGTACATGGCCCCGGGCTTCCAGATGTCGAAGGCGATGAAGCGGTCGGCGTTGTAGTGGCGATAGACCAGCCAGATCATGCCCATCAGCAGCAGCACCTGGCCGATGACGAAGCCCAGCAGCAGGCCTTCGAGCCCGCTGAGGTGGCGCAGCGCCAGCGCCAGACCCACGGTGCAGAGGTAGCCGAGGAAGTAGATCAGCACGATGGCGCGGTAGTGCTTGAGCCCGGTCAGGAACACGGTGGCGATCCAGATCGCCGACATCACGGTCAGGCCGATGGCAAAGAGCAGCCGGTACAGCACGCTTTGCGCCGGAAACAGGAGGGCCGCCGCCGGCAGCGCCAGCAGCAGGCTCACGCTCATGGCCAGCAGCAGCAGGCCGTTGAAATTGGGCATGACCGCCTCGGTGCGGTGCAGAAAGAGCTGGTCGGCCACGAAGCGGGTGAACGACAGCTGCACCAGTCCGGTCAGAATCAGCGAGATCAGGAACAGATAAGTGACCGTGACCTGGAACTGGGTGATCGAGGCGTCGGTGTCGATGGCGCCCAGGCTGAAGATGCCGATCAGCAGGATGCCCAGGATGGACAGCACCCAGGGACCGGAGCTGATGATGCCGGCATAGGCATAGGCGCGCAGCAGCCCGGTGTAGGTGCGCTTGCGCAGCAGCTTGCGCAGCTCGAATCCTATTCCTGCCATGCCTGGGCCTTGCGGAAGTTGCGTTCATACAGCTCGCGGTAGCGCGCGAACATCATCTCCTGGGCGTAGTAGCGCTCCACCCGCTGGATGGCGGCGCCGCTGGCGCGCTGCCACTCGGCCGTATCGCCCAGCAGCTCCAGCGCGGCCTGGGCCAGCGCTTCCGGGTCGGCGATGCGCACCACGCGCCCGGAGGCTCCGATGGCCGCGTCTTCGCCCGGCAGGCCATACACCAGCTGGCGGCAGGAGCCGACATCGGTGGCCACCGTCGGCACGCCGGCCGCATAGCCTTCCAGGATGACCAGCGGCAGCGCCTCGCTGATGGAGCTCAGCACCACCAGCCCCACCTGGGGCAGCAGGTCGGTGAGCTTCTGGAAGCCCAGGAACTTCACCTTGCCTTCCAGGCCCAGCTGCGCCACCAGATCGCGGCATTCCTGCGCGTACTCGGGGGCCTCGTCCTCGGGGCCGGCGATCCAGCCTTCGGCTTGGGGCAGGCGGTTGACCACGCCGCGCATCGCGCGGATGAAGGTCTTGATGTCCTTGATCGGCACCACGCGCCCGATCAGGCACAGCACCGGCGGTGGCGCGGGGGGGCGTTGCGCGCGCAGCGGCGCATAGCGGGCCACGTCGATGCCGTTGGGTACGTTGGTGGTGCGCTCCTCGGGGGCGCCGTCGGCCAGCTGGCGCTGGCGGTTGGCCTCGTACAGCGCGATGATGTCGTCGGCGGCCTGGTAGGTGAGATAGCCCAGGTGCTCGAAGAAACGGATCCACAGCTCGCGGAAATAGCTCAACCGAGACGGATCCTGCTCGAAGACGCTGCGGTTGTCCTTGAGCCACTGGGCCTGGTACAGGTCGATCTTGCGTTCCTTCACGTAGATGCCGTGCTCGCTCAGCATGAAGGGGCGCCGGTGGCGGTGCTTGAGCAGGACGCCCAGGATGCCCGCATAGCCGGTGGAAATCGCGTGATAGACCCGCGCGCGCGGCGCCTGGGCGGCTACCTCGCGCAGCCGCCAGAACGGCGCATGGATGGTGCGGATGGTCCAGAAGTAATCGACGAAAGACGGGTCGGTGCTGCGCGCGCGGTAGTTTTTCTTGATGAACTCCCAGGCTTCGCGGCTGTAGAGGAACACTTCCGCGCGTAGCCGTCCCTGCGGGTGGGCTTCGTCCAGCAGACGGGCGAACAGCTCGGGGCAAGTGGCGTCGCGGATGTCGTCATACATCAGCTCGTGCAGGCGCTGCACGTCCTGCATGACCTCGGCTTCGGCGTGCACCGGCACGATGGGCGGGTTGTCCCGCTGCTCGTAGAGATAGGCCGTCTGCAGGTGCACCAGGTTGTCCGGCAGCGCGTAGCGCATCGGTCCGTAGTCTTCGGGGCGCGAGCCCAGGAACACCGCGCCGAAGCGCAGCTCGGGAAAGCCGCGGATGATCTGGTTGACCCAGCTGGAGACGCCGCCGGCCACGTAGGGGAAAGTGCCTTCCAGCAGAAGCAGCACGTCCACGTCGGCCGCCTGCGGCAGACGGGCCTCAGAGGTGGGGGAGGAAGTTGTGTGCATGCAGCTTGTCCAGTTGCTCGCGGCCGGTCCACAGGTTGACGATGGCCGCCGTCTTGGCCGCGGTGGGCAGGTCGGCCAGCGCCCGCAGATGCTCGCGCACGGCCGCGTAGTCGCGCCGCGCGTAGGCGATTTCGGCCAGATAGGGCAGGGCCGAGACGGCTGGCAGCCCGGCGGCCATGGCCTGGCGCAGCGCCGCTTCGGCCGCCGCGTAATCCTCCTGGGCCAGCAGGATGCGCCCCAGCAGGAGCAGCAGCCCCGGCGTTGGCGGCACGCCGGTCTGCAGGGCCTGCTCCAGGTAGTCGCGGGCCTGGCGCAGCGTGTGGCGGCGCAGCTCGCCCTGGGCCAGCTCGGCATAGACCAGCTCCCAGTGCAGCTCGGCCAGATGGCGCAGCGCCTCGAAGCGCTGGGCCGGGCTGAGGTCGGTCTGCAGGCGGTCGCGTTCGTGCTGGATGGCGCGGGCGATGCGCTTTTCGCTGCTGTCGAGCATGCCGAAAGCCAGCAGGCGCACGTCATCGGCGTCGTCGCCGAGCAGCGACTCCAGCAGCGGGTTGGCCACGCGCGCCGGCACGGCCTGCAGCGTCAGCAGCGACTGCATGCGCACCGCAGCAGGCACCTGCGGCTCCAGCCGCGAGCGGATCGCGCCCTGGCTGCTGCGCACGCTCTCGCGGTTGCCGGCCTGCACGTCGTATTCCGGCAGCTGGATGGATGCGGGTTTGGCCCGGCGCGCATCACGCTGGGCCTGTCGGCGGGTCTTGCGCGCGATCCAAACCAGCGCGACTGCGCCAAGGACCGGCACGATGAAGGCAAAGTTCCACAGCAGCGCCACCACCGCCCAGTGAGGGCGGCGCAGCTGTGCAGGCAGGCGGGGCGCGCTGGCCAACGCCGCAGCAAAGCTGAGCAGCGCGTGCACCGCCAGCACCAGCGCCAGCAGGCCCAGGCTGTGCGAGTCGGCCAGCGGCGCCAGCCCCTCGCCCATGAGCTGGCTGGCGCTGTCGGGAAACAGTTGCGTCGCATCCATGGCCGCGCTCAGCCTTGCTGCAGCACGCGCTGCAATGCCGCCACCGGGTCGTCGGTGGCGAAGTCGATCGGCTGCAGCTGCACCGACTGCACCCGCGCCGGATCGCGCAGGCGCTGCTGCAGCCAGTGCTGGATGCGCTGCATGAAGCCGGCCATGCCGGCGGCATTGGCCAGCGGCATGAGCACGACGATGGCGGTGTCGTGGCCGATGGTGGTCTGCCAATAGACGTCCAGCCCGCGCTTGATGCGTGCGAATTCGGCCGGCAGGGTGCGCCCCAGTTCCTGGGGAAAGCGCATCACCAGGATCTGGCTGGCCATGCCGGTGCGCGCCTGCAGGCCCTGCATGCGCACCAGCTCCTCGGCGAACTGCGGCGGCATCGTCGGCAGCTGCGCCAGCAGGCGGCGCAGCCCGGCGCCGCCCTGCACCAGGTCGGCGTAGTAGCTCAGGATGACCGAGAGCATCTGTAGGTTCTCGACGTGCAGCGCGAAGAAGGGGATGCGGCTGACCGACAGCACGCCAATGGGCGTGCCGTCGCTGGTCAGCAGCGGCGCGACGATCAGCTGCTCGCTGGATCGCTCCAGGCTCAGGTCCTGCTGGGCGATGTGGGCCAGCTGCTGCTCGCGCTGCGCCAGTTCGTACAGTTCGTCGTCGGTGCGCAGCGGTACGGGCTCGCCCAGCCGGGCGACTTCCGGCCCCAGGGCCCAGCGCTGCGGGCCATCGGCCTGCGCGGTGTAGAGCGCGGCCGACTGCAGGTTCACGTACTGCGCCAGCAGTTGCAGCAGCTGGCCGGCGCCGGGCAGGGGCTGGCGGCCGTCTTCCTGCAGCGTCAGCGCGCGCAGACGCACCAGCGCGTCGCGCAGCGAGGTGGGGCGGCTGAGCATTTCGTGCTCCAGCCGGTCGTGCGAGAGGTTCAGCAGCAAATGCCGCTTGGTGATGCGCGACAGCCGCTCGGCCAGATAGACATTGGTTTCGTCCATGCGGGCGTTGCGGTCGCGCCAGACGTCGCTGTATTCGCCGCAGATCAGCACCAGCAGGCCGCCGCCGAAGAAATACTCCAGACCGAAATCGGCCGGCACCCGGCCGGCCTGCTCGGCCACATACCACAGCGCGACCAGGGGCACGCAGCTGGTCAGCCCTGGCGTGACGCCGTAGCGCAGCGCCACCAGCACCGGCGCGAACCAAATCCAGGGGAACTGCGCCTGCGTCAGCAGCGGGTCGGCCGGGCTGAGCAGCCAGGCCAGCGCGGCGGCCAGCGCCGGTATGGTCAGGATTTCGCTGGCCTGCGTCCAGCCGCCCTCCTGCGGCTGCGGGACGAGCCAGCGGTTCAGGCCGTAGCGGCGCAGCAGCTGACGCAGGGTGTCGCGCATGCGGGGCGTTCCTTACTCAGCGGCGGGCGGGCGCGTCGGCCAGCGGCAGGCCGGCCAGCAGTTCGGCCACGAGCTGGTGGGCCACGGCGGCCAGGCTGCTGCGGCCGTAGCCGGCGCGCGCGCCCGAGGCGCTCCAGACCACGCGGCCGCTGTCCAGGTCGATCACGCGCAGCGTCAGCGCCACCACCGGCTCGCCGTCCAGCCCGACCTTGTAGCGCCACTCCTCCACGCTGCCGCCGACGGCGTAGCGCGCGCCCTGCTCGCGCGCCCACTTCAGCGCGTCTTCGGCCAGCTTGCGTTCGGTGGGCTCGAACAGGCTGTCGCGGGTGAGCGTGGCCGGGTAGCGCTGCAGCTGGGGCAGACCGCGCGCCAGCAGGTGGTGTTCGACCAGCGTTTCGGCCGACAGGCCGGCCTGCGGGGTTTCGGTGTTGTTGACCACCGGCAGCAGCGCCCAGCGCGCCTGCGCCGTCAGCGCCCCGGTGCCGGTGACCGAGGTGGTGGAGCAGGCCGGCAGCAGCAGGGCCGCCAGCCAGGCCAGGACGAGAAGGAGGGCTTTGCGCGGATACATGGAACAGGCTCCTAGAAGTAATGGCGATAGCGGATGGACAGGATCTGGATCGACGCGCCGCCGGGCGCGTTGGCTTCGCTGCGCTGCCACTCGATGCGCAGCTGGTCGGCGCCGAAGACCGAGCCGGCCAGCCCGGCGCTGGCGTTGTAGCCCGGCCCCAGCACGCTGTTGTCGGTGGCGCAGGCCCAGCCGTAAGGGCGCCAGGCGCGGCTGTAGTCTTCGGGCAGGCTCAGGCCCGCAAGGTTGCCGCCGATGCCGGCGCATAGGCCCACGGTGCTGTTGTCCGGGGGCAGGAAGTAGCCCACCGGGTCGATGCTGCCGTTGCCCAGGCCGGTTTGCAGGTAGGCGGGCAGCTGGGCCACGGTCGCGGCCGACAGGCCGCCGTCGCGCCGGTAGCTGCGCCACTCGGTGTAGGCGCGCAGATAAACGTCGGGGTAGTCGTTGCGCAGCCGGTGGGTGGCGCCCAGTTCGACGCTGGAGCCGCTGCCCAGATAGTCGGCGTACTGGGTGTGGTAGCGGCTGAGCTGCGGGGTCAGGTTCAGCGTGGTCTGGCGGTCCAGCGCATAGCCGAGCTGCAGGCGCAGGCTGTCTTCGTAGCCGGCCACGCGCAGCGGCAGCGTCAGCTCCGAAGGCTGGTGCCAGCGCAGCGCCAGCTCGTAGTCCAGGCGCGGCGCCCAGCGGCCGCGCTGCTGCAGCCGCAGGCCGTCGTAGCGCTGCAGCGCCTGCTGCTGCGTCAGCGCCACCCGGGTGTCGCGGCGGCCAAGCCAGCGCAGCTCCACCGTCTGCCAGTCCTCGCGGCCGGGTAGCAGCGTGGCGAAATCGGGGTCGTCGCTGCTTTGCCGCCAGGCGGTGGTGGCCAGCAGCAGCTGCAGCGCCGGGCTGAGCACCAGCCGGGCCTGCAGCTCCTGGCCCAGACGCTGCAGCAGGCCGTAGTCGGCCTGGGTGGCGCTCCATTGCAGGTAGTGGGCGTTGGGCGGCAGCTGCTGGCGCAGCAGCTCGTGGAAGGGCTCGGCGGCCGGCTGGCGCGTCAGCGCCTCGAAGGCGGTGTCGATGGCCAGGTCGCTGCGCTGCAGCGCCAGCGCCAGCTCGATGCGGGTGGTGTCGTCCAGGCGCCGGCCGGGCTGCTGCAGCAGCGCCGCCAGCGCCAGCCGGTCGTGCTGCTGCAGCGCCAGCCGGGCCTGCGCCGGCAGGGGGGCGGCGCGGCCCAGGGCCAGGTAGCGTTGCAGCATCCAGCGCCGGGCGCTGTCGGGAAGCTGCTTGTCCAGCGCGGCCTGCAGCAGCAGGGCGTCGCGCGGGTCGGTCGCGGCCGGCGGGCCGGCGCGCACGCGCAGGTCCTGCAGCACGGCGCGGCGCAGCGCCGGCGCCGCAGCCGGGCCGCCGGCGCCATCGGCCAGCAGGCGGGCCCAGGTGTCGAAAGCCGGGTGGCGCAGCGCAGCGGCCAGGTCGGCGGAGCCGCTGCGCAAGGCCTGCAGCTGCAGCCAGGCCTGGCGGCGCAGGCGGTCGGCCATGCCGGTGTGGCCCAGGGCTTGCAGCACATCGGCATAGGCGCTGAGCAGCACGGCGTCGTCGGGCTGCCGGGCCAGCGCGCGGTGGTACCAGCGCGCGGCCTCGCGCGCGCGGCCCAGAGCCTGGTAGCCGGCTGCATAGACCGGGGCGTAGCGGTCATTGCGCAGGGCCTGGCCGGCGTAGCGCTGCAGCAGCCGGGCCAGCTCGGCCGAGCGGCCGGCGTCGAGCAGGAACCACAGGGCCGACAGCGCCACCTCGTCGTCGCGCGGAGCCAGCCGCAGCGCGCGCTGCAGATCGGCCCAGGCCGCCTGGGGCTGGCCGCGGCGCTGGTGGTATTGGGAGCGCCCCAGCAGAAAGGCCAGGCTTTGCTCGGCGCGAGCCCGCTGCGCGGCATCCAGGCTGTCATAGATGCGGCCTTGGGCGTTGAGCAGGCCCCGCTCGGCATAGATCTCCAGGGCCTGCAGCAGCAGGTCGAGCTGGCCGTGGCGCTGCCAGGCGGCATAAGCCAGTTCGGCGGCGCGCTCGGGCTGGCGCTCGCGGGTGAGCAGCACCAGCCGCGCCCAGTCCTGCAACTGGCTGTCGCGGCCGGCGATGGCGCGCGCATAGGCGGCTTCGGCGGTGGCGGTGTCGCCGTTTTCCCAGGCCAGCTGGCCCAGCAGCCGCCACAGGGCCACGTCGTCCTCGGGGATGCGGTGCATCTGCGCGCGCATCAGCGCCAGGGCCGGCCCGAAGCGGTCGCTGCGCACCTCGATGGCCACGGCCTGCGCCAACGCCTCGGCGCTGAAGGGCTCGCGCGCACTGCGTTCGCGGTACAGCGCCAGCGCGCGCGCGTCGTCGCCGGCGTGCAGCGCCAGCCGGGCCGCCAGTTCCAGCAGCTGCGGCAGGCCGCGCTGGCGGTATTCGGCTTCGAAGTAGCGCGAGCCACGGGCGGGCTCGGCCGCATCCTCGAACAGCCAGTAGAGCTGTTCCCACTCCTGCGCGTCGAGCTCGCGCCGGCGCGCCAGATGTTGCCAGGCCGGCAGGGCCGCCAGCGGCTCGGGCAGGGCCGGCGCCAGACGCAGCAGCTGCTGGACCGTGCCGTCGGAGCGGTCACCTTGCGCGAACAGGGCCTGCCACTGTTCGGCGGCGATGTCGGCGCGTCCCAGCCATTCGGCGACCTGGGCCAGGCGCCGGCGCCAGGCGGCATCGGTCGGGCGCTCGCGCACGGCGCGCTGGGCCAGGCGGAAGGCGGCCTGCAGGTCGCCGGTTCCGAGAAAGACGTCGTAGGCCAGCCGGTAGTCGTCGGCCTCGAAGCGGCGCAGCACGGGCTCGGGCGCGGCGTTCGCCTCGGCGCTCTGGCTCCAGGTCGCCGCCGGCAGCAGACCCAGCACAAGCAAGACGGTGAGGCTGCGGTTCATGGCGCAGGCGGTGCAGGAGGAACCACAAAGACCAGCTGGCGGGCGTAGTGGGCGGCGAGCGCCGGCTCGCCGGCCGCCAGCGCCAGCTTGACCAGATAGCGCAGCGTGGGCAGATCGCCCTGCAGCGGGCCCAGATGCTGCTGCGCCGTCTCCAGGGCCGTGCGCGGCTGACCGGCGGCCATCCAGGCGCCGACGCCCAGCTGGAAATAGCGGCGCATGGCGACGCGGTCGCGGCTGCGCGCCATGGCCTGCAGGAAATAGTGCGAGGCCAGGGCGTATTCCTGCCGGCCCAGGGCCTCGAAGCCGTAGCGCTCCAGATCCGCCGGGCCCAGCACGGCGCCGGCGCGCGCCAGCAGCCGTGCGCCCAGCTCCATCAGGCCCAGGCGGTAGGCCAACGCGGCATAGCCCTGGGCGAGCGCGGGCTCCAGCGTGTCGGGCGCCCAGGGCAGCAGGGTGGCGGCCACGCGCGCGCGCAGGCGCTCACGCGCTGCCGGCGTGACGGCCGCATCGAGCTGGCGCTGATAGGCCTGCAGCAGCAGCCTGCGGGCCATCTGGCGGCGGCGCGCGTCGTCGCCGTCCAGATAGGGCTGGACCAGCGCTTCGAGCTCGACCGGGTCCAACTCGTTGACGTGCTGGCGTGCCATCAGCAGGGTGACGTCCGGATTGCGCGGGTCGGCGCGCCAGATGTTTTGCAGGTACGACAGCGACAGCGCGTCCAGTTGCTCGTGCTCGTACAGGCGCTGCAGCAGGTCGCGCTGGGGAAAGACCAGGTAGAACAGGACGAGCACCACCCCCACCAGCAGCACGAGCTGCCAGTTGTGGCTCAGGCGCTCACGGGGGATTTCCCCGTCAGCGCTGGCATAGCGCTTCGATCGGTCCGGCAGCATGCGCGGGCAGGCTGTAGTGGGTCAGTCGGTCGGCGCGCCGCAGCGGGCGCAGTTCGCGCCCATCGAGCTGCACGCGGCAGCCTTCGGCGTCGGCCAGCGTGAACTCCAGCGGGACTTCGCCGCTGAAGTCCCAGCGCTGGCGGCCGGGCGCGTGGGCGTAGGCGTCGATGCGGGCGTTGGCCGCGTGCAGGCGAGGCAGCGCCGCCGCCTGGGCAGACAGGGCGAGCTCGACCCGCGATGCGGCCAGATGGACGTAGCGGCCTTCCGCGCCATCGCGCCAGCCGGCCACGGCGCGGCTGCGGGCCAGATCGGGCACGCCCAGCGCCGCAGGCAGGCGCAGCGTGCGCAGCGCACCCTGGCCGGCAACGCGCCAGCCCTGGGGCGTACGGGCCACGACATAGTCCTGGAAGTCCAGCACCTTGCGGGCATAGTCGGCCGCGTGCACCGGCGTGACTTCCTGCCGCAGCGCCCATTGCATGATGCGGTCGAAGGACTGCATGCCCGCGCGTTTGGTCAGCAGATAAGTGTGGAAATAGACGTTGATCGGCTTCAGACGGCGCGGTGTCTCAGTCAGCTCGAAGGTTTCGATCACGCGCTCGAAACCGTAGTAAGGCCCGGTCCAGTTGTTCGTATAAACGTTCTCGTTCTGGTTCGGCGCGAAGACCTGGTAGTACGGGCCCCGCGCCAGCCCCAGACCCTCGACCTGCGTCAGCGTGGGCTGGGAGCGGGTGATGGTGGTGTCGCCGCCGTTCATGTTCAGCAGTCCGGCGCGGCTGGCCAGGCCCACGGCGTCCTGGCCGGGGATGCAGTCGCCGGTCCACAGGAACATCTGCACCTTCTTGCCCGGCGGCGCCAGGCGGCTTTCGATGTACGCGGTGGAGCCCAGGATCTCGCGCTCCAGATCGAAGGCGTAGCCGGGCAGGGGCAGGTTGTAGGCCGTATCCGGCCCGGCCTGGTCCCCGGCAGCCAGCCGGCCCCACTTGAACGGGTGGGAGTAGCTGTGCGAGGCGATGGCCACGTGCGCAGCCTGGAAGATCTCGCGCGCCGCGCGCTCGGCGCTCGCCGACAGCGCGGGATGCAGGCCGTGCGGGGCGATCTCGCCTTCGATCACCGAAATGGTCATCGGCACGGCGTAGCGGCGCACCACGCGCTCCAGCAGCACTTCGCCCGCCAGCTTGTTGCCGGGCAGCTCGCTGCGGCTGACGAAGCCGTCGCCGTCCATATGCACCAGCAGCATGCGCCGGCCGCTTTCGGTGGTGACGTCGGGCACGGGCATGTCCGGCAGCTGCAGGCCCTGGCGGAACAGCTCGAAGGGGTTGATGACCCAGCGCGTATCCATGTCCGCGCCCGGCAGCACGGTCAGCGCATAAGGGTCCAGGACATAGGCGCCCCAGGGCATGCGCGCGGCCGCCACTTGGCGCGCATCGCCGCGCGCCAGCGTCAGCCAGGGCTGGGCGCCGGCTGCCTGCAGCGGGAAAAAGCCTTCGGGCGCCGGGCGTACCTTCAGCTCGAAGCCCATGATGGCATCCTGCTGGGCGATGGTGACGGCCGCGGTGCTGCGCGCGGCCGCATCCCACTGCAGGCCCAGCGACTGGGCCAGCGCGCCGTCGAGCAGGTCTTCCAGGTGGTGCATCAGCAGCAGCGGCAGACCTTCGGCGCGCTGGCGCTGCAGCCATTGCAGCAGCGCGGCGCGCTCGCTGCCCTGCGGCACGTCCTGCAGCCAGACCACGATGCCGGCGTAGCGGCCGGCCAGGCGCTGGGCCGGCAACTGCCGCCAATCCACGAATTCGGGCACATAGCCCAGGTGCTGCAGCGGCATCGAGCCCAGGCGCACCGGCTCGATGTAGCGCAGCGCGTATTCGTCGGCGGCCGGGCTGTGCACCACCAGCACGCGCCGCGGCATCACTTCCACGCTGCCCACGCCCAGCATGTCCAGCTCCGGCGTGCTGACCCAGGGCACGACGCCATGGGCGGCGATGCGCGCGGCCGTCTCGCGGGCCAGGGCGCGCTCGCCGGCGGGCACGTAGTCGATGGCGATGGTCGGCAGGCGGTAGCGCTGACTCACTTCGTCCAGCCGCTCCAGCAGCCAGCGCCGGTCGGCTTCGGGCACCTCGCCGTAGCGTCCTGTTTCGGGCTCGTAGCGCCGGTACAGCGATTCGGCGGCCACCGCATCGACCCAGGCATGGGTCTGCGGCAGGATCTCGAAGCCGCGGTTGAAGACGAAGCGTATGCCCGGGTAGCGCCGCACCAGTTCGCGCAGCACGGCCACCAGCCCCGCTTCTTGCGCGGCGCGCTCCTCGGGGCTGCGCGCATGGCGGTGGTAGGCGTCCAGCGTGTCCAGGAAGAAGGTGCGCAGCCCACGCTGCCACAGCGGGGCGACGACTTCCTCGGCCACGAAGGCAGGCCAGCCGGGCTGGGCCTGGTCGATCAGCCAGCTGCCCCAGGCGGGGTTGACGCCGCGCACCCAGTCACGGGGAATGCGCGGCGCATAGGAGCGGCTGGGCTGCACCTCGCCCAGCGACAGATAGGCCGCCAGCCGGGTGCCGTCCAGCGCGGGCAGCGCGCCGGGCGGCAGATGGTCCGGTTCGACCACCGCCAGGTCGAAGGCCCGCAGTTCGGGCCACGGAATGGCCGCGCCATAGAAGAACGCGACCGAGGCCAGCGGTGCGGGCGAGGGGGCGGACTGGGCGGCTGCCGGTTGCAGGGTCAGGATGAAGCCGGCGAGCAGATTGAGCAAAAAGGATGACAGACGGATCAAGGGCATCGAAGGGTCCTGTGTCCGGTACGTACGGGACGTGCCTGGCAGAGGATGGCCTTGGGTCTGGGCAAGGCACACAAACACCAAACCTAAGCCTAAAGGCTGGCCTGCGCCGCGCGTGCGGCCGTCGGCGTGACGCTGTGCACAGTTTCACGGAAGGGGCGGAAAAAGCAGGCTCTCAGCTACCGTGACCGGTATGGCAAGAGCGTTGCGCGCCGCATGCCGGCGCAGCCGCAGGCACAGCCGCGTTCAACCCTTGGCGGGTCTGGGGACGCGTCCCATCAGGTAGAACTCGGGGTTGGGCATCATGTTGCTAAAGGAAGCCATGCGGTTGGACAGGCCGAAGAAGGCCGTGATCGCGGCGATGTCCCAGATGTCTTCGTCGCTGAAGCCGTGGGCGTGCAGCGCGGCAAAGTCGGCCTCCTCGATCTCGTGCGAGCGCAGGCAGACCTTCATCGCGAAGTCCAGCATCGCGCGCTGCCGCGGCGTGATGTCGGCCTTGCGGTAGTTCACCGCCACCTGGTCGGCCACCAGCGGCTTTTTCTCGTAGATGCGCAGCAGCGCGCCGTGCGCGACCACGCAGTACAGGCACTGGTTGGCCGCGCTGGTGGCGGTGACGATCATTTCCCTGTCACCTTTTGTAAGTCCTGAATCCTCTTTCAGCATCAGCGCGTCGTGGTAGGCGAAAAATGCCCGCCATTCGGCCGGCCGGCGCGCCAGCGCCAGGAAAACATTGGGGACGAAGCCGGCTTTTGCCTGCACTTCGAGGATTTTGGTGCGGATGTCGTCGGGGATGTCGGCAAGTTCGGGGTAGGGGTAACGGCTCATCGCGCGGTCTCCGGGCTTGGACAATCGATTGGCCCGATTATCCGCATCGCCGTCGGGTTGCTTGTCCGGCCGGTGACCGGGCCGGATAATTGGCTTCTCTAAGGACGAACCGGACATGGACGGCTGGCGGTCAAAAAGCGGCGCAAACAGCGGCACGCGTGCGGGCAAGGTCTGCGCGCTCATGGTGCTGGCTTCGGCACTGGGGGCGGCGCCGGTCTGCGCGCAACTCAGGCCCGGGGCCTGGGCCGGCTGGCCAGGGGCCACGCTTGCCGCGCCGCTGGGGGGCGTGGGCGCTGCCGATGCCACCGGGCTGGCCGGCGACTGGAGTCTGGGCCTGAGCGGCGGTCCGGCCGCCTACAGCCTGCAATGGGGGACGCGCTACCAACTGGGCCTGGGTATGACGCTGCCGCGCAGCGACGCGGGCCTGCAGTCGGCCGGGCAGGGCCTGAAGCCGCGTCTGCCGGCCACCCTCTACGCCGAGCCGGGCTATGCCCTGGGGGCTGCGACGCTGCTTTACGGGCGGCTGTCCTACGCCGCCGGGCGCTGGGATGACGCCTGGACCCCAGAGGCGGGAGGGCGCGCCTTCGGCGGGCTGGGCCTGGGCGCCGGGGTGCGCACCCAGTTCGGCGAACACCTGTTCCTGCAGTTCGAGTTGCAGCTCAATGCCTATGACTGGCAGGGGCTGGGCAGCGGGCTGCTGCGCCCGCAATCCGCCGGCGGCAGCGTGGGGCTGGGCTGGCGGTTTTAGCCGGGGCACGCATCGGGCCTGTTAGCTGATCCAGCGCACGCCTCCTTGCAGGATTTCGTCGAAGAAGCCGCGCAGGGAGGCGGTGCTCATTCCATAGGGATCAAAGTTTTTGCTGCCGGAGTACTTCAGGAAAATCTGGCGGTTTTCCTGCACGGCGGCGATCAGGCCCATGTTCCAGCTGCCAAAGCGCCGGGCGGCGATTTCGCAGAAATCCAGAATCGCGGGATCCTGATGGCGGCTGTCGCCGAGGATGCGGTTGTAGATCCGGTTGACCGCACGCCGGTCTCCTTCGAGCACCTGTAGAAAGACGCCATCGGCCAGACAGAGCGCGCCGGTCACACCTGCCTCGGCATTGTTGCGCTGCGAAGCGTGCAGAATGTCTTTCACATCGGCAGGTCCGAGGGGGCGGGTGGTGCGGCTGGCATAAGTCAATTGCACGAGCATGTGGCTCTCCTTGTCGTTGTCGTATCGACCCCTATTCTCGGCCGGATGCAATAGCCCCAGCGCGTACGCTCCTACCCATGCCGCTGGTTCAATTGCTTTTCCATTAGCCCCCACTTGCGGCCCGTTTCCATGGATGAAGCGCTGACCCCTTCCTTTCCAGCCGGTGCGGCGGACCTTGCGCTGCCGCCGGCCCTGCTCGGACGGCTGCAGCCCGACTGGCCGGCCACGCCCCACGCTGCGGCCCTGTCGCCCGGCCGGCACGAGCTGCCTTTTCCCGAGGGGCGGCCGGCGGTGCTGGTCGTCCCCGAGGGGCTGGAGGCGGCGCAGCCCGTGCCGCTGCTGGTGCTGCTGCACGGCGCCGGCGGCGACGCCAACCGGGTGCTGCCGTATTTCGTGCGCTGGGCGCGGGCACGGCGCTTTCTGCTGCTGGCGCCGCAGTCGCTGTTTGCTACTTGGGACATCGTGATCGGCGGGCACGGCCCCGATCTGCAGCGGTTGCAGGCTGCGATTGGTCAGGTGGCCGGGCACTTCATGCTGGATCGCCACCGGCTGGCGCTGGCCGGTTTTTCCGATGGGGGCAGCTATGCGCTGTCGGTTGGCCTGACCAACGGGGATGTGTTCAGCCACGTGGTGGCCCTGTCGGCCGGTTTCATGAATGTCTTCATGCGCCATGGCAGCCCGCGCGTGTTCATTGCCCACGGCCGTCAGGACAGCCAGCTGCCGCTGGATGCCAGCGCGAGGCCCCATGCGCTGCAGTTGCTGCAGCAGGGGGTGGACCTCACGCTGCTGCCATTCGACGGCGACCACGTGATCGATGCGGAAGTGGTTGCGCAGGCGGTGGCGTTTTACCTGGGGCCGCATGAAACCCCGGCGCCGGGGGGCTCACGCGGCGGCCCGACCAGAGCACCATCCTGAGGCTGCGGCATTTGCCGCAGCGCAGCGATTGGGGTCTACGCATCATTGGCGCCCTCAAAGCCACGCTGCCGGCCAAAGGCCTGCTGCCCAAAAGCGGCACGGTCGTGGACGCCACCCTCATGGCGCGGCAGCGGCATTCCACAGCCGCCTGACGTGCCGGATCAACCACGGCTGGCGCAGCGCCACCTGGTCGGCCGCCGGCGGCACCTGCCTCGGCCTCTAGGCCGTCCGCTGCCCGCCGCTGCGGGCACGGCCCTTGCAGATCTCATGGTGCAAGCACAGGCCGCGCACCATGAAGAACATCTTTGACGAAATGCATGCCCCAAATGGGGGCGTTCGCGCGCACTACGCCCCATACCAGGACTGGTTGTCCCTGATGCCGGCGTCGCACATCGCCCAAAAGCGTGCAGAGGCCGATTCCGCCTTCCACCGCTATGGCATCACCTTCGCCGTCTATGGAGAGGACGCGGGCAAGGAGCGGCTGATTCCGTTCGACATCATTCCGCGCATCATCCCGGCGCATGAATGGGAGCTGCTGGAACGTGGCCTGCGCCAGCGGGTCCATGCGCTGAATGCCTTCGTGCGCGACATCTATCACCAGCAGCACATCGTCAAGGCCGGGCTGATCCCGGCCGAGCAGGTGTTCTGCAACGCCCAGTACCGCCCCGAAATGCAGGACGTGACGGTACGCAACGACATCTACGCCCACATTGCCGGCATCGACATCGTACGGGCCTCGCTGCCCGGTGGCGAGGCACAGTACTACGTGCTGGAGGACAACCTGCGCGTGCCTTCGGGTGTGAGCTACATGCTGGAAGACCGTCGCATGATGATGCGCCTCTTTCCCGAGCTGTTCGGGCGCTACAAGGTGCGGCCGGTCGACCACTATCCCGACCTGCTGCTCGACACCCTGCGCCAGGCCGCACCCGGCGGCGTGGACGATCCCACCGTGGTGGTGCTCACTCCCGGCGCTTTCAACAGCGCCTACTTCGAGCATGCTTTCCTGGCCCAGCAGATGGGTGTGGAACTGGTGGAGGGCAAGGACCTCTTCGTGCACGACGAGACGCTGTTCATGCGCACCACCCAGGGCCCGCGGCGGGTCGATGTCATCTACCGCCGCATCGACGACGACTTCCTCGACCCGCTGGCCTTCCGCGCCGACTCGGCGCTGGGCGTGGCGGGTCTGCTGTCGGTCTATCGCGCCGGGCGCGTCACGCTGGCCAACGCCATCGGCACCGGGGTGGCGGACGACAAATCCATCTACCCCTACGTGCCGGACATGATCCGCTTCTACCTCTCGGAAGAGCCCATCATCGCCAACGTGCCGACCTACCAGTGCCGCAAGCCAGACGAGCTGAGCTACGTGCTGGCAAACATGGATCAACTGGTGGTGAAGGAAACGCATGGTGCCGGTGGCTACGGCATGCTCGTCGGCCCGGCTGCCAGCCGCTCCGAGGTGGCGGCTTTTCGCGAGCGCGTGCAGGCCGCGCCGGACAAATACATCGCCCAGCCCACGCTGGCGCTGTCGGCTTGCCCCACTTTCGTAGAGGCGGGCATCGCCCCGCGTCACATCGACCTGCGGCCCTTCGTGCTGTCGGGCCGCGAGGTGCGCATGGCACCCGGGGGCCTGACGCGCGTGGCGCTCAAGGCCGGTTCGCTGGTGGTCAACTCCTCGCAGGGCGGCGGCACCAAGGACACCTGGGTGCTGGAGTCGGAGAACTGAACGATGCTGTCAAGAACCGCCGACCACCTCTTCTGGATGTCCCGCTACACGGAGCGGGCCGAGAACATCGCGCGCATGCTGGAGGTGAGCTACCGCATGTCGCTGCAGCTGCCGGGTAGCCAGGCCGGTTACTGGGGCGCCGCGCTGGGCATCACCGGCCTGGAAGACGCCTACCGTGCCAAGTACGGCGCCATCACTGCCGGCAACGTGCTGCGCTTCATGAGCGTGGACCTGGACAATCCTTCATCGATTCTGTCCTGCCTGCGGGCTGCGCGCGAGAACTGCCACGCCGTACGCGGTACCGTCACCTCCGAGGTGTGGGAAACCGTCAACACCACCTGGCTGGAGGCGCGCGATTCGGTGCAGACCCTGCCGCCGGGCAGCATCCAGGGCAGCGAGCTGACCAAGTACTTCGAATGGGTCAAGTTCCGCTCGCACCTCTCGCGCGGCGTGACGGTGGGCACCATGCTGCAGGACGAGGCCTTCCACTTCACCCGCCTGGGCACCTTCCTGGAGCGCGGCGACAACACGGCGCGCCTGCTGGACGTGAAATACGACGAGCTCGCCCCCAAGACCGGTGGCGCGGCGGAGTATTACGAGTGGAGCGCCCTGCTGCGCTCGGTCTCGGCCTTCGAGATCTACCGCAAGGTCTATCGGGACATGATCACGCCACAGCGCGTGGCCGAGCTGCTCATCCTGCGCGAGGACATGCCGCGCTCGCTGCATGCCTGCATGAAGGAGGTGGAGCAGAACCTGCGGCTCGTGGCCAATACCCGTTCGCACGAAACCTCGCGCCGCGCCGGGGCCATGTACTCGGCGCTGCGTTACGGCCGCATCGAGGACCTGATGGAGCGCGGCCTGCACACGGTGCTCACCGAGTTCCTGGACGGCACCGCCGACCTGGGCAACCGGATTGCGCAGGACTTCCTGCTGCCCCTGTCCTGACTGACCAAGGAAAGCCCATGCTGCTCGACATCCGCCACGAGACTATCTACCGCTACGCCGTGCCCGCCAGCTACAGCCTGCAGTACATGCGGCTGTGGCCGCGCGCCGACGGGGGCCAGCGCGTGCTGCACTGGCGCATCGACGCGCCGGGCCGGCGCTGGACGCAGACCGATGCCTTCGGCAATGCCGTGTTCGTCACCTCGCTGACGGATCGCCATGACGAGATCCGGGTGGTGGCGCAAGGGCAGGTGGAGACGCTGGACGAGCGCGGCGTGCTGCTGCCGCACGACAGCCACGTGCCGCCGCTGGCTTTTGCCTTGCCCACGCGCCTGACCGAGGCCGATGCCGCTATCGAGGCGCTCGCCGCCAGTGCGCTGCAAGGCATCACGCCGACGGAGATCGAGCACCCTCAGGCTCTGCAACCGTTGGTGGATGCTGTCTTTGAGCGGGTGGCCTATGTGCAGGGGGTCACCGATGTCTCGCACTCCGCCGCCGAGGTGTTGCAGCAAGGGCAGGGCGTCTGCCAGGACATGGCGCATGTCTTCCTGGCCTGCTGCCGTGCGCGCGGCATCGCTGCGCGCTACGTCAGCGGCTACCTGCTGACCGACGCCACCCACGCAGCCTCGCACGCCTGGGCCGAGGCGTGGCTGCCGCGTGCGCGTGACGGCGCCGGCGCCTGGGTGGGCTTTGACGTCACGCACCAGCGCCTGGCGGGTCCCGAGCTCTGCCGACTGGCCGTAGGCCGCGACTATGCCGATGCCAGCCCCGTGCGCGGCATCCACATTGGCGGCGCCGGCGAGGCCCTCAGCGTGAAGGTGGCCGTGCAGGGCGCGGACCAGTAGGCCCCAAGGCGCTAAGATGGTTGGGCTGGGCCGCCGGCGCCCGGCACGAACAAGAGCAAGAGGAGATGAACCCGCCATGACCTACTGCGTTGCCGTCCGCAACGAGGCCGGCCTGGTCTTTTTGTCCGATTCCCGCACCAACGCGGGCGTGGACCAGATCAATACCTTCCGCAAGATGCACGTCTACGAGGTGCCGGGCGAACGTGTCATGGTGCTGCTGACGGCCGGCAACCTCTCGATCAGCCAGTCGGTGGCCAGCGGCCTGCGCGTGGCCATGGAACAGCAAGGGGAGAAGAGCCTGGCCAGCGCACCCAACATGTTCTCCGCCGCCATGATCGTGGGAGACGCCGTGCGCAAGGTGCACGAGCGCGACGCCGCCTCGCTCAAGGAGTTCGGCATCGACTTCAACGTCAGCCTGATCCTGGGCGGCCAGATCAAGGGCGAGGTGCCGCGCCTGTTCAACATCTATTCGGCGGGCAACTTCATCGAGGCGACGGCAGAAACGCCGTACTTCCAGATTGGCGAGTCCAAGTACGGCAAGCCCATCCTGGACCGCGTCATCGGCACCAAGCTGAGCCTGGATGAGGTGGCCAAGTGCTGCCTGATCTCGATGGACTCCACCATGAAGTCCAACCTCTCGGTCGGGCTGCCGCTGGACCTGCTGTGCTATGAGCGTGACAGCCTGCACGTGCGCCGCCATACCCTGATCGATGGCCGGGATCCGTACTTCGCATCGCTGCGTGAACGCTGGGGTGAGCAGCTGCGCAAGGTGTTCAACGAGCTGCCGGATCCGGGGTACTGGCCAACATAGGCCAATCGGCGCACGGGGGCGGCTTCAATACCGCCGCAGGAAACTGCCCGGGCGGCCCAGATCATGGGGGAGACGATAGTGCAGGCCTCAGCTGGTGGCAGGCCGGTGGTGGCATGGGGGGCGTCTCGGCACACGCACAGGCCAACGGATCCCCGTGCCCTCCCTGACAGCGCGGCCATGCGCGCCAAGTCGTTGTCAGGGTTGAAGAAATCTGGAGCGGGCGATGGGAATCGAACCCACGTCTTGAGCTTGGGAAGCTCAGGTCCTGCCATTGAACGACGCCCGCGTGTGCGTCAACGGGCGATAGTTTACTTGAGGATGTCGCCCACGCAGAGGTATTTGAGCTCCAGGTACTCGTCGATGCCGTGGTGCGAGCCCTCGCGGCCCAGCCCGGACTGCTTGACGCCGCCAAAGGGCACGTGCTCGGTGGCCAGGATGCCGACGTTGATGCCGACCATGCCGTATTCGAGCGCCTCGGCCACGCGGAAGATGCGGCCGATGTCGCGGCTGTAGAAGTAGCTGGCCAGGCCATAGATGGTGGCGTTGGCCATCTCGATCACGTCCTGCTCGGTCTTGAAGCGGAACACCGGCGCGAAGGGGCCGAAGGTTTCCTCGGTGGCGCACAGCATGTCCTGGGTGGCGTCGGCCAGCACCGTGGGCTGGAAGAACTGCGCGCCTACCTCGGTGGCACGCCGCCCGCCGGTGAGGATCCGGCCGCCCTTGGCCACGGCGTCGGCCACGTGGCGCTCGACCTTTTCCACGGCGGCCGGCTCGATCAGCGGGCCCTGCGAGACGCCTTCCTCGAAGCCGTTGCCGATCTTGACCGCGGCCACCTTGGCCGCCAGCTTGCGCACGAATTCGTCATAGACGCCGTCCTGCACGTAGATGCGGTTGGCGCAGACGCAGGTCTGGCCGGCGTTGCGGTACTTGCTGGCCATGACCCCCTCGACGGCCGAATCGATGTCGGCGTCGTCAAAGACGATGAACGGGGCGTTGCCGCCCAGCTCCAGGCTGAGTTTCTTGACGGTGGGGGCGCTTTGCGCCATCAGGATGCGGCCCACTTCGGTGGAGCCGGTGAAGCTGATGTGACGCACCGTTTCGCTGGCGCAGAAGACCTTGCCCACGGCGATCGAGTGGTCCGCGTCGGCGGTGACGACGTTGAGCACGCCGGCCGGAATGCCCGCGCGCAGCGCCAGCTCGGCCGCAGCCAGCGCGGTCAGCGGCGTCAGCTCCGCCGGCTTGATGACCACCGGGCAGCCCGCGGCCAACGCCGGGGCCACCTTGCGCGTGATCATCGCCAGCGGAAAGTTCCACGGCGTGATGGCCGCGCACACGCCGATGGGCTGCTTGATCACCATCAGGCGCCGGTTGTTGTCCCACTGTGGCAGGGTTTCGCCGTTGATGCGCTTGGCTTCTTCGGCAAACCATTCGACGAAGCTGGCGCCATAAGCCACCTCGCCTTTGGCCTCGGGCAGGGGCTTGCCCTGCTCGGCGGTCATGATGCGGCCCAGATCGTCCTGATGGGCCATCAGCAGATCGAACCATTTGCGCAGGATGATGCTGCGCTCCTTGCCGGTGCGGGCGCGCCAGGCTGCCCAGGCGGCCTGGGCAGCGGCGATGGCGTCCTCGGCGTCGGCCGGCCCCAGATTGGCCACATCGGCGAGCTTCAGGCCGGTGGCCGGGTCGTGGACGTCGAAGCGCCGGCCGTCGCGGCCGCGCACCCACTGGCCGTTGATCAGCGCATCGGTCTTGAGCAGGCTGGGGTCTTTCAGCAGGGCGAGCGGGGAGGTTTTCATGTCCATGGGCGCGTCTCCGGAGTCGGTATGGTTCGGCAGGGTGTTCGGGTGTGCCTGGGATTGTGCCAGCGGGTGGCGCAGTGGGGACATCGCGGCAGCGACAGCGGGCGCGGCAGGGGTCGAAACCTATAATCGACAGCCTTTAAGCCATAGCATCGCGATGGCCCATGCTCCCCCCAAAGACACCATGAGCGCACCCGCCTTTTCCGTCGCCGACATCCGCAAGACTTTTCTGGATTTCTTTGCCGCGCGTGGCCACACCATCGTGGCCTCCAGCCCGCTGGTGCCGGCCAATGACCCGACGCTGATGTTCACCAACTCGGGCATGGTGCAGTTCAAGGACGTGTTCCTTGGCACCGACCGGCGTCCCTATGTGCGCGCGGCCTCGGTGCAGGCCTGCCTGCGCGCGGGCGGCAAGCACAACGACTTGGAGAACGTGGGCTACACCGCGCGCCACCACACGTTTTTCGAGATGCTGGGCAACTGGTCGTTCGGCGACTATTTCAAGCGCGAATCGCTCAAATGGGCCTGGGAACTGCTGACCGAGGTGTACCGGCTGCCGCCCGAGCGCCTGTGGGCCACGGTCTATATCGATGACGACGAGGCCTACGACATCTGGACGCGCGAAATCGGCCTGCCGCCCGAGCGCGTGGTGCGCATCGGCGACAACAAGGGCGGCAAATACATGTCCGACAACTTCTGGATGATGGCCGACACCGGCCCCTGCGGGCCCTGCTCGGAAATCTTCTACGACCATGGGCCGGATGTGCCCGGCGGCCCGCCGGGCAGCCCCGACGCCGACGGCGACCGCTACATCGAGATCTGGAACAACGTGTTCATGCAGTTCGACATGCAGCCCGACGGCTCGGTGCGGCCGCTGCCGGCGCCCTGCGTGGACACCGGCATGGGGCTGGAGCGGCTGGCCGCCATCCTGCAGGGGGTGCACAGCAACTACGAGATCGACCTCTTTCGCGACCTGATCCAGGCCGCTGCCCGCGAAACCGGGTGTGCCGACCTGCACAGCCCCTCGTTGCGGGTGATCGCCGACCACCTGCGCGCCACCGCCTTCCTGGTGGCCGACGGGGTCATCCCCGGCAACGAAGGGCGCGGCTATGTGCAGCGCCGCATCGTGCGCCGCGCCATCCGCCACGGCTACAAGCTGGGGCAGAAAACGCCGTTCTTCCACAAACTGGTGCCCGATCTGGTGCGGCTGATGGGCGATGCCTATCCCAACCTGGCCGCGCAGCAGCAGCGCGTGGCCGAGGTGCTCAAGGCCGAGGAGGAGCGCTTCTACGAGACCCTGGCCCACGGCATGGAGATCCTGGACGCGGCGCTGGCCCAGGGCCAGACCGTGCTGCCCGGCGAGGTGGCCTTCAAGCTGCACGATACCTACGGCTTTCCGCTGGATCTGACCAACGACGTCTGCCGCGAGCGCGGCGTGCAGGTGGACGAGGCCGGTTTCCACGCGGCGATGGAACGGCAAAAGACCCAGGCGCGTGCGGCCGGCAAGTTCAAGATGGACCGCGTGCTCGACTACAGCGGCGCGGGCAACCGGTTCGTCGGCTACGACACGCTGCAGGCCCAGGCCAAGATCGTGGCGCTTTATGTCGAGGGCACGCCGGTGGCCCAGCTGAGGCACGGGCAAAGCGGCATCGTGGTGCTGGACACCACGCCGTTCTATGCCGAAAGCGGCGGGCAGGTGGGCGACGAGGGCGTGCTGCTGGCCGGCTCGGCGCGCTTCGAGGTGGCCGACACCCAGAAGATCAAGGCCGACGTTTATGGGCACCATGGCACGCTGGTGGAGGGCACGCTCAACGTCGGCGACCACGTGACGGCCCAGGTCGATCTGGCCCGGCGCGCGGCCACGATGCGCAACCACTCGGTCACCCACCTGATGCACAAGGCCCTGCGTGAGGTGCTGGGCAGCCATGTGCAGCAAAAGGGCTCGCTGGTCACGCCCGAGCGCGCGCGCTTTGACTTCTCGCACAACGCTGCGCTGACGCCGGAGCAGATCCGCGAGATCGAGCGGCGGGTCAACGCCGAAATCCTGGCCAACTCGGCCACCCAGGCCCGCATCATGGACATCGAGTCGGCCAAGGCCGAGGGCGCGATGATGCTGTTCGGCGAGAAGTACGGCGATACCGTGCGCGTGCTCGACATCGGCAGCAGCCGCGAGCTGTGCGGCGGCACGCACGTGCAGCGCACCGGCGACATCGGCCTGTTCAAGATCGTCAGCGAAACCGGCGTGGCCGCCGGGATACGGCGTGTCGAGGCCGTCACCGGCGAGAACGCGCTGGTCTATCTGCAGTCGCTGGAGAGCACCGTGGCCCAGGCCGCCGGCGCGCTCAAGGCCCCGGCGGCCGAGCTGCAGGGCCGCATCGGCCAGGTGCTGGAGCAGGTCAAGGCGCTGGAGAAGGAAATCGCCGCGCTCAAGGGCAGGCTGGCTTCCAGCCAGGGCGACGAGCTGGTGGCCCAGGCCGTGGACGTCAAGGGCATCAAGGTGCTGGCGGCCCGGCTCGAAGGGGCGGATGCCAAGACCCTGCGCGAGACCATGGACAAGCTCAAGGACAAGCTCAAGACCGCCGCCATCGTGCTGGCCGCGGTCGAGGGCGGCAAGGTGCAGCTGGCCGCCGGCGTGACCGCCGACAGCACCGGCAAGGTCAAGGCCGGGGAGCTGGTCAACTTCGTGGCCCAGCAGGTCGGCGGCAAGGGCGGTGGCAAGCCCGATCTGGCCATGGCCGGCGGCAGCGATCCGGCCCGGCTGGCCGAGGCGTTGGCCAGCGTGCGCGGCTGGGTGGCCGAGCGGGTCTGAAGGCGATGCGGCGGCGGCATCTGCTGGGAGGCTTGCTGGCGGCAGCCGCGCTGCCGGCGCCGGCCCAGCGCGGCTACGACCTGGCGCCCTGGCCGGCTGGGCGCGCCGCGCCACCGCTGCAGGCGCCGGATCTGCAGGGCAAGGTGTGGCGCCTGGCCGATCTGCGCGGCCGCGTGGTGCTGCTCAATTTCTGGGCAACCTGGTGCCCGCCGTGCCGCGCCGAGATGCCTTCGCTGCAGCAGCTCACCGAGCTGTACGGCCCGCAGCAGCTGCAGGTGCTGGCCCTCAATGTGGGTGAGGGGCCGCGGCGCATCGCGCAATACCTGCAGTCGGCCGGGCTGAGCCTGACCGTCCTGCTCGACCCGGGCAGCGAGATCGCGCGCCAGTGGGGGGCCAATGCCTTGCCCACCACCTATCTGATCGACCCCGAAGGCCGGCCGCGACTGCGCGTGCGCGGCGAGGTGGACTGGACCTCACGCGAGGCGCTGGCCTGGGTCGATGCCCTGTTGCCCCGCGCCGCACGCAGCTGAGGCGGCGGGCCGGCTCTGTCCGGCCTGGCCGGACCTGCTTGGCTCTCAGTGGGTGGGTATGGCCATGTCGCAGGTGCCGGGGCGCACCCAGCGGGCGAACTCGCGGGTGGTGTCCATGCAGCCGCCGGCTTCGGTATAGACGCCGCGCGGCTCGCGCCAGCGGGTCATGCGGGCCATCACCTGGCCGAGCTGCTGCGGGTCGGCCAGCGTGGCTTCGATCAGCGGCTGGATGGCCTGCTCGTCGATGCGGGCCTCGCCCTGCGCGTCGCGGTACAGGCCATGGCGCCAGTGGTAGATCTCCACGCATTTCTCGGCCAGCGTGTAGGAGCGCCCCGGTTTCCAGAAATTGGTGTAGCGCCCATTGCCCAGGTAGATGACCCAGGAGCCTTCGAAGCCGCAGGCGTCGGCCGAGGCGGCGTCCGGATTGCGGAACCACACCCGGTCGCCCGGCACGTAGTACAGCGGCGGCAGCGGCTGCTCCATCGAGCCCTGCTCGCGCAGGAACACCTCGTGGAACTCGCCGGACTGGATGGCGCGCTGGCGCCACAGCGACTGCAGCCGCTCGAACAGCTCTGCGTGGCTGCAGGCCAGCTCCTGCGCGATGCCCAGCAGCGTCACGTATTCGGTGGCGCGGTAGCAGGAAAACGAATAGGTGCGTCCGGCCACTTCGGGTTGGGTGGTTTTGATCAGCGCGTCGATCAGGGCCACCCCGGGGCGCAGCACGAAGCCGCGCTCGGGCACGTAGTCCCAGCAGTCCGGCGGGCGCTCGGCGGTGCCGGTGGCAAAGCTCAGCGTGGTCTTGCGGGCTGCGCGCACGATGTTGGCGCGGATGCGGATGGCCGAGTCCAGTTCGGCCAGGTTGGGAAAGTCCAGGCCGGTGGGGCTCATCAACAGGGCGGCCAGGATTTCGCGCGGCACATCGGCGTCGCATTCGGGCGTGCGCAGGCCCAGCGCAGCGGCCAGTCCCATGGTGTCGCAGCCCGGGGCCCAGGCCGCGCAGGCCGTCTCGTCCAGCCACAGCCGCACCGGCGAGTCGGGACTTTCGGCCTCGACGGCCGCATGCACCCAGGGCAGCAGATCGCCCGCGCCCCACTGCTCCAGGACGCGGTGGCGCAGGTGCTCGGCCGCCCGGGCGCTGCCCGCGGCCGTGTGCAGGCGGATGCCGCGGGCCGGGCCGGCCGCGGCGGCGGGCAGGCCGGAGTGCTGGAACGCGAAGGTCAAGGACTGGCGCATGGGCTACAGCGGTGCAGGCGGGCGAGGCAATATACCCCGCAGGGCGTGGGGTTGAACTCGGGGATTACGCGGGGGGCGGCGCACCGATAATGCGCGCCGCCGGCCGCCTTCCTGGCGGCCGCGCACGCCGCAGCCGGGCACCTTCACCTGCGCGGCCGGCGTCCGTGTTGACCCTATCCCATTCCGGAGATCTCTGCATGATTCCCGCCCGTCGCCATTGGCTGCTCAACGCAGCCGGTCTGACTGCCGCCTACAGCCTGCCGGCTTGGGCCCAGTCGCAACCCCAGCCATCCCAGCCTGCTGCCGTGCCGCAGCGCCGGTTCGCGCCGCGTCCCGGAGCCTGGCGGACCTTCGAGGTGAGCATCCGCGTGGAGGTGCAGCAGCCCGAGGGTGTGACCCGCGTGTGGCTGCCCGTGCCGTCGGTCGATGGCGACTGGCAGCGCAGCCTGGACCATGTCTGGAGCACCAACGGCCAGGCCCGGCTGCTGGCCGACGCCGTGTATGGCGCCCGGATGCTGTATGTGGAGTTCGCTGCGGGGGAGCGTCGCCCCTGGGTGGAACTGAGCAGCCGGGTGCGCACGCTGGACCGTGCGCTGCCGGCGGACGGGCCGCGGCAGCCCGCCTCGCAGGCCGATCTGCGGTTCTGGACCCGGCCGACGGCCCTGTTGCCCACCGATGGCATCGTGCGCCGCACCGCCCTGCAGGCCACGCGCGGGGCCCGCGGCGACGAGGCCCGGGCCCGCGCCATCTACGACTGGGTGGTGCGCCACAGCTGGCGCGAGCCTACGGTGCGCGGCTGCGGCGAAGGCGACATCAAGACCATGCTGGAGACGGGCAACCTCGGAGGCAAGTGCGCCGACCTCAATGCGCTCTTCGTCGGCCTGTGCCGCGCTGTTGGCCTGCCGGCGCGCGACGTCTATGGGCTGCGACTGGCGCCGTCGGCCTTCGGCTACAGGGAACTGGGCGGCAACCCGGCCAGCCTGCAGGGGGCCCAGCACTGCCGGGCCGAAGTCTGGCTGCAGCGCTACGGCTGGGTGGCCGCCGATCCGGCCGATGTGGCCAAGGTGATGCGGCAGGAGACCGGTGAGTGGATCCAGGACGTGCGCCACCCGGTGGTGGACCCGGTGTACCGGGGGCTGTTCGGTGGCTGGGAAGGCAACTGGGTGGCCTGGAACATGGCGCACGACGTGAAGCTGCCACAGGCGCAGGGCCCCCGGCTGGGCTTTTTCATGTACCCGGTGTGCGAGACCGGCGGCGAGCGGCTGGATTCGTATGCGCCCGATGCGTTTCGCTACCGCATCACGGCGCGCGAGCTGAAAGTCTGAACCTCAGTTGCGCAGCCGCCCGCCGCGCGTGACCATGCCCAGCTCCACGTACTTGCTGCCGTGGTGCTGCTCCGGGCTGTAGTGCACGGTGAAGCCGCCGGTGTCGTAGGTGCCCAGGTTGCGCAGCGCCGCCAGCAGGGCCCGCGGGTCGCCGGGCTTTCTGCTGCGGCGCATGGCCTCGGTCAGCACCTTGGCGGCGATGCAGGCTTCCAAATGGGTGCTGTTCATGGGCTTGGTCACGCCGGCATCCTGCAGGGCCTTGGCGCATTCGCGGATGATGGGGGCCGAGCCGGCCGGGTTGGGCACGACCTGGGCGATCGAGACGCCGGCGCCGGCTTCGCCGGCTGCGTCGATGTACTGCTGCGCGCCGACGAAGGACAGGCTGGACATCGGGATGAACAGCCCCTGGGCAACCAGCCGCTTGCTGATTTCGGCCGCCGGCCCCGACAGCACGGTGTTGATGATGACCTCGGGCTTCAAGGCCAGCAGCTGCGCGAAGCGGGCATCGTCGATGCGCGCGTTGCGCTCCAGCGCAAAGGCCAGCGGCTTCTTGCCCTGGCGAGCCAGGTAGTCGGTGACCACCCCCAGGTTCTGCTGGCCGACTTCGTCGTCATAGTGCACGACCACGACCTGCTTCATGCCCAGGCCGGTCCAGAAGGTCAGCATCTTTTCCAGCTCGTCGCCGTAGGAGGCGCGCACCGTGAAGACCACCGGGCTGGGCTTGCGTACCGGGTTGGCGCCGGAGAAGGGGGCGAAGAAGGGCACGCCGGCTTTCTCGGCCTGCGGCATCGCGTCCAGGCTCAGCGTGGCCGAGGCGTAGCCGAACAGGGCGACCAGATTGCGGTTTTGCAGCAGCTTGGTGGTGTTTTCGCCGGCGAGCTTGCGCTGGTTCTGGTCGTCCAACGTGACGAGCTCGATCGGCGCGCCGGCCACGCCGCCCTGGGCGTTGACGGCCTTGAAGTAGGCCAGCGCGCCGTCGCGGATGTCCTGGCCGAACGCGGCGTTGCTGCCCGACAGCGGAGCCGACTGGCCCACGATCCAGCTGGTCTGACCATAGGCCATGCCATGTGCCAGAACGGCCCATGCGCACAGCAGCCATGCGGTTACTTTGGGTTTCATGATGTTCCCTGCTCGATGCGAGCCAACAGCGGCCGTATGCGCACCATGATGCCACTTCATGTGGCGGCGGCAACGATTCCGCCTGCGATCAGTGTGTCAATTTGTGAGTCGGTGTAGCCGAATTCGCGCAGCACCTCGCGGGTGTGTTCACCCAGCATCGGTGCCGGTCTGTCGATGCGCGCCGGCGTGGCCGACAGATGGATAGGGCAACCCAGCGCACGGGTCGCCCCGGCCTGGGGATGCTGCAGCTCCACGACCATGCGGCGTGCCAGCGTCTGCGGGTGTGTCAGCGCCTCGCCCACGGTGTGCACCGGGCCGGCCGGCACGCCGGCGGCGTCGAAGGCGGCCAGCCATTCGGCGCGGGTGCGCTGGCGCAGCACCGCGTTCATCAGCGCGGCCAGTTCCTCGCGGTGGGCCATGCGGGCGCTGTTGGTGGCAAAGCGGGGATCGGCGCGCCACTCGGGGTGGCCCAGCACGTCGGCGATGCGCTCCCAGTTGGCCTGGTTGGCGCCGCCTATGTTGATCCAGCCGTCACTGGCCTCGAAGGCCTGGTAGGGCGCGGTCAGCACGTGCGCCGAGCCGCTGGGCGCGCTGGAGCGGCCGGTGGCAAAGAAGATGGCGGCGTGCCAGTACAGCTGCTGCAGGGCTGCGTCGGCCAGCGAGGTGTCCACCAGCTGGCCCTGGCCGGTTTTGAGCTTGTGCACGTAGGCCGCGACGATGCCCAGCGCCGCGAGGATGCCGGCGTTCATGTCCGAGACGGCGTTGCCGTTTTTCACCGGCGGGCGGCCCGGCTCGCCGGTGATGGACATCAGCCCCGCGAAGCCCTGGGCGATCAGGTCGAAGCCGCCCTTGCCGGCCCAGGGGCCGGTGCGGCCGTAGCCGCTGATGGCGCAGTAGATCAGGCCCGGGTTGATGGCCTGCAGCGCCTCATAGCCCAGGCCCAGCCGGTCCATCGTGCCGGTGCGGAAGTTCTCCACCAGCACGTCGGCCTGCTGCGCCATGCGCCGCAGCACGGCCTTGCCTTCCTCGCGCTTGAGGTCGATGGCCAGGCCGCGCTTGTTGCGGTTCATCATCATGAAAGGCGCGGACACGCCGTTGACTTGCGGGTCGCGGTAGCCGCGCGCGTCGTCGCCGCCGGGCAGCTTTTCCACCTTGATCACATCGGCGCCCAGATCGGCCAGCAGCAGGCCGCAGGTGGGGCCGGACATGATTTGCGTGAGTTCCAGCACGCGCAGGCCGCTCAACGGGCCGGCTGGGGGTGTGTGCATCACTGTCCTTTCCAGAGGGGCGCGCGCTTGTCCACGAAGGCGGCCACGCCTTCGCGGAAATCGGCGCTGCCATAGACGGCGCGGATCAGGTCGTCGCCCGGCGGCAGCTGGTGCACGCCCAGACGGCGCAGCCCTTCCTTGCTGACGCGCTGCGTCAGCGGCGCCAGCGCGGCCAGCTGCGCCGCAAGCTCCTGCGCGGCAGCTTCGAGCCGGTCTGCCGCCACGACCGCCTGCAGATAGCCGCAGGCCAGCGCCTCGTCGGCGCCAAGCAGCTCGGCCAGCAGCAGCATGCGGCGCACCCGCTGCGTGCCCCAGGCTGCGCTCAGGCGCGCCAGATTGGCCATCGACAGCGCATTGCCCAGCGTGCGTGCGATCGGCACGCCGAACCTGGCCGCGGGGCTGGCCAGACGGAAATCGCAGGCAGTGGCAATCGCCAGCCCGCCGCCGACACACCAGCCGTCGATGACGGCCAGCGTGGGCTGGGGCAGGCGGGCCAGCAGGTCGATGCAGGCGTCGATGCGGCGCTCATAGGCCACGCCGTCTTCGCCCCCTTCGGGGCCGCTGCGGAACTGCTGGAACTGGGCGATGTCGGTGCCGGCCACGAAGGCCTGGCCGCCGGCTCCGCGGAAAGTGACGACGCGGACCGTGCTGTCCTCGCGCAGCCGCTGGCAGATCGCCATCAGCTGCTCATACATGGCCCAGGTCATCGCGTTGCGGGCCTGGGGGCGGTCGAACACCACCGCGGCCACGCCGGCCTCGGTGTGCAAATGGACCTGGCCCAATTCATTCATGGAAGAGACGCCCGTTCAGAGGTTCGCCACGTTCGCGGGTTGGCAGTTCGCGGCACGCCGTGGAACCGGCTGCGCCGGGCCACTGGTGTCGCACCTTTGAGAAGGAGACGGCGCCAGCCGCCTCGGGGGTGTTCAGCTATCGACGGTCACCTTGGCGTCGCGGATCACCTTGGCCCACTTCTGCTGCTCGGCGCGGATGAAGTCGGCAAACTGCTGGGCCGTGCCGCCGCCATCCTCGGCGCCGTACTGGTCCAGCTTTTCCTTGACGTCGGGCATGGCCAGCACCTTGTTGATGTCTTCGTTCATGCGCTGGGCCATGGCCGCCGGCAGCCGGCCAGGGCCGACCAGGCCGTACCAGGTGGTGGCCTCGAAGCCGGGAAAGCCGGCTTCGATCATCGTCGGCACGTTCGGGTGCCCGGCGGCGCGCTTGGCGCGGGTCTGGGCGATGGCGCGTACCTTGCCGGCCTTGACGTGCGGGGTGGCGGCCGTCATCGTGTCGAAGGAATAGTGGATCTGCCCGCCGATCAGATCGACCAGCATCGGCCCCGAGCCTTTGTAGGGCACATGCAGCGCCTGCACGCCGGCGGCCAGCTTGAACGACTCCATCGCCAGGTGCTGGGCCGAGCCCTGACCGGCCGAGCCGAAGCTCACCTTGCCCGGCTGGGCCTTGCAGTGCGCCACCACGTCGGCCACGGTGCGGGCGGGCAGGTCGTTGTTGGCGATCAGCAGGTTGGGCGTGACGCCGACCAGGCACAACGGCGTGAAATCACGCTCCACGCTGTAGCCGAGCTTAGGCATCAGGCCCGGAGCCAGCGCATGGCTGTTGATGTGCGCCATCAGCAGCGTGTTGCCATCGGGTGCGGCCTTGGAAACCAGTTCGGCGGCGATGACGCCGGAGGCGCCGGCCTTGTTTTCCACCACCACCGACAGGTTCCACATGGCCTGCAGTTTCTGGCCGACGATGCGGGCCAGCGCATCGGTGCCGCCGCCGGGGGCAAAGCCCACGACGATGCGCACCGGCCCGCCGGGCAGGGTCTGGGCCTTGATCATCGGCGCGGCCAGCGTGGCCGCGGTGGCGGCCGTGGCCGTCACGAAGGTTCTGCGTTTCATTGCTTGCTCTCCTCGGGTCGTTGTGTGTATGCAGGTGTGCCGGGGCAGGGGGCGGCGCGGGGCTCAGGCCGCCAGCCGCTGCGGCAGCGCCGCCGGGTGGCCAGCGTAGTAGTCCATGATGGCCTGCACGCCCGAGCCGGCGAGCTTGACGCCGGCGAGCTTCAGGCCCATCTCGCAGGCGGCCACGGTGCCGATCAGCGTCAGGTCGTTGGTGTCGCCCAGATGGCCGATGCGGAACATGCGTCCCTTGACTTTGCCCAGGCCGGTGCCCAGCGAGCAGTCGAAGCGCTCGTAGATGAGCTTGCGCACCGCATCGGCGTCCACCCCTTCGGGCATCATCACGCCGGTCAGGATGGGCGAATAGACCTTCTCATCGGCGCACTGGATGGGCAGCCCCCAGGCCCGCACGGCCGCGCGCACGCCCTCGGCCCAGCGTCGGTGGCGGGCGAATACGGCGTCGAGCCCCTGGCCCAGGATCATGTCGGCCGCTTCGGACAGGCCGTACATCAGGTTGGTGTTGGGCGTGTAAGGCCAGTAGCCGGTCTTGTTCATCTCGATGATCTCGTCCCAGGCCCAGAAGCTGCGCGGCAGCCGGGCCGTCTTGCTGGCCTCGATGGCCTTGGGCGACAGGGCGTTGAAGCTCATGCCCGGCGGCAGCATCAGGCCTTTTTGCGAGCCGCTGATGGAGACATCCACGCCCCACTCGTCATGCCGGTAGTCGGCGCCGGCCAGGCCCGAGATGGTGTCCACCAGCAGCAGGGCCGGGTGGCGGGCCGCGTCGATGGCGCGGCGCACGGCGGCGATGTCGCTGGTCACGCCGGTGGAAGTCTCGTTGTGCACCACGCACACGGCCTTGATGGCATGGCCGCTGTCGGCTTTCAGGCGCTGCTCGATCAGCTCGGCCGGCACGCCGCGGCGCCAACTCGCCGGCACGCCGTGCTCGGTGCCCGGCAGCGCCAGCACCTCGGTTTTCAGGCCCAGGCGGGTGGCCAGCCGGTTCCACAGGAAGGCGAAGTGCCCGGTTTCGTACATCAGCACGTGGTCGCCGGGGCTCAGGGTGTTCGACAGCGCGGCCTCCCAGGCGCCGGTGCCCGAGGCCGGGTAGATGATGACCGGGTGCCGGGTCTGGAAGATCTTCTGCATGTCGGCCAGCACCTTGCGGCCCAGCGCGCCGAATTCGGGGCCGCGGTGGTCGATGGTGGGCAGGCTCATGGCGCGCAGCACCCGCTCCGGCACGGGCGAGGGGCCCGGGATCTGCAGGAAGTGGCGGCCGCTGGGGTGGAAGTCGGTGGTCAGCATGGTCGGGGTAGGTGATGGTTTGCGCGGATTTTTTGCATACAAAATTTCTTTGTCAACCGGATTTAGCCTAAAATCCGCAGAAAAATCGCTTCATTTTGAATACAAATCATGGCCGAGATCCTGAGCATGTCCGGCGCGGTGCTGCACGGCCAGGTGGCCCAGCGCCTGCGCCAGATGCTGGTCGAAGGGCAGATCGCCCCCGGGGCCAAGCTCAACGAGCGCGCGCTGTGCGAGCAGCTGCGCGTCTCGCGCACCCCGCTGCGCGAAGCCATCAAGACGCTGGCGGCCGAGGGGCTGGTGGACCTGCTGCCCAACCGCGGCGCCTACGCGGTGCAGCTGGGCGAGGATGACATCCGCCACACCTTCGAGGTCATGGCCGGGCTGGAAGGGCTGTCGGGCGAGCTGGCCGCGCAGCGCGTGACCGATGAGGAGCTGCGTGAGATCGAGGCGCAGCATTACGAGATGAAGGCCGCCTACGCCCGGCGCGATTTGTCGGCCTACTACCGACTCAATGCCGCGATCCACCAGGCCATCAACGCGGCGGCCCGCAACCCCGTGCTCAGCGCCACCTACCGGCAGATCAACGCCCGGCTGCAGGCGCTGCGCTTTCGCTCCAACCAGGATGGCGAAAAGTGGGCGCGGGCCATGGCCGAGCACGACCGCATGCTGCAGGCGCTGCAGCAGCGCGACGCAGCCGCCCTGCGCGCGGTGCTCGTGGCGCACCTGGGCCACAAGCGCGACGTGGTGCTGGAGCAGCTGCGCGCGGCCCAGGCTGCTTCCATCCCCGCCAAGAAGGGCTGACATGAACGCTCCCCTGCCTTTGCAGACCGCCACGCCCGCAGCCACCTACGAGACGGTGGCGCGCCTGAGCAACGAAGTCGCGGCCCGGCTGGCCGCGCGTTTGCGCGCCGAAACCCAGGGCGAAGTGCTTTTTTCCGCCGCCGACCGCGGCCGCTATGCCACCGATGCTTCGATTTACCAGATCATGCCGGTGGGCGTGTTCGTGCCGCGCAGCGCGGCCGACGTGCGCCTGGCGCTGGACATCTGCCGCGATCTGGGGGTGCCCATCGTGCCGCGCGGCGGCGGCACCAGCCAGTGCGGCCAGACCATCGGTGCCGGGCTGGTCATCGACCACAGCAAGCACATGCGCGCCATCCTCGACGTCGATGTCGAGCAGCGCACCGCGCGGGTGGAGCCGGGGCTGGTGCTGGACCATCTGAACGCCGCGCTGAAGAAGCATGGCCTGTGGTACCCGGTCGATGTGTCCACCGGCGCGCAGGCCACGCTGGGCGGCATGGCCGGCAACAACTCCTGCGGCAGTCGCTCGATTGCCTACGGCAACATGGTGCACAACGTGCTGGGCATGCAGGCCTGGCTGGCCGACGGCGAGCTGCTGGATTTCGGCCGCTACGACCGCGCATCCGGCCGCGCCAAGGCCATAGGCGACTTCGTGCGCGGGCTGGCCGCGCTGCACCGCGACGAGATCGAGGCGCGCTGGCCCAAGGTGCTGCGCCGCGTGGCCGGCTACAACCTGGACATCTTCCACAACCAGAGCGAAAAGCCTTACACCAGCGATGGCTCGGTCAATCTGGCGCATCTGCTGGTCGGCAGCGAGGGCACGCTGGCGCTGACGCGCTCGCTGTGCCTGCGCCTGAGCGAGCTGCCGCGCGCCCGGGTGCTGGGCGTGGTGAACTTCCCCACCTTCTACCAGGCCATGGACTGCACCCAGCACATCGTCAGGCTGGGGCAGGGCATGCAGGGCGGGGCGCTGACGGCGGTGGAGCTGGTGGACCGCACGATGATCGAGCTCGCGCTGCAGAACCCGGCTTTCGCGCCCACCATCCGCACCGCGCTGGCGCCGGCCATCCGCGGCGGCCAGCCCGAGGCGCTGCTGCTGGTGGAGTTCGCCGGCAGCGACAAGGCGGCGCTGACGGGCAAGCTGCGCGAGCTGGTGGAACTGATGGGCGAGCTCGGTCTGCCTGGCAGCGTGGTCGAGATGACCGACGAGGCCGCGCAGAAAAACCTGTGGGAGGTGCGCAAAGCCGGTCTCAACATCATGATGAGCCTGCGCGGCGACGGCAAGCCGGTCAGCTTCATCGAAGACTGCGCGGTGCCGCTGCCGCATCTGGCCGAGTACACCGAGGCGCTGACGCAGGTGTTCGCGCGCCATGGCACGCGCGGCACCTGGTACGCCCATGCCTCGGTGGGCACGCTGCACGTGCGGCCCATTCTGGACATGCGCCGCGACGGGGCGCAGAAGATGCGCGCCATCGCCGAGGAAGCCGCCGAGCTGGTGCGCCGCTACAAAGGCGCTTTCAGCGGCGAGCATGGCGACGGCCTGTGCCGCGGCGAATGGATCGCCTGGCAGTTCGGGCCGCGCCTGAGCGATGCGTTTGCCCGGATCAAGCAGCATGTCGATCCGCAGGGGCTGCTGAGTCCGCGGCGCATCGTCGATCCGCCGCGCATGGACGACACCACGCTGATGCGCTATCCGCCCGGGCACAAGCAGCGCATCGTGCCCATCCGGCCGGTGCTGGACTGGAGCGCCTGGGATGTGCAGAACGACCCGGTGACCGAGCAGACCACCGAGCCCGGCACCGGCGGCGATCCGGCGCAGGGCCTGGCCATGCACGTGGAGATGTGCAACAACAACGGCCATTGCCGCAAGTTCGACGCCGGCACCATGTGCCCGAGCTACCGCGTCACGCGTGATGAGCAGCACCTCACGCGCGGACGGGCCAACACGCTGCGGCTGGCGCTGTCGGGTCAGATCGAGGGGCTGCGCGGCGAGGATGCGCTCAGCAGCGAGCCGGTGCGCGCCGCCTTCGAGCTGTGCGTCAGCTGCAAGGGCTGCAAGCGCGACTGCCCCACCGGCATCGACATGGCGCGGCTGAAGATCGAATTCCTGCAGCACGACAAGGCCCGCCACGGTCACACGCTGAAAGACCGGCTGGTCGGCCAGCTGCCCGACTACGCGCACTGGGCGGCACGCCTGGCGCCCCTGCTGAACCTGCGCGACAGGCTGCCGCTGATGGCACTTCTCAGCGAAAAGCTGTTCGGCTTTTCCGCCCGGCGCCGCCTGCCGCAGTGGCAGCGCGCGCATTTCTTCAACACCCCGCGCCCCGATGCCACGCGCGAGCAGCTACTGGCGGCCGAGCGGCCGGTGGTGCTGTTCGTCGATACCTTCAACGGCTACTTCGAGGCCGGCAACGCTGCTTCGGCCCTGAAAGTGCTGCAGGCCGCCGGCTACACAGTGCATGTAGCTACGAAAACAGGAGCAGACGGCCGCCACCTGTGCTGCGGGCGCACCTACCTGTCGGTGGGCATGGTGGAGCAGGCCCGCGCACGCGCGCGCGAGCTGCTCGATGCCCTGCTGCCCCTGGCCGAGCGCGGCATCCCCATCGTCGGGCTGGAGCCGTCCTGTCTGCTGACGCTGCGCGACGAGCTGCTGGTGCTGGGGCTGGGCGCAGCCGCGCGCACCGTGGCGGCCCAAGCGCTGCTGTTCGAGGAGTTTCTCGCGCGCGAGGAGCGCGCGGGCCGGCTGGAGGCGCTCAAACGCCAGCTGCGGCCGCTGCAGCAGCCGCTGCTGGTGCACGGCCACTGCCACCAGAAGGCTTTCGACGCCGTCTCGCCGCTGCTGCAGGTGCTGTCCTGGTTGCCCGGGGCCAAGCCGGAACTGATCGAGTCCAGCTGCTGCGGCATGGCCGGGGCTTTCGGCTATGAAGCGGCCCACTACGACGTGTCGATGCAGATGGCCGAGCTGTCGCTGCTGCCGGCGGTGCGCGCCAGGCCCGAGGCTCTCGTCGTGGCCGACGGCACCAGCTGCCGCCACCAGATCGCCGACGGCGCCCAGCGCCAGGCCGTCCATGTGGCCAGCCTGCTGGCCGCGCAGTTGGCGTCCTGAGCAAGCCCTGAACGCGCAGCCGGCCTTTTCCCCCGGCCGGGGGCAGGGGCGGGTCGTTCGGGGATACTCGGCGCTTGCCTTCGGACGGTACCGTGATGCGTGCCCAGCTCGAACGCCAGCAGGTCTGGATCTATCTCGCCGCGATTGCGCTGGGCCTGTGGCTGGGCCATGCGGCGCCGCACTGGGCGCCGCTCCTCGGGCAGCTGCTGTGGCCGGTGCTGGCGCTGCTGCTGTACGCCACCTTTGTGCAGGTGCCTCTGCTGCATCTGGTCGATGCCTTCCGCGACCGGCGCTTCCTTGCCGCCGCCCTGGTGGGCAACTTCATCGCGGTGCCGCTGCTGTGCGCGGCACTGGTGGCGCTGCTGCTGCCGGCCGATGTCCCCCTGCGCTTGGGCGTGCTGCTGGTGCTGCTGGTGCCCTGCACCGACTGGTTCATCACCTTCACCCAGCTCGGGCGCGGCGACGTGGCGCGCGCCATCGCGCTGGCCCCGCTGGTGCTGCTGCTGCAATTGCTGTTGCTGCCGTTGTACCTGTGGCTGCTGCTGGACGGCGCTGCGGCGCTCGACTGGCAGGCGCTGGAGCTGGCGCCGGCCGTGGCCGTGGTGGGGCTGCCGCTGCTGGCGGCCGCGCTGAGCGAGCGCTGGATCGAGCAGCGCGCTGCGCGCGAACGCTGGCGCGAGGCCCTGGCGCTGGCGCCGGTGCCCTTGCTGGCTGTCGTGGTGCTGCTGATCGCGGCCTCCCAGTTCGCCGCGGTGCAGTCGGCGCTGGCCGTGCTGCCGCAGGTGGTGCCGCTGTTCGTGCTGTACCTGCTGCTGGCGGCCGCGCTTGCGTGGGGGCTGGCGCGGTGGTACCGGCTGCCGCCGCCGCAGGGGCGCACGCTGGCCTTCAGCCTGGGCACGCGCAACTCCTTCGTGGTGCTGCCATTCGCGCTGGCGCTGCCGGCAGGCTGGGAGGTGGCCGCCGTGGTCATCGTGGTGCAGTCGCTGGTGGAACTGCTGGGGATGGTGCTGTACCTGTGGTGGGTGCCGCAGCGCCTGTTTCGCTGAGGCGCGGGGCCGCGCAGCGCCGGCCTGTGCCGCAGCCTGGGGCTCAACCAGCCTGCGGGCCTGTGGTATCCGGCTCGGTGCGGATCAGCTGCAGCAGCTGTTCGATCTGGGGGGCCACCGCGGCCTGGGCCCGCGCCTCGATGTCACGGTACAGCGCCAGCACCTGCTCGCCCAGTGGCGTCAGCGCCGCGCCGCCGCCGGCCGCGCCGCCGCGCTGCTTGCTCACCAGCGGTCCGACGAAATCCCGGTTCATCGAGCGCACCAGCGACCAGACGGTCTGGTAGCTCATGCCCAGCCGCCGGCCGGCCTCGGCGATCGAGCCGGTCTCGGCTATGCATTGCAGCACGTCGGCTTTGCCCGGGCCTATGGCCACGGCGTGCTTGATCTGGATGCGGAAACGGGTTTTCTGCTCCAGCGGTGAAGCCAGCAGGGTGGTTTTCATGGTGCATGCACGGCCATCGGTGGCCGGAGAGGGCAGATCTCGTTATCTTTATGATACGATATCAAAAAATATAGATATCAAAACATGTAGATATTGATCCGCTTTGCTTCCATGCTGTTTTGCGCATTACTTCGACGAGGTTCATTGATGAAACATATGTCCCGAGCCCGGCGTCTGGTCGTGGCCATGCTGATGTCGGCCATGGGTTGGGGGGGGGTGGCGGCCGCCCATGCCCAATCGTCTGCCGGCGCGCCGCCTACCGTGGCGGCGGCTGCCGACCTCAAGTTCGCGGTGGAGGAAGTGGCCAGGCTGTTCGAGCAGCGCAGCGGCCACAAGCTGCGGCTGGTGTTCGGCTCCTCGGGCACCTTCTACTCGCAGATCCTGCAGGGCGCGCCGTTCCATCTGTTCATGTCGGCCGACGAAGACTTCGTCTTCAAGCTCGCCGAGGCCGGCAAGACGCTGGACCGCGGTCGGCTCTACGCCTACGGCCGCATCGGCATCATCGTGCCCAAGGGTTCGCGCCTGAAGGCCGATGGGGAGCTGAAAGACCTGGCCGCGGCGCTGAAAGACGGGCGGCTGCGTAAGTTCGCGATCGCCGCGCCCGACCACGCCCCCTATGGCAAGCGCGCCAAGGAGGCGCTGCAGCACGTCGGCATCTGGGAGGCCATCGAGCCCAAGCTCGTCTATGGCGAGAACATCGCGCAGACCGCGCAGTTCGCCACCTCCGGCTCCACCGAGGGGGGCATCATCGCGCTGTCGCTGGCCAAGGCGCCGCAGGTGGCCGCGCTGGGCGATTTCGCGCTGATTCCCGAATCCTGGCACCAGCCGCTGGCGCAGCGCATGGTGCTGATGAAGGATGCGCCCGAAGCGGCCCGCCAGTTCTACGCGTTTCTGAGCACGCCGGAGGCGCAGGCCATCATGGTGCGCTACGGCTTTGCCATGCCGAAGGAGTGAGCCTTGGACTGGATGGCGCTGGCGCTGTCGCTGGAGCTGGCGGCGGCGACCCTGCTGGTGCTGCTGCCGCTGGGCCTGTGGATGGGGCGCTGGCTGGCGCGCGCCAGCTTCGCCGGCAAATCGCTGGTGGAAGCCACCGTGGTGCTGCCGCTGGTGCTGCCGCCCACGGTACTGGGCTACTACCTGCTGGTCTCGCTGGGAGCGGCCTCGCCGGTCGGAGCCTGGATGCTGGAGCATTTCGACCTGCGCTTGACGTTCAACTTTCTGGGGCTGCTGATCGCCTCGGTGGTGTTCAACGTGCCGTTCATGGTGCAGCCCATCCAGCGCGCGTTCGAGGCGATTCCGGCCAATCTGACGGAGGCCGCCGCGGTGCACGGCCTGTCGCGCTGGCAGACGCTGTGGCGGGTGGAGTTGCCGCTGGCCTGGCCGGGCATCCTGTCGGCCGCGGTGCTGACCTTCGTGCATACGCTGGGCGAGTTCGGCGTCGTGCTGATGGTCGGCGGCAACATTCCGGGCGAGACCAAGACGATCGCCATCAGCATCTACGACCGCGTGCAGGCGTTCGATCTGCAGGCGGCCGACCGCATGGCGCTGCTGCTGCTGGTGCTGTCGATGGTGGCGGTGGCGGCGTCGTTCTTCGCCGCCGCGCGCACCATCCGACGCTGAACGCAAGGAGTGACGATGGCAGGCGCCTTGCACGTCGAGATCGCGCAGAACCAGCCGATGCCGCTGCACGGCACGCTGCAGTGCCAGCCCGGCGAACTGCTGGCGCTGGTGGGCCCTTCGGGCGCGGGCAAGACCTCGCTGCTGCGCTGCCTGGCCGGGCTGATGCGCCCGCAAAGCGGCGTGATCCGCGTCGGCGACGCGGTCTGGGTGGATACGCAGGCCGGCGTGTTCGTGCCGCCGCAGCGGCGCCACGTCGGTCTGGTGTTTCAGAACTACGCGCTGATGCCGCATCTGTCGGCGCTGGACAACGTGGCCCTGGCGCTGCTGCACTTGCCGCGTGTGCAGCGCCAGGCCGAAGCGATGCGTTGGCTGGAGCACGTGCGCCTGACGCCCCAGCAGATGCTGCGCCGCCCGGCCAGCCTGTCCGGCGGCCAGCAGCAGCGCGTGGCGGTGGCGCGCGCGCTCGCGCGCCAGCCCCGCCTGCTCCTGCTGGACGAGCCGTTCTCGGCGGTCGATCAGATGAACCGCCAGGGCCTCTACGATCTGCTGGCGGACTTGCGCAAGGATCTGGCGATCCCGATCATCCTCGTCACGCACGACCTGATCGAGGCGCGCCACCTGGCCGACCGGCTGGTGGTGATGGACCAGGGCCAGGTGCTGCAAAGCGGCACGCCGGCGCACATCTACCGCAGCCCGCGCAACGCGCGCGTGGCCGACCTGGTGGGCGTGCAGAACCGCTTTCAGGGCGTGTGGCTGGGGCCGCTGGATGACGCCGACCGTGCCGCCGGCGCCGGTTGGCTGCAGTGGCATCTGCCGGACGGCTCGCCCGCGCCGCTGAAGCTGCGCGTGCGCGACAAGGGCAAGATTCCCGCAGGTCAGCGCGTCACCTGGGTGGTGCAGGGCGACGGCCTGCACCTGGACAGCGAGCGCGCCGCCGGCAGCTATGCGTCCAGCTCCTGCGAGAGCGCCCTGGCCACCACCGTGCGCACCGTGCGCAACCTGGGCGAGACGACGATGGCCACCGCCGGCATCGATGGGCTGCCGGGCGTGGAGCTGCGGCTGATGCGCTCCGGCCCGCTGCGCCAGGCGCTGCAGCCCGGCCAGCCGCTGCGCGTGTGGCTGGACTGCGACTGGGTCCATGTGATGCCGACCCGGCTGGCCTGACGCTCCTTCGCGCCGCGGCCTGCCGCCGTGGACAATGCGGGGCCATGACCGCCGCCCCCGCTTCCCTGCCGCCCGAGCCCCGCCCGCTGCCCGGCTGGGCCGTGGTGGGCGGCTACCTGCTGCTGTACGTGCTGCTGGACTGGGTCAGCTACATCCGGCCGCTGCACGGCTACAACATCACGCCCTGGAATCCGCAGCCGGCGCTGGCCATCGCCTGGCTGCTGGGGCGGCCGCGGCGGCTGCCGTGGGTCTGGGTCGGTCTGGTGCTGGCCGAGCTGCTGGTGCGCGGCTGGCCGCAGCAGCCACTGGGCTGGCTGGCGGTGGTGGTCGTGCAAGGCGCGCTCTACGCCGGCATCGCACACCTGCTGGCGCGCCTGCTCGGCCCGCTGCCGCAGCTGCAGAGCCTGCGGCAGCTGGCGCTGTTCGTGGCGGTGGCCGCCGGCGGCTCGCTGCTGTGCGCCGTGGCCTACGTGGGCGGCCAGCTGCTGCCGCAGCCGTGGCCGCAGGACCTGATCGCCGAGGCCGTGGCGCGCTACTGGATCGGCGATTTCGTCGGCGCGCTGGTCACGCTGCCGGTGCTGCTGCAGCTCATCGACAGGAGCGCGCGCCAGCGGCTGGGACGTGCCCTGCGCCAGCCCCGCGTGCTGGCGCTGTCCGGCCTGATCGCCGCCTTGCTGTGGCTGGTGCTGGGCTGGCGCGGCGGGGTGTTTCAGCCCTATTTCTACGTGCTCTTCATTCCCGCGGTGCTGGCTGCCGCAGTCGGCGGGGTGCTCGGGGCGGTGCTGGCCGCAGGCCTGACGCAGCTGGGGCTGATCGCCACGGTGCAGGCGCTGGGGCCGCCGGATCTGACGGTGTTCGAGCTGCAGGCGCTGATGGCCACGATCACGCTCACCGGCCTGCTGGTAGGCGTGCTCGTCGATGAGAAGGCGCGCACCGCCGCGGCCTTGCGCGAGAGCCTGCGCCTGGCCACAGCCGGCCAGATGGCCGCGGCGCTGGCGCATGAACTCGGCCAGCCGCTGACGGCGCTGAACAACTATGCGCAGGCCTGCCAGCTGCTGGCCACCCAGGCCGGCGGCGGCAGCGAGCGGCTCAACGAAGTGACGCGGCACATCGTGCGCAACGCCACGCGCGCGGCCGAGGTGGTCAAGCGGCTGCGCGACTTTTTCCGCAGCGGAGCGGTGCAGCTGCGCCCGGCGCCGCTGGCGCCGCTGATCGAGCAGCTCGTGGCCGAGCACCAGCCACAAGCTGCGCGCCAGGGCGTGGAGCTGGACGCCAGCGTGCCGGCGCAGCTGCCCATGGTGTGGATGGACGAGGTGCAGATCGGCGTGGTGCTGCGCAACTTGCTGGACAACGCCATCTACGCGGCCGCGCAGGGCCGGCCCCCGCGGCAGGTGCGGCTGCGGGTGACGGCCGAGGCGGCCTGCCTGCGGGTGGAGGTGCTCGACAGCGGCGCCGGCATCGAGCCGGCGCGCCTGGCCACGCTGTTCGACGGCAGCGGCTCGGACAAGCCGGGCGGCATGGGCATCGGCCTGGGCATTTCGCGCGCCATCGTGCAGGCGCATGGCGGGCGGCTGTGGGCCGTGGCGGGGGCCGGGGGGCATTTTTGCTTTACGCTAGCGCTTGGTGAAACCGAACCTGCAGGAGCCGTGCATGAGCACCCGCACGATCTACATCGTTGACGACGACCCCTCGGTGCGCGACTCGCTGGCGCTGCTGCTTAGTCTGCGCGGCTATGCCACGCTGCACTTTGCCAGCGCCGAGGACTTCCTGGCCGCGCTGCAGCCGCAGTGGAGCGGCTGCGTGGTCGCCGACATCCGCATGCCCGGCATGAGCGGGCTGCAGCTGCAGCAGGTGCTGCGCGAGCGCGCTCCCGCGCTGCCGGTGGTGGTGATCACCGCCCATGGCGACGTGGCCGCCGCCCGGCAGGCTTTTTTGGCCCAGGCGGTCGATTTCATCGAAAAACCGTTCGACGGCGAACAGCTGGTGGCGGCCGTGGAGCGCGCGCTGGCGCGGGGGGCGGCCGCACCGCTGCCTGCTGCGGCTCACAATGCCCTGACCGAGCGGGAGCGCGAGGTCATGGCCCTGCTGGTGCAGGGGCTGCACAACCGCCACATCGCCGAGCGCCTGGGCATCAGCCCGCGCACGGTGGAGGTCCACCGCGCCCGCGTGCTGCGCAAGACCGGCGCCCAGGGCGTGGTCGATCTGATGCGCCGCGTCGGCCAGGGCGAGCTGTCGGTCTGAATGCCTCACACCGTCGGCCGCTGCACGAAGCCGCTGCACAGGTCGTCTGCGGCCGCAGGCAGCTGCGCCGCTTCGACCTGCACCGCATCCACCCGGGCGAGCGCCGGCCCCCGGCGGGCCCAGGCGATGAGGGTCTGCACCGCCTGCGGCGGGCCGGCTACGAAGGCTTGCACCGACCCATCGGCGCGGTTGCGCACCCAGCCGCTCACGCCGAGGCGCTGCGCCTCGCGCACCATCGCGGCGCGGTAGCCCACGCCCTGCACGCGGCCGCGGATGAGGAGGTGGCGCGTGAGTGTGTCGGTGTCGTCGCTCATGCTGCGCCCGCGCGTTCGTACAGCGTGACCACACAGGCCCCGCCCAGCCCCAGGTTGTGCTGCAGCGCCAGCCGCGCGCCGGGCACCTGCCGCGCACCGGCCTGACCGCGCAGCTGCTGCACCAGTTCCACGCACTGCGCCAGCCCCGTGGCGCCCAGCGGGTGGCCCTTGCTCAGCAGCCCGCCCGAGGGGTTGGTGACGCAGCGGCCGCCGTAGGTGTTGTCGCCGTCTTGCACGAACCGCTCGGCGCCGCCTTCGGGGCACAGCCCCAGCGCCTCGTAGCTGATGAGCTCGTTGTGGGCGAAGCAGTCGTGCAGTTCCACGACGTCCAGCTCCTGGGGGCCGACGCCGGCCTGCTCATAGACCTGGCGGGCGGCTTCGCGGGCCATCGAGTAGCCGACGACTTCGCGCATGTCGCGCGCCTCGAAAGTGCGCGCCGTGTCGGTGGTCATGGCCTGGGCGCGGATGCGCACCGTGCGGTCCAGGCCGTGGCGGCCGGCGTAGTCGTCGCTGCAGACGATGGCCGCCGCCGCGCCGCAGGTGGGCGGGCAGGCCATCAGCCGCGTCATCACACCAGGCCACAGCATGGGCGCGGCCAGCACATCTTCGGTCGTGAGTTCCTGCCGCAGCAGCGCCATCGGGTTGCGCGCCGCATGGCGGCTGGCCTTGGCGCGGATCTGCGCGAACGTCTCGAGCTTGGTGCCGTGCTGCTGCATGTGGGCCAGGCCGGCGCCGCCGAAGTAGCGCAGCGCCAGCGGGATTTCGGCGTGGCCGACCAGCTCGTCGGTGACCTGGTCGTAGCGGTCGAAGGGCGAGGGCCGATCGGTGTACACCGTGCCCAGCGCGCCCGGGCGCATTTCCTCGAAGCCCAGCGCCAGCACGCAGTCGGCCGCGCCGTGCGCGACGGCCTGGCGCGCCAGATACAGCGCCGTCGAGCCGGTGGCGCAGTTGTTGTTGACATTGACGATGGGCAGGCCGCTCAAGCCCACCTCGTACAGCGCGCGCTGGCCGGCGGTGGAGTCCCCATAGACGTAGCCCACATAAGCCTGCTGGATCTGTCCATAGTCCAGGCCGGCATCGGCCAGCGCGGCGCGGGCGGCCGCGGCGGCCATTTCGGGGTAGGGGCGATGGGCCCCGGGTTTGGTGAAGGGGATCATGCCGATCCCGCAGACATGGACAGTACGCGACATGGCCTTTTCCTGCCGCAGCGGCGTTGCGCGGGCTCTGGCGGCCAGTATAGGACGGCGCAGGGTGCCTGCCCGGAGCGGGGTGGCGGGTCAGGCCGGCTGCGGCCACAGCAGCCGGCGCCGGCTGCGGTAGGCGCGGTGCTGGCCCGTGAGCGGATCGGTGAAGGCGATCGCGCGGGCCAGCAGCTGCAGCGGCTGGCTGTAGTCGTTGCCGTCTTCGCCGGGGCCATGCGTGACGACCGGATAGAAGCGGTCGCCCTCGATCGGGCGGCCCAGCGCGGCCATGTGCACGCGCAGCTGGTGGGTGCGGCCGGTCACCGGCTCCAGCTGGTACAGACCGCGCGCCCCGTCTGCGGCCAGCAGCGTGATGCGGGTTTCGCTGTTGGGTTTGCCCGGCACCTCGCGCTGGCGGAAAAAGCGGGTATCGGCCTCGATGCGGCTGCGATAGACCGCCGGCAGCGGCCGCTCGGGGCACAGCGGCGCGATGGCCTCGTACAGCTTGTGCACCTGCCGCGTGCGAAACAGCGCCTGGTAGGCGCCGCGGTCCTGCGCGCGCACGGCAAAGAGCACCAGACCGGCGGTTTCGCGGTCGATGCGGTGGATCGGGGTCAGCGTCTCGATGCCGGTGCGCTGTTTCAGCCGCGTCAGCAGCGTTTGCTGCACGAAGCGCCCGCCCGGCGTCACCGGCAGGAAATGCGGCTTGTCGGCCACCAGCAGGTGCGCGTCCTGGTAGAGGATGTCCTCCTCGAACGGAATCGGCGGCTCATCGGGCAGGCTGCGGTAGTAGTACACCCGGGTGCCGCCGCGATAGGGCGCCTGCGGCGGCAGCGGCGCGCCGTCTGCGGCCAGCACCTCGCCGCGCGCCATGCGCTGCTGCCATTCGGCGCGGCTGATGCGCGGCAGCCGCTCGGCCAGGAAGTCCAGCACCAGCGGCCAGGGCCCGTGTGGCAGCGCCACGCAGCTGGCGCTGACGCCGGCGCGCATGGCCGGGCGATGGGCATGGGGCGGACGGCTCATCGGGCAGGGATCTGCAGACCGGCGGCACGGCGCGGGCTTCAGACCCGCACGAACACCAGATCCCACACCCCATGGCCCAGCCGCAGGCCGCGCTGCTCGAACTTGGTCGGCGGCCGGTAGTCGGGGCGCGGGGCGTAGCCGTCGGCGGTGTTGCGCAGGCGCGGCTCGGCGCTGAGCACCTGCAGCATCTGCTCGGCGTAGGGCTGCCAGTCGGTGGCGCAGTGCAGGTAGCCGCCGGGCTTGAGGCGCGCGGCCAGCTGGGCCACCAGCGGCGGCTGGATCAGGCGGCGCTTGTGGTGCTTGGTCTTGTGCCAGGGGTCGGGAAAGAAGATGTGCACGCCATTGAGGCTGCCTTCGGGCAGCATGCGGTCGATGACCTCCACCGCATCGTGCTGGATGATGCGCACATTGCCCAGCCCGCGCTCGCCGATGCGCTTGAGCAGCGCGCCCACGCCGGGCTCGTGCACCTCGCAGCCCAGAAAGTTTTTGTCCGGCATCAGCGCGGCGATGTGCGCGGTGGCCTCTCCCATGCCGAAGCCGATTTCCAGGATCAGCGGCCGCATGGCGGCATCCGGGCCGAAGGCGGCGGCCACGTCCAGCGGCTCCGGCCGGTAGGGAAGCAGATAGCGCGGCCCCAGCTCCTGCAGGGCCTTGGCCTGGCCGGTGGTGGTGCGGCCGGCCCGCCGCACGTAGCTCCTGATGGTCTTGGGAAAGGGCACGTCCGGCGGCGGCAGGCGGCGCCGGTCTTTGGGGGCGGCTGCCGCATCCGCAGCGGGCGCGGCGTCTGGCAGGCGGGAGTCGGAGGGGCTGTTCACCGGAGAATTCTATCGACCTGCCAGCCAGCCCCCTCTGGCGGCGGCTGTGGGCAAGCGTGACGGATCAGGCCGGGGAGTCGGAGGCAGCCATGGCCGGGCGCGCCCAGCGTGCGGCCCACTGCTGCGTGGCCTGCGCCAGCCAGTCGCCAACGGTAGGGGCCGATACGTCCAGCTCCAGCACGGCGGCTGCGGCAGCCAGCGCCGCCAGCGCGTTGCCGGTATCCAGCGGCTGCGCGCCGGTCTGCTTGCTGAGCTTCTCGCCATGGGCGTCGCGCACCAGCGGCGTGTGCAGGTACTGCGGCGTGGGCAGCCCCAGCTGCCGCTGCAGCACGATCTGGCGGGCCGTGTTGTCGGCCAGATCCTCGCCGCGCACGATATGGGTCACGCCCTGCGCGCCGTCGTCCACCACCACCGCGAGCTGGTAGGCGTAGCAGCCGTCGGCGCGCCGCAGCACGAAATCGCCCACCTCGGCCGCCACGTCCTGCGACTGCGGGCCCAGCCGCCGGTCGTTCCAGTGCACCACGCCGGGCTCTACCCGCAGCCGCCAGGCGCGTGCTGCCCGACCCTGCAGCCCGCCGCGCTCGGGTCGGCAGGTGCCGGGATAGACGAGCTCGCCATGGCGTGGCTTGACGCGGCCCAGCCGCTGCCATTCGGATTCGATCGCCTTGCGGCTGCAGCCGCAGGGATAGGCCAGGCCGCGGCTGGCCAGATCGTCCAGCGCCTGCTGGTACAGCGCGCCGCGGGTGGACTGGTACAGCGGCGGCTCATCGGGCAGCAGGCCGCAGTCGGCCAGCTGCCGCAGGATCAGCCGGTCCGCGCCGGGCACGCAGCGCGGTGCGTCCACGTCCTCGATGCGCACCAGCCAGCGCCCGCCATGGGCGCGCGCGTCCAGCCAGCTGGCCAGCGCGGCCACCAGCGAGCCGGCGTGCAGCGCGCCGGTGGGCGAGGGAGCGAAACGGCCGACGTAACGGGGCATGGCGACAGAAAGCTCAGGGTGTGCGCCGGCTGCCCAGCAGCGCGGCGCGCGTGGTCGGGCTTTCCAGCTGCCGCAGCCACCACTGCAGAGCCCGGCCCTGCTGGGCCGGTGGGCCGGCACGCCAGGCGTAGATGACGCGGGTCACGCGCGGGCTGCGTTCGGTTTTCTTGACCACCAGCTGCCCGGCCTCGATGTGGGGGCGGGCCAGATGCTCGGGCACGAAGCCGCCGCCTAAGCCGCGCAGCTGCGCGGCCAGCTTGTCCTGCATGCTGGCGACGGTGAACACGTCCTGCCCGGCCAGCAGGCCGAAGGTCAGGCTGTGGCCGCGCTGCACCGAGTCGGCCACGGCCACGGCCCGGTGCGCCTGCAGCTGCGCGTCGCTCAATGGTTCGGGGGCGCTGGCCAGCGGGTGGTGGGGCGCGACGGCATAGACGAAGGGCACCGCCCCCAGCGGCTTGCTGTGCACGCCGGCGGCGGTGCCGCTGTCATGTGCCCCGGCGATGGCCAGATCGGCCAGCCCGCTGCTGACGGCCTCCAGCGTGCCGGCCAACGCCTCGTCGCGCAGCTTCAGCCGCGTGGGCGCGCCCAGCGCGAAAAACGCCTCGCACAGCTCCAGCACCACCGGTTTGGCCACGATGGTGTCGATGGCCAGGGTCAGTTGCGACTCCCAGCCGGTGGCCACGCGCTTGACGCGGTTGGCCACGGCGTCGATTTCGGCCAGCAGCCGCCGGCCTTCGCGCAGCAGCTCGGCGCCGGCGGCCGTCAGCCGCGCCTGGCGCGTGCTGCGGTCGTACAGCAGCACGTCCAGCGCCTCCTCGATCTGGCGCACGCGGTAGCTCAGCGCGCTGGGCACCAGCCCCAGCTTGCGGGCGGCCGCCGCAAAGCTGCCGGCCGCCTCGATGGCTTCCAGCATAGCCAGGGCGTCGGGCGTCAGAACCTCGCGGGCGCTTTGCATCATGAGGTCATTTTATTTCAAAAAAATTGAATAGTCCGGTCAATCCGGGCTGGCGGGTTCGGCCCGGGTGCGGCCCTACAGTGCAGAGACACCGCTCGATCGGGAGTACACGCCATGATGACCCTGCGCAAATCCGGCGACCGCGGCCATGCCGACCACGGCTGGCTGCAGTCCTATCACAGCTTTTCCTTCGCCGACTACTACGACCCGCAGTTCATGGGCTGGGGCAACCTGCGCGTGATCAACGAGGACCGCATCGCGCCCGGCACCGGCTTTGGCATGCACGGGCACCGCGACATGGAGATCATCAGCTACGTGCTGGCCGGCGAACTGGCGCACCGCGACAGCATGGGCCATGGCCGCGCCATCCCGCCGGGGGACGTGCAGCGCATGAGCGCCGGCCGCGGCGTGCTGCACAGCGAGTTCAACCACGCGCCGCAGGCTACGACGCATTTTCTGCAGATCTGGATCGAGCCCAGCGTGCGCGGCATCGCTCCCAGCTACGAGCAGAAAACCATTCCGGCAGCGGCCAAGCGGGGGCGGTTGTGCCTGGTGGCCGCCGCCGAGCCGCAGGGCGATGCGGTGAAGATCCATGCCGATGCACGGCTGTACGCGGGCCTTTTCGATGGCGACGAGTCGGCCACGCTGGCGCTGGATCCGGCGCGCAAGGCCTATGTGCATCTGGCGCGTGGCGCCCTCACGGTCAATGGCCAGCCGCTGCAGGCCGGCGATGCGCTGATGCTGGCGCAGGAAGAACGCATCGAACTGCAGGCGGGCCGCCAGGCCGAGGTGCTGGTGTTCGACCTGAGCGCCTGAGTAACCGTCTTCGAAGTCAAGTACCGTGAAGCGCGTTATTCCAAGGTTTGT